>NZ_AZVL01000012.1:0-216802 GCF_000514195.1 Pseudomonas sp. URIL14HWK12:I6
ATGGTCGGGGTAAGGGGATTCGAACTCCTGACATCCTGCTCCCAAAGCAGGCGCGCTACCGGACTGCGCTATACCCCGGTTTGAAATTGGCTCCGTGACCAGGACTCGAACCTGGGACCCAATGATTAACAGTCATTTGCTCTACCGACTGAGCTATCACGGAACTACATATTTCAATTTACAACGGTGAAACTTACAGCTCTTAGACTTCCGTTCGCATCGCTGCGTTCGTGTGTCTGAGGCGCGCTATTCTACAACCTAGAACACCTCTGTCAACCCCCTAAATCGCTTTCAAGTTAATGATTTGCAACTTATTTCAGATTTCAGCTCAGTGAGCTGAGATGCTGCGGGTGACTGACTGCGGGGCGCACTTTACAAGCCTTTTCCTTAGACTTCAACAGCCTAACGAAAAAAAGGCCTCGCAAAGCGAGGCCTTCCTTATTTCATTGGCGTTGCCGCTCAGTCGAAAACGATTTCGTCGTTCACGACCTTGCCGGTTGCTGTATCGCCCGGCAGGAAATGCCCCGACAGGATCAACTGCGCCAACGGGTTTTCGATCCAGCGCTGGATCGCACGTTTGAGTGGACGTGCGCCATAAACCGGGTCGTACCCGACGGCAATCAGCTTGTCCATCGCTTCCGGACTCAGTTCCAGCTTCAGCTCGCGCTCGGCCAGACGACTGCGCAGACGGCCCAACTGGATCTCGGTAATGCCCGCGATCTGATCCCGCGCCAGTGGCTCGAAGATCACCACTTCGTCGACCCGGTTGATGAACTCGGGACGGAAGTGCGACGTCAGCGCGTCCATCACCGCTGCACGCTGGGCCTCACGGTCACCGACCAGTTCCTGGATCTGCGACGAACCGAGGTTCGAGGTCATGACGATCACGGTATTGCGGAAATCCACCGTGCGCCCGTGACTGTCGGTCAGACGCCCATCCTCCAGCACCTGTAGCAGGATGTTGAACACATCCGGATGCGCTTTCTCGACCTCGTCCAGCAGGATCACCGAGTAAGGCTTGCGGCGCACCGCTTCGGTCAGGTAACCGCCCTCCTCGTAGCCAACATAGCCTGGTGGCGCCCCGATCAGCCGCGCCACGGAATGTTTCTCCATGAACTCGGACATGTCGATCCGCACCATCGCCTCTTCGGTATCAAAGAGGAATTCGGCCAGCGCCTTGCACAGCTCGGTTTTACCGACACCGGTCGGGCCGAGGAACATGAACGAGCCGCTCGGACGATTCGGATCCGCCAGTCCGGCACGCGAGCGCCGTACCGCGTTGGCGACCGCGACCACCGCCTCGTCCTGACCAATCACACGCTGATGCAACAGGCTTTCCATCTTCATCAGCTTGTCGCGCTCGCCTTCGAGCATTTTCGACACCGGAATACCGGTCCACTTCGAAACGACTTCGGCGATTTCCTCTTCGGTCACCTTGCTGCGCAGCAGCTGGTTTTCGCTCTTGCCGTGCTGATCGACCATTTGCAGGCTGCGTTCCAGATCCGGGATCACCCCGTACTGCAATTCGGCCATGCGGTTGAGGTCGCCTTTACGGCGCGCCGCTTCCAGCTCCTGACGCGACTGCTCGATCTTCTGCTGAATCTGCGCCGAACCCTGAACCTCGGCTTTTTCCGAGTTCCAGATTTCTTCCAGATCCGAGTACTCACGCTCGAGGCGGACAATTTCTTCCTGGAGTTTTTCCAGGCGTTTCATCGCCGCTTCATCGCTTTCTTTCTTCAGCGCCTGGGATTCCACCTTGAGCTGAATCAAACGACGTTCCAGACGATCCAGCACTTCCGGCTTGGAGTCGATCTCCATGCGGATACGGCTGGCGGCCTCGTCGATCAGGTCGATGGCCTTGTCCGGCAACTGCCGGTCAGTGATGTAGCGATGGCTGAGCTTGGCCGCGGCGATAATCGCGCCGTCGGTGATCGCCACTTTATGGTGAACCTCGTAACGCTCCTTGAGGCCACGCAGGATGGCGATGGTGTCTTCTTCGCTCGGCTCGTCCACCAGGACTTTCTGGAAACGCCGTTCGAGGGCCGCATCCTTCTCTATATATTGGCGATACTCGTTAAGCGTGGTAGCGCCGACGCAGTGCAGCTCACCGCGCGCCAGTGCCGGTTTAAGCATGTTGCCGGCATCCATCGAGCCTTCGCCCTTACCAGCGCCGACCATGGTGTGCAGCTCGTCGATGAACAGAATGATCTGCCCTTCCTGCTTCGACAGTTCGTTGAGCAGCGCTTTCAGGCGTTCCTCGAACTCACCGCGATACTTGGCACCGGCAATCAGCGCGCCCATGTCCAGCGACAGCAGACGTTTGCCCTTGAGGCCGTCCGGCACTTCGCCGTTGATGATGCGCTGGGCCAGACCTTCGGCAATCGCGGTTTTACCCACGCCAGGTTCACCGATCAGCACCGGGTTGTTCTTGGTGCGACGCTGCAGAACCTGAATGGTGCGGCGAATTTCGTCGTCACGGCCGATCACCGGATCGAGCTTGCCTTCTTCGGCACGCTTGGTCAGGTCGACGGTGTATTTATCCAGCGCCTGACGCGACTCTTCGTGGTTGGCGTCATTCACCGCCTCACCGCCGCGCAAGTTGTTGATCGCGTTTTCCAGGGCTTTCTTGCTCACGCCCTGGCCGAGCAGCAATTTGCCGAGCTTGCTGTTCTCGTCCATCGCGGCGAGCAGCACCAGTTCGCTGGAAATGAACTGGTCGCCCTTCTGCTGGGCCAGACGATCCGCCTGATTGAGCAGACGCGCCAGATCCTGCGACATGTTGACGTCGCCGGTCGGGTTCTGGATTTTCGGTAATTGATCGAGCTCTTTGGTCAGCTCTTTGCGCAGGCTGTTGACGTCGAAGCCGACTTGCATCAACAGGGGTTTGATCGAACCACCCTGCTGTTCAAGCATCGCCTGCATCAAGTGCGCCGGCTCGATGGCCGGATGATCGTGGCCAACGGCCAGAGATTGGGCGTCGGACAACGCCAACTGTAATTTGCTGGTTAAACGGTCTATACGCATGGGTCACCTTCCTTTTGAGCAGGCCGGACCTAAAAACCATCCTGAATAAAGAAACCTGCCAGATACCACTGTAGATGCGGTCGATTCTGGGAGATTCAAGCGTCAGCGAGTTGATTCAGGTCAGGCAAGTCTAGCGGGTGAGCCAGACAAGGGAGGCGAAACGGCCAGTGCGCGACGCACGGCGGTAAGAAAAGAAGCGCGGGTCGGTCACGGTGCAGAAACCGCCACCATAAACCGCAGTGACACCGCGTTCAGCCAGACGCAGGCGCGCCAGTAGATAGATATCAGCCATGAACTTGCCAGCATTGTGACTGGGCACGAAGGCTGCTGCCGCTGCCGGCAGTTGCTTGACGAAGACTTCGCGGACTTCCGGGCCGACTTCAAAGGCCTTCGGGCCAATGGCCGGACCGAGCCAGACCAGTACGTCCGCCGCAGCGGTGTCAAGATGATCGAGAGTGGCTTCCAGTACGCCCGCCGCCAAACCGCGCCAACCAGCGTGAGCCGCCGCGACGCGAGTACCGGCACGGTTGCAGAACAACGCCGGCAGGCAATCTGCGGTCATCGCCGTGCAGGCAATCCCGGGAGTCGCCGTCCAACTGGCATCGGCGGTGGCAACCACGCCCGGATCAGCATGAGCCACGGCAGTCCCGTGTACTTGCTGCAACCAGGCAGGCTTTATCGAGAAGTGTTCGGTCAGACGCCGACGATTCTCGGCGACTGCTTCCGGGCGATCATCGACATGATCGCCCAGATTGAGGCTGTCGAACGGCGCCTCGCTGACACCCCCCTCGCGGGTGGTGACACAGGCGCTGACGCTGGCCGGCGCAGGCCAGTCCGGCGTCAGCCAGTTCATCCGACGAATGCCTCGCGATCCTGCTTGAGCAGGGTCAGCAGCCAGACGAAGTCTTCCGGCAGCGGCGATTCCCAGCTCATGCGCTCACCGGTGGTCGGATGATCCAGCTCAAGGAAGCGCGCGTGCAGGGCCTGACGCGGGAAGTGCTTGAGCGACTCGACCATGGTCGGGTTCGCGGCAGGCGGAATGCGGAAACGACCGCCGTACGCCGGGTCGCCGACCAACGGGAAGTTGATGTGCGACATGTGCACACGAATCTGGTGGGTCCGGCCGGTTTCCAGTTTGACCCGCACATGCGTGTGGGACCGGAAACGCTCCAGCACGCGGTAATGACTGACGGCCGGCTTGCCGCCTTCCATCACTGCCATGCGCTGGCGCTGCTGACCATGACGGCCGATCGGGGCGTTGATCTTGCCCCCGGCGGTCACGACACCGATCACGATGCACTCGTAGATCCGGCTGACACTGCGGCTTTGCAACTGGGCAACGAGCTTGGTCTGCGCCTGAATGGTCTTGGCCACCACCATCAGACCGGTGGTGTCCTTGTCCAGGCGGTGCACGATACCGGCGCGCGGGACATTGATGATGTCCGGCACGTGGTGCAGCAAGGCATTGAGCAAGGTGCCATCAGCGTGGCCGGCAGCCGGGTGCACCACCAGGCCCGCAGGCTTGTTGATCACCAGGATGTCGTCGTCTTCATAAACGATGTCGAGCTCGATGTCCTGGGCGATCCACTCGCCCTGGGCTTCCTGCTCGGCAGTCAGCTCAAGAATGGCACCGCCATGCACGATGTCGCGCGGGCGGATGACCGCCCCGTCCACAGTCAGGCGACCTTCTTTGATCCAGGCGGAAAGGCGCGAGCGTGAGTGCTCAGCGAAGAGTTGGGCGGCGACTTGATCGAGGCGTTGGCCGCCCAAATCGGACGGCACCTCTGCGCGAAGTTCAATTTTATCGGACATGCTCTGACTGGCGTCGGCACAGCCTTTGGTTTCGGCTGCGCGCTTGTGGTTAAATACGGCGTCTTTTGCCCCGAGGCTTTTCAACGGGGCGCTCATCATAACAGGACGGCCCCGCCCAAGACAGCGGCCGTCATAGGGACGCAAGCCGCCATGCAAGTGAAACACCTGCTGCTGATCGCCATCCTCGCATTGACCGCTGCTTGCTCATCGAAGGAAGTCGTAGACGAAAACCTCAGCGAAGCCGAGCTGTATCAGCAGGCTCAGACTGACCTGGACAACAACAGCTACACCAGCGCCACAGCCAAGCTGAAGGCCCTGGAGTCGCGTTATCCGTTCGGTCGCTACGCCGATCAGGCACAGCTGGAGTTGATCTACGCCAACTACAAGAACGCCGAGCCGGAAGCTGCAAAGTCCGCCGCCGAGCGTTTCATTCGTTTGCATCCGCAGCATCCGAACGTGGATTACGCGTACTACTTGAAAGGTCTGACCTCTTTCGACCAGGACGTCGGCCTGCTGGCGCGCTTCCTGCCGCTGGACATGACCAAGCGTGACCCCGGCGCTGCCCGCGACTCGTACAACGAGTTCGCGCAGCTGACCAGCCGCTACCCGAACAGCCGCTACGCGCCGGACGCCAAGCAGCGCATGATCTACCTGCGCAACCTGCTGGCGGCCTACGAAATCCACGTAGCCGACTACTACCTGACTCGTCAGGCCTACGTCGCCGCCGCCAACCGTGGCCGTTATGTAGTGGAAAACTTCCAGGAAACCCCATCGGTCGGCGACGGCCTGGCGGTGATGACCGAGGCTTACCAGCGTCTGCACCTGGACGATCTGGCCGCCACCAGCCTGGAAACCCTGAAGCTCAACTACCCGAACCACCCAAGCCTGCAGGACGGTCAGTTCGTGCCATCGGTCGCCGAAGCCGACAACCGTTCGTTCCTGAGCAAGGCGACGCTGGGCCTGATCGAATCGCGTCCACCGCTGCCGCCGGGAGAAACCCGCGCCAACCAGGACGTGCAGAAGCAGTTCCAGGACGCGAAAGACGCAATCCCGAACGAGCTCAAGCCTAAAGACGAAAACGGTGACGTGATCGAGGAAGAACATCACGAGGCTGAAGGCAACAACGATGACCGTTCGTGGTTCAGCTACATGACCTTCGGCGTGTTCGACTGATCACACCGGGCGTTACAAAAAAGGGAGATCTGCGGATCTCCCTTTTTCATGGCTGCGCATTAATAGTCTGTGCGCTTGCCGGCGCCTTGGCTAAACTGCCGAATCATTAGCCGAAAAGCCGCCCATCATGCTTCGTTTACTGTTCTGGATTGTCCTGATTTTCGCTGCGGTATGGCTGTGGCGCAAATTCAAGGCACCCGCCTCGTCTGCCCAATCGCCCCGCGAGCAAGACGCCGCGCCGATGGTGCGCTGCGCTCACTGCGGCGTGCACCTGCCCCGCGACCGCGCGCTGAACCTTCAGCAACAATGGTATTGCAGCCAGGCTCACCTTGAGCAAGGCCCGGGTGCCAGTGATCGCTGAGGTCGCCAACGCCGACCGTAAACAGGCACAGCGCCTGCTGCGCCTGTATCATCTCTACCGTTTGAGCGTCGGCATCACGCTGGTGCTGCTGATCTCCAGCAACATGGACAACCGCCTGCTGACGTCAGCCGACGACGATCTGCTGCGCAGCGGCAGTTGGTTGTATCTGGTGCTGAACATCCTGCTGGTGGTGTTCCTGGAGAACACCCGCCGCCCGGCGCAGTTGTTCACCCTGGCCTTGGTCGATGTGCTGTTGCTGTGCGGCCTGTTCTACGCGGCGGGCGGCGTGGCCAGCGCCATCGGCAACCTGTTGATTGTCTCGGTGGCGATCGCCAACACCCTGCTGCGCCGGCGCATCGGCCTGCTGATTGCCGCCATCGGCGCACTCGGCATTGTCGGCTCCAGCTTTCTGCTGGGCTTCAGTCACCCCCTGAGCGCCAATGACTATCTGCAAGCCGGGACCCTCGGCGCTTTGTGTTTTGCCGCATCGTTGCTGGTCCAGGGCCTGATCCGGCGTCTGGAAGTCAGCGAAAATCTCGCCGAACAGCGTGCCAGCGAAGTCACCAGTCTTGAAGCCCTCAACGCCCTGATTCTGCAACGCATGCGCACCGGCATCCTGGTGCTCGACGAACAGCGCCGGGTACAGCTGGCCAATCACAGCGCGAAAAATCTGTTGGCCCAGTCGCATCTTGAAGGGCATTTGATCAGCGACTACTCGCCGGCATTGGTCGAGCGTCTGCAGCTGTGGCTGAGCAACCCGACCCTGCGCCCGCAGAGCCTGAAGATCCCCGGCAACGGCCTGGAACTGCAACCCAGCTTCATCGCCCTCGACCAGAGTCCCAACCAGCAAACCCTGGTGTTCCTCGAAGATCTGGCGCAAATCGCTCAGCAAGCCCAGCAGCTCAAACTCGCCGCACTGGGGCGTCTGACTGCCGGCATCTCCCATGAAATCCGCAATCCACTGGGCGCCATCAGTCATGCCGCGCAGCTATTGGCGGAGTCCGAGGAACTCGATAGCGCCGATCGGCGTCTGACGCAGATCATTCAAGACCACTCCCAGCGCATGAACCGAGTCATCGAAAACGTCCTACAACTGTCGCGCCGCCAGCAAAGCGCTCCGCAACGGCTGGATCTCAAACCGTGGCTGGAACACTTTGTTGCCGAGAGCCGCGAGCAGGCGAGCGAGCGCCAGTCGATTCATTTGCGGATCAATTCCGGGGACTTCATCACGTTGATGGATCCCGACCAGCTCACGCAGATTCTCGACAATCTGTTACGCAACGGCTGGCGGCACAGCGCCCTGCTGCACCAGCAGGCCGAAGTCTGGCTGGCGCTGTTCGTCGACCCCGACAGCCAGCTGGCGGTGCTCGAAGTGCAGGACAACGGCCCCGGTGTCCCGTCCGATCAGCAGGCGCATCTGTTCGAGCCGTTCTTCACCACCAGCAGCCAGGGCACCGGCCTTGGGCTTTATCTGTCCCGTGAGCTGTGCGAAAGCAACCAGGCGCGCCTAGACTTCAAACCACGCCAAGGCGGCGGCTGCTTTCGCATCACCTTTGCTCACGGACGGAAACAAAGTTGAACACGAGCCCACGGCAAAAAATCCTCATCGTCGACGACGAACCGGATATCCGCGAACTCCTGGAAATCACCCTGGGACGGATGAAACTCGACACCTTCAGTGCTCGCAACCTCGGCGAAGCCCAGGCACTGTTGCAGCGCAATGCGTTCGACCTGTGCCTGACCGACATGCGCCTGCCCGACGGCACGGGGCTGGACCTGGTGCAGCACATCCAGCAACGTCATCCACAACTGCCGGTGGCGATGATCACCGCCTATGGCAGCCTGGAAACCGCGATCAATGCACTGAAGGCCGGAGCCTTCGACTTCCTCACCAAACCGGTTGATCTCACGCGCCTGCGCGAACTGGTCAGCACCGCGTTGCGCATGCCAGCGGCGGGTGGCGTCGCATCGTCGATAGATCGGCGCCTGCTCGGCGACTCGCAGCCCATGCGCGACCTTCGCAAACAGATCGACAAATTGGCGCGCAGTCAGGCCCCGGTCTACATCAGCGGCGAATCGGGCAGCGGCAAAGAGCTGGTCGCGCGGCTGATCCACGAACAAGGGCCGCGCGCGCAACAGCCGTTTATACCGGTCAACTGCGGGGCGATCCCTTCAGAGCTGATGGAGAGCGAGTTTTTTGGCCATCGCAAAGGCAGCTTCACCGGCGCGGTGGACGACAAACCGGGGCTGTTTCAGGCCGCGCACGGCGGCACCCTGCTTCTCGATGAAGTGGCGGATCTGCCGCTGTCGATGCAGGTCAAGCTGCTGCGGGCGATTCAGGAAAAAGCCGTGCGCAGCGTCGGCGGCCAGCAGGAAACCGTGGTCGATGTGCGCATTCTGTGCGCCACGCACAAAGACCTGGAAGCGGAAGTCGCCGCCGGGCGCTTCCGTCAGGATCTGTATTATCGGTTGAACGTGATCGAACTGCGGGTGCCGTCCCTGCGCGAACGGCGCGACGACATCGAAGTGCTGGCCACGCACATGCTCCAGCGTCTGGCCAGCAACAGTGGCCAGCCGGCAGCCCAATTGCACCCGCAAGCGCTTGAAGCACTGAAGCGTTATCGTTTTCCCGGAAATGTGCGAGAACTGGAGAATGTCCTCGAACGCGCGCACACGCTGTGCGAAAACCAGGTGATCGAGGCTGCGGATTTGCGCTTGAGCGAAGGCAATTGCGCAGTCGAGGACGGTATTGCCGACCTGACGCAAATCGACAACCTTGAGGATTATCTGGAGAACATCGAGCGCAAGCTGATCCTGCAGGCGCTGGAGGAAACGCGCTGGAATCGTACAGCGGCGGCGCAGCGTTTGAGTCTTTCGTTTCGGTCGATGCGTTATCGCCTGAAGAAACTCGGTCTGGATTGAGGCCCCTTCGCGAGCAAGCCCGCTCCCACATTGGATTTTGTGATCGACAAAGATCAACTGTGGGAGCGAGCCTGCTCGCGAAAGCGATCTGCCAGGCTACAGAGAAATATCTGACTAAATGCGACCTTCAGGCGCATACGGCGCCGGATCGATAATCGGCGCACGCCCCAACATCATATCGGCAAACAACTGACACGACGCCGGCGCCAGCACCAGGCCATTGCGGTAATGCCCGCAGTTCAGCCACACCCCCTCAAACCCCGGCACGCGGCCGATATACGGGATTCCCTCAGGCGAGCCCGGGCGCAAACCGGCCCAGTGCCCCACCACTTCGGCCTCCGCCAGCGCCGGCAGCAGCTCGACGGCCGAAGCCTTGAGGCTCTGCAACGCGACATCGGTCGGCGTCTTGTCGTAGCCTTCGTGCTCCAGCGTACTGCCGATCAGAATGTGCCCGTCGCGACGCGGAATCGCATAACGCCCCTTGGCCAGCACCATGCTCGACAGGAAATCCGCTGCGCATTTGTAGAGAATCATCTGGCCCTTGACCGGCTCCACCGGCAGCGTCAGGTCCAGCGTCTTGAGCAGATCACCGCTCCATGCCCCGGCCGTCAGCACCACCTGATCGCCACGGATCACGCCTTTGGACGTCTCGACGCCAACCACCCGCTCGCCTTCGCGAACAAACCCGCTGACTTCGCATTGCTCGTGAATCGTCACGTTCGGCAGCGCCAGCAAAGCGGCTTTCAATGATTTGACCAGACGCGGGTTACGCACATTGGCCACATCAGCCATGTAGATCGCCCGGGAGAACCCGCCGCCCAGCACCGGCACCGCATCGTGCGCCGCCGAGATATCCACAGCCCGCAGCGGACGGTTTTCCCGCTTGGCCCAGGCCAGTGCCTCGGCTTCATCCTCCAGATCCAGCCAATACAGGCCGGTGGTGTGCACTTCAGGATCAACCCCGGTATCGGCAAACAGCCGCTCGCCCAGCTGTGGATAAAAATCCTGCGACCAATGCGCCAGCGCGGTGACTGCCGGGCTGTAGCGCCACGGGTACAGCGGCGAAACGATACCGCCGCCGGCCCAGGACGATTCCTGGCCGACGTTCGAGCGATCCAGCAGCACCACGCTGCGCACTTCGGAGGCGAGGTTGTAGGCGGTCAGCAGGCCAATCACCCCGCCACCGACAATCACCACTTGCTGTTGCCTGGTCATGTTTGATCCAACCGTAAAAAAGACAGTGGGCGCAAAAAGGCGCCCTTAAGAAGGTACCTCAGCGGCCCCAGCAATCCTTGGTGGTCAGCCCGGTGGTAGCGTTGTTCATGCTTCTGACGCCGGTGTTGGTCAGGGTGAAATCCCCGCACTTGTCGGTGGCCATGGCAGTGCCAGCCTTGCGGGTGGCGGTCAGCAGGAAGGTCTGGTCAGCGATCGTCGGGGTGATGGTGTAGAAATCATTGCCCGTGCTCAGCCCGGTGATGCCGGTGTAGACGTTGTTTTTGGTGTAGAAGCGTTCGAGGCTCTGCGCCTGCTCCGAGAGCAGCGACACCACTTCGGCACGTCGGCCCTTTTTCAGGTATTCGGTGTAGCTCGGTGCGGCGATGGTGATGATGATCCCGATGATCGCAATCACGATCATGATTTCGATCAGGGTGAAACCTCGGTTGAATCTGCGCATGCCTCAAACTCTCACTTACTGTATTTGTCGCCACATGATACGCCGGCTGCCGCCGCCGGATTTTTCCACCAGTGTGGTGACAGTGCCACTGGAATCGTTGACGATCTTGCGCGTCGCGCCATTGACGATGGCGTTCAGGGTCGGAATCCCGCCGGTGAACACCACGCCGCTGGAAATCGTGTCGTTGCTGTCGACCACGCCATCGGCGTTGGTGTCGAGCACCGCGTAGTTGAGCATCTTACCGCTGAACGCATCGAGTTCGACCAGTTTGCCGGTGCCGAAACTGGCACACGGGTCGGTGGTATCGACACTGGCGGTGGTAAACACGATGCGTCCGAGCACCAGACTGGCCTGATTGATCACCCGCTCGCCGGTCAGCACGTTGTTGTACACCAACGGCAGGTACCAGCCCTTCTCCGCCGGATAGGTCGTGTCGTTCTGGCTGGTGGTGATGAACTGCCCGGTGCTGCCGGAGAACACTCCAGTCACTGCCTGCGCCTGCAGGCTGCTGACCGTCAGTTGCCCGGAACCGCCGTCGGCATCCCACACCGAATAAAATGCCTGCAGATCCTTGTTGGTCTTGTCGGCGGTCTCGTTGAATTTGCCGGTGCCGACGAAGATCTGTTTGCCCCCCAGCGAATTGTCCGCCAGCAGCGGCTGCGCGGTGATCGGTTGAGTCGCCCCGCCCGCCGTGGTGAACAGCGGCTTACCGGAAAACGCCACGCCCCAACTGTCGGTCGATGTCGCGCTCAGATCGAATTTCCACAAGCGCCCTTTCAAATCACCGCCGTAAGCGGCCTGCACCACGTTGGAAGAATTGACCTTGAGCTTCACCGACGACAGGCCATTGGTGGTTTCGGTGCTGTCGATCACGATCTTCTTGATCAACGATCCGTCACGCACATCCAGCACATACAACGCCGCCACCCCGGAGCTGCTGCCATAACCATTGGCAATGAACGCCGCCCAGCGACCATCGGCCAAGCGTGCCACTTCCGGCCGGGCATAGGCGTAACCCAGATCATTGAATGCGTTGGCGGTGTTAGCCGTGGCAGGTGCACTGACTTCCCACAGGGCATTGAGCACATTGCCCGCCGACGCGTCGAACAGTTGCAGCGCATAGAAAGTCTTGCCGCCAGCACCGGTACCGCCGATGGCCAGGGTTTTCCAGGCGCTGTTGATTTGCGCGTCATACACACCGACCTGACCGTCCACCAGAAACTTGTGGCTGACGCCATTGATGTAAGCCGGGTCGGCAATCAGCCGCAGCGACGGCAACACGCTGGACGGCATGTAGGCATAACGCCGGGTGCCGTTAGCCGAGTTGATCACGTTGACGAAACCGTCGTTGGCATTCACCACCAGATTCGAATTCATGTTCGCCGCTTTGGTGGTCAGGTACGTGGTGTAGGTGGTGTCACCCGAAAGGTCGGAGGCGGTTTTGTCGCTGGGCGAGGCCAGCACCAGCGGCGAGTTGATGATGTCGCCGAGCAATACGCTGCGCACTTTCAGCCCGGTCTTGTTGGTGCCCTTGCTCCACTCCACCAGATCGCTGCCGCTGATACCGGTGGGCAGGCTCTGGCTGAGCGTCGTCTGTTGGGCTGCGGAAAAGTTGCCATAGGCCAGGGTGACGGCGGCGTTACTGGAGGTGTTCCACGATTGATAGGTTGGAGCGGTCGCGCCCGGCACGATCGTGGTATCGGTGGTCCACAGGGCTGTCGAAGTATTCACCGCGCCGGCCGAGGTGAAGCCGAAAGACTTGATCGTCCCGCGCCAGTCCTTGGGATCGTAGCTGGTCTGGAAATAACTGGTGCCACTGGCCAGCGTGGTACCGCTGGTGACCCCGCTGCCGCCGGAACCGGCCTTGGAAGTGATGTCGCTCAACGCCGAGGACAGCGCGGTGTTGAGACCGGCGCTGTCGGTGGCTTGGTAATACCTGCCCTGCCCGTAAGCGGCGGCGTCCGACAGCATGTCGTTGTCGGCGGTAAAACCCACGGTGTAGGTGTTCATGTTCTGTTTGGGAAAATCCACGGCATTCCAGCTTTTGCCAGCGGCGTCAGTCCCCGTGGAACGCATGTCGATGTCGAAGGCGAATTTGGCAATGTCATCCAGATACAGCGTGTCACCCTCGTTATCGCCATTGAGGTTGTTGCCGTCATTATTGATACCGTCCCAGTTCGGCAGGCGACTGCCACCCAACGGATCATTGGTGGGAAACGTACGGTCGTAGGTCGGCAGACCGTCAGTGATCACCACGCCGTAGTTCTTCTGGCAGCGGTACTGTATCGGGCTGGTGTAGGTCGCCGGCGTACTGTTGTAGTAAGGCGCCATGCCACGCATGTAGCGGGTGATTTCGTAATAGGTTTCTGCCAGCGGCGTATTGGCCACGGCGCTCAAACCGTTGATCGAAGAAATCAGCGCGTTGTAGTTGGCGTCGGCCTGCGCCTGGGTCACGCTGCCGGAGACCGGGGACAGGTCGCTGATCGATCGCGCGATATATCCGCCATTGCCCGAATTGTTACTGGTGGCCGGATTGAAGGTCGACAGGCCCATGCGCAAGGTACGGTTGCTGGTGACCAGCGCGGTGGACACATTGCGCGCGACGTTGATCCGATAGTCGTTGGGAATGGCCCCGTTGGTGAAGTCGCGGGTGCCGTTGTTGATCGCCAGCCCGACAACGTAGGCGATGTAGTCCCCGGTGTAGCGGGTGTTGCCGCCACCCACCGGATCCGGCAGTTTCAGGCATAGCGGCGCGATACTGTTGTTGTAAAAGGCATAGGCCCCACCGGAACAACCCGAGGTCGGCAGGCTCGAGAGAAACACCGAATCACCAGTGATGGCAGTAGAACTCAGGCACAGTCCGAGCAACGCGTTGCACTGCCGGGCGGGTGTGCGATCAACGCCGGGGTCGAATCCTGCCGCATAAATAATGCTGTTCATACTGCCGGAATCATCGATCAGCAACATCACGTTGGGCGGCACCGCTGCAGCGCTCAACAGTGGCGAGTCGGACGGCGTGAACGCGTAGGCCGGTGCCGCCAGATACAAGCTCAGCAGCATGCCGGTCAATAACGTCCAGCAGCGCTTAATACTTCGCATAGACGCTCTCCACCACACTGCGCGAAGTACCGGCGATGCCGACTGCCGTAACTCGATACAGCGTCGCCGAAGTGTTGCTCGGCACGTTGACCGCCGTCAGGGTGGTGCCAATGTTCTGCACACCATAAAAGCCGTTACCGGCAGCGATCCACGTAACTCCGGAAGTCGAATTGAACCCCGCCGCGCTGACCACAGAAGACTCCGCCGGCGGCGCACATTGCGTGGTACTGGCGCACACCGCCAGCGAATAACTGTCGAGTTGCACCGCACTCTCGCCGATACGCAACGCCGCCTCGGCGGTTTGGAACGACTGATTGCGCAGGCTGACACTGCCGGCCATTTTTTCCTGCAGGTTGGCGCTCTGCATCGACGATAGCCCGATCAAGGTCAGCAGCAACAGAAACACCAGACTGACCAGCAACACCATGCCGCGCTGGTTTTGCCGCTGGTTGAAAGTCATCTTCATCGGCCCGGCCCTCATTGCAAGCGGTTGCGCAACGCGGCAACCACGTTGAAGGTTTGATTGGCCACCCGGTTGTTCGGGTCGGTGAGGGTCAGGCTCAGGCGCACACTGCGGATGCGCGCCGGGTCACTGGGGTTGGCGCTGTAGGAGGACGCCGCGACGTCAGTGGCGGACGTCGCCAGACCGAACATGACGCTGAACGCACTGACATTGTTCACCAGCACCTGTTGGGTCGGGGTACCGCTGCCGGTGCCCATGAGAATCTGGTTGTTGCTGAAGCTGTAGATCAAGCGGCGGATCGGAAAAGCGATCTGCCCGCTCGCCGCCGCACGCAATCCGGTATAGGCCGTGGCACTGTTGCGGCAATCGGAGACCACCGTCCAGGTCGGCGTGCCACCACTGCCGCCGACATCGGCGGTAACCAGAGTCAGCTTGAGGTTGCTGTTGTCCCAACTGATCGGGGTGACCTGCGCCGCGTTGAAATCCCCTGCCGAACTCGCGTCAGTAATCGTGCCCAGGCAGCCGAACATGCCGACCATGCGCAGTTCCTGAATCATCTTGCTCAATACGAAGCGCGCATCTTCCTGCATCGCTGCAGCGGTGTTCTGACTGACGTAAGTGTTTTTAGCGGCGAGAAACGTCTGCACCACCCCCAGCACGATGATCAGCCCAAGGGCCAGGGCGATAAGCATTTCGATCAGGCCGAAACCACGATTGGAGTGCTTCATGGCGTGGCCACCGGATCGACCGTTGCACGGCTGGTCAGGACGAAACTGCGCGTGGTACCGGTGGCATTCGCGGCCCGTGAGTCGTTCCAGTTGATGGTGATGGTGTACACCCGCTGATTGCGGGTGATCGTGCCGGTGGCGGTCGGCCCGCCGAAATTGACGATGTTGGTGGTGAAATCGTAGAGATCCTGATCGCGGGCCACACTGAGGTTGCCCGAGGTCGGCGGTGTCACCGTGTAATCGGCGGCGGAGTTGGCACGGATGCGGTCCATCATGTCGTAGGCGATGAAGCTGGCCTGACTGGTCATTCGCGAACTGTCGGTGTACTTCAGCGCATTCACTTGAACGGCAGCCGCGCCCAATATCCCGACGGTCAGAATCAGCAACGCGACCAGCACTTCGATCAGCGACATGCCCTCCTGTGCCTGTGTGCTCCCTGCCCTCATCCGCAACTTCCACCCAATTGAATTCGTCCATTCAGACACACGTTCAGCGTCCTGCTTTGCGTGCCCAACACGTAACTGATGGCCACCGCCGTCGACGGCGCCGCCAGGCCACCCAAATTATTGAAATCCAGTGCGGTCACTCCTGAGGGTAGCGTCAGAGTCGCGCCGCTGCTCATCGCTGGAACAACCCGCAATACATTGGCCGGTGTGCCAGTACTGTCGTAGACCGACAATTCGCCGGTCCACACGCTGCCGCCGGCGCTCGGGCGCAAGCGCGTGGTCACGCCGCGATCAATCGCCTCCAGCCGCGCATAGTTGATGGCGCGCTGCAGGTCGCCCATTTCGGTGTCGGCCTTGCTGCTCTGGATCGAACGAGTGAAGCCCGGCACCGCGAGGGTGATGAGGATCACCATCACCGCGACCGCAGCCAACAACTCGGGCAGCGTGAAACCTTTTGTATGATGATCCATCGATGCCCTCCGTTGCCGTCGGCTATACCTGCTTCTACAAACTAGAACATTCAACCGGCCTGTGTCGGTTGATTTGCCCTGCCCGGCGAAAAGGATCGCGCCGGGCTTCATGCTCCACGGAGGGAGTCGTCATGCCGCAACAGGGTTTCAGCCTGCTCGAATTGCTTATGGGACTGGCAATTGGCGCAATTGTTCTGGCGCTGGTCAGTCCGGCGTTCGCCGCCTTCACCGAGTCGACTCAGCGCGACCAGGCGGCGCAGTCGCTGCTCGACGGAATTCGCAACGCCCGCACCCTGGCCATCACCCGCAATCAGAGCGTGGTTATCCATGGCATCAACGGCGACTGGAGTCAGGGCTGGCGGATCATTCTGGATATCAGCGGCAAGGGGCCGCTGGACAGCAGCAATCCGCTGCTGGTGGAGCATGCGAGTGACGGGCGGACACCGATTGTCGGTAATTGGGCGGTCAGTCGTTACGTGCGCTTCAGCAGTCTGGGACAACCGCTGATGCCCGGGCGGGCATTTCAGGCAGGGACATTACATATCTGTTCGGCACGCGAGCCGGTCAGCCAGCGCCAGGTGGTGCTGGCGGCAACCGGTCGGGTGCGCCTGACCAGCGCAAAGGCTGAGCAGGCGCTGTGCCTGAAGGCGAAGAGCGTCAGATCGAACGGACGCGCAGCTCTTTCGGCATCGAGAAGGTGATGTTCTCTTCGCGACCGGCCAGTTCATCGGCACCGGTCGCGCCCCAGGCTTGCAATTGCTGGATCACGCCGCGCACCAGCACTTCCGGTGCGGAGGCACCAGCGGTGATGCCAATGCGCTCGACACCCTCGAACCAGCTCTTCTGCAGGTCTTCGGCGCCGTCGATCAGGTAGGCCGGCGTGGCCATGCGTTCGGCCAGCTCACGCAGGCGGTTGGAGTTGGAGCTGTTCGGGCTGCCCACCACCAACACTACGTCGCACTCGTCTGCCAGTTGCTTCACCGCATCCTGACGGTTTTGCGTGGCGTAGCAGATATCGTCCTTGCGCGGGCCACCGATGGCCGGGAAACGTGTGCGCAGGGCATCGATCACCCGACTGGTGTCGTCCATCGACAGGGTGGTCTGGGTCACGAACGCCAGTTTTTCCGGGTCACGCACTTGCAGTTCAGCGACGTCTTTCTCGTCTTCGACGAGGTAGATCGCGCCGCCATTGCTGGCGTCGTACTGGCCCATGGTGCCTTCGACTTCCGGGTGACCGGCGTGGCCGATCAGGATGCACTCACGGCCGTCGCGGCTGTATTTCGCGACTTCGATGTGCACCTTGGTCACCAGCGGGCAAGTGGCGTCGAAAACTTTCAGGCCACGGCCGGCGGCTTCGCTGCGTACGGCTTGAGAAACGCCGTGGGCACTGAAGATCACGATGACATCGTCCGGCACCTGATCCAGTTCCTCGACGAAAATCGCGCCACGGCTGCGCAGGTCTTCGACCACGAACTTGTTGTGCACCACTTCATGACGCACGTAGATCGGCGGCCCGAAGACTTCCAGGGCGCGGTTGACGATTTCGATCGCCCGGTCCACACCGGCGCAGAAGCCACGGGGGTTGGCGAGTTTGATTTGCATGCTGTGCCTCGTGTCTTGCGCGCAAGAAATAGCGAAAACGGTTGAAAACATTGTGGGAGCGAGCCTGTTGTGGCGAGGGGATTTATCCCCGATCGATTGCGAAGCAATCGTCAAAACAGTCAACGCTTTCCGGTTCTGAATCGCGGTGATCAGATTCGGGGGCGCTTCGCACCCCATCGGGGATAAATCCCCTCACCACAAAAGCCCGCTCCCACAGTGGTTTTGCAGTGTTACTCAGATCGCTTTGACGTTGATGATCTCGACGTCAAAGGTCAGCGTCTTGCCGGCCAGCGGGTGGTTGAAGTCGATGGTCACTTGCGCGTCATCGAACTCTTTCACCACACCCGGCAGCTCAGTATTGGCCGCATCATTGAAGATCACCAGCAAACCCGGCGACAACTCCATGTCGACGAACTGCGAACGCGGGATGATCTGTACGTTTTGCGGGTTCGGCTGGCCGAAAGCGTTTTCCGGCTCGACGGTCAGCGTACGCTTGTCGCCGGCCTTGAAGCCGAACAATGCCGCTTCGAAACCCGGCAGCAGGTTGCCGTCGCCGACCTTGAAGGTCGCCGGAGCCTTGTCGAACGTGCTGTCGACCGTGTCGCCGTTCTCCAGGCGCAATGCAAAGTGCAAAGTGACTTCCGTGTTCTGGCCGATGCGTTGCTCAGCCAATACCTGTTCAGTCATGAACGGCTTCTCCGGTTTTCTTACTTTTGAACATGTCCAGTGCCAGCATCACCGCACCGACGGTGATGGCGCTGTCGGCAAAGTTGAACGCCGGGAAGTACCAGCGGTTCTGCCAGTGCACCAGAATGAAGTCGATCACATGGCCCAGGGCAATGCGGTCATACAGATTGCCCAGCGCGCCGCCCAGCACCAGCGCCAAAGCGACAGCCAGCCAGGTATCGTTGCGCCCCAGACGCTTGAGCCAGACCACCAGCACCGCACTGACCACAATCGCGATCAGGGCGAACAGCCAGCGTTGCCAGCCGGAGCTGTCGGCCAGGAAGCTGAACGCCGCACCGGTGTTGTAGGCCAGGGTCCAGCTGAAGTAATCGGGAATGATCACGATCTGCTGGAACATTTCGAGCTTGCCTTCGAAGTAGAACTTGCTGGCCTGGTCGATGACCAGAACCAGCAAACTCAACCAGAGCCAGCTCAGCCGTCCGAAACGGCCAACGGCGTTAGGCATAGTGACGAACCTCGCCGGCGCCGCTGATGTTGTCGACGCAACGGCCGCAGATTTCCGGATGCTCCGGGTTCACGCCGACGTCTTCGCGGCAATGCCAGCAACGCGCGCATTTCGGGAAGGCCGATTTGACGATCTTCAGTTTCAGGCCGCTGACTTCGGTGGCTACCGCGTCCGCAGGTGCCTGAACGAAAGGTGCCACGCTGGCAGTCGAAGTGATCAGGACAAAGCGCAGTTCGTTGCTCAGCTTGGCCAGGTCGGCGCTCAGCGCTTCTTCGGCGAACAGCGTCACTTCGGCTTGCAGGTTGCCACCGACGGCTTTGGCCGCACGCTGGATTTCCATCTCTTTGTTGACCGCTACCTTCACTTCCATGATGCGATCCCAGTACGCGCGACCCAGCTCGAAGCCTTCCGGCAGCTCGGTCAGACCTTCGTACCAGGTGTTGAGCATCACCGATTCGTTGCGCTCGCCCGGCAGGTACTGCCACAGCTCGTCGGCGGTGAACGCGAGGATCGGCGCGATCCAGCGTACCAGCGCTTCGGAGATATGGAACAGCGCGGTCTGGCACGAGCGACGAGCCTTGCTGTCGGCGCCGGTGGTGTACTGGCGATCCTTGATGATGTCGAGGTAGAAACCACCCAGCTCCTGCACGCAGAAGTTGTGGATCTTCGAGTAGACGTTCCAGAAACGGTATTCGCCGTAGTGCTCTTGCAATTCGCGTTGCAGCAGCAGCGTGCGATCCACCGCCCAGCGATCCAGTGCGAGCATGTCTTCAGCCGGCAGCAGGTCGGTGGCCGGGTTGAAACCGGTCAGGTTGGAAAGCAGGAAGCGCGCGGTGTTACGGATGCGACGATAGGCGTCCGCGCTGCGCTGCAGGATCTGCTCGGACACGGCCATTTCGCCGGAGTAGTCGGTCGACGCGACCCACAGACGCATGATGTCGGCGCCCAGGGTGTCGTTGACTTTCTGCGGCGCAATCACGTTGCCCAAGGATTTGGACATCTTGCGGCCGGACTCATCGACGGTGAAACCGTGGGTCAGCAACTCGCGGTACGGCGCGTGGTTGTCGATAGCGCAACCGGTCAACAGCGACGAGTGGAACCAGCCGCGGTGCTGGTCGGAACCTTCCAGGTACAGGTCGGCGCGCGGGCCGGTTTCGTGACCCATCGGGTGCGAACCGCGCAGCACGTGCCAGTGGGTGGTGCCCGAGTCGAACCACACGTCGAGGGTGTCGCTGATCTTGTCGTACAGCGGCGCTTCGTCGCCCAGCAGTTCGGCGGCGTCGAGCTTGAACCAGGCTTCGATGCCTTCGACTTCAACGCGCTTGGCGACTTCTTCCATCAGCTCGACGGTGCGTGGGTGCAGTTCGCCGCTTTCCTTGTTCAGGAAGAACGGGATCGGCACGCCCCAGTTGCGCTGACGGGAGATGCACCAGTCCGGACGGTTGGCGATCATCGAGTGCAGGCGCGCCTGGCCCCAGGCCGGAACGAACTTGGTGTCTTCGATGGCTTTGAGCGAGCGCACGCGCAGGGTGTCGCCGCTGACCGGCTCCTTGTCCATGCCGATGAACCACTGCGCGGTGGCGCGGTAGATCAGCGGGGTTTTGTGGCGCCAGCAATGCATGTAGCTGTGTTCGATGACGGTGGTGTGCAGCAGCGCACCGACTTCGGTGAGTTTTTCGACGATGGCCGGGTTGGCCTTCCAGATGAACTGGCCGCCAAAGAACTCCAGCGACGGCACGTACACGCCGTTGCTTTGTACCGGATTGAGGATGTCATCGTTGACCATGCCGTACTTCTTGCAGGTCACGAAGTCGTCCACACCGTAGGCCGGGGCGGAGTGAACCACACCGGTGCCGGCGCCCAGTTCGACGTAGTCGGCCAGGTACACCGGCGACAGGCGGTCGTAGAACGGGTGACGGAAGTTGATCAGTTCCAGCTCTTTACCGGTGGTGGTCGCGATGACCGAGCCTTCAACGCCGTAACGCGACAGGCAGGATTCAACCAGCTCCTCAGCCAGCACCAGCAGCTTGTCGCCGATATCAACCAGGGCGTAATTGAACTCAGGGTGAACGTTCAATGCCTGGTTGGCCGGGATGGTCCACGGGGTGGTGGTCCAGATCACGATCGAAGCGGGTTTGCTCAGCGATGGCAGACCGAACGCGGCGGCCAGTTTGGCCTCGTCAGCGATCGGGAACGCCACGTCGATGGTCGAGGACTTCTTGTTCTCGTACTCGACTTCGGCTTCGGCCAGCGCCGAACCGCAATCGAAGCACCAGTTCACAGGCTTGAGGCCCTTGAACACGAAACCGCCCTTGACGATTTCGGCGAGGGCGCGGATTTCACCGGCCTCGTTCTTGAAGTCCATGGTCTTGTACGGGTTAGCGAAGTCGCCCAGCACGCCGAGACGGATGAACTCGCTCTTCTGCCCTTCGATCTGCTCGGTGGCATAGGCACGGCACAGCTCGCGGGTCTTGTCCGCGCCCAGGTTCTTGCCGTGGGTCACTTCAACCTTGTGCTCGATCGGCAGGCCGTGGCAGTCCCAGCCCGGAACATACGGCGCGTCGAAGCCCGACAGGGTCTTCGAGCGGATGATCATGTCCTTGAGGATCTTGTTCAGTGCGTGACCGATGTGGATCGTGCCGTTGGCGTACGGAGGGCCGTCGTGCAGGACGAACTTCGGACGATCCTTGCCAATCTCGCGCAACTTTCCGTACAGGCCAATACTGTCCCAGCGCTGCAGGATCTGCGGTTCGCGCTGTGGCAGGCCGGCCTTCATTGGGAAGGCGGTGTCCGGAAGGTTTAGCGTGGCTTTATAGTCGGTCATTTAAGGCTCTTCATTAGCGATGGGCGCTAGGTGCGGCTAGTGCACGGGCGGCGGCGACATCCGCGTTGATCGCCGTTTTCAGTGCCTCCAGGGAGGCGAAACGCTGCTCTTCACGCAGCTTTTGGTGGAAAACCACCGTCAGACGCCGGTCATACAGATCGCCGGCAAAATCCAGTAGATGAACTTCAAGGTGGGCTTTGCCATCACCTTGGACCGTAGGCCGCACGCCAATATTGGCGACGCCGGACCAGGTCTTGCCGTCGATGTCCACATCCACCAGGTAAACCCCGGTGAACGGTACGCGACGGCGCTTGAGTTGAATGTTGGCAGTGGGCGTACCCAGTTGCCGGGCCAGTTTCTGGCCGTGCAGCACGCGACCGGCGATCCGGTACGGGCGGCCGAGCAGGCGTTCGGCCAAGGCAAAATCGGCGGCGGCCAACGCGTTGCGCACCTGAGTGCTGCTGACGCGAATGCCGTCCAGCTCGACGGTTTGCGCGGCTTCCACGGTAAACCCGTGGACCTGGCCGGCCTGCAGCAGAAAATCGAAATCGCCGAGGCGATCGCAGCCAAAGCGGAAATCGTCGCCGACTTCCAGATGCTGCACGCCGAGACCGTCCACCAGGATGGTATCGACGAATTCACTGGCGCTGAGCTTGCTCAGGCGCTGATTGAAAGCCAGGCACAACACCCGGTCGACGCCTTCGGCGGCCAGCAGCTGCAGCTTGTCACGCAAGCGGGCCAGACGCGCCGGAGCGGTCTCCGGGGCAAAGAATTCCCGTGGCTGCGGCTCGAAAATCACCACGCAGCTGGGTACGCCCAACTCGAGCGCACGCTCACGCAGCCGGGCCAGGATAGCCTGGTGACCACGGTGAACACCGTCAAAGTTGCCAATAGTGGCGACGCAGCCCCGATGCTGGGGGCGCAAGTTGTGGAGGCCTCGAACCAGCTGCATAACGCGCTTCTTGCTCATAAAGTGGTCGATTATAACCACACCCGACGGTCGACGACAGGCAACACCGTAACGCAAAGTGATCGAGCCGACAAAACTGCCGGCCCGTGCCCGGTTATAAAGGCTGAAACCTCAGCTCAAAGCCTTGCGATTGAAGTCGCGCAGACGGAAACCGAGCAGCAGCAACATACCGAAATACGCCACCACACCGGCAACTACCAATGCCCCCAGACGCAGGAAGCGCTCCAGCATGTGCCCCTGATCCCAGGCCGGCATGAAATGCATGCCCAGCAGCAATACCGCCGACATCACCGCTACCGCCACTACCAGCTTGAAGCCGAACATGTACCAGCCCGGTTGGGGCTGATACATCTTTTGCTTGCGCAGTTGATAGAACAACAGCCCGGCATTCAGACAGGCACCGGCACTGATCGCCAGCGCCAGCCCGGCGTGAGCCAGCGGGCCGATCAGCATCAGGTTGAACAGCTGTGTGCACACCAGTGTGAAGATTGCGATTTTTACCGGGGTGCGGATGTTCTGTTGCGCGTAAAAGCCCGGCGCCAGCACTTTGATCACGATAATTCCGAGCAGACCGACAGAATAGGCAATCAGCGCACGCTGGGTCATGGACGCATCAAACGCGCTGAATTGACCGTACTGGAACAATGAGACGGTCAGTGGCTCGGCGAGAATTCCCAGAGCCAGTGCACACGGCAACACCAGCACGAAGCACAGGCGCAGCCCCCAGTCGAGGATCCGCGAATATTCGTGGCGATCCTTGCTCGCATAAGTCTTGGCCAGCGTCGGCAGCAAAATGGTGCCCAACGCTACGCCGAGCACACCGGACGGCAATTCCATCAAACGGTCGGCGTAATACATCCACGACACCGAGCCGGCGACCAGAAACGAGGCAAAAATGGTGTTGATGATCAGCGAAATCTGGCTGACCGAGACACCGATGATCGCCGGCAGCATTTGCTTCATCACTCGCCAGACGCCGCTATCGCGCAGATTCAAGCGCGGCAGCACCAGCATGCCGATCTTTTTCAGGTGCGGCAGTTGATAGAGCAACTGCGCCAGACCACCGACCAACACCGCCCAGCCCAGCGCCATGACCGGCGGATCGAAATACGGCGTGAGGAACAGCGAGAACACAATCATGCTGACGTTGAGCAGGGTCGGCACGAACGCCGGCACCGAAAAACGGTTCCAGGTGTTGAGGATCGCCCCGGCCAGCGAGGACAGGGAGATCAGCAATATATAAGGGAATGTCACCCGCAACAGGTCGGAGGTGAGCTGGAATTTTTCCGGCGTATCGGCAAACCCCGGCGCCGTGGCCCAGATCACCCACGGTGCGGCGATCATCCCCAGCGCAGTGACCAGCGCCAGCACCAGTGTCAGCAGGCCCGAGACATAAGCAATAAAGGTACGGGTCGCCTCTTCACCCTGCTGACTTTTGTATTCCGCCAGAATCGGTACGAAGGCCTGCGAGAACGCGCCCTCGGCGAAGATTCGCCGCAGCAGGTTGGGCAATTTGAAGGCAATGAAGAAGGCGTCCGTGGCCATTCCGGCGCCGAACGTGCGAGCGATGAGCGTGTCACGGACGAACCCGAGAACCCGGGAAAGCATGGTGATAGAGCTGACGGCGGCCAACGATTTGAGCAGATTCATTGAGGGAATGTGTGCCTGTCGATAAACAGCAGGCGAACAATGCGCCTACTTGTGCGATACTCTGCGCCGCAACAGCACAGAGCCAAAGCTCGCGAGTTTACAGGTCAAGCGCCGGAAATAAATATCCCGCCTCTTTACACCTACCACTTAGCGGAACGTTTCAAGCGCCCTTGACAAGACTTCTCTTCATCGGCATGATTCGCGGCCTATTTTGTTTGCTATTTCCTAAAAAGTCTTTCGAGGAGCTCGACGGTGGCCAACTCACCTTCCGCCAAAAAACGTGCAAAACAGGCTGAGAAGCGTCGCAGCCACAACGCCAGCCTGCGTTCCATGGTTCGTACCTACATCAAGAATGTAGTTAAGGCCATCGACGCAAAAGACGCTGAAAAAGCTCAAGCTGCATACGTTCTGGCTGTGCCAGTTATCGACCGCATGGCCGATAAAGGCATCATCCACAAGAACAAGGCTGCTCGTCATAAGAGCCGTCTGAATGGCCACGTCAAAGCACTGAAAGAAGCTGCTTAATCGACGTAGTCATTAAAAAACCGACCTTAGGGTCGGTTTTTTATTGCCTGCGATTTGGTGAATCCCGCACACAAAAAAGTGGGAGCGGGCTTGCTCGCGAATGCAATCTGTCAGCCGACATCTCTAGCGACTGACACGACCTCTTCGCGAGCAAGCCCGCTCCCACATTCCGGATTTGCGTTGTTACTGCTGGACCGGCACCCACGGCACGATTGGAATTGCGGTTACCGCATTCTGTGGACTCCCTTCGATCACGCGATCGCTGTAGACCAGGTACACCAGCGTATTGCGCTTCTTGTCGAGAAAACGCACCACCTGCATGGTCTTGAACACCAGCGATGTGCGCTCCTTGAACACCTCATCACCATCCTTCAGTTCGCCCTTGAACTTGATCGGACCGACCTGACGACAGGCGATCGACGCCTCGGCGCGATCCTCGGCCAGACCCAAACCACCCTTCACCCCTCCCGTCTTGGCGCGAGACAGGTAGCAGGTCACACCGTCGACCTTCGGATCATCGAAAGCCTCGACCACGATCCGGTCATTCGGGCCGACGAACTTGAACACCGTCGACACCTGACCGATTTCCTCGGCCGAGGCCAGCAATGGCAGCGCCATCAGCAGACCCAACAATCCTTTAGCCATGCGCATGCGTATTTTCCCTTAGACCAGAATCAGATTGTCACGATGAACCAGTTCCGGCTCAGCCATGTAGCCCAGCACGCCGACAATTGCATCTGACGACTGACCAATGATTTTTTGCGCCTCAAGCGCACTGTAGTTGGCCAGGCCACGGGCAATCTCACGACCGTCCGGCGCCACGCAGACCACCATCTCGCCACGCCGGAAGCTGCCCTGGACCAATTTGACGCCGACCGGCAACAGACTCTTGTTGCCCTGCGACAACGCCGACACCGCGCCTTCGTCCAGCACCAGCGTGCCGCGCGTCTGCAGATGCCCGGCCAACCACTGCTTGCGCGCCGCCAACATGCCGCGCTCCGGCGACAGCAGCGTGCCAATGCGCTCGCCAGCCTTCAGGCGATCAAGCACTCGCTCCAGACGCCCACCAACGATGATCGTGTGCGCCCCGGAGCGCGCCGCCAGCCGCGCCGCACGCAGCTTGGTCTGCATGCCGCCACGCCCCAGCGCGCCACCAGTACCGCCCGCCACCGCATCAAGCGTCGGATCATCGGCGCGCGCTTCGTAAATCAGTTGCGCATCAGGGTTATTGCGCGGATCGGCGTCGAACATGCCGTCGCGATCGGTGAGGATCACCAGCAGATCAGCCTCGACCAGATTGGCCACCAGCGCCGCCAGCGTATCGTTGTCGCCGAAACGGATTTCGTCGGTGACCACGGTGTCGTTTTCGTTGATCACCGGGATGACTTTCAGCTCGACCAGCGCACGCAGGGTGCTGCGGGCGTTGAGGTAGCGCTTGCGGTCGGACAGGTCATCGTGAGTCAGGAGAATCTGCGCGGTGTGCCGGCCATGCTCGGCAAAGCTCGACTCCCAGGCCTGCACCAAGCCCATCTGGCCGATTGCAGCAGCGGCCTGGAGCTCGTGCATCGCACTGGGTCGTGCGGTCCAGCCCAGACGACTCATGCCGGCAGCCACCGCCCCAGAGGACACCAGCACCAACTCGACACCTGCCTCATGCAGGGCGACCATTTGCTCGACCCAGACACTCATTGCCGCACGATCCAGCCCTTTGCCATCAGCTGTCAGCAAAGCGCTGCCGATCTTCACGACCCAACGCTGCGCACCTGTCACTTTGCTCCGCATCATCTTCAACCTTAGCCTGAGGGCAGCGCGACCCAGCGCCGCCCATGTCGTTATTTGTGACTTGCGATTTCCAGATACTAAAACGCCGCTCGATTGAGCGGCGCTTAAGTTTACTGCAACGAATCAGTCGCGCACGTAAATGATTTCCGGACCGTCTTCATCATCCACATCTTCTTCGTCCCAGTCATCGTCGCCGATGTCGTGGACCGACTTCACGCCGCTGCGACGCAGAGCACGCTTGTCATCCAGCGCCTGCAACTGTGCACGGGCTTCGTCTTCGATGCGCTGATCGAGATCGGCCAGCTCTTCCTTGTACGCCGGGTCGTTAGCCAGGCGATCGGCACGATCTTCCAGATAACGCATGATGTCGCGGGTCAGGCGCTCGGTGCCTTCTTTGGCGATGGCCGAGATCACGTAGACAGGACCTTCCCACTGCAGGCGATCAACGATTTCCTTGACGCGCTCTTCGTGCTCTTCCTCGAGAATCTGGTCGCACTTGTTCAGCACCAGCCAGCGATCACGCTCGGCCAGCGACGGACTGAATTTGACCAGCTCGTTGACGATCACTTCAGCCGCGTCCGGTGCGCTGGTGTCATCCAGCGGCGCCATGTCGACGAGGTGCAGCAACAGACGCGTACGCGCCAAATGCTTGAGGAAGCGAATACCCAGGCCGGCACCGTCGGAAGCGCCCTCGATCAGACCCGGAATGTCGGCGATGACGAAGCTTTTCCAGCGGTCAACGCTGACCACACCCAGGTTCGGCACCAGCGTGGTGAACGGGTAGTCGGCGACTTTCGGCTTGGCCGCCGACACCGAACGGATAAAGGTACTTTTACCGGCATTCGGCAAGCCCAGCAGACCAACGTCAGCCAGCACTTTCATTTCCAGTTTCAGGTCACGCTGCTCACCCGGCTTACCCGGAGTGGTCTGGCGCGGCGCACGGTTGGTACTGGATTTGAAACGGGTATTGCCCAGACCGTGCCAACCGCCCTGCACCACCATCAGTTTCTGGCCGGCCTTGGTCAGGTCGCCAATTACTTCCTGAGTGGCCGAGTCGATCACGGTGGTACCGACCGGCACGCGCAGGATCAGGTCTTCACCCTTCTTGCCGGTGCAATCGGTGCTGCCGCCGTTGGAGCCACGCTCGGCATCGAAGTGCCGGGTGTAACGGTAGTCGACCAGGGTGTTGAGGTTTTCGTCGGCCATCATGTAGATGGAACCGCCGTCACCGCCATCACCGCCGTTCGGGCCGCCGTTTTCAATGAATTTTTCCCGACGGAAACTCATGCAGCCATTGCCGCCGTCGCCAGCTTTTACGCGGATCGATACTTCGTCTACAAACTTCATAACTCAACGCCTCTCGCCATACGGACGAGCCGAAAAACAATCAAGACATAAGACTCTTGCAAAAATGAGCGCAGCGACCCCAAAACACGACCTGCATCGCACGCCGACAGCCCATACAAACAGTTTTGCAAGAGACTCACCCCACAAACGAAAAAGCCCCGTCGCAAGACAGGGCTCTTCCAGCGATCTCGCGATTAAGCCGCGACAACGCTCACGTAACGACGACCGAAGGCGCCTTTTACTTCAAACTTGATCACGCCTTCGATTTTCGCGAAGAGGGTGTGATCCTTACCCATGCCAACGCCGTAGCCAGCGTGGAATTGGGTGCCGCGCTGACGCACGATGATGTTGCCGGCCTTGATGACCTGGCCGCCATACATCTTCACGCCAAGGCGTTTGGCTTCTGAGTCGCGACCGTTACGGGTACTACCACCAGCTTTTTTGTGTGCCATGAGTTCAATTCTCCTAGTGAGGAATTAGGCTGTAATTAAGCCTGAATACCGGTGATTTTGATCTCGGTGAACCACTGGCGGTGGCCCATACGCTTCATGTGGTGCTTACGGCGACGGAACTTGATGATGCGGACTTTATCGTGACGACCTTGGGAGATCACTTCAGCCTTGACGGTTGCGCCAGCAACAACAGGTGCGCCGATGTTCACGTCGTCGCCATTGGCGACCAGCAGAACGCGGTCAAAAGTCACGGATTCGCCAGTAGCGACTTCCAGTTTTTCGATCTTCAGGTATTCACCTTCAGCGACCTTGTATTGCTTACCGCCGGTAACGATTACTGCGTACATGGTATTTCTCCGATAATCCTGCTCACCCAGCTCTTTATAAGAAGAGGTATTGGCTGGCATGGCTGCATGGGGCTGGAACGGCCCAAGTGCAATTGCGTAAGGCAGGTGCTGCCCAGGAAGTTCAGGGTGCGCGATTGTACGCAAGCCGCGAGAGTCACGCAAGTGGCCGTCCATCGCGCCTTGACAGGCCCCGGTGTGGGTCCTAGCATGCCGCGCAACCCTTCTGGAGCAACTGTCGCTGATGCAACCCCAAGCTTTCTACCGCGCGGTGGCGGACGATTTTAACGCCGTCGACGGCATCATCAAGAAGCAGCTGACTTCCCGAGTGCCGCTGGTATCGAAAATCGGCGATTACATCACCTCGGCCGGCGGCAAACGCCTGCGTCCTTTATTGGTGCTGCTGTGCGGCAAGGCCCTGGGTCGCGAAGGCGACGACATGCGCCTGCTGGCCGCCACCATCGAATTCCTGCACACCGCGACCCTGCTGCATGACGACGTGGTCGACATGTCCGGCATGCGCCGTGGCCGCTCGACCGCCAACGCCATGTGGGGCAACGCCCCGAGCGTGCTGGTAGGCGACTTCCTGTACTCGCGCTCGTTCGAAATGATGGTCGAGCTGGGCTCGATGCCGGTGATGAAGATCCTGTCCCAGGCCACGCGCATCATCGCCGAAGGCGAAGTGTTGCAACTGTCCAAGGTACGCGACGCCAGCACCACCGAAGAAACCTACATGGAAGTCATCCGCGGCAAGACCGCGATGCTTTTCGAAGCCTCGACCCACAGCGCCGCCGCACTGGCCGGTGCCACCGCCGAGCAGAGCGAAGCCCTGCGCACCTTCGGTGATCACCTCGGCGTGGCGTTCCAGCTGGTCGACGACCTGCTGGACTACAAGGGCGATGCCGAGACTCTGGGCAAGAACGTCGGTGACGATCTGGCCGAAGGCAAGCCGACCCTGCCGCTGATCTACACCATGCGCGAAGGTACGCCGGAGCAAGCTGCTCTGGTACGTCAGGCGATCCAGAAAGGCGGAATCGAAGACCTCGAAAGCATCCGCATCGCCGTGGAAGCCTCGGGTTCGCTGGAGTACACCGCGCAACTGGCCCGCGACTACGTGGCCCGTGCGATCAAGTGCCTCGACGCGCTGCCGGCCAGCGAATACCGCGATGCACTGGTGGAATTGAGCGAATTTGCGGTCGCCCGCACGCACTGATCTGTCTTCTGTGGGAGCGGGCTTGCTCGCGAAAGCAACCTGTCATTCAACATTAATGTTCAATGACACACCGCATTCGCGAGCAAGCCCGCTCCCACAGTTGTTTCTGCGCTATGCCCTCCTGCGCGTAAAACCCTATACAATGTGCGACTTTTAGCGATCCCCTATCAAGGAGCCTTAGTGAGCACGTTGCCACCCTGCCCGAAATGCAATTCCGAATACACCTACGAAGACGGTGCCCAACTGATCTGCCCTGAGTGCGCCCACGAGTGGTCGGCCAGCGGCGAAGCTGAAGTGGCATCCGATGATGCCGTGAAGAAAGATTCGGTCGGCAACGTGCTTCAGGACGGCGACACCATTACCGTGATCAAGGACCTGAAGGTCAAGGGCACCTCGCTGGTGGTCAAGGTCGGCACCAAGGTCAAGAACATCCGCCTGTGCGACGGCGACCACGACATCGACTGCAAGATCGATGGCATCGGCCCGATGAAGCTCAAGTCCGAGTTCGTCAGAAAGGTCTGATCCTTCTGTCAGCCATCCCGCGCCCGCCGCGGGATGGTGCGTCACCCTCCCTGCCAGCCCCCGCATTCTCGCGTAATAGCCAGACGCCAGCCGTTTTGACCTTACGCAATCTTTACCCGGAAAAAATCGCATTCCGCCAATAGGCACTTGCTATTTGACGAATAAGAATTATTCTCATTGAAACCTTTCAAGGAGATGAGACCCATGACTTATTTGATCGACGCCTGGCTGGATCGCCCACACCCGTACCTCAGGATCCTGCATCGGGAAACTGGCGAAGTCTGTGCGGTACTGGAAGAAGAAGCCCTGCATGAGCTGCAGGATCAGGGTGACCTGGACGTCAGCAGCCTGAATTCCAGCGAACCGCTGGTGCTCAAGGAGCTGGTGCGCAATCTGTTCCTGTTTTGCTATGCCCGGGCGTTGCGCCCGACCAATGAGCTGCATCACAAGATCGAAATATGAGTAGCGCGGAAAAAACTGTGGGAGCCAGCCTGCTGGCGAAAGCGGTGTGTCAGGCAACGGATGATTGCCTGAAAGGACGCCTTCGCGAGCAAGCCCGCTCCCACATTATTGACCTGTCACCGGGTCAGGCCAGGCATTACAGAACGTCCAGCAGCTCGACGTCGAATACCAGAACGCTGTGCGGCGGGATGCTGCCAACGCCTTGAGCGCCGTAAGCCAGTTCGCTCGGCACGTACAGGCGCCATTTGCTGCCGGCGTTCATCAGTTGCAGGGCTTCGGTCCAGCCGGCGATCACGCCGCCAACCGGGAATTCTGCTGGCTGGCCACGATCGTAGGAGCTGTCGAACACAGTGCCGTCGATCAGCATGCCGTGGTAGTGAGTACGCACGGTGTCTTCACGGGATGGCTTGGCGCCTTCGCCCTGGGTCAGCACTTCGAATTGCAGACCGGAAGCCAGAGTAGTGATGCCTTCTTTCTTGGCGTTTTCAGCCAGGAAAGCACGGCCTTCACCGGCAGCCGCTTCAGCTTTGGCGGCGGCTTCGGCTTGCATGATCTCGCGGATAACCTTGAAGCTGGCGGACATGGCTTCCTGATCGACACGGCTTGGCTTGCCGGCGAATGCGTCGGTCAGACCGGCCAGGATGGCGTCCAGGCTGACACCCGGTGGCGGGTTGTCGCGCAGCTGGTCACCCAGCTGACGGCCAATACCGTAGCTGACGCGGGTTTCGTCGGTGGACAGATTTACTTCGGACATGACACTGCTCCGCTGTGCGGACGGCCATCAGACTTGCCGTGCGTGCACAGCGCGTCCCGGCGCGCCCGGAACCAAAAGGGCGAGCAGACTAGCACAGATGCCCGGCGATGGGGCGCAAGGCCTATAGGGCCGAACGCCAGGCCAGTGGCACTTTCAGGCTTTCATCGACGCTGCCGCCCAGGCCGCACATTTCGTCGTGCACCGAGGTGTGCACAAGGTTGAACGGCAGCACCGGAAAGTTATGCAAAAGATCCCGTGCATGCTCCACCGAACGCAGCTGCAGCATCTCGCCCTTGAGATCACTCAGCGGATACGCCGCCCCGTGCATCCGCGCTTCGAGCAGATAAATCCCGCCCTCCATGGAGATCAGGTTCAGCTCATCGACCTTTCTGGCGATGGCAAACGCATTCAACTCTTGCAGGTTCATGAACGCACCTCGTGCGATGGCGAGCCAGGACCCTTACAGGGATATGCCCGCGCGCACCAAAGCACAAGCCACAAACGACACCGCCCGTCTGTTTCGCAACAGACGGGCGGTGTTTTTGCAGCGATCAGCCAATGATCAGTGCTTGGTGAGCTTGTCCAGATAACCCATCGCGAACGCCGAAATCACGAAGGTCATGTGGATGATCACGTACCACATCAGGTGCTCGGGATCGACGTTCTTGGCATCCATGAAGATCCGCAGCAGGTGGATCGAGGAAATCGCCACGATCGACGCCGCCACTTTCATCTTCAGCGACGAGGAGTCCATGGTGCCCAGCCAGCTGAGCTTCTCTTTGCCTTCGTCGATGTTCAGCTCGGACACAAAGTTCTCGTAGCCGGAAATCATCACCATCACCAACAAGCCGCCCACCAGCGCCATGTCAATCAGCGACAGCAGCACCAGAATCAGATCCGATTCGGCCATGGAAAACACGTTGGGAATGACATGAAACACTTCCTGGAAGAATTTCAATGCCAGCGCCAGCAGCCCGAGGGACAGCCCGATATAGATCGGCGCCAGCAGCCAGCGCGTGGCGTACATTGCATTTTCGATAAAGCGTTCCATTGACTCTCACACAATAAGGATTGAAATCGGCGGCGAGTATACCAGCCGCCCGTGACCGCCAGAAACCGCCCGGCTCGCACCTCCCATCACCGCAACCTGCGTGTGTGTGTGAGTTTTTTTCTGCTACTGTCCAAACCATTGACCGCCTAGCGAAAGTGGACAGGACGACTGGAAATGCATGTGCGATTACCGTTGACGACTGCCGGAGTTTGCCTCGTTCTGCTGCTGGGTGGCTGCTCACCCGGCGATGAGAAAAAGCCCTCGGTCAGCCTCGACGCGAAGACGGCAACCTTCGAACACTCACTGGACGCCATTACCGACCCGAAACTCAAAGATGCCGTGACCGAACTCGGTGGTTCGCTGCTGCTGCTCGAACGCGCGCAGCTCAAGCTCGACAGCACCCCGCTGAAAACCGTCTACGGCGAAGACACCCTCGGCATCCTCAAGCACTACCCTTCGCCGCAGGCGCTGGTCGATACCTTTATCAACGGCCTGTTCGTGCTGCACAAGGACGCCAGCTCCGATTACCTTACCGACCTGCAACCGGTATTCCCGTTCAACCTGAACATTCCCGGCGGCTTTCTATTCCCGCACGGCGTGGAATGGCAGTCGGTGACCCTGAGCAACAAGCGCGTGATCGCCTATCAGCCGGAGTGGTCGGAAACCGATCCCGGCATTCAGTTGAGCCCGTCCAGCTCCAACGTCAACAACCCCGATGACCTGACCGTGACCTACCCGTTCATCGAAGGGCTGGACGTGGACAAGAAGAGCCAGCCACAACCGGTGAGCCTGCAAGGCAAAGTCGAAGTCATCGCGCCGCGCCGCTTGTTCAGCTTCAACCTGAGCCAGAAGGATGTCGGCCAGACCCGCACCGATGACAACCTCAGCGTCACCCTGCTGAAGCTTGAAAAGAACTACGCCGAAGTCGAATTCAGCAACAGCCTGCCACTGGCCCCTGAGGTCGAGGGTGCGCAGCTCAATCCAGTCATCGTTCAGGCCCGTGACACCAGCGGGCAATACCTGGTGCGCGCCGGCTCAATCAATGAGAGCCCGGCACAAGTCGCCTTCTACGAGAAACAACTGGCGTATCTGCAACAGCAGAAAACCTGGAGCGAGGCGTTGGAAAAACAGCTCGAGGACGAACAGCAGACCTTCGAGCAGCAGCATCCGCGCCGCTACAACAAGGTCTACTTCAACGGCCCTATCGACACTCTGGAAGTCAGCGTGCTGGATTTCTCCTCGGCGACCGTGACCCGCAAGGCGCTGGATCTGCCGGTGCGCACCTTCAGTCAGCACACTACGGAAAAAGCCATTCAGCCGCTGGACCCGGCGGTGGTGGTGTATGACGATCTGGCGCCGAACTGGCTCAAGGGCGCTAGCCTGACCGAGGAAACATTGAAGGCCGGCATCCGCATCCATCAGTCCGTGGAGGATCCGAGCGCTGCACGCATCGAGTTCTCTCACCGGCGAACCTTCAACGATGAATTGCTCGGTGATGATTTCAGCCCCGGCGAGAGTCCCGTGACGTTCTTCACCGAGAAACGCAGCGGCAAACTCGATGAGCCGATCGAACTACCGCCCGAGGCCTATCAGGTCGATCCGCTGCAAGCGACCATCACTTACGATTTGAACCTGTTCCCGGAAACCCCGGCGATTGCCGTGGGGTCGATGCCGCTGTTTCTCGCCAGCGTGGAGAAAAAAGCCTACGACGCCAAATCCCTGCCCAAAGGCCTGGAGATCAAGAACAACACGTTGGTGGTGGACCTGAAACTGTTTCCGGCCAACGCCTGGCGATTCTTCGTCAAGGACGACAGCGGCAACTACCTGAAACAGATTCTCTCGGTCAGTCACGACGCGAGTGCGGATGGCCCGGCGCTGTTCGGCGTGCATTACTTCTATGGTCGTCCAACGCACGTGGAGACCTATCAGCGGACCGAGCTCAATACCGTGCAATACGGCTTTGAGGTCAAACTCGACAAGGCGCAGCAGTCCGACACCGCGCCATGATTGCGCCTAGTGGTCGAACACGCCGACCGTACGCCCACGCCCGCCATTGATCTGGCGCAACTGTGCCTGCAGGTGCAGGCTCCAGATCTGCGGATCGTCGGCCAGCTCGTAGCCGTGCATCGTCAGGCTTTCCACAATAGTGTCGAGAATCGACTCGGCGGCGACCGGCCCGTGAAACGGGCCCTGGGCCTTGATGGCGGAGGGTTGTTCGCCGGCCATGCCGGCAGCGAAGAGCAAGGTCCACATGCCGTTATCGCCGGCCAGCGGTTTGATGGCGCATTCGATGCGGGTCACAAGACCCAGGCATTGACGGGTGAGGCAGAGGTTGCGCGACATGGCGGCGACCCTCGGTAAAGCCTGTATTCAGCCTTCACGCGAAGGCTGTTTCGATCCAGTGATACTGTCGATGTCCTTGAGCAGAGAATAGAAGAAAAGTCCGCCGCGCAAGCCGGATAGAACCAGAAGGCGCCGAATGGTCATTGTGTGAATTCTGACGCCAGAGTAGTGGCACTTTTCCCGAAGATCAGCGCAAAAATCAATCTGGAAAAACAACTGTGGGAGGGGGCTTGCTCCCTCCCACAGTTTTTACCGCGTTTGCGGTCAGGCTGGTTTGGCTTCGGCTAGTGCCTCCTGCGCCAGTTCCTTTTCCGCCTCTTTGAGGTCGTCTTCACTGATCATCTCGGCAATCACCCGCAGACGCTCGACCACGCGCGCGTTGACGCTGCCTTCAGGGAATTGACCGTCAGCATCCGGCTCACCGGCCGGCTCGCCGACCAACAGGCTCAGCGCTTCGTCAGCCTGACGCACCGCGTACACGTGGAACTGCCCGGCGCGCACCGCCGCCAGCACCTTCTCGTCGAGCATCAGCGTGGCGACGTTGGCCTGCGGAATGATCGCGCCCTGCTCGCCGGTCAGCCCGCGGGCTTCGCAGAGGCGGAAGAAACCCTCGATTTTCTCGTTGACCCCGCCGACTGCCTGCACTTCGCCGAACTGGTTGATCGAGCCGGTGATCGCAAAGCACTGCTTGAGCGGCGTCTTCGACAGCGCCGAAATCAGCGTGCAGGCCTCGCCCAGCGACGCACTGTCGCCATCGACGTAACCGTAGGATTGCTCCAGCGCAATGCTCGCGGAAATCGCCAGCGGGAACTCCTGGGCGTAACGGCTGCCCAGATACCCGGTGAGGATCATCACGCCCTTGGAGTGGATCGGCTGACCCAGGTTGACCTCGCGTTCGATGTCGACGATGCCGCTGCCGCCCGGGTACACCGTGGCGGAAATCCGCGCCGGCACACCGAACGCCGAATCACCCACTTCGAGCACAGTCAGCCCGTTGCACTTGCCGACCGCCGCGCCGTCGGTGTCGATCAGGATGATCCCGGCGAGCATGTCGTCGAGAATCCGCGCCGAAACCCGACCGGTACGAGTGGCCTTGGCTTTCAATGCGCGCTCGATATGCCCGGCATCGGTCATTTCATCACCGGCCAGATGACGAATGAAGTCCGCCTCGCTGACCAGTTGGAACAGATCGCCGATCCGCGCCGACAAACGTCCCTGATGCTCGGCCAGCCGCGCGCTGTAGGTCGCCAGACGCGCCACCGCATCGGCGGTCAGCGGTGCCATGCCTTCCTCCGAAGTACGGGTTTTCAGCAACTGGGCAAATTGCTCCAGACTTTCGTCGACCATCGGGATGTCTTCGTCGAAGTCGACCAGCACGCGGAACATCTCCTGGAAGTCCGGATCCAGGTCCTGCAGCGTGTAATACAACTGCCGCGCGCCGATGATGATGACTTTGACCTGCAACGGAATGTGTTGCGGGTTGAGGGTCACCGTGGCGAAACGGCCCATCTCGCCCAGCGGCGATTCCATTTTCAGCTTGCGCGATTGCAGGGCGCGTTTCAGCGCGTCCCACACGAACGGCTCGCTGAGCATTTTTTCCGCTTCAAGGATCAAAAAACCGCCATTGGCCCGATGCAAAGCACCTGGGCGCAACTGCCGGTAAGTGGTGTAAAGCGCGCCCTGATCGGTGGTGTACTCGATGCGGCCGAACAGGTTTTCGTAAGTCGGGTGCGGCTCGAACACCACCGGCGCCCCGCCGCTGGCCGGATGACCGACCACCAGGCTCGGCGCGTATTGCTCTTCCAGCAGCTTACGCGCCACGGCGTCGGTCTTGCTGTCGTCGACCAGTTGCTCGACCACGGTTTTCAGCAAGTACACCTGCATCGCTTGCAGGTAACCGCAGACCGCAGCGTTCTCCGCGTACTTCTCGGACAACGGCGAGAGCAACGGCTGCAAGGCCAGGGTGATGGTTTCCTCGTTGAGCTGACGCAGTTGATTGTTCGACTCACGCTTCCACTGCGGCAGGCTGGCGAGTTCTTCGTTCAGACGCTCTTCGAGGCCGGAGATGTCTTCGTGAAACCGTTCGCGCTCGGCTTCCGGCAATTGGGCGAATTCCGCTTCATCCAGCGCCTTGCCTTCAAGCATCGGCGTGAAGGCGATATTGCTGCTGTCGCGGTACAGGGCGACGTCCTTCTCCAGCGCCAGCCGCTCGATGATATCGAGGGCCTTGTCGTAGCGCTGGTTGAAGGCGCGGTCGATGGCGCTTTTCTTCTGCTGGTAGGACGGGTGTTCGAACACTGCCGGAAAGGTTGCCAGCAGGTTATCGATCAGGCCGTTGATGTCACCGATGAACGAAGCCGCAGTGCCAGAAGGCAATTCCAGCGCGCGGGGCTCGCGCGGCTCATCGAAATTATTGACGTAGACCCAGTCCGCCGGGGTCTGCAGGCGCTTGCCTTCGGCCTTCAGGTAGCGTTTGACGAACGAGAAGCGGCCAGTGCCGGGCTCGCCCATGACAAAGACGTTATAGCCGGGGCGTGGCATCGCCACACCGAACTGCAAGGCTTCGACCGCACGTTCCTGGCCGAGCACACCGCGAAAGGGCTCCAGATCATTGGTGGTAGTGAAGCTGAACTGTTCAGCGGAAAACGGACGAGTCAGCGCTTCGGGCGCTATACGCAGGCTGGCAGCAACAGGATCAGGCATCGGGCTTCCTTAACAATCAGGCGGGGCGGATAGCGGCATTCTGGCGCTGCCCGTGCCCCACTGGCAAGGCGCGCCACACGACAAAGCATAGACAACCGGGTGACCCTGCCCCGCCCCCCGGCAAATCGGGGTTATCGCCAAATCTTTTGTAAAAACTCACGGAACCCCAGGAACGTGCCTAAACTCCAAACTGCGCGGCTGGAACGAATACTGGCCCACTGGCACCGTCAGGTGTCAGAACCCTGTCCATTGGTATGCACACAAAGAGAACAAAGCTATGAAACGGATTCTTCTCGGTACTCTCTTCACCGCTGTTTCCATCAACGCCATGGCGCAAGCCCCGGGTGGCCCGGATTGCGGTTGGGGCAACATGCTGTTCGAAGGTCAGCGTGGCACCCCGGCACACTTCCTGGCATCCACCACTAACGGCACCTCCGGTAACGCTACGTTCGGTATGACTTCCGGCACCAACGGTTGCTCGACCAACGCGTCGCTGACCTACGGCGGTAAATCCTGGTTCGCCATGAATGGCATGATGAACGAGCTGTCCGAAGACATGGCCAAGGGCAACGGCGAAGCGCTGACGACCTACGCCGTGGTACTGGGCGTGGCGCCGGAAGACCGTGCGCACTTCGCTGCTGTCACTCACGAGCACTTCCAGCAGATCTTCAGCAAAGCTGACGTGACCGCAGAAGACGTGCATACCAACACCCTGGCCGTGCTGAAGTCGGACCCACGTCTGGCCAAGTACGCAACTCAGGCTTAAGCTCGACCCCACCCGCTTCTTTCGGGAAGCGGGTTTTGTTTTTTTGGACCTGCCCTCCTTGGGTCTTTTGTTTCTTTTCGACTTAAGTTGCCACCTATGCTCAAACGCCTTGCCTGGCTGGCGCTCTGTGTCTGCGCCCCGCTGTCCGCCGCGCCTCACATCGACCCTCAACGTTTGCAGCAACTGGCCAACGACCGCTTCTGGATTTCCCTCGGTCATTACGAAACCGCCAAGCTTGGCGGCTGGCGCAGCTATGTCAGCGACAGGAAATTCTTTCTTGCGCCCGATGGCAACGAACACCCCGACCATGAGCTGGCCGCCACCGTGCAGGCGCTGTACGCCCCGGCCAGTCTCGGCGAGCAGCATGCGCAATGCGTCTACCCGGCGCGTACGCGCTGGCTGAAAGCGCAGCTCAACCTCAGCGAACTGCCCGCCCCCGATTGCGCCGAATTCAAGAAGTGGTTCAAGGACGTCTCGCCGCACAGCGCGGTGATGATCTTCCCGGCGGCCTACCTCAACAGCCCGTCGTCGATGTTCGGCCACACCCTGCTGCGCATCGACCAGGCTGACGTGCAAAGCGACAAGACTTCGCTGCTGAGTTACGCGATCAATTTCGGCGCCTACATCGAAGGCTCGGACAACAGCATTCTCTACGCCTGGAAGGGCTTGATGGGTGGCTATCCCGGGCTGTTCGCACTGGTGCCGTACCAGGAAAAACTCTCCGAGTACCGCAGCCTGGAAAACCGCGATCTGTGGGAATACCGGCTGAACCTGACGCAAGCAGAAACCGCGCGCATGGTCGAGCATGTGTGGGAGCTGAAGCAGATCCAGTTCGACTATTTCTTCTTCGACGAAAACTGCTCCTATCGCCTACTCGAACTGCTGCAAGTGGCACGTCCGAGCCTGCGCCTTACCGAGCAATTCCCGCTGACCGCCATCCCTACCGATACGGTAAAAGCGGTGAAAGAAGCCGGGCTGGTGGAAAGCATCGAATATCGCCCGTCCCGCGAGCGTGAACTGCTCAGCCGCGCCGAGCCGTTGAATAAGGAAGAACAGCAATGGGTGCTGAAGGTCAGTGCCGATCAACAGGTGTTGCAGGAGCCGACTTTCAAGGCCCTGCCCCGGGATCGTCAGGCGCTGATCATCGATGCGGCATATCGTCTCGAGCGCTACCGCGCCAACGGCCAGGAGCGTGATGTGCAACGCGCTCAGCGCAGCTTCGATCTGCTGCGGGCGATCAACAAGAACCCGGCGCCGGAGCTGCAGATTCCACAACCGGGCCTGCCGGAAGACGGCCATGAATCACGCACCTGGCAGGCCGGCATCGGCACGCGGGGCGATCGTGCATTCGGCGAGTACGGCTTGCGCATGGCCTATCACGATCTCAACGACAACGCCGAAAGCTTCCCCCTCGGCGCGCAAATCGAAATCCTGCAGATGAAGCTGCGCCAGTATGAAGGCAACCAGTGGCAGTTCCAGCAACTGGACCTGGCGACCATCCGCTCGCTGACCCCGCGCAATGAACTGCTGCAGCCTCTGTCGTGGCAAGTCACCGGTGGCCTTGAGCGAGTGCCGGGCAAGCATGATGACGAGACGCTGGTCAGCCACGTCAACGGTGGTGGTGGCGGTACCTGGGCGTTAGGTGATGACGTATTGGGTTTTGCCCTCGGCACCGTGCGCGTTGAACACAACAATGACTTCGCCGAGCTCGTCTCCCCGGCCGGCGGTTTCAATACCGGCGTGTTGTGGAAAAACCCGTTGGGCAATCTCAGCCTGGAAGCCAAGGGCGATTACTTCTTCAATGGTGAAGTACGCCGTAGCTTAAGCCTGAATCAGCAATGGGAGCTGTCGCGCAACCTCGGTTTGCGCCTGACGGCACAGCGTGAGTTCAGCCACCTCGCCACCCCGGAAACCGAGGTCATGCTTGAAGTGAAGTGGTATCACTACTGATCTGAAGCCTAATCAATACCCCCTGTGGGAGCGGGCTTGCTCGCGAAGGCGTCGTGTCAGGCGATTCAAATCTCGACTGATCCACCGCTTTCGCGAGCAAGCCCGCTCCCACAGGGTTCTCCGGTATTCAACGAATTACTTACATGTCTTTCACCAACGCCCGACGAATCCGCTTCTAGACTTTCCCTATCAGCCGAGAATCGGCGCGGGAGAGTGCGATGTGGCGGTGTGCGGGATTGCTGGGTGTTTTGCTGCTGCTCGGGGGTTGCCAGACCACCCATGAAGACTTGATCGCCAAAGGTTATCCACCGGCCTTCGCCGACGGCTTTGATGATGGCTGCGTCAGTGGTCGGCAAGCCGCCGGTTCGATCAGTGGCGAGTTTCGCAAGAACGTGCCGCGCTATCTCAAGGACAAGCAATACGCCGAAGGCTGGACCGACGGCTTTCGCCAGTGCCAGGCGATGCTGGAGAACAAGGATCGCGAAGAGTATCGCAACGAGCACTGGGACGAACGCGAGCGCGCCTGGCAGCAGCAGAAAGATCAGGACGCCGGGCGGGCTTATCGCTCGCAATAGGTCGTTTCCAGACATCCAGTGAAACCAAATGCCGGCGACCATGGCCCAAACTCTTTGCAGAGGAGGACAGCATGAGCCGCGCTTTCGTCAACGAAGATAACGCCGCTGCGCAAGCCGATCAGCCCGTCGAACGGCAGGTCAGTGCGCAGCCCAATTACGTCACCCCCCAAGGATTGGTGCAGTTGCAGGCCAAAGTCGCCGAACTGCAAGCCCTGCACGCCGAGCAATCGGCCAAGGGCGAACAGGCCGACAAGCAGCGCCAGGCCGATCTCGAAAGAGATTTGCGCTACTTCAACCAACGCCTCGCCAGCGCACAGGTCGCGGCCCCGGCGATCTCGACCGATAAAGTGCAGATCGGCAGCTGGGTGACCTACGCCGACGAACACGACACCGAAAGTCGGGTGCAACTGGTCGGCGAAGATCAGGCCGACGCCAGCCAAGGCCTGATCAACTGGGCTTCGCCGCTGGGCCGGGCGCTGCTCGGCGCCCGGCTCAATGACGAAGTGCTGTGGCAGCGCCCCGCTGGCGATCAGGTGATTGAAGTGATTCGCATCGAACCGGCTTAAACCACACCCTGCGCGAGCATCGCATCGGCGACTTTGACGAAGCCGGCGATGTTCGCGCCTTTGACGTAGTTGATCCGTCCGTTCTCTTCGCCGTAATGCACGCAGGCGTGGTGGATCGACTGCATGATCGCGTGCAGCTTGCTGTCCACCTCACCCGCCGTCCACAGCAGGCGCATGGCGTTCTGCGACATCTCCAGCCCACTGACCGCGACCCCGCCGGCGTTCGACGCCTTGCCCGGGGCGAACAGAATGCCGGCCTCGATGAAGATATCCACAGCCTCAAGCGTGGTCGGCATGTTCGCGCCCTCGGCCACGCACACGCAGCCGTTGCGCAGCAGAGTGCGTGCGGCGTCGGCGTCGAGTTCGTTCTGCGTGGCGCAGGGCAGCGCGATATCGCACGGCAGCGACCAAGGCAACTGACCGGCACGGAATTCCAGACCGAACGCGGTGGCCAGTTCGCTGATGCGTCCGCGTTTGACGTTTTTCAGTTCCAGCAACGCCTGCCACTGTTCTTCGCTCAGGCCCGATTCGCAGTACAACGTGCCTTCGGAGTCGGACAGCGAAATCACCTTGCCGCCCAGGTCCATGACCTTGCGCGCCGCGTACTGCGCGACGTTGCCGGAACCAGAGATCGCCACGCGCTTGCCTTCGACGGTCTGCCCGCGGCGCTTGAGCATCTCCTCGGCGAAGTACACGCAACCGAAACCGGTGGCTTCCGGGCGAATCAGGCTGCCGCCGTAGGTCATGCCTTTACCGGTCAACACGCTGGTGAACTGGTTGCTCAGGCGTTTGTACTGGCCAAACAGGAAACCGATCTCCCGCGCCCCGACACCGATATCGCCGGCCGGCACGTCAACGTCCGCGCCGATGTGGCGGTACAGCTCGCTCATGAACGCCTGGCAGAAACGCATGACTTCGGCGTCGCTCTTGCCCTTCGGATCGAAGTCCGAACCGCCCTTGCCGCCGCCCATGGGCAATGAGGTCAGGGAGTTCTTGAAAGTCTGTTCGAAGGCGAGAAACTTCAGCACGCCCATGTTCACCGAAGGATGGAAGCGCAAGCCGCCCTTGTACGGGCCGATCGCGCTGTTCATCTGAATGCGGAACCCGCGATTGACCTGGACCTTGCCCTGATCGTCGACCCACGACACGCGAAACACCACCGCGCGCTCCGGCTCGCAGATGCGCTCCAGAATGCCTGAGGTCAGGTAACGCGGATTGGCTTCGAGAAACGGCCACAGACTGCGCAGGACCTCTTCGACGGCCTGGTGGAATTCGGGTTGATCCGGGTCGCGTTTTTTCAGGCGGGCGAGGAAGGATTCGACGGATTCGATCATGGGAAAAGTCTCGGCAAATTTATTGTCGTTGGAAGCGATTGAGCCGGACTGTAGCAAACGATTTGCGCACAGGAACAGCGCAAAATGTCGCAGTTATGAAATTAAATGGTGCACAGGATATAAATAAGAGGGCTTTTTGGACTGATATTGCACCTGAATGGTGAGAACCAATCTGAAAGTTGCACCAGCAATTACACCGCTTTCGCGAGCAGGCTCGCTCCCACAGGGGGACTGCATTTCAAATGTGGGAGCGAGCCTGCTCGCGAAGGGCGCGACTCGCTGGTCCTGAAAACCCAGGCAAAAAAAACGGAGCCCGAAGGCTCCGCTTTTTCATGCAACCAACCCGAATCAGGCCAGTTTCTTGTGGCGTACCCGATGTGGCTGGGCCGCCGCTTCGCCGAGGCGCTTTTTGCGGTCGGCTTCGTACTCGGTGTAGTTACCTTCGAAGAACACCGCTTGCGAGTCGTCTTCGTACGCCAGGATGTGGGTCGCGACGCGGTCCAGGAACCAGCGATCGTGAGAGATCACAATGGCGGCGCCCGGGAAGTCCAGCAGGGCTTCTTCCAGCGAACGCAGGGTTTCAACGTCGAGGTCGTTGGACGGTTCGTCGAGCAGCAGGACGTTGCCGCCCTCCTTCAGGGTCAGCGCCAGGTGCAGACGACCGCGCTCACCACCGGACAGGTCCTTGACGAACTTCTGCTGGTCGCCGCCCTTGAAGTTGAAGCGACCGACATAAGTGCGCGATGGGATCTCGTAGTTGCCGATGCGGATCTGATCGGAACCGTCGGAGATCTGCTGGAACACGGTCTTGCTGCCGTCGAGGTCTTCGCGGCTCTGGTCAACGCAGGCCAGTTGCACGGTTTCGCCGACTTCGATGGTGCCGGAATCCGGAGTTTCCTTGCCCATCAGCATGCGGAACAGGGTCGACTTACCGGCACCGTTACCACCGATCACGCCGACAATGGCGCCCTTCGGCATGGAGAACGACAGGTTGTCGATCAGCACGCGATCGCCGTAGCCCTTGGTGACGTTCTTGAATTCGATGACCTTGTCGCCCAGACGCGGACCGGCCGGGATGTAGATCTCGTTGGTTTCCGAACGCTTCTGGAATTCCTGCGACTGCATTTCTTCGAAGCGTTGCAGACGAGCCTTGGATTTCGACTGACGGGCTTTCGCGCCTTTGCGCACCCACTCCAGTTCTTCCTTCATGGCTTTTTCGTGAGCCGACTGCTGCTTGGATTCGGCCGCCAGACGATCGGACTTGGCTTCGAGCCAACCCGAGTAGTTGCCTTCGTAAGGAATGCCCGCGCCGCGGTCGAGTTCGAGAATCCAGCCAGCAACGTTATCCAGGAAGTAACGGTCGTGCGTGATCGCGACCACGGTGCCCGGGAAGTCGTGCAGGAAGTGCTCCAGCCACGCCACGGAGTCAGCGTCCAGGTGGTTGGTCGGTTCGTCGAGCAGCAGCATGTCCGGAGCGGACAGCAGCAGACGGCACAGGGCCACACGACGTTTTTCACCACCAGACAGGTGTTCGACCTTGGCGTCCCAGGCCGGCAGACGCAGGGCGTCAGCGGCGACTTCCAGTTGACGCTCCAGGTTGTGACCATCGCTGGCCTGCAGGATCGCTTCGAGCTTGGCCTGTTCGGCAGCCAGCTTGTCGAAGTCGGCATCCGGGTCAGCGTAAGCGGCGTAGACCTCGTCCAGACGCGCTTGCGCATCCTTGATCACGCTGACGGCTTCCTCGACCACTTCACGCACGGTCTTGGTCGGATCAAGTTGTGGCTCTTGCGGCAGATAACCGATGTTCAGATCCGGCATCGGACGGGCTTCGCCCTCGAACTCGGTGTCGACGCCGGCCATGATTTTCAGCAACGTGGATTTACCCGAACCGTTGAGGCCGAGTACGCCGATCTTGGCGCCGGGGAAGAACGACAGCGAAATGTTTTTCAGGATTTCCCGCTTCGGCGGAACAACTTTGCCCAGCCGATGCATGGTGAAGACGTATTGAGCCATGGAGAACCTTGGGTCAGTGACAGATGAATGATTGGAGCGCAGGCGATGCCCGGCCAGACCGATGCGCGTCGTTCACTTGATGGTCATCAATGCGTGCGCGCGGAAAAAAGTCTGATTCTAGGAGCTGGAACGCTCCCGCGTAACCGGCAAAGCTACCTTAATGACGGAAGGCAGTCCAGCCGAGTGGGGCTGGCACTTCGCCACAACTCAAGGCATGCTAGCCGCCCTTCGGGCGTCCGGCTTATAGTGCACGTCGCGCCAGTCCAGCCAAACCGCAGGATTTCAGCTTGTCCAACGTTACCCCGCCAGCTTCTGTGAGCGCGTCCAATCCGGGGACCGGCTCGCCCCTGCGCGGAACACTGAAGGGTGCATTGGCGACGCTGGTACTTTTGCTGCTGGCCCTGCTGTTCTGGCAACTGCTCGATCAATTGCGCGAGACCCAGAAAAACCAGCGTCAGTACACCATCGACTACACCGCCGACCTCGCCTCGCAGGTCAGCCTGAACATGTCGCTGAATGCGCAAATCGCCCTCAACCTGCTACCGATCGTCGAACAGCCGCAGTCGTCCGACGAACAGCAGGCGCTGCTGCGCAAGCTCCAGCAATCGCTCCCGGACCTGCGCAGTCTGGCCCTGCTCAGCCCGTCCGGGAAAATCCTCAACGACAGCGCCAGCGACAGCCACGACGCCGATTACCTCGCTGAACTGGTGCGCCGCAGCCGCGCTCAGGCGCATTACTTCAGCAACGCCGACGACGGTTCGGTGGTACACCTGTTATTGCATCAGGCCAGCGGCAGCACGCGCGGTTATTGGGCGTTGCGCCTGACCCCGACGTTTTTCGATTCGCTGACCCAGCAGGGCGAAACCGGCATCCGTCCGTTGTGGCTGGTGGAAAACCGTCTCAACCATCAGATCATCAGCCGCGACGAGGCACGGCCTTCGGCCAGGCCTGGCGTCTTGAGCCCGGACGACATGGCCAACACCGTGCTGACCGTGCCGTTGAGCAGCAGCGACTGGCAATTGCGCGGGCTGTTCGACCGCCAGCGCGTGCTCGAAGAACTGCTGCCGGCGTTTATAGGCAAATGCCTGTTGGGGCTGGCGTTCTCGATGCTGCCAGTGATCGCTCTGCTCAACATGCGCCGGCGCCAGCGCCAGTTACATGAAGGCCGCCGGCGCTATCAGGACATCTTCGAAGGCACCGGCGTCGCCCTGTGCGTACTCGACCTCTCGGGCCTCAAGCAGTTGTTCGACAAGGCGCAGATCCAAACCAGCGACCAGCTCAAGGCCTGGCTCGACCAACCGGTCCAGCGCCAGCAATTGCTGCAGGAACTGCGCGTCACCGAGGTCAATCAGGTGGCACTGCAACTGCTCAACGTCAATTCCTGCGAGCACGCCTGGCAGTTGCTGATCGACGGTCAGCCGCACAACCAGTGCGCCATCGGCCACCAGGTGCTCGACGCAGTTTTGCAGCAACAGAATCAACTGGAGCTGGAAATCAGACTGCCGGACATCAATGGCCGCGATCAGCACCTGTGGATGGTTCTGCGCCTGCCACAGGAACAGCACGACTACAAAGCGGTGATTCTGAGCATCAACGACATCACCAGCCGCAAGCTGATCGAACTGTCGCTGCTGGAGCGCGAAGGCTTCTGGTCGGACGTGGTGCGCACTGTGCCGGATCATCTGTACGTGCAGGACGTCATCAGCCAGCGGATGATTTTCAGCAACCACCACCTCGGCCAGACCCTCGGTTACAACCGCTCCGAGTTGCACCAGATGGGCGAGTATTTTTGGGAAATCCTCCTGCACCCGGAGGACGCCGACTATTACCACCGCTCGCGGCAGATGCAGCGGCACGCCGGGTACAGCCAGCTGTTGCAATGCCAATTGCGCTTCCGTCATCGCGACGGCAAGTGGCGGCGCTTCGATATTCGTGAGCAGGCGCTGGCTCGTGACAAACATGATCAGGTCACGCGGATCATCGGCGTGGCCAAAGACATCACCGAGCAGATCGAGGCCAGCGAATCGCTGCGCGACAGCGAGCAGCGCTACCGCATGCTCGCCGAAAGCATCAGCGATGTGATTTTCTCCACCGACAGCAAGCTGTCGTTGAACTACGTCAGCCCGTCGGTGCAGGCGGTGCTGGGTTATGACGCCGAGTGGATCTTCCAGAATGGCTGGCAATCGACGATCGCCAACCCGCAGCAGCTATCCGGCATCTACACCTTGATGGATCGGGTCAGCAAAGCGCTCGACAAGCCTGAGCAACTCGCGCAACTGCGAAGCCAGGTACAGACGCAGATGTTCCTGTTCGACTGCCTGCGCGCCGACGGCCGCAAGATCCCGATCGAGCTGCGGCTGGTGCTGGTGTGGGACGAACACGGCGCGTTCGAAGGCGTGCTCGGCGTCGGTCGCGACATCAGCCAGCAGCGCCGCGCCGAGAAAGACTTGCGCATGGCCGCCACCGTATTCGAGCACTCGACCTCGGCGATCCTGATCACCGACCCGGCCGGTTACATCGTGCAGGCCAACGAAGCCTTCAGCCGGGTCAGCGGTTACGCGGTGTCGGAGGTGCTCGATCAGTTGCCGAACATGCTCACCGTCGACGAGCAACAGGACGCGCACCTGCGCTACGTGCTCAAGCAATTGCATCAGCACAGCACCTGGGAAGGCGAAGTCTGGCTCAAGCGCCGTAACGGCGAGCATTACCCGGCGTGGGTCGGCATCACGGCGGTACTCGACGATGAAGGCGATCTGGCCAGTTACGTGTGCTTCTTCAGCGACATCAGCGAGCGCAAGGCCAGCGAACAACGCATCCATCGTCTCGCTTACTACGACGCCCTGACCCACCTGCCGAACCGCACGCTGTTCCAGGATCGTCTGCACACCGCGCTGCAATCGGCCGAACGGCAGAAGTCATGGGTGGTGCTGATGTTCCTCGACCTCGACCGCTTCAAACCGATCAACGACTCCCTCGGCCACGCGGCTGGCGACCGCATGTTGAAAGACATGGCCACGCGGTTGCTGGCCTGCGTCGACGATGACGACACCGTGGCGCGCATGGGCGGTGACGAGTTCACCTTGCTCCTGCAACACCGCTCCAGCCGCGAAATGGCGCTGAACCGAGCGATTCATGTGGCCGAGCAGATTCTCGCCAGCCTGGTGCGTCCATTTGTGCTGGAAGGTCGCGAGTTCTTCGTCACCGCCAGTATCGGCATCGCCCTGAGCCCGCAGGACGGCAACGAACTCAGCCAGTTGATGAAGAACGCCGACACCGCGATGTACCACGCCAAGGAGCGCGGCAAGAACAACTTCCAGTTCTATCAGGCCGACATGAACGCCAGTGCGCTGGAGCGTCTGGAGCTGGAAAGCGACCTGCGTCATGCGCTGGAGCAGAACGAATTCGTCCTGTACTACCAGCCGCAATTCAGTGGCGATGGCAAACGCCTGACCGGCGCCGAAGCGCTGCTGCGCTGGCGTCATCCGCGTCGCGGGCTGGTGCCGCCGGGGGATTTCATTCCGGTGCTGGAAGAGCTGGGTCTGGTAGTGGATGTCGGCGACTGGGTGATCAGCGAAGCCTGCCGCCAGCTCAAGACCTGGCACCAGAATCGGGTGCGCGTGCCGAAAGTCTCGGTGAACATTTCGGCGCGGCAGTTCTCCGATGGCCAGCTCGGTACGCGCATCGCCACGATCCTGCGCGAAACCGGGTTGCCGCCGGCGTGTCTGGAGCTGGAACTGACCGAAAGTATCCTGATGCGCGAAGTCAGCGAGGCGATGCAGATTCTGGCCGGGCTGAAAAACCTGGGCCTGAGCATCGCGGTCGACGACTTCGGCACCGGTTACTCGTCGCTGAACTACCTCAAGCAATTCCCGATCGACGTGCTGAAGATCGACCGCACCTTCGTCGACGGCCTGCCGTCCGGCGAGCAGGACGCGCAGATCGCCCGCGCAATCATCGCCATGGCCCACAGCCTCAATCTGGCGGTAATCGCCGAAGGCGTGGAAACCCATGAGCAACTGGACTTCCTGCGCGAGCACGGCTGCGATGAGGTTCAGGGCTATCTGTTCGGACGGCCAATGCCGGCGAGCCGGTTTGAAGCGCAGTTCAGTAACGACGCCCTCTTCATGTTCGACTGAACATCGGCGGCGCGCCCTTCGCGAGCAGGCTCGCTCCCACTGGGATTGATGTCGATCACAAAATCGCAGGCCTGCCTCGATTACTGTGGGAGCGAGCCTGCTCGCGAAGAGGCCTTCAAAGGCACCGCACATCTGGCATGAACGCCACTTGTCTGCGACATGATGTCGTTTCATATGCCATCCAAAACCCATTGGGTTAGAATGCCCCCCTTTTCTGCCCCCGATCCTTGAGGACCGCCATGTTCAGCCGTGATTTGACTATTGCCAAGTACGACGCCGATCTCTTTGCCGCCATGGAGCAAGAAGCTCAGCGCCAGGAAGAGCACATTGAGCTGATCGCTTCGGAAAACTACACCAGCCCTGCGGTGATGGAAGCTCAAGGCTCGGTACTGACCAACAAGTACGCCGAAGGCTACCCGGGCAAGCGCTACTACGGTGGTTGCGAGTACGTCGACGTTGTTGAACAACTGGCCATCGACCGCGCCAAAGAGCTGTTCGGCGCCGATTACGCCAACGTTCAGCCGCACGCCGGTTCCCAAGCCAACGCCGCTGTTTACCTGGCCCTGCTGCAAGGTGGCGACACCATCCTGGGCATGAGCCTGGCCCACGGTGGTCACCTGACCCACGGCGCCAGCGTTTCGTCCTCCGGCAAGCTGTACAACGCCGTGCAGTACGGCATCGACGCCAACGGCCTGATCGACTACGACGAAGTCGAGCGTCTGGCGGTTGAGCACAAGCCGAAAATGATCGTGGCCGGTTTCTCTGCCTACTCGCAGATCCTCGACTTCCCACGCTTCCGCGCCATCGCTGACAAAGTCGGTGCCTACCTGTTCGTCGACATGGCTCACGTAGCCGGTCTGGTCGCCGCTGGCGTCTACCCGAACCCGGTGCCATTCGCTGACGTGGTCACCACCACCACGCACAAGACCCTGCGCGGTCCTCGTGGCGGTCTGATCCTGGCGCGCGCCAACGCCGAGATCGAGAAGAAGCTGAACTCCGCGGTATTCCCGGGCGCCCAAGGTGGCCCGCTGGAGCACGTGATCGCCGCTAAAGCGATCTGCTTCAAGGAAGCGCTGCAGCCTGAGTTCAAGGCTTACCAGGAACAAGTGGTGAAGAACGCCCAAGCCATGGCCGAAGTGTTCATCGAGCGCGGTTTCGACGTAGTGTCCGGCGGTACCAAGAACCACCTGTTCCTGCTGTCGCTGATCAAGCAGGACATCTCCGGTAAAGACGCCGACGCCGCGCTGGGCAAAGCGTTCATTACTGTGAACAAGAACTCCGTGCCAAACGATCCTCGCTCGCCGTTCGTGACCTCCGGTCTGCGTTTCGGTACCCCGGCTGTGACCACTCGCGGCTTCAAAGAGGCTGAGTGCAAAGAGCTGGCCGGCTGGATCTGCGACATCCTGGCTGACCTGAACAACGAAGCGGTGATCGACGCCGTTCGTGAGAAAGTCAAAGCCATCTGCAAGAAACTGCCGGTGTACGGCGCGTAATCGCGACGTTAAATCTGCAGCATGAAAAACCGGCCAAGTGATTGGCCGGTTTTTTTGTGCCCACATTTTTTCAAACGCCTGAACCGCTCAAGAATGGGACTCACCGCACAACTGGTCAGACCGGTCATGCCAATTCATCAATTTTCACTTGCGATCCGCAAAAATCCGCGCCTAGACTGCACCCGCACTGGACATACCGGTAAGACCACAATAATTAAGTTCTGAATCTGATGCGCCTAAAGGCGCACGGCAGCCAGGACACCGACCAGGATTCCTCCCATGCTCAGATGGTGCTCACGTTCAATCTTCCTCCAAGTGGTTCTCGGACTGGTGCTCGGCATCGTCTGCGGGCTGACCCTTCCCGAATATTCCGCTCAGCTCAAACCACTGGGTGACGGCTTCATCAAACTGATCAAGATGCTTATCGGCCTGATCGTGTTCTGCGTGGTGGTCAGCGGCATCAGCGGCGCGGGCGATCTGAAGAAAGTCGGGCGCATCGGCCTCAAGTCGGTGATCTACTTTGAAGTGCTGACCACCATCGCCCTGGTGATCGGTCTGGTATTCGCCTTCAGCACCGGCATCGGCAGTGGCGCGAATATCCATCTGGAGCAGTTGTCCGCCGCCGACATGGGCGACATCGCCGAACGCGGCCAGCACATGCACACCACCACTCAGTTCCTGATGGATCTGATCCCGACTTCGGTGCTCGGCGCTTTCGCCGATAACAACATCCTGCAAGTGCTGCTGTTTTCGGTGCTGTTCGGCAGCGCGCTGAATCTGGTGGGCGAAGCGGCTTCCGGGATCTCACGGCTGATCAACGAGCTGAGCCATGTGATCTTCCGGATCATGGGCATGATCGTACGCCTGGCGCCGATCGGCGTGTTCGGCGCCATCGCCTTCACCACCAGCAAGTACGGCCTCGATTCGCTGCAACACCTGGGCAGTCTGGTGGGCTTGTTTTACCTGACCTGCATGGCGTTCGTCAGCGTGATCCTCGGCGTGGTAATGCGCGCCTCGGGCCTGCGTCTGTGGCCCCTGCTCAAGTACCTGCGCGAAGAATTGCTGATCGTCATGGGCACCGCTTCTTCCGACGCCGTGCTGCCACAGATCATGCGCAAACTTGAACACCTGGGGATTGGCAGCTCGACGGTCGGGCTGGTGATTCCCACAGGCTATTCGTTCAACCTCGACGGTTTCTCGATCTACCTGACCCTGGCCATCGTGTTCATCGCCAACGCCACCGGCACGCCACTGGCGATGACCGATCTGCTGACGATTCTGCTGGTGTCGCTGATCACTTCCAAGGGCGCCCACGGCATTCCCGGCTCGGCGCTGGTGATTCTGGCGGCGACGCTGACGGCGATCCCGGCGATTCCGGTCGTGGGTCTGGTGCTGGTACTGGCGGTGGACTGGTTCATGGGCATCGGCCGGGCACTGACCAACCTGATCGGCAACTGCGTCGCCACCGTGGCCATCGCCCGTTGGGAAAAGGACATCGATGTGCAACGCGCCAACAAAGTACTCAGCGGTCAGCAGGGCTACACCTTTCAACCGCGTAAAACCGGAACTCCGGCGCACCAGCAAGAGTTCTGATTTTCAACCCCGCAGGAGCTGCCGCAGGCTGCGATCTTTTGATCCTGTTTGCGGCAGCCCCAACGGGCTCACGGAGCAAGACAAGTGATCACCACATCAACCGTCGTCAACTCAGTCGTAGAAAAACTGCGCGCCGCCCTCGCCCGCGGTCAGTGGCGCTCCGGCGACATGCTGCCGGGTCAGCGCGAACTGGCCGAACAACTGGGCATCAGCCGCCCAAGCCTGCGCGAAGCGGTGATCGTCCTGGAAACCCTTGGCCTGGTGCGTTCGATGCCGGGCAAAGGCGTGGTGGTGCTCGACGCCCAGCTCAGTGACAGCCAGAGCCACGACAGCGCGGTGGCCGGCGCCAGCCTCGAAGACGTGCTGCAACTGCGCTACACCCTTGAGCCTTTCATCGTCGGTCTGGTCGCGCAGTCGATCAGCAGCAAGGAGGTCGGCCAGTTGCGCTTGACCCTGATGGACATGCGCGAAGCCCTTGAAGCCGGTGACAGTGAAGCCGGGGTCAGCGCCTACATCGCCTTCCACGAGGAGCTGTTCACCCTGACCTCGAACCCGATCTTCCAGAGCGTGGTGCAGCAAACCAGCAATGCCCTCAAGCAAAGCGCCGAAGTGCTGCGCAATTCGCCTGAGCATCTGGCCGAACGCCTGGAAGAAAACGAAGCGGTGGTGCGCGCAATCCGCAGCAAGAACAGCGCTCAGGCCAGCGCCGAAATGCGTCGGCACATTCTGCGTGAAGGCCAGCGCATGGGCGTTGAATTGAACATTCCGGATGACAACCTCAGCCACTGATTGATTCACACTGGAGACCGGCCATGAACAGCCTTGCCACGTCGCCGCACACTCGTCAGATGTCGGCCCCCCTGCCCTTCTCCCGCCTGCAGGCGTCGGCAGACGATCTGTACCCGCGGCTGTTCGACGCGATTCTGGACCGGCGAATCGACCCGGCCAGCCGCTTCACCGAAGACAGTCTCAAGCAGATGTTTGGCGTCAGCCGCGCCGATGTGCGCCGGGTGCTGACGCAGTTGTCCCATGAGCAGGTGATTGTGCTGCGCGCCAACCACCGGCCACGGGTCGCCACACCGGATGCCGAGCAGACCCGGCAAACCCTGCACGCCCGGCGCCTGACCGAAGCGACGCTGGTGCGTCTGGCTTGTCAGAATGCCTCAGCGGAGAGTTTGAAACGCTTGCGCACGCTGGTCGAGCGTGAACGTCTGGCCGTGACACAGGAACGCCGTGCGGCGGCGATTCGTTTGTCCGGCGAGTTTCATCTGCAGCTGGCACAAATGGCGGGGAATGCACCGTTGGCACATTTTCTTGGCAGTCTGGTGCCGTTGACGTCGCTGGCGATTGCGCGGTGTGATGGATCGACGCTGGGTTGCTGCGCGTGGCAGGAGCATCTGGCGATTGTCGAGGCGGTCGCGTCTGAGGATATGTCCATGGCTGAGCGACTGATGAATCAACACCTGGATCATCTTGAGCAGACCTTGCTGGGTACAGCCCTTGAGCATCGTGTCGCCGGTTAGATCGCCTTCGCGAGCAAGCCCGCTCCCACAGTGAATTGCATTCCCCCTGACAGAATGCGACCTACTGTGGGAGCGAGCCTGCTCGCGAAGAGGCCATCGCTGACAACCAGGATCCATCAGGCAGAAGTCACTCTGGCAAACCCCGCCCGAATCTTCTCTTCCGGCAGATCATCGGCAATAAACACGATCACGCTTTCCCGCGCCTCACCCTCGGCCCACTCGGTGTCCCAGTCGAAACCGTAAAGCTTCAGTACGCCCTGAAACACCAGCCGCCGATCCTCGCCAGCGATGTTCAACACGCCCTTGTAGCGCAACAACTGCTTGCCATGTTCTTCCAGCAGCTCATTCATGAACTCGCTGAGTTGATCGATATCCAGCGGCTGGTCTGTGCGCAGCACCAGGCTGGAGATACGGTCGATGGACGGCGCCTTGCTCACCGGGCGCAGGCTGACCCCGCCGCCCAGGTCAGCATTGAGGTTGAAGCCGCGCACGTCGAGCAGTTCGGCCAGATCGATGTTGCCGTGCTCGACCACGCGGATCGGCGCACGACGATTGATTCGCGTCAGGCGTTCGCTCAGTGCGTTGAACGTCGCCTCATCCACCAGATCGGTCTTGCTCACCAGCAAGCGGTCGGCGAAACCGATCTGCGCCTGGGCGATGGTCTGGGTCAGGTGCAGGTCGGCGTGAGCGGCATCTACCAGGGTGATGATGCCGTCGAGCAGATAGCGTTCGCGCAGTTCTTCATCGATGAAAAAGGTCTGCGCCACAGGCGCTGGGTCGGCCAGACCGGTGCACTCGATCACCAGACGGTCGAAGGCGATTTCACCGCTGTCCAGGCGTTCGAGCAGCAGGTACAGGGCCTTGGTCAGATCGGTGTGGATGGTGCAGCAGACGCAGCCGTTGGCCAGGGTCATGACTTGCACCGGTTCGACGCCGAGCAACTGGGTGTCGATGCCGGCGTCGCTGAATTCGTTCTCGATCACGGCGATCTTCAGGCCATGCTCGGCTTTGAGCAGATGGCGCAACAAGGTGGTCTTGCCGGCACCGAGGAAACCGCTGAGTACCGTTACAGGTATGGGAGAAGACAAAACACGATCTCCTGAAACAAACACAAAACAAATGTGGGAGCGAGCCTGCTCGCGAAAGCGGTGTGTCAGTCAAATCATTCATCAACTGACACTCCGTATTCGCGAGCAGGCTCGCTCCCACAGGGGGATGACCTCAACCGCAGGCTGTCAGCTCAACAGCACTTCGGCCCACCCTTGCCACCGTAACGCGCTTCCTGACGTTCGCGGAAGAACATCTCGTAGCTCATCACCGGTTTGTCCGGGTGTTTGGTTTGCATATGCTCGACGTAGGTGTCGTAGTCGGGCATGCCGACCATCAGGCGTGCGGCCTGACCGAGGTATTTACCGAGGCGACTCAGGTCATTGAACATGGTGCAATCCTCTGGTTACGCGTCCGGCAGGGCCTGGAATGGCGATTCTTTATCCGTTCGCTCTTTTTTGCCCCAGGCAGCGATGCCGACCTTGAGCGCATAGAACAGGATGCTGAAGACCACGAACAGGAACAGCGCAGTGAGCGTTGCGTTGGTGTAGGCGTTGAAGATCACGTGCTGCATCTGCTCGATACTCTTGGCCGGGGCAATGACTTGCCCGGCGGCCAGGGCATCGCTGTACTTCTTGGCCAGCGACAGGAAGCCGATCGCCGGGTTGGCGTCGAACAGCTTGATGAAGCCTGCAGTGGTGGTGCAGATCAGCAGCCAGGCGGCTGGCAGCAGGGTGACCCAGATGTAGCGCTGGCGCTTCATCTTGATCAGGACCACGGTGCCGAGCATCAGCGCGATACCGGCCAGCATCTGGTTGGAGATACCGAACAGTGGCCACAGGGTGTTGATGCCGCCCAGCGGATCGATCACGCCCTGATACAGCAACCAGCCCCACATCGCCACACAACCGGCGGTGGCGATCAGGTTGGCAGTCCACGATTCGGTGCGCTTGAGCGCCGGAACGAAGGAGCCGAGCAGGTCCTGCAGCATGAAGCGCCCGGCACGGGTGCCGGCGTCCACAGCGGTCAGGATGAACAACGCTTCGAACAGGATCGCGAAGTGGTACCAGAACGCCATGGTGTTTTCACCCGGCAGGACACTGTGCAGGATCTGCGCGATACCGACCGCCAGGGTCGGCGCGCCGCCGGCACGGGCGAGGATGGTGGTTTCGCCGATGTCGTGAGCCACGGCTTGCAGCGCCTCCGGCGTGATCGCGAAGCCCCAGCTGCTGACCATCTGCGCCACCGATGCGACGTCACCGCCGACCACGGCGGCCGGGCTGTTCATGGCGAAGTACACGCCCGGCTCGATCACCGAAGCGGCAACCATGGCCATGATCGCCACAAACGATTCCATCAGCATGCCGCCGTAACCGATGTAACGCGCGTTGGTTTCGTTATCCAGCAACTTCGGCGTGGTGCCCGAAGAGATCAGTGCGTGGAACCCGGACACCGCACCGCAAGCGATGGTGATGAACAGGAACGGGAACAGACCGCCCTTCCACACCGGCCCGGTGCCGTCGACGAACTGCGTCAGCGCCGGCATTTTCAGCTCGGGCATGGTCACCAGAATGCCGATCGCCAGGGCGATGATGGTGCCGATCTTGAGGAACGTCGACAGGTAGTCGCGTGGCGCGAGGATCAGCCACACCGGCAACACGGCGGCGACGAAGCCATAACCGATCAGCATCCAGGTGATTTGCACGCCGGTGAAGCTGAAGGCCTTGGCCCACACCGGATCAGCGGCAATCTGCCCACCGAGCCAGATCGAACCGAGTAGCAGCAACACGCCAATGACCGAGATCTCGCCGATGCGGCCCGGGCGGATGTAGCGCATGTAAATGCCCATGAACATCGCGATCGGGATGGTCGCCATCACGGTGAAGATGCCCCATGGGCTCTCCGCCAGTGCCTTGACCACGATCAGCGCCAGCACCGCGAGGATGATGATCATGATCAGGAAGCAGCCGAACAGGGCGATGGTGCCGGGGATGCGGCCCATTTCTTCACGGACCATGTCGCCCAGGGAACGGCCGTTGCGCCGGGTCGACATGAACAGAACCATGAAGTCCTGCACCGCGCCCGCCAGCACCACCCCGGCAATCAGCCACAGCGTGCCGGGCAGATAACCCATCTGCGCCGCCAATACCGGGCCGACCAGAGGTCCGGCGCCCGCGATCGCGGCGAAGTGGTGACCGAAAAGAATGTGTTTGTTGGTCGGCACATAGTCCAGACCGTCGTTGTTGAGCACAGCGGGGGTGGCCCGACGCGGATCCAGTTGCATCACATTGTTGGCGATGAACAGGCTGTAGTAACGGTACGCGACCAGATAAATGGCCACGGCCGCGACCACGATCCACAAGGCGTTGATCGCCTCTCCTCGGCGCAATGCCACTACGCCCAGGGCGCACGCTCCTACGATTGCCAGCACTAGCCAGGGTAAGTGGCGTAGCAGGCTATTATTATTTTTCATTTTATTATTCCAGCCAGGGTGGACAAGAAAGACAGCCACCCCGAGTTTAGCGCTTACGGCGCCAAAGGCCATACCCCGACGTTGGTCTAGACGGCTCGTTGATTGGCAGCCACCCAACGGTCGGGTCTATAGTCAGCGAACTCTTCCGAGGATTGCGCCATGAGCGAACACCCAGCCAATCGCCGTCGCTTCAAACGTATTGCGTTCGATGCCAGAACCGAGCTGAGTCAGGGCCAATTCATCTGGCCGGTGAAGTTGATCGATCTGTCGCTCAAAGGGCTGCTGATCGAACGGCCGGAGCCGTGGCTTGGGGATAGGGAGCAGGATTTCTTCGTCAACATTCATCTGAGCGATGATGTCGATATCGAGATGGATGTACACCTGGCTCACGAAGATCACGGACAACTAGGCTTCGTCTGCCGGCATATCAGTCTGGAGTCGATCCAGCGCTTGCGACGGTTGATCGAGCTCAACCTGGCTGACGAAGCCGAGCTTGAGCGCGAACTCGGCGCCCTGATCGAAATCTAGCCATCAATACAAATCCCCTGTGGGAGCGAGCCTGCTCGCGAAGACGGTGTGTCATTGAGCAATGATGCCGACTGACACGGCCCCTTCGCGAGCAGGCTCGCTCCCACAGGTTACGCGTTCACTCAAACAATGCGTCGAGCGCCTGTTCCAGCCGGGTCACGGCAATGATCTGTAACCCCGGCGGCGCCTCCTTCGGTGCATTGCCCTTGGGCACGATCGCCCGTTTGAAGCCATGCTTGGCCGCTTCCTTCAAGCGCTCCTGCCCGCTCGGCACCGGACGCACCTCGCCAGACAAACCGACTTCGCCAAACACCAGCAAATCATGCGGCAATGGCCGGTTGCGCAGGCTCGACATCACCGCCGCCATCAACGCCAGGTCGGACGCGGTCTCCAGCACCTTCACCCCGCCGACCACGTTGAGGAACACGTCCTGATCATGGGTCGGAATGCCGCCATGGCGATGCAAAACCGCCAGCAACATCGCCAATCGGTTCTGATCAAGGCCCAACGTCACGCGCCGTGGATTGGCCAGATGGCTGTCATCGACCAGCGCCTGCACTTCCACCAGCATCGGCCGGGTGCCTTCCCAGGTGGCCATGACCACACTGCCCGGGACTTCTTCCTGGGCACGGGTGAGAAAAATCGCCGAAGGGTTGGAGACTTCTTTCAGGCCCTTGTCGGTCATGCCGAACACACCGAGTTCGTTGACCGCACCGAAACGGTTTTTCACCGCCCGCAACAGACGCAAACGGCCATCGGATTCGCCTTCGAAATACAGCACGGTATCGACCATGTGCTCCAGCACCCGCGGGCCGGCGAGCGCGCCTTCCTTGGTGACGTGACCGACGAGGAAGATCGCCGTGCCGCTCTGCTTGGCATAACGCACCAGCAGCGCCGCGCTCTCACGTACCTGCGAGACGCCACCCGGAGCTGATTGCAGTTGTTCGGTGAAAATGGTCTGGATCGAGTCGATCACCATCACCTTGGGTTTTTCCTGACGGGCGGTGGCAATGATGGTTTCGATGCAGGTCTCGGTCATCACCCGCAGTTGATCCTGGGGCAACCCCAGACGCCGGGCGCGCATCGCCACTTGCTGCTGGGACTCTTCACCGGTGACGTACAGCGCCGGCATGCTCTTGGCGAGGTTGCACAGGGTCTGCAACAGAATCGTCGACTTGCCGATGCCCGGATCACCACCGATCAGCACCACCGAGCCGTCGACCAGACCGCCACCCAAAACCCGATCCAGCTCACCGGAGGCGGTGGAGAAGCGCGGAATCTCCTCGATACTGACTTCGGCCAGGGTCTTGATCTGCGCCTGTTGCCCGGACCAGCCGGTACGCCCGGTGGGCGCCGTGGCCCCGCCGCTTTCGATCATGGTTTCGGTCAGGGTGTTCCAGGCGCCGCACTCGCCGCACTGGCCCGCCCACTTGGGAAAGGTTGCGCCGCACTCGGTGCAGCCGTACATGCGCTTGGCCTTGGCCATCTGGATCCCCCGGCAAAAACCGCGATGATAACGCAGCCACCGCTCAGCGCGGCGCGGCGGTACGGATTTCGCCGTTGGCCAGACGCGCGGCGCTGTTGCCCAGCGGGTCTTCGGCATTAAGATCGGCGCCCTTGGCCTTGAGCGCGTCGAGCAGTTCGATGCGCTTGAACAACCCGGCGTACATCGCCGCAGTCTGGCCTGCGCCGTTGCGCTGATCGGGGCTGCAATCGGTGGCCATCAGCCTTCGAGCAATCTGTATCTCGCCTTTGAAAATCGCGCCCATCAGCGCTGTATTGCCACGTTGGTCCTGCGCGCAGGCATCAGCGCCCGCCGCCAGTAACCGGTCAACTGCCGCACCCTGGCCGTGATACGCCGCCAGAATCAAAGCGGTGTAGCCCTTGCTGTCGCGGGTATCGAGGGAATAACCGGACTCGATAAAGGTCTCGAGCATCGGCACATCACCACGCCGGGCGGCATCGAAATAGTAATCCTGCAACTGCGCCTTGATCGCCTCGGGGTTCTGTTCGGCCAGCGCTGCAAATGACAGGCAACCGAGCAACAGTAAAAGAAAGGCACGCATAAACGCTCTCCTTGGGCAGAGCGGGGCCTGAGTCAGGCCCCGCGTTGCATGGCGTCGAGATCAGTCGACCAGTTTCGCTGCCAGCGCCTTGACCCGGCTCAGATCACCCTTGGCCACTTTGGTCACACCGGTGCCGTATTCCGGATCTGCCTTATAAAGAAAGGACAGGATGATGTGCTTGCTCTCGTCATCGGTGGTCGCCAACGAACCGCCGAAGCTGGCGATCAGGTCCTGACGCTCCTGCTGGCTGAGCGAGCGATACAGATCCCCGGCCTGTTTGAAGTTCTGCTCACGCTGAATCTTCGCCTGCTGGGTGCTGCCCGACAGTGCCAGCTGGCTGTAACGCGCGCTTTGCGGCTCTTCACGCGGTTGCAGGCGGCTTGGCTGATAGTTCACGCCAGACGCCGTGGCACCGAAGTTCATCGCACCGTCCTGATTGCCATTGTTGACCGCAACTTTTGGCGCATTGATCGGAAGTTGCAGGCCGTTTGCACCCAGGCGATACATCTGCGTATCGGCATAAGAAAACACTCGACCTTGCAACAGACGATCTTCTGAAGGTTCGATACCCGGCACAACATTGGCCGGGGCCATGGCAACTTGTTCGGTTTCCTGGAACACATTGGCCGGATTACGGTTCAACACCATTTGTCCAACTTTTCGCTCAGGAACATTCGGCCAGATTTTGGTAGCGTCCAATGGATCGAAATCAAACTTGGACAAATCTTGTGGATTCAGCACTTGGATGTACAAGTCCCATTTCGGGAAATCACCCTTATTGATATGACTGACCAGATCATTAGTCATATGACTGTAATCTTTGCCCTGAACTTTCTCGACTTGTTCAGGTGTCAGGTTTTTGATGCCCTGCAAACTTTTCCAGTGGAACTTCACATAGTGCACTTCGCCTTTGGCGTTAACCAACTTGTAGGCATGCACGCCATTACCGTCCATTTCCCGATAACTGGCTGGAGTACCCGAATTGGAATACAGCTCGGTCAGCGTGCGAGTGGCTTCCGGCACGTGGGAGAAGAAGTCGAAACGACGCGAGTCATCGTCAAGGTTGGTGCGTGGATCGGGTTTGAACGCATGAACCATGTCCGGAAACTTGATCGCGTCGCGAATGAAGAAGGTCGGGAAGTTGTTGCCGACCAGGTCCCAGTTGCCATCAGCGGTGTAGAACTTGGTGGCAAAGCCCCGTGGATCGCGCAGGGTTTCCGGGGAATGGTTACCGTGAACCACTGCGGAGAAGCGCACGAACACTGGCGTCACCTGCCCGGCAGCGAATACCTTGGCCTTGCTCAGGTCGCTGAGGTCGTTGGTCACGGTGAACGTGCCATGGGCACCGGTACCGCGGGCATGCACCACACGCTCGGGAATGCGCTCACGGTCGAAACGCTGGAGTTTCTGGATCAGTTGCACGTCTTGCAGCAGCACCGGGCCGTTGGCGCCGGCGGTTTGCGAGTTCTGATTGTCGCCCACCGCTGCACCATTATCCCGGGTCAGGGGCGCGGCGTGCACGGAGAAGGTCAACAGGCTGGCGGTGAGTACGCCGAGCGTACGGCGATGGGGAAAAGCCCCCAGTCCAAGGGTGGAATTCATATCAGGTTCCTCTGGTTCTTTTGGGCGCATCCAGGTGCGCCAACCAGAGGCTAGAGGGCTAAGTCCGCGAACATAAATAGAAAGTTCGTAACCCGACGATTGAAAATTTTGGCTTCCCGATCAGCGTGTTACGGCGTATTTCGCGCGCGATTAGTGGCACTTTGCAAACTAATTGCAGATTTATCGGTCGATAAAAACGGGCATTGTAAGAAGGTGTTTCGCGCAGGACGCGTTTGCTGATTTACACTGCGTACACCAACCTCATCTGTAACAAGGAAATAACCTATGGGCGTGCTTAGTGAGTTCAAGGCCTTCGCGGTCAAAGGCAATGTGGTCGACATGGCCGTCGGTATCATCATCGGTGCCGCCTTTGGCAAAATTGTTTCGTCGTTTGTCGGCGACGTGATCATGCCGCCAATCGGCCTGTTGATCGGAGGGGTGGACTTCAGTGATCTGGCCATCACGCTTAAAGCCGCCGAGGGCAACGCCCCTGCCGTGGTCATGGCTTACGGTAAATTCATCCAGAGCATTCTGGACTTCGTGATTGTCGCCTTCGCGATCTTCATGGGTGTCAAAGCCATCAACCGCCTTAAACGCGAAGAAGCCGTAGCCCCTTCCCTGCCACCGGTTCCGACCAAGGAAGAAGAGTTGCTCGGTGAGATCCGCGATCTGCTCAAGGCCCAGAACAACCGGCCTTGACTGCTTGATGAATAAAGAACGGCGCCTGATGGCGCCGTTTTTTTACCAGTAGTTTTCCACCGCCACCTGTCCCGGCCGCCGCGTCAGGCTCAGGCTCATGTGGCGTTTCTTCAGCAGTGCCCGGGTGTCGTCGATCATCTGCGGATTGCCGCACAGCATGACGCGCGAGTGCTCGGGGGCCAGTTCAACACCGGCTTCACGCTCCAGCTCGCCGCTTTCAATCAGGCTGGTAATACGGCCATGCAAGGCACCAGGAACCTTTTCTCGGGTAACGGTGGGAATGAACTGCAGTTTATGGGCGTGTTCTGCCAGGTAATCACGCTCGGACAGTTCTGCAATCAACGACTGATAGGCCAGTTCCCGCGCTTCGCGCACGCTGTACACCAGAATGATCCGCTCGAATCGCTCCCACACTTCGAAGTCCTGCAGAATCGACAGAAACGGCGCAACCCCGGTCCCGGTGGATAACAGCCACAAATCCCGACCGTCGACAAACCGATCCAGCGTCAGGTAACCAAAGGCCTGGCGTTCCACCAGCAGGGTATCGCCGACCTGCAAGCGACTAAGTTCACTGGTGAATTCGCCACCTGGCACCACGATGGAGAAGAACTCGAGAAACTCGTCGAAGGGTGAAGAGACCATCGAGTAAGCACGCCAGACCGTGCTGCCATCAGCCTTTGTCACCCCCAGGCGAGCGAATTGTCCCGCGCGAAACCTGAAGCCCGTATCGCGCGTGGTGCGCAGGGTAAACAGACTGGGGGTCAAAGGCTGCACGTCGAGCAAGGTCTGGGCAGTAAATTTATCTGCGCTGACAGTCATGGGGGCACTCCACGGAAAAGACCCTGACAGTCTCGCGCAAACTCAGAGCATAAACACCACTGCTTTTGTAGTGGTTTACCGTTCAGACCGCCCGAAAAAATGAGAATTAAACCCAAATGCCGTTAATACAGCTTTATTCAAAGTCCGATTGAATGACAGGTTAAATCCAACGCATTATTGATGACTAATAACCTTTCCAGCAACTAACCGCCCCCTCCAAGAGCAAAAAAATTCAACGCCATTTGTAAGACCTGTCCTACACTCGGTTGCGTGCAGGATCCGATTGGATCCATAAAAAGCACCCGACGAACGACTCATGGAGAGTGAGTGATGGAAATGTGGAAGGAGTCGCAATTAAAGCAACTGACTTTCGCAAGAGAAATAGAGACCGCTTATCCGATCTTGCTGCGATTCGCTCAAAATATTGGCTTCAATTTTTGTGCCATCTCATTGACATCAAACAATCGGAACGCTGACTTAAAGACCTTGCAAATCAATAACTATCCGAAAGAGTGGAACCAACTTTATGAAAGACAAAACTACAGAAAAATCGACCCGGTAGTAGCACACTGCAGTCATTCAATGCTGCCGATTGTCTGGACCGAGGACGTGTTTTCGCAAACCTTGTCGCTGTGGGACGCGCAACAGAGGCATGGGTTGCGACACGGTTGGTCCCAGTCGTTCCACCACGAAGACAGCGGGCTGTGCAGCACCCTGAGCCTTGCCAGGAAAAACGGTCCATTAAGTCCGCTCGAGTTATACGAGCATTTTGGCTATATGTTTTACGCAACCAGCCACCTGAGTGACCTGTTCGCCAAAACCTTGCCCAAACCGGCCAAAAAGCCCGTCCCCCCACGTCTTTCACCGCGAGAACTGGAAGTGCTCAAGCTCTCGGCGCTCGGCAAGACGGCCTATGAGATTGCCAGGATCCTCTGCCTGAGCGAGCGGACGGTGAATTACCACGTGCAAAACGTGATTCTCAAACTGAACGTCTGCAACAAGATTTCTGCGGTCATTGCCGCCAAGAGTTGCGGCCTTCTCGACATGCCCGCCCACTAAAAGCTGCGAGTATTTCAACGGAAAAAAACGTACCATTTGCAACCTTCCTGAGTGATGACGTGCGCCGCACGCCGCAGTCCACTCGGATGGTTCCGCCGCGCGACGCCCTGGGCTGCGGGCCACCCGTTGAATAACCAGAGTTCTCGCCCGATGCCCTTGCTCGAAACACCCTTTGCCCAACTCGACCTGATCCGCCAGCCCGAGCAGCAGAATGAACCTCTGCAAGCGTTCGATGCGGCTGACGAATACCTGCTCAATCATCTGGCCGCGCAACAACCGACGGCAGACACCCGGGTGTTGGTACTCAATGACAGCTTCGGAGCGCTGGCGGCGAGTCTGGCGGGCAAGGTTCAGGTCAGCAGCAGTGGCGACTCGTTTCTCGCATTCCAGGGCCTGGAAAAGAACCTGGTACGCAACGGCCTGGCATTTGATGCCGTGCGCGGGATTGCGGCCAGTGAGCCGTTGATCGGGCCGTTCGACCGGGTGCTGATCCGCGTGCCCAAGACGCTGGCATTGCTGGAAGAGCAACTGATCCGCCTGCAAGGGCTACTGGCACCCGGCGCCGAAGTGGTGGCAGCGGCCATGGTCAAGCATTTGCCGCGCGCAGCCGGTGATCTGCTGGAGCGTTACATTGGCCCGGTACAGGCTTCACTGGCGGTGAAGAAAGCTCGCCTGTTGATCGCAACGCCTGAAGCCAAAGCCCCGGCGACCTCGCCCTACCCTTCGCGTTATCAACTGGACGAGCCGGCCATCGAATTGCTCAACCACGCCAACGTGTTTTGCCGTGAAGGCCTGGATATCGGCACCCGAGCTTTTCTCCCGCACCTGCCCAAGAACCTCGGCAGCGCCCGCGTCGCCGACCTCGGCTGCGGTAACGGCGTCCTGGCCATCGCCAGCGCCCTGCACAACCCCGACGCGCACTACACGCTGGTCGACGAATCGTTCATGGCGGTGCAATCGGCCGCCGAGAACTGGCGCGCCGCGCTGGGCGAGCGCGAAGTGCTCGTGCGCGCTGGCGATGGTCTGGCCGGACAGGCGCCGCAATCGCTGGACGTGGTGTTGTGCAATCCGCCGTTCCATCAACAACAGGTGGTGGGTGACTTCCTCGCCTGGCGCATGTTCCAGCAAGCCCGCGAGGCGCTGGTGGTGGGCGGTGCGTTGTACATCGTCGGCAACCGGCACCTGGGTTATCACAGCAAACTGGCGCGGCTGTTCCGTGGCGTCGAGCAAGTGGCAGCCACACCGAAATTCGTGATTCTCAAAGCCCGCAAGTAAAACCTCAGACAAAAAAAACCCTCCGCGGTACAGAGGGTTGTAAACCGTGCCCAAGGGCCACGGGACGGGATGTTTCAGTGTGTGGTCAGGCCGGCCGCGTTCATGAACAGGCGCATCAGGCTGGCGGCAATGAACAGCGCGCCGACGCTACCGATCCAGATCAGGGCCAACCAGCCGAGCCGCTGCCACAGCGGCTTTTTTTCGGCTTCTTCAATCTCGTGCAGGGAATGTTTGCCGTTCATTGCATCGTTCCTCTTGGGCGATGGCGTCGCTGAGGACGCCACCGCGAGAAGGCTTGCTCTCACAGGGTGAGCAGAGCGAGAGATCAGTGGTAACCGTCTTCATGGGTGACCTTGCCGCGGAACACGTAATAGCTCCAGAAGGTGTAACCCAGGATGAACGGGATGATGAACAGCGTACCGACCAGCATGAAGCCCTGACTTTGCGGCGGTGCGGCGGCGTCCCAGATCGAGATCGACGGCGGCACGATGTTCGGCCACAGGCTGATGCCCAGACCGCTGTAGCCGAGGAATATCAGCACCAGGGTCAGCAGGAACGGCATGTAGTTGGCATTGCGCGCCACCGCGCGGATCAGCCCGTACAGCGTCACCAGCACCAGAATCGGCACCGGCATGAACCAGAACAGGTTCGGCATGCTGAACCAGCGTGTCGCGATCTCGGGGTGAGCCAGCGGCGTCCACAGACTGACGATGCCGATCACCGCCAACAGCACGAACGCCAAGGGCCGCGCGAGGTTGTGCATCTGCTCCTGCAACTTGCCTTCGGTCTTCATGATCAGCCAGGTGCAACCGAGCAAGGCATAGGCCACCACCAGCGCGGCGCCGCAGAACAGGGTGAACGGTGTCAGCCAGTCCAGTGAACCGCCGGCGTATTGCCGATTGACCACCGGCAAACCGTCGATGAAGGCCCCGAGTGCCACGCCCTGGAAGAACGTCGCCGCCACCGAGCCGCCGATGAACGCCTTGTCCCACAGGTGACGCTTGTCGTCCTTGGCCTTGAAGCGGAACTCGAACGCCACGCCGCGGAAAATCAGGCCGATCAGCATGAAGATCAACGGCAGGTACAGCGCCGACAGCACCACCGAATAGGCCAGCGGGAACGCGCCAAACAACGCCGCACCGCCCAGTACCAGCCAGGTTTCATTGCCGTCCCATACCGGGGCGACGGTGTTCATCATCACATCACGGTCGGTCTTGCCCGGGATGAACGGGAAGAGAATCCCGATCCCCAGGTCGAAGCCGTCCATGACCACGTACATCATGATGCCGAAGATGATGATCACGGCCCAGATCAGCGGAAGATCAATACCCATGAGTCAAATCTCCTTTTCCAGGCTGCGCTGCGAGTCGGCGTCGGTACCTTCATCATCGGCTGCGGACAACGGCCGAGCCGGAGTGCGTTTCTGGCCAGGACCACCTTCGTTGGTTTCCTTGCCTTCGTCGGTTTTCGGCCCTTTGCGCACCAGGCGCATCATGTAGCCAAGCCCCGCACCGAACAGCGCGAAATACACCACGACGAACATGATCAGGGTGATGCTCATCTGCATGAAACTGTGATTGGACGAAGCATCCGCCGTGCGCATCAGCCCGTAGACCACCCACGGCTGCCGACCGATTTCAGTGGTGAACCAGCCAGCGAGGATAGCGATCAGGCCGGACGGCCCCATCCACAGCGCCAGATACAGGAACGGCCGCGAGGTGTAGAGCGAATCGCGCTTGCGCAGCCACAGGCTCCACAGACCGGTGAAGATCATCAGGAAGCCGAGACCGACCATGACCCGGAACGACCAGAACACAATGGTCGAGTTCGGCCGGTCTTCAGGCGGGAACTCCTTGAGTGCCGGCACTTGCTTGTCCAGCGAGTGGGTCAGGATCAGGCTGCCGAGGTACGGGATCTCTACGGCGAATTTGGTTTTCTCTTCTTTCATGTCCGGCCAGCCGAACAGGATCAACGGGGTCGCTTCGTTGCCTTTGTTTTCCCAGTGGCCTTCGATCGCGGCGATTTTCGCCGGCTGATGCTCAAGGGTGTTCAGCCCGTGGAAGTCACCGATAACCGCCTGGATTGGCGCGACGATCAGCGCCATCCACATTGCCATCGACAGCATGGTGCGGATCGCCGGGTTGTCCTTGCCGCGAAGCAGGTGCCAGGCCGCCGACGAGCCAACGAAGAACGCCGTGGCCACGAACGCGGCGGTCGCCATGTGCATCAGGCGATACGGGAACGATGGGTTGAACACGATGGCCAGCCAGTCGGTCGGGATCACCTGGCCGTTGACGATCTCGAAGCCTTGCGGCGTCTGCATCCAGCTGTTGGAAGCGAGAATCCAGAATGTCGAGATCAGCGTGCCGATCGCCACCATCACCGTGGAGAAGAAGTGCAGTTTGCGTCCGACCTTGTTCCAGCCGAACAGCATCACCCCGAGGAAACCGGCCTCAAGGAAGAATGCCGTGAGCACCTCGTAGGTCAGCAACGGTCCGGTGACGGAACCGGCAAAGTCCGAGAAACGGCTCCAGTTGGTGCCGAACTGGTAAGCCATGACCAGACCGGAGACCACACCCATGCCGAAGTTGACGGCAAAGATTTTCGACCAGAAGTGGTAGAGATCCCGGTAAGTGTCGTTATGGGTTTTCAACCACAACCCTTCAAGCACCGCCAGGTAGCTCGCCAGACCAATGGTGATGGCCGGGAACAGGATGTGGAACGAGATGGTGAACGCGAACTGAATTCGGGCGAGATCGAGTGCCTCTAAACCGAACATAAGTCTTCCTCTGTCAGGTAATACCGGCATTGGGGCTTGTGGCCCCTGCCTACTGCCCCCACGGATATGGAGTGCGGCGAATTCTGATTCGTTCTTTTTTAACAGCCATCGCAACGCAGGGAGTCTGGCCAACGGGCCACCAGAGCATGGCCCGGGAGGGTCTTGATCTGGATCAAGCAACGTTAAAAGAGTAGTCCCATTTCCGACGAAGAACGGCGTGGTCGTTTGCCGCGTGACAAGTTGCCTCATTGCCTGGGCAACGTTCTGAAAGACACTCCTCAGAGCTGCACGACCTGTAGTGAGGGGATTCATCCCCGATGGGCGGCGAAGCAGCCCCCCTCCGATACACATTGCCTTTTGGTCGTGTCGGCAGTTTTTACGACTGCTACGCAGTCGATCGGGGATGAATCCCCTCGCCACAGGGGGATCGGCATCCAGAACGCGAGATAGATGTCTGGCTAACTAAATTTTCTGTCATAGCAACTTCCTGTTACAGACTGGTGATAACCTCGACGTTCTCCTTCGAGCCAGACCTGCCTTCAGATGCCCAGCCAAGAGCCCCTGCTGTTACGTCACCATCGTCCTTTTCTTGCGTTCTGGTTCGCCCGGATCTTTACCGCCAGTGGCTTTCAGATGCTTACCGTGGCGATCGGCTGGAATCTGTATCAACTCACCGGCAACGTGCTCGACCTGGGGCTGGTCGGGCTGGTCGAGTTCGCGCCACGGGTGCTGTTCATGCTGCACACCGGGCATGTCGCCGACCGCTATGACCGGCGTCGGGTCGCGGCGATCTGTCAGTCGTTGCAGGCGTTGATTGCCCTGGCACTGGCCATCGGCAGTGCGACCGACCACGTCACCCGGGAAATGATCTTTATCCTCGCCTTCCTGCTCGGTGCGGCGCGCTCCTTCGAAATGCCGACGACCCAGGCGCTGCTGCCGAGCATCGTGCCCAGCGCCCTGTTTCCACGGGCGGTCGCCGCAGCGCAGTCGGCTCAACAGTCAGCCACCATTGTCGCTCCGGCCCTCGGTGGCTTGCTTTACGCGTTTGGCAGTGTCTGGGTCTACGGCCCGACGGTGATGCTCTATGTCATCGCCTGCACCTTGATGCTCAACCTGCCCGCCCGGCAAACGCCGCTGAACAAAGGCAAAGCCACGCTGGATTCGTTGCTGGCGGGTATCCGCTTCATTCGCAGCCGCCCGGACATTCTCGGGGCGATCTCGCTGGATCTGTTCGCGGTGTTGCTCGGTGGCGCTACGGCGTTGCTGCCGGTGTTCGCCAAGGACATCTTGCTCACCGGGCCGTGGGGCTTGGGCCTGCTGCGCTCGGCGCCGGCGGTTGGCGCGTTGGGGATGTCGCTGTTCCTCGCGCGATTTGCCGTCGAGCGCAACGTCGGTCGGGTGATGTTCACCGCCGTCGGCGTATTCGGCGTCGCTACCATCGCCTTCGGCCTGTCGACCTCGTTCTGGTTCTCGCTGGGCGTGCTGGTGGTGCTCGGCGCGGCGGACATGATCAGCATGGTGATCCGCGCCTCCTTCGTGCAACTGGAAACCCCGGACGAAATGCGCGGCCGGGTCAGCGCGGTGAACGGCCTGTTCATCGGTGCCTCGAACCAGTTGGGCGAATTCGAATCCGGCCTCACCGCGCACTGGTTCGGCACCGTTCCGGCGGTGGTGATGGGCGGGATCGGCACGCTGGTGGTCACCGGAACGTGGATCAAACTGTTCCCGACCCTGGCCAACCGCGACCGGATGCATGTGCCGGTGGAAGAGGCGAAGGTCTAGGTCACATCAGTGAAATCAACAGGCCAGGCACAAATTGATTGAAAAGGTGCGGTACATAGTTACCGCACAGAGTGTAACGTATCGCCTTACACTCGCCGCCATGATCAAATCCTTTCAGCACAAAGGCCTTCGTGGCTTCTATGAAACAGGTTCGACCCGCGGAATTCGCGCCGATCACGCAAAACGTCTGGCGCGTATGCTGCAGTTCATGGATCGCGCAGCACTTCCCGCAGATCTTGATCTGCCGGGTTGGCGCCTGCATCCACTGAAGGGTGAACTGTCCGAATATTGGTCGCTCAGTGTTTCAGGCAACTGGCGGGTTATCTTTCGTTTTGTCGGTTCGGACATCGAATTGGTCGATTATCTGGACTACCACTGACAGGAGGCAGGCTCATGACCATGCACAACCCGCCACACCCCGGTGAAACCCTGCTCACGGATGTCTTGCCAGAGTTAGGCATCAGTGTGAGTGAATTGGCCAGACATCTGGGCTTCGCCCGCCCTCACCTTTCCCGCGTATTGCACGGCCATGCACCGATCAGCCCGGATCTGGCTGTACGGCTGGAGCGAGCAGGCATTGGCAAGGCGCGTGTGTGGCTAGGCGTTCAAACCGATTACGATCTGTGGCAAGCAGAGCATCGGGAGCAACCAGCCATTACGCCTATCGCTGCCCACGCCTGAAGCCATCAAACCAACATCTCCCCCGCCACTTTCGCCCGCAACGCCTTGCCACCAAGCTGCTCCACCAGCGTCAGGGCAAACGCCAGTGCGGCGCCGGAGCCTTTGGCGGTGATGCAATTGCCGTCGACCACCACCGGTTGATCAACAAACGTACAGCCCGACAATTGATGGCTGGCACTCGGCAGGCAGGTCATGCGCCGTTGGCGTAATACGCCTGAGGCTTGCAGGGCAATGGCCGGGGCTTCGCCGATGGCGGCGAACAGGCGGCCGGCGCTGGCCTGGTCCTTGAGCAATTGCTGCAGCGGCTGATGCGCCGCCAGATGCTGGGCGCCGACGGCACCACCGGGCAGGACGATCAGGTCGAAGGTCTGCGCCAGTACATCAACCAGCATGCCGTCCGCTGTCAGGCGCGTACCGCGGGCGCAGGTCAGCATGCGCCGGCCTTCGATGCTGGCCGCCACGACTTCGACGCCGGCGCGGCGCAGCACATCGATCAGGGTCACGCTTTGCAGATCATCGATGCCCTCGGCGAGGGTAATCAGGGCTCTAAAGGTCATGGGCGCTATCCGCTGGGTGATCTTTAAAGCGTAGTCAGCTTTGCCCTGCCTGTTCGATGACCGCCGTTACTTGATGTAAAGCTGGGTCGACATCGTGTTGCGTGGCGCGTTGATCGAGGTGTTACTGAAGGTGAAGGTGCCTTCCTGCTTGCCCGCCAGATCAAAGGTATACAGTGAGCCGACGGTGTTGCTGCCGGGCTTGCACTCGGTCAGGTTGCCGTTATCAAAGGCGCACACCGGCGCCCGGGTGCCGTTGACTTCAAAACCGTCCAGCGTGGCATGCGGCTGGTTCTGACCATAGCCGATTTCCAGCACGAACACCTTGATGCTCGGGCCGCTGTGATCGCATTGGGTTTGCGGCTGGTTATCGCCGATGTCTTCCAGACCACAGGCCGGCGATTGAACCTTGATCACCTTAACTTCAGTCAATGGTGGCGCCGAGGCTGCCAGCGCCGCCGTCGACCCGGCCATCAGCCCGGCCATTAACCCGAAAGCCTTTATCCAGCGCTTGCCCATGTGATCGTATTTCCCCAAAAAATTCAGCGCGCAGTATGGCGCAGTTGGCCCTGTGGCAAAACTTCGACGACGTTCGGCACCAACAACCGCCATATTCCTCACGCTGCTGGTATGATGCGCGGCTTTTTCCGGCCCACCACAAATTCCCAGGCGCTTGCGACGGTCTGTGCTTTGCTGTTGAGGTCGATACATTCACGGCGCCGCGCGCGCCACGGGGAGCAGACATGCTGGAAAGGCTGTTTCAACTCAAGGCACACAACACCAACGTGCGTACCGAGATTCTGGCGGGCGTCACGACCTTCCTGGCCATGGCCTACATTCTGTTCGTCAACCCGAGCATCCTCGGCGAGACCGGCATGGACAAGGGCGCAGTGTTCGTTGCCACCTGTCTGGCAGCCGCCATCGGCTCGACCATCATGGGCCTGATCGCCAACTACCCGATCGCCCTCGCCCCGGGCATGGGCCTGAACGCCTTCTTCACTTACACCGTGGTCCTGCACATGGGCCACACCTGGCAAGTGGCGCTGGGCGCGGTGTTCATCTCGGCAGTGTGCTTCTTCCTGCTGTCGATCTTCCGCATCCGCGAATGGATCATCAACAGCATCCCGCTGCCGCTGCGCTCGGCGATTGCCGCCGGTATCGGCCTGTTCCTGGCGCTGATCGCCCTGCACAACGCGGGCATCGTGGTCAGCAACCCGGCGACCATGGTCGGCCTCGGTGACCTGAAAGCCCCGGCGCCGATCCTCGCCACCCTCGGCTTCGCCCTGATCGTCGCCCTCGAAGCGCTGAAAGTGCGCGGTGCAGTACTGATCGGCATTCTGGCGGTGACCATCATTTCCATCGCCATGGGCTTCACCCCGTTCGGCGGCGTGACCTCGATGCCACCTTCGCTGGCGCCGACCTTCATGCAACTGGACATCAAGGGCGCGCTGGACATCGGTCTGGTCAGCGTGATCTTCGCCTTCCTGTTCGTCGACCTGTTCGACAACTCCGGCACCCTGATCGGCGTCGCCAAACGCGCCGGCCTGATGGGCAAGGACGGCCATATGCCGAAAATGGGCCGGGCACTGATCGCCGACAGCACCGCGGCGATGGCCGGCTCGCTGCTGGGTACTTCGACCACCACCAGCTACATCGAATCCGCTGCCGGCGTGAGTGCTGGCGGCCGTACCGGCCTGACGGCGATCGTCGTGGCGATCCTGTTCCTGTTGGCGCTGTTCTTCTCGCCACTGGCGGCCAGCGTTCCGGCATTCGCCACCGCACCGGCGTTGCTGTTCGTCGCCGTGCTGATGACTTCCGGTCTGGCGGAAATAGACTGGGAAGACATCACCGTCGCCGCGCCGGTCGTGGTCACCGCGCTGGCCATGCCGTTCACCTACTCGATCGCCAACGGCATCGCCTTCGGTTTCATCTCCTGGACCGTGATCAAGCTGCTGTCGGGCCGCGCCCGTGAGCTGAACCCGGCGCTGGTGATTCTGTCGATTCTGTTTGTGATCAAGTTGGGTTGGTTCAACGCATGACTTTCGATTCCCAGGCCTACGCCACTCAGCTCGAAGACAAGGTCACGCGTTTGCGTGACCTGCTGGCCCCGTTCGATGCACCAGAGCCGACCGTGTTCGACTCGCCGCTGCAGAACTTCCGCCTGCGCGCGGAATTTCGCCTGTGGCGCGAGGCCGGTGAGCGGCACTACGCGATGTTTTCCCAGGACGACAAACGCACGCCGATCCTGATCGAAGAGTTCCCGATTGCCAGCCTGCGCATCAACCAGTTGATGCCGCAGCTCAAGGCGGCATGGCAGGCCAGTTCGGCGCTGAGCCACAAGCTGTTCCAGGTGGAGTTCCTGACCACCCTGGCCGGCGATGCGATGATTACCCTGTGCTATCACCGTCCGCTGGACGAACACTGGCATGCGGCCGCGTCGAAGTTGGCGGCTGATCTCAACGTCAGCGTCATCGGCCGCTCCAAGGGCAAGCGCGAAGTCATCGGCCACGATTACGTGGTGGAGAAACTCGAAGTCGGTGGTCGCACCTTCAGCTACCGCCAGCCGGAAGGCGCATTCACCCAGCCCAATGGCACGGTAAACCAGAAGATGCTGAACTGGGCCTACGAAGCATTGGGCGATCGTCCCGACGATCTGCTGGAGCTGTACTGCGGCAACGGCAACTTCACCCTGCCGCTCGCCACCCGTGTGCGCAAAGTGCTGGCCACCGAGATCAGCAAGACCTCGGTCAACGCCGCACTGAGCAACCTCAGCGAAAACGCTGTGGATAACGTCACGCTGGTGCGCCTGTCCGCCGAAGAGCTGACCGAAGCGCTTAACGAAGTGCGCCCGTTCCGTCGCCTGCAAGGCATCGACCTGAAGAGCTACGAGTTCGGCAGCGTGTTCGTCGACCCGCCGCGCGCCGGCATGGACCCGGACACCTGCGAGCTGACCCGGCGCTTCGACAATATCCTGTACATTTCCTGCAACCCCGAAACCCTCGCGGCCAACATCGCCCAACTGCACGACACGCACCGCATCACCCGCTGCGCGATGTTCGACCAGTTCCCGTGGACGCATCACATGGAGTCCGGGGTGTTGCTGACCCGGCGTTGATGGCGAATGCCGAATACAAAAAAGCCGTCGTTGATGACGGCTTTTTTGTTCCTGCTTACTGTGCGGTGTCGGTTTTACGTGGACGCCCGCCCTTCTTGCCATTCGCTCGTGCGGCTTCGGATTTTGCCGCACTGCTTTGACGACCGTTGCGCGACGCAACCACCGAAGCCGCCATCCTCATGAGAGACGGGCTCGCCGAAATCATTCCGGAGATGGAAACGTCGAGGTCTTTGCCCTTGTGGCAAAGCGCGGTGCCTGCAAAACCGACTGTCAGGTTCGCATAATCGTCTGAATCAAACCCGTCGAACTCCGAATACTGGCTCACCGGTAGCAACACACCGCTGCCGTCTTCAAAACGAATGACCAGAGACGGGCTTTCAAAGGTCACAGAAACAGCCTGCAAGCTGCTAGCTTGGCGCGCTTCGCCACGGTTTATCGCGGCATCGAGCACTTCTTCCGTCAGCGGACGATGTACGGACGGCTTTGCCTTGATGACTTTCATAAATCGATTTCAACTCCTGCCAGTTTGCCGAGCAATGTCAGAACAGTCTTGTCTGCTTCTGGTTCATAGCACGCCGAACTGATCCTGTAGGTCGTAGCGGTGACCGGTTTCATCACGGGGACTTCGTTTGACTCGCAGTCCCACACCTGATTGTCGAGACAAACTGTCTGCAAGACTGACCACCAGATCCCTCGTGCGCGACGCAGATGAGCAGGTTGCCCCAGTGATTGACACAATCCTTCCAACACCGCCAGCGGCGGTCGGCGAGAAAGCGGCACGACGTCCCACAGATCAATGTCGTTGTGCCAGAAACTGAACTGAAATCGGGCATTCCAGGCGCCTGCATTAACGTGAACATGTGGCGGGCAATGCTCATCTCGCAACATGATGCCTATCGACAATCCCTTGTAGTTGCATACTTTCATGCTAACCCATCCGTTAGGTTAATACGTTTCAGGATTCGATTTTCCTTTCAAATCCGACTGCCGGTGCTGCACAGCTTTCACCACATTCAGACTAGCGTCGGCACGGATGAGGAAGCGCTGCATCTTCGAAAAAAACCGTAAGCAAAACTGTCGATACAATTCGGAAAATCTGAATGCGATGTAGCTTTTGTGCGATCACCGAACACAAAACCATCGGGTTAAATCAGTTCAATTGACCATGGTAACCATCTGGTACATTTTACCTCCACAGGCTGAAACCCTCGGCCAAAGCCAAAAACAATAAGTGGAGTTTGCCCCCATGCCCCCTATCGTTCTGGTGCTCAACGGCCCGAACCTGAACCTGCTCGGCACTCGTGAACCGGCAACCTACGGTCACGAAACCCTGGCTGATATTTCTGCTCTGTGCGGCCGCGCTGCCGAAGAATTCGGCCTGGCCGTGGAGTTTCGCCAGACCAATCACGAAGGCGAATTGCTCGACTGGATTCATGCGGCACGCGGCCGTTGCGCCGGGATCGTGATCAACCCGGCGGCGTGGACGCACACCTCGGTGGCAATCCGCGACGCGCTGGTGGCCAGTGAGTTGCCGGTGATCGAAGTGCACCTGTCCAACGTGCATGCGCGTGAGCCGTTCCGCCACCACTCGTTCGTCTCGGCCATCGCCACGGCGGTGATGTGCGGCTTCGGCAGCCATGGCTATCGCCTGGCCCTGGAGCATTTCAGTCAGCGACTGAAGGGGCGCGCAGCATGACCCGTAAACCGGTAATACTGGCTGGCCTGATCGGTGCGGGTATTCAAGCCTCGCGCACGCCAGCACTGCATGAACATGAGGGCGACGCCCAAGGCTTGCGCTACCTGTATCGGCTGATCGACCTCGATCAGTTGCAACTCGACAGCAACGCCCTGCCCGACTTGCTGCAGGCGGCCGAGCGGATGAACTACACCGGTCTGAACATCACTTTCCCGTGCAAGCAGGCGATCATCCCGCTGCTCGACGAACTGTCCCCGGAAGCCCGGGGCATCGGCGCGGTCAACACCGTGGTGCTCAAGGACGGCAAACGCATCGGCCACAACACCGACTGCTTGGGTTTTGCCGAAGGTTTTCGTCGCGGCTTGCAGGATGTCGCCCGTGAGCGTGTCGTCCAGATGGGTGCCGGCGGTGCGGGAGCAGCAGTGGCCCACGCGTTGTTGAGCGAAGGCGTACAGCAGCTGAGTATTTTCGATGTCGACCGCGAGCGCGCCGAGAGTCTGGCGAACAACCTCAACCAGCATTTCGGCTCAGGCCGCGCGGTGGCCGGGCGTGATCTGCCGGGCACGCTGAATCAGGCCGATGGTCTGGTGAATACCACGCCGATGGGCATGGCCAAACTGCCGGGCATGCCGGTGCCAGTGGAACTGCTGCGCAAGGAATTGTGGGTCGCGGAGATCGTTTACTTCCCGCTGGAAACCGAACTGCTGCGCAACGCCCGCGTGCTGGGTTGCCGCACGCTGGACGGCGGCAACATGGCGGTGTTTCAAGCGGTGAAGGCGTTTGAATTGTTCAGCGGCGTGGTGCCGGACGCACAGCGGATGCTGGCGCATTTTCAAAGCATGAATGGCTGAAGCTCAAAAGGAACCTGTGGGAGCGGGCTTGCTCGCGAAAGCGGTGTGTCAGGCGCCAGATGTATAGGCTGACATGCCGCCTTCGCGAGCAAGCCCGCTCCCACAATGGGTAGGTGTCACGGCTGCAAGTAGCGCAACACCGACTCGCAGATCATCTCGCGATGACGCTGCTTGATGCTTTCGTCCGGCAGGTCGATCTGAAAGATCTCACCGAACGTATGGCGGTTCGAGACGCGATAGAAGCAGAACGAGCTGATCAACAGGTGCACATCCAGCGCGTCCAGCCCGGCGCGGAAGACACCCTCCTCGGCACCGCGACGCAAAATCTCGCCCAGTGAATCGAGGATCGTATTGTTCATCGCCTTGATCGTGTCCGAACGCTTCACGAACTCGGCGTTGTGAATATTTTCGATACAGACGATGCGCACGAAATCGACGTTGCGGTCGTGGTGATCGAAGGTGAATTCCACCAGTCGACGGATCGCCACCACCGGCGGCAACTCGGCCAGGTGCAGGCGGTTTTCGGTGCTGCGGATGTCGCCGTAAAGCTTCTCCAGTACCTCGACGTACAACTGCTCCTTACTGCCGAAGTAGTAATAGATCATGCGTTTGGAGGTGTGGATGCGCTCGGCGATCGCGTCGACGCGGGCGCCGGACAAGCCCTGCTGGACGAACTCGACGATCGCCTCCTGCAGGATGTTCTCGCGGGTTTTTTCCGGGTTGTTCTTGCGACTCTTGCGCGGCTCGATACCGGATTCGACGGGAGCAGCGGGGAGTTCTGAAGTCATTGTCATTGCGGGCTCACGGCCATCACTGCACAGGTTGGCGATTATGGGCCGCGCTGCACAGTGAAGGAAGCCACGCGGCTCGTGTTTAATCCCGCGTTTACGAAATTCCTACAACTTCGCCTGACGCACCGCACCGCTGCGTGACTTGGCCATCGCCGCCAGACGGACCGCAACGTTCGCCGCACCATAACCGGCATAGCCGTTTTTACGCTGGATGATCTCGAAGAAGAAGCGCCCCTCGAACGGCTCGGTGTACACGTGGAACAACTCGCCGCCCTGCGCGTCGCGGTCGTAGAGCACGTTGTAGTACGCCAGCTCGCTGAGGAACTCGTCGTCGAAATCGAAGCGCGCGGCGAGGTCGTCGTAATAGTTGAGCGGGATATCCAGCAACGGCACACCAGCTTCTTTGGCGCGGCTGACTTCGGCGAAGATGTCATCACAATCGAAGGCGATGTGATGCACACCGGAGCCGCGATAACTCGACAGCGCGTGGGAAATCGCGGTATTGCGGTTCTCCGAGATGTTCAGCGGCAAGCGGATCGAACTGTCGCGGCTGCGCAACGCGCGGCTCTTCACCAGCCCGTACGGATCGGGCAATACCACTTCATCGTCGGCCTCGAAATCCAGCAGACTCTTATAGAACAACACCCAACTGTCGAGGCTGTCGGCCGGCAACGCCATGGCCATGTGATCGATGCGCTTGAGGCCGCCACGGGCCTGAGCGTTCGGCAGCAGATTGAAGTCGGTGCCATAGACATCCGCCGCTTCATCCACCAGATAAATCAGGCTGCCGTCCGGCGCACGCACCGCGGCCAGTTCCAGTTCGTTGGGGCCGACCAGGCCGCGATAGGGCTGGCCCTTGTAGGCGACGGCGCGGGCCAGGGCGCTGGCGCTGTCCTTGACCCGCACGGCGGTGGCGCACAGCGACGGGCCGTGGGCCTCGAAGAAACTGTGGCCGAATGAATACGGTTCGGCATTGAGGATCAGGTTGATATCGCCCTGACGCAACAGACTCACGCTCTTGGAGCGATGCTGTCCGGCCTTGACGAAGCCCAGGCGCTCCAGCCAGTTGCTCAGTTTGGCGCCAAGGCTTTCGTCGACGGCGAACTCAAGAAACTCGATGCCGTTGTACTCGCTGGCCGGTGGCGTTTCGAAGAGGATTTCACGGTTGGCCACTGGCGTTGCTTGCTGTTCCAGGCGCTGACGGGTTTTCTCTTCCAGATACAGCAGCGAACGCAGACCATCGGCGGCATTCGCCCGTGGCGGTGCGGCGCGGAAACCATCGTTGAAGATCTCCAGCGACAACGGCCCGGTGTAACCGCTCTGGATAATCGGCGCGAGGAACCCCGGCAGATCGAATTCGCCCTGCCCCGGGAAGCAACGGAAATGCCGGCTCCACTCCAGGACATCCATGGCGAGGATCGGCGCGTCGGCCATTTGCACGAAGAAGATTTTGTCGCCGGGAATATCGGCAATCGCGCGTGGATCACCTTTCAGCGACAAGGTGTGAAAGCTGTCGAGCAGCACGCCGAGCGCCGGGTGATCGGCCTGGCGGACGATGTCCCAGACCTGTTGATAAGTATTGACGTGCCGGCCCCAGGCCAGCGCTTCATAGCCGATACGCAACCCGCGAGCGCCGGCACGTTCGGCCAGCAGCCGCAGATCATCGACGAGAATCTGCCGGTCGCCGACGCTGTCCGCCGAAGCGTTGCTGCACACCAGCACCAGATCGGTGCCCAGCTCCTGCATCAGGTCGAATTTGCGCTCGGCCCGCTCCAGGTTGCGCGCCAGCCGATCACGGCGGCAGCCTTCAAAATCGCGGAACGGCTGGAACAGGGTGATGGCGATCCCCAGGTCAGCGCACATCTGCCTGATTTCCCGCGGGCTGCCGTCGTAATACAGCAGATCGTTTTCAAAGATCTCGACGCCGTCGAACCCGGCGGCGGCAATGGCTTCGAGCTTTTCCGGCAGGGTGCCGCTCAGGGAAACGGTGGCAATGGAACGCTGCATGTTGCTACTCCCGGACTGCGCTGCAGTTTTTTACAGGGGATCATTTTTTATCGTGAGGAAATTATTGGCTGCATCGTCTTCAGCAGCAATTTAAAGTGTACCAGCCGGTTAGTTTTGCGTGCGATTATCGAACACTATGGCGTTTCGGCGAATTGACGATTTTTCGTCCACTGCCCACCATCGACTTCACATTGAGTCCGGAAATGAACCTTCGGTCGCAGTGCGTGCAAACAACACCACATAACAAATTCAAAAACGGGTGGAACAATGATTCCTTCACAGACTTCCCGCATGGCCCCGGCCATGAGCACTGCCACGGGTGGCATCGGCGACAAGATCCGCGGCGCCATGGCTGTCGGCAAGACCCGTTGGGGCATGCTGGCGCTGGTGTTTTTCGCCACGACCCTGAACTACATCGACCGCGCCGCCCTCGGCGTCATGCAGCCGATCCTCGCCAAGGAAATGAGCTGGACGGCGATGGATTACGCCAACATCAACTTCTGGTTTCAGGTCGGCTACGCGATCGGCTTCGTGCTGCAAGGACGGCTGATCGACCGCGTCGGCGTCAAACGCGTGTTCTTCTGCGCGGTGCTGCTCTGGAGCCTGGCCACCGGCGCCCACGGTCTGGCGACGTCGGCCGTCGGCTTCATGGTCTGCCGGTTCATCCTCGGCCTGACCGAAGCAGCCAACTACCCGGCCTGCGTGAAAACCACGCGCCTGTGGTTCCCCGCCGGTGAACGCGCAGTGGCCACCGGCATTTTCAACGCCGGGACCAACGTCGGCGCCATGTTCACGCCGATGCTGCTGCCGCTGATTCTTCACGTGTGGGGCTGGCAGGCGGCGTTCCTTTGCATGTCGGCACTCGGTGGGATCTGGCTGCTGTTCTGGGGCCTGAAATACTTCAACCCGGAAGATCATCCACGGGTGAAAAAATCCGAACTCGACTACATCCAGCAGGAAGTCGAACCGGAACAGGCCCGCGTACCGTTTTCACGCATCCTGCGCATGCGCGGCACCTGGGCGTTCGCCCTCGCCTATTCGCTGACCGCGCCGGTGTTCTGGTTCTACCTGTACTGGCTGCCGCCGTTTCTCAATCAGCAATACAACCTGGGTATCAACGTCACCCAGATGGGCATTCCGCTGATCATCATTTACGTCACCGCTGACTTCGGCAGCGTGGGCGGCGGGATTCTGTCTTCGTTCCTGATCGGTCGCGGCATGAACTCGATCAAGGCGCGGCTGCTGTCGATGTTCCTGTTCGCCTGCTGCATCATCGGCGTGATCATGGCCGCCGGCTCAAGCAATCTGTGGGTCGCCGTCGCGGCAATCTCCCTGGCGATTGGCGCGCATCAGGCCTGGACCGCGAACATCTGGAGCCTGGTGATGGACTACACGCCCAAGCACATGATGAGCACGGTGTTCGGTTTCGGCGGCATGTGCGCAGCGATCGGCGGGATGTTCATGACCCAGATCGTCGGCCACATCCTGACCGTCACCCATAACAACTACACGGTGCTGTTCACCCTGATCCCGGCGATGTACTTCATTGCCCTGACCTGGATGTACTTCATGGCCCCGCGCAAGATTCCAGACGTCACCGAATAACCTGCCTGCACCCCCTCCCCCCTGTGGGAGCGGGCTCGCTCGCGAAAGCGTCCAGTCAGTCACTGAAGCTGTCGACTGAAACACCGCCTTCGCGAGCAAGCCCGCTCCCACAGGGGCGTGTCTCTATTTCACTTACGGCTCTGTTGCCATGCCGCCGCCAAGCCGCTGCAACAGATCACCGCAATGCCGATCACCGTCAACAGACTCGGCGTGTGATTGAACACCACCCACCCCAACAACCCGGCAAACACGATCTGGCAGTAGCCGAACGGCGCCAGCAATGCCGGCGCGGCATGGCGGAACGCCTGGGTCAGAAACAGGTGCGCGGTCATCCCGCAACTGCCCAGCGCCAGCATCAACACGGCGTGCGACAAGGTCGGCACCTGCCAGAAGAACGGCACCAACGCACTCATCACCAGCGTGTTGCACAGACCAGCGAAGAAGTTGCTGGTGGTCGGGCTGTCGACCTCACTGAGCTTGCGCGTCAGCAACTGATAGAAGCAGAAAAACAACGCCGAGCAGAACGGCAGCAGCACCGCCGGGGTGAACAACTCGCCTCCCGGATGGACGATGATCAGCACCCCGATAAAACCGCAGATCACCGCGATCCACTGCCCGCGCGTCACCCGTTCCTTGAGCAACGGCACTGACAGCGCCGTCACCAGCACCGGCGCGAGAAAGTTGACCGCGGTGGCCTCGGCCAGCGGGATGTACAGCAGCGCCGTGGTGAAAAACAGACTGGTGCCGAGCAGGCACAGCGCCCGCGCCAACTGCCATAGCGGTCGTTTGGTGCGCAGTACACGCAACCCCGACTGCGGCAGGAAAATCCCCGCCATCAGCAAGGTGTGCACCAGATACCGCGCCCATACCACCATGATGATCGGGTAGAAACCCGATAGGTATTTCGACAGCGCATCGTGGCTGGAGAACAGGAAAGTCGCCACGACAATCAGCAGGATCCCCTTGAAGGGTTGGTTGACACCGGAGAGCGGGGTGCTGACGGTCATTGGATATCTCTGAAGGAAAAATAAACAGTGGCGAGGACGCTGGCGCCCCGCCACAAAAACTGACTTACAACTGCGCCAACAATTCCCGCGTCCTGTTGAGCGCCATCTGCGCTCGTTGCAATCCGCTGACGCCCTGCTCCAGCAGTTTTACCGTGGGGATCTCCAGGCTCAGTGGAATATTAGCTGGCAGACTGCGCAACAAACCGTGCAGGTCGCAATCGCCCTCGCCGGGAAACCGCCGTTCGTTGCGAGCCTGACGCAAGATCTCGGCCATGTCCGCCGGTCTCGGTCCCGCCACATCACACAATTGCGCATAACGCAGGCGCGCAGGTGCGACGTGGGCCAGATCCTCCAGCCGTGAACCGGAGCGATCGAAATGAAAGGCATCGACCAGCACCGCGGCGTTTTCCCGGTCGGCATTGGCAACGATGCGCAACGCCTGTTCGAGGTTGCGCGCATCGGTCCAGGGCATGAACTCCAGATGCGGATGCAAACCGTAAGGCGCCGCCAGATCACACAGCGCGGCAAAGTTGTCGGTGAGCCGTTGTTCGTCAGGATCATTGCCGGCGACCAGTAATTCACTGGCGCCAAACTCCGCGCCAACGGCCAGCAGCTTGTCGAAATCGGCGACCACGGTTTGCGGTTTCAGACGCAGGATTTCCACATCGAGCACAGCGATGCCAGTGTCGCGCAAACGCGCCAACGTCTGACGCCGTAATCCGCCATCGGCCACCAATGGAAAGTGATATTCCTCCGGCGTCGCCGGCTCCAGGCGCAGGCCAACATGGCTGTAACCGGCACGCGCCGCGACCTCGACCATTTGCGGTGGCGACAATTCGAGCACGGTGAGACTGGCCAGGGACAGGATTCGTTCGTTCATGCTCAAGCCTCGACCGCTGCTGGGCAACAGGCACGACCGCTGGCCGCCGCCTCACGTATCGCCTCGACCAGCGCCAATGTTCGCGCGGCATCGGCGGCACTGACCAAGGGTTCGACTTCACGCCGCGCGACCTGCACAAAATGCTGCAGCTGCAACCGCAACGCGTCCCCTGCCTCACACCGTTCTTGCTGCGCAATCAGCGGTTCGTGCCAGCCGGCATCGACTTGATCGGCAGCGTAATGCCAGCACTTGAGTTGCGGAATGCTCAGCGCCCCGGCGGTTCCCGCCAGCAGATAACACGGCTGATCGTCCTGACGCGGATAGACCGGGTTCTCCCCGGAGTTCAGCTCCCAACTCCACGGCGCGGCGACCGCATCGGAACCGCTCAGCGTGCCCAATGCACCGTCGGTAAATTGCAGTAACACCGCGACGCTGTCTTCGTTGGCAAAACCCCGCACCGCGTTGTCGGTGATGGCCTGCACCGACTGCACTTCACCGCACAGGTGGCGCAGCAGATCGAGGTCATGAATCAGATTGGTCAGCAACAGGCCCGCCCCCGGTTCACGGCGCCACGGAACCTCGAAATATCGGTCGGGTTTGCGTAACTGGAACAGTGCAGTAACCGTGGTCAGCCGCCCGAGCGCGCCGCTGCGCAGCAATTGGTGGGCACGCACGATCAACGGATTGTGCCGCCGATGGTGGCCGACCAGCACCGGCACGCCACTGCGTTTGACTGCCGCCACCAGTTCGCGTGCCTCATCCAGATGCACGCCCACCGGTTTCTCCAGCAACACCGGAACCCCGGCGGCGAGGCAATCCAGCGCCGTGCTGACGTGCTGATTATTCGGATTGGCCACGATTACCGCGTCCGGCCGTACCTGCTCCAGCATCTGCCGGTGATCGGCGAAATACGCCACGCCCCACTGCGCCGCCAGCGCTGGAGCCTGCGGGCCGGGATCGGCCACTGCGCATAACCGGGCTTCTTCGAGGGTTTGCAGGTGCTGGTAATGCTGCTGGCCCATGTTGCCAGCGCCGATCAGGGCGATACGAAGGGGCGGAGTCAAGGCGCGATCCTTTTGTGATTGTTGTTGGAAATGTCACTCCAGCAACAATTTAGAACCGCGTTCCACAATCAAACACCCAGTGATGGGAAAACCGTGCGAACACCGCACAACTTTGTACTTGACGCTCAACCTGTAGGAGCTGCCGCAGGCTGCGATCTTTTGACTTTGATTTTCAAGACCAAAAGATCGCAGCCTGCGGCAGCTCCTACAGGGATCGGTGCGGGTCAGATGAACAATTCGGAAGCCAGGCTCGCCGCCGACAATTCCTCGGTGAACTTCACCAGCAACGGCGCCAATTCGTGCAGTCGCGCGCCGGGCATCCGTGCGCTCGGCCCGGCAATGCTCAGTACGCCGATCACTCGCCCGTCAACCGGATGCTTGACCACCGCGGCAATCGCCGAGGTGCCCACCGCCGAACATTCCTCGACACAGGCATAACCCTGTTCCCGCGCCAGGCGCAGGCGCTCCAGCAGTTCGATATTGGAGCGCGGCGCATTCGGCCCGACGCCCACCGGTACTTCCGCGCCCTGGCGCTCGACCAGCGACAAGGCCTCGGCATCGCTCATGCAGGCCAGCCACGCGTGCCCGGAAGCGGTGTAAAACAGCGGCGCATCGCGACCCATGTCCGGGTCATAACGCAGGCCCGTCCGTGCGCCCTGCGCCTTGGCGATCCAGGTCTGGCGCTCGCCATCGATCACCCCCAGACGCACCAGTTCACCGGTTTCCTGAGCCAGTCGATCCAGCACCGGTTGCACGATGTCGGCACCGCTGCTCGACAGATACTGAAACCCCATCGCCACCAATTTGGTCGACAGGTGATAGCGCAAAGTCTCGGCATTCTGTCGCACGTAGCCCAGCCGAATCAGCTCCGCGAGCATCCGGTGCGTGGCACTTTTCGGGATGTCCAGTTGCTCGGCCAAGGTCTGCATCGGCAGCCCGCGCGGCTCACTGGTGAGGCTTTCCAGCACGCTGAAAACCCGTTCGATCTGACTGCCGGCCATGGGAAGGTCCAAGTGAAATTTTGCCGATTCTAGAAGACATCCGAGACAAAGCGAAATCCGGAACTGGCCGTGCGATAACCGCCCACTTTACTGAAACATGCCTTGTTGCAGCTGAACTTCATTGGTTAATTTCTGGAATCCAATTCCAATAAACCCAGTTGCGGAGCTTTGCCTGATGCCTGCCGAACTTCCCGAAATCGACTGCGACGTTCTGGTCGTCGGCTCCGGTGCCGCCGGTTTATCCACAGCGGTCACTGCCGCATGGCACGGTCTGAAGGTCATCGTGGTTGAAAAAGATCCGGTGTTCGGCGGTGCCACCGCGTGGTCCGGCGGCTGGGCATGGGTGCCGTGCAATCCGCTGGCCCGACGCGCCGGCATCGTCGAAGACGTCGAGCGACCGCGCACTTACCTGCGCCACGAACTCGGTGAGCATTACGACCCGGCAATGGTCGACGCATTCCTCACTGCCGGGCCACACATGGTCGCGTTTTTCGAACAGCACACCGCTCTGCAATTTGCCGACGGTAACGCCATTGCCGACATTCATGGCGATACGCCCGGCGCGGGCACGGGCGGTCGCTCGGTCATCGCGGCGCCTTACGACGGACGAACAGTCGGACGCCTGCTCAGGCGCCTGCGTACAACAATGCGCGAAACGTCCTTCATGGGCATGCCGATCATGGCCGGCGCCGACCTTTCGGCGTTCCTCAATCTCACCCGTTCGCTGAAAGCCGCGTGGCATGTAACCCGTCGTTTTACCCGACACTTGCTCGATCTGGCGGTACACGGCCGGGCCATGCAATTGGTCAACGGGGTGGCATTGGTCGCAAGGCTGGCGAAGTCCGCCGAGGACCTTGGCGTTTTGTTATGGGAGTCGGCACCCGTGACCGAGCTGCTGCGTGATGAAGCAGGGGTTTGCGGCGCAGTGGTCAGCAGCGCCAAAGGCTCGATCCGCATTCATGCACGCAAAGCCGTGGTGCTGGCCGCCGGCGGATTCGCCAACGACGTCGAACGGCGCAAGGCCTTGTTTCCGCGCACGCCCACGGGTCATGAACACTGGGCATTGCCACCGCTGGCGGTGAACGGCGATGGCCTGCGTCTGGGCGAAAGCGTCGGTGCCACGGTCAATACCGAGCTGGCGTCGCCCGTGGCCTGGGCGCCGGTCTCGCAAGTGCCGCATGCCGACGGCAGCATCGGCCATTTCCCACACATCATCGAACGCGGCAAACCGGGAATCATCGGCGTACTGCGCAACGGCCAGCGCTTCGTCAACGAAGCCAACGGTTACTACGACTACGTCAGCGCCATGGTTGCCGCCACGCCTGAAGGCGAAGAAGTCGCCTCGTGGCTGATCTGCAGCCGCGCCTTTCAACGGCGTTATGGCTTGGGCATGTCGCGGCCATTTCCCGTTCCGGTGTCAGGATTTATCCGCAGCGGCTATCTGAAAACCGGCAACACCCTTGAAGAATTGGCCAGCGCCTGCGGCATCGACCCCAGCGGGTTGCGCCAGACAATGGAGGACTACAACCGCCATGCACGCCACGGCGAGGATCCGTCGTTCGGTCGCGGCGCAACGCCCTATAACCGCAAACAGGGCGATCCGGCGAACCTTCCCAACCCTTGCGTTGCCCCAATAGAGACAGGCCCCTTCTATGCCGTGAAAGTCCAACCGGGCTGCTTCGGCACCTTTGCCGGGCTCAAGGTCAACCCGCAGGCGCAAGTGCTCGATGCCCATGCCCAGCCCATCGCCGGGCTCTACGCCGCCGGTGGCGACATGGCCAGCATCATGGGCGGGCACTATCCGGCAGGCGGGATCAACCTCGGCCCGGCGCTGACTTTCGGCTACATCGCCGCTCGGCATATCGCCGGCATCACTGCTTTCGAACAGGAGATCGACCATGCAGCACATCGTTAACGCCCAGGGTTTGAACATGCCGAAACTCGGCCTCGGCACCTGGCCGATGCTCGGCGACGAATGCACCCGTGCCGTCGAGCAGGCCCTGGAACTCGGCTACCGGCACATCGACACGGCAGCGGCCTACAACAACGAAGACGCGGTCGGACAAGCATTGGCGAATACACCGACACCCCGCGAGCAGATTCATGTCACCACCAAGGTCTGGTGGGACCAGTTGCAACCGGACGCCATGCGCCACTCGATGGAACGAAGCCTCAAGGCCTTGCGCAGCGAGTACGTCGATCTGTTCATGATCCACTGGCCGAGTACCGATTGGGATCTGCCGCGCACTCTCGACACCCTGGCCTCGTTCAAGGAACAGGGTCTGGCGCGCAACATCGGCGTGGCGAATTTTCCGCTGCCGCTGCTGCGCACAGTCGTCGAGGAATACGGCATCCCTCTGTCAGCGATCCAGGTCGAGTACCACGTCCTGCTCGGCCAGAACGCCCTGCTCGACTACGCGCGCCAACACGACCTGGCGCTGACCGCGTACACACCGCTGGCGCGCAACAAGGTCTCGGAGATTCCACAGATTCAGCAGATTGCCGAAAAACACGGCGTGCTGCCGACTCAGGTGGCGTTGAAATGGCTGCTGGATCAGAACAACGTGGCAGCGATTCCCAAAGCCAGCAGCCGGGCCAATCAACTGGCGAACCTGGCTTCGCTGCAGGTTGAACTGGACGCTGAAGACCGCGCACTGATCGCCGCGCTGCCGAAGAATCAGCGTCAGGTCAGCCCGGATTTCGCCCCGGTGTGGGATGCCTTCGATCGCTGACGCACAGCGCGCCGAGAGAAATCCGCCGACGGATTGAATTAGTCGCGCACACGCTCGTCAATAACAGGCCCGCCCTCGTCACCCGAGGCCGGGCCTGTTTGCGTGTACGCCAATAGACGGACGACCGGACTGGCGCCACACTCCCACACCAGCAACACTCATCACCACGAACAGAAAAGAGGATTCCCACATGCTATGGAAAAAAGGCCGACGCAGTGACAACGTCGTCGATGCCCGTGGCGATGATAGCGGCGGCGGTGGTGGCATGCGGTTCGGTGGCGGCAAAGGCCTGAGCCTGGGGGCGATCCTGCTGATCGTCGGCATCGGCTGGATCACCGGACAGGATCCGTTGCAGATCCTCGGCCAGCTCACTGGGCAAATGACCGAGCAATCGGCACCGGCCAGTACGCAGACGCGTCAGGCGCCACCGGCCAACGACCAGCAGGCCGAATTCGTGCGTTCGATCCTCGGCGATACCGAAGACACCTGGGGCGCCATCTTCCAGCAAGCTGGTCGCCAATATAAGGACCCGACCCTGGTGCTGTTCAGCAACCGGGTGAATTCCGCCTGCGGTCTGGCGACTTCGGCGACCGGCCCGTTCTATTGCCCGGCAGATCAGAAAGTCTATCTGGACATGGCCTTCTTTCAGGAAATGGCCCAGCGCTTCAAGGCCGCCGGCGACTTCGCCCAGGCCTACGTGATCGCGCACGAAGTCGGCCACCATGTGCAGACGCTGCTCGGCGTCTCGGCAAAAATTCAGACGGCCCGTCAGCAGGGCCGGCAGATGCAGGGCGACGGCGGTTTGCTGGTGCGTCAGGAATTGCAGGCCGACTGCCTGGCCGGCGTCTGGGCCTACCATGCGCAGAAGCGCCTGAACTGGCTGGAACCGGGTGACGTCGAAGAGGCCTTGAATGCGGCCAACGCCATCGGTGATGATCGCCTGCAACAACAGGGTCAGGGCCGTGTGGTACCGGACTCGTTTACCCATGGCACGTCGGCGCAAAGGGTGCGCTGGTTCAAAACCGGTTTCGCCCAGGGCCAGGTCGGCCAGTGCGATACCTTCGCGGCGAAAAACCTGTAAATGCGCAAATGGCTTCTGGCTTTACTGATCATCGGCGGCAACGCGCACGCGGCAGGCGTCGATGCCATCAGCCCCGGGCGCCTGCAATTCGAGGCCGGCGAAATGGCCGTTGGCATCAGCCCGGCACCTGAGAAAATCGAGCGGGTGCTGATCGTCATTCACGGTCGTCTGCGCAATGCCGAGACCTATCGCAAGAGTGCCGAGCACGCCACCGAACTGGCCGGGCAAACGGCGCACACGCTGGTGATCGCGCCGCAGTTTCTCAACGAAAGCGACGTCGCGCTGTACTCCCTGCCCAATACATTGCTGCGCTGGAAAGGCAACGAGTGGATGGGCGGCGGGTTATCCACAGGGCCGAAGCCGCTGAGTTCCTACGCCGCACTCGACGCCATCGTCGCCCGGGTCAGCGACCGCAAGCAGTTTCCGGACGTGAAGCAGATCGTGATTTTCGGCCATTCCGGTGGCGGTCAAGTGGTGCAGCGTTATGCCTTGCTGGCCAAGGATCAACCGGCGCTGAAGGCCAATGGCATTCGCCTGCGCTATGTGGTGGCCAATCCGTCGTCGTACGCGTATTTCAACGAACAGCGGCCGGTAGCGTTCGATCACGCACAGTGCCCGGGTTTCAATCGCTGGAAGTACGGGTTGACCGACATGCCGGTGTACGCCGGTGGGCAAACACCGTTGCAGCTTGAGAGCAGCTACATCAAACGCGAAGTGATTTACCTGCTGGGGCAGCAGGACATAGACCCGCAACATCCGGCGCTGGACAAGAGTTGCGCCGCCGAGGCACAAGGCGCGTATCGGCTGGAACGCGGCAAGCTGTTTTTCGGCTACCTGCTGCGCCGGCATCCGGAAGGGGTCAATCAGCGGCTGGTTGAAGTGCCCGGGGTCGGGCATAACGGCGATGGGATGTTGACGTCGCCGGAGGGGCTGAAAGCGCTGTTTGAGCAGTAAGTTGTGCGGTGGATGATCTGGCCTCTTCGCGAGCAGGCTCGCTCCCACATTGGATTGATGCATTACACAAAATCTCTGTGCACCGAAGATCTAATGTGGGAGCGAGCCTGCTCGCGAAGGCTTCCCTTCTGACAGCATAAATCTCAGGCCAAAAGCATCCGCCGCAACTCGACACAATCCTGCGCATGCCAATCCGTCAGTTCCGGCCACGGGTTGTCCGGCAGATTCACCAGCACCGTCCGTGCCCCGGCCGCCCGACCGCAATCCAGATCAAAGCGGTAATCCCCGACCATCACCATCTCGCGGGCCGGCACCTTCCAGGCCTCGGCCAGTTTCAGCAACCCGCCGGGATGCGGCTTCGGTGGCGCTTCATCGCGGCCCAGCACATCTTCCACGGCGAAGCAGTCGGCCAGGCCGATGGCGTCGAGCGTCACATGCGCCAGCTCCCGTGCGTTGCGCGTCAGGATGCCTAGCCGATAGCCGCGCCCGTGCAGGTCGCGCACCAGCTCCACCGCACCGGCCGCCGGTTTCGAGCCCAGCGCCAGATCGCGCTCATGCTCCAGCAACCACGCGTGTTTCGCTGCGGCCTCCTCGGCCGGCAGCGCTGCAAGGTGGGTGAGAATGTCGTCCTCGGGCGGAATCGCCAGCGCCACGCGGATCGCCGCAAAGTCATGCACGGCGATGGTCAGGGTGCCGTCCATGTCGAACACCCAGTGCTTCACATCGCTCAGGCTCATGCCCAGTCCTTGCGGTGACGAATCAGGCCTTCCTGGGTCACCGATGCCACCAGTTGCCCGGCGCGGTTGTACACGCTGCCACGGGAGAATCCCCGGGAATTGCCGGCCCACGGGCTGTCCATCGCGTAGAGCAACCAGTCATCGGCGCGCAGATCGTTGTGGAACCACAGCGCGTGATCGAGGCTGGCGACCTGCATGTCTTTCTGCCAGACCGACTTGCCGTGCGGCAGCATCGAGGTGGTCAGCAGACCGAAGTCCGAGGCGTAGGCCAGCAGGTACTTGTGCAGCGCCGGAATATCCGCCAGCGCACCGTCGGCACGGAACCACACATACTTCACCGGATCGGCCGGCTGCGGGTTGTACGGATCCTTTTCGGTGACCGGGCGCACTTCGATCGGTTTCGGGCACAGCAGTTTTTCGCGCATGTGTTCGGGGATCAGGTGCGCGCGTTGCTGGGTCAGTTCCAGCTCCGACGGCAGGTTTTCCGGGCCGACCACCACCGGCATCTGGCTCTGATGCTCGAAGCCAGCCTCGTCGTACTGGAACGACGCGCTGCAGGTGAAGATCGGGTGGCCCTTCTGGATCGCAGTGACCCGTCGGGTGCTGAAGCTGCCGCCGTCACGCACGCGATCCACCGAATACACCACCGGCAACTTGGCGTCGCCCGGGCGCAGAAAATAGCCGTGCATCGAATGCACGTGGCGCGCCTCTTCAACCGTCTGACTGGCCGCCGACAGCGACTGACCGAGTACCTGACCACCGAACAACTGACGGAAACCCAAGTCCTGGCTGCGGCCACGGAACAGGTTTTCCTCGATTGGCTCCAGGGTCAGCAGGTCGACCAGATCTTCCAACACTTGGCTCATTCAGACTCTCCTCACACAACGCTATGCCGCGCAGTCTTGGCTGCGGCGGCCCATTCAGGTTCTGGCGCGAGCCACTGTCGCGCCATTGTAAACGTCCGTGTCGGCTTAGCCATGCAGGGTTTGCAGCCATTGCTCCCTGGTAATTCGGTACAACAAATGCCGGCGCAACGGGTGATCGACGGCAAGTTTGGGGTGATCGAAATCATCGGCCGGATCGTGCTGCATGCCAATCGCCTGCATGACTTTCTCCGACGGCAGATTGCTCTGGGCGGTGAAAGACACGATCTCCTTCAGCCCCAGCCGATCAAAACCCGCGCGCAATGCCGTCCACGCCGCCTCACTGGCATAGCCCAGCCCCCAATGCTCGCGGGCCAGACGCCAGCCGATTTCCACCGCCGGGGTGAACGGCGCATCGAAACCGACCACACCCAGGCCAGTGAAACCGATGAACTCACCGCTGTCCTTGCGCTCCAGCGCCCACAGACCGAAACCGTGCTCGGCAAAATGCCCGCGCACCCGGCCAATCATCGACGCACTTTCGAGACGGCTGAGCGGGGCCGGAAAGTAACGCATCACCTGAGGATCGGCGCACATCGCCGCAAATTCCGGCAAATCCTCGTCGCGCCACTGACGCATCAGCAGGCGTGCGCTTTCGAGTTGCTGAATCGGCTCCATCATGCCCCTCCATTTCCATGCCGCAAGTCTACATCGCTGGTAGGATCGTTCACTCTTTCCATCGTTCCTACATGAAGTTGCCATGCCCCTGCCGCTGATCTACCACGAAGACTACAGCCCCGAGTTTCCGGCGGATCACCGCTTTCCGATGGATAAATTCCGCTTGCTGCGCGACCACCTGGTCGACAGCGGCCTGACCCGCGACGCCGACCTGCTGCGTCCCGAGATCTGCCCCAACGACATCCTCGCCCTGGCGCATGACCGTCGCTATATCGAACGTTACATGAGCGGCGAGTTGTCCCGCGAAGACCAGCGACGCCTCGGCCTGCCGTGGAACGAAGCACTGGCGCGGCGCACGGTGCGCGCAGTTGGCGGCTCGATTCTGGCGGCAGAAAAAGCCTTGGAGCATGGTCTGGCCTGTCACCTCGCCGGCGGCACCCATCACGCCCACTACGACTACCCGGCCGGGTTCTGCATCTTCAACGACCTGGCGATCATCAGCCATTACCTGCTGCAAAGCGGTCGGGTGAACCGGGTGCTGATCTTCGATTGCGACGTGCATCAGGGCGATGGCACCGCGCGGATCCTCCACGACACCCCGGAGGCGGTTACCGTTTCCCTGCACTGCGAAAAGAATTTTCCGGCACGCAAGGCCGAAAGCGACTGGGACATCCCACTGCCCAAAGGCATGGGCGATGCCGACTATCTGCAGGTGGTGGATGACACGCTCAACTACCTGCTGCCGCTGTATCAACCGGATCTGGTGCTGTACGACGCAGGGGTCGATGTGCACAAGGACGACGCCCTCGGTTATCTGCAACTGACAGACGAAGGCGTCGCCGCCCGCGATGAAAGCGTGATGCGCCATTGCCTGGGCCGCGACATCCCGGTAGTCGGCGTGATCGGCGGCGGCTACAGCAAGGATCGCCACGCCCTCGCCCGCCGCCACGGCATCCTGCATCACAGCGCGCAACGGGTCTGGACGTCACACGGATGTCACTAAGCTGTGCTGCGTTACCCACAATCGCTGTGGAACGGCCTGTGGATAACCTGAGCGAAAGGGACTACAGACCACAGCGAACATGGTGTACAGCGCGATGGTTGTTTTTTGACCAGTCATCTAATCCACATGATCTCCCTGTAGGAGCGAGCCTGCTCGCGAAGACTTCGGCACATTCGACTTAGAAGGTGACTGACCCACCGCTTTCGCGAGCAGGCTCGCTCCCACAGGGATCTCCCACATTGGTCTGCGCTGTTAGAATGCGCGCCTTATCCCGCCATACCGCAGCGCACGCCATGACCCAGAACTCCGCCCCCCACCCCGCTCACGTCGCCATCATCGGCGGTGGCCCCGCCGGCCTGATGGCCGCCGAGGTCCTGAGCCAGGCCGGCGTGGGCGTCGATCTGTACGACGGCATGCCCTCGGTGGGGCGCAAGTTCCTGCTGGCCGGGGTCGGCGGCATGAACATCACCCACTCCGAGCCTTACCCGGCATTCCTCGCGCGCTACGCCGAACGCGCGCCGCAGATCGCGCCACTGCTGCGCGGCTTCGATGCCGACGCGCTGTGCCGCTGGATTCATGATCTGGGCATCGAGACCTTCATCGGCAGCTCCGGCCGGGTATTTCCCACCGACATGAAAGCCGCTCCCCTGCTGCGCGCCTGGCTCAAGCGCCTGCGCGACAGCGGCGTGGTTATCCACACCCGCCATCGCTGGCTCGGCTGGGATGAACACGATGCGCTGCGCATCGCCAGCCCCGACGGCGAAATCACCGTCAAACCCGACGCCACCCTGCTCGCCCTCGGCGGTGGCAGTTGGTCGCGGCTGGGTTCGGATGGCGCGTGGATGCTGCCTCTGGAACAAAAAGGCGTAGGGCTGGCGCCGTTACAACCAAGCAATTGTGGCTTCGAAGTGCAGGCCTGGAGCGAGTTCCTTGTCAGCAAATTCGCCGGCGCACCGCTGAAAAATGTCGCCATCGGTTTGAACGACGATATCCCGCGCTTGGGCGAATGCGTGATTACCGCAACCGGGGTCGAAGGCAGCCTGATCTATGCGCTGTCGGCACCGATTCGCGAGGCGATCAATACGCAGGGTTCAGCCACCGTGCACATCGATCTGTTGCCCGGCCGACCTGTGGATAAATTGCAGGCAGCGTTGAGCAAGCCACGCGGTTCACGCTCGATGGCCAAGCATCTGCACAGTCAGGTCGGAATTGATGGGGTGAAAGCGGCGTTGTTGCGTGAATTGACTGACGCGGCAACCTTCGCTGATCCGGCGTTGCTGGCGCGGGCGATCAAGACGTTGCCGCTGACCTTGGTGAAAACCCGTCCGCTTGACGAAGCGATCAGCAGTGCCGGTGGCGTGACGTTCGAAGCGCTGGATGAACGTTTGATGCTCAAGGCGTTGCCAGGGGTGTTCTGTGCGGGCGAGATGCTGGATTGGGAAGCGCCGACAGGCGGCTATCTGCTGACCGGGTGCTTTGCCAGTGGGCGGGCGGCGGGACTGGGGATGTTGGAGTGGTTGCAGAGTAAGGGCTGAAGACCGAGGTGCGTCCTTCGCGAGCAGGCTCGCTCCCACACTGATCTCCAGTAACAAGGAGATCCCTTGTGGTAGCGAGCCTGCTCGCGAAGGCGTCCTTACAGACGCCCCATCAGATCAAGGCTTGCGCTTACGCGGCCCGGTATTGAACACCGGCACTTTACGCACAGGCTTGATCGACGGCTCCGGCGCCTGGGTGTCGCCACTGTCGACCCACTTGCCCAGATTGCGCTTGCCGCCACCGCCGCCGGACGTTTTCGGCTTTTTCGGTTTTTTCGGCTTTTTGATCACCTGACCACTGGCATCGGTATCCGGCACGCGGTGCTCGGGTTCGAAGTCCGGTTCGTTCTGGCGCTTCAGGGTCTGGCGGGTGAGCATCTCGATTGCCGAGAGCATGTTTACTTCATCCGCGCACACCAGCGAGATCGCCTCGCCCGTCGCGCCCGCACGGCCAGTACGACCGATGCGGTGGATGTAATCCTCGGCGACGATCGGCAGGTCGAAGTTGACCACCAGCGGCAAATCTTCGATATCCAGACCACGGGCAGCGACGTCGGTCGCCACCAGAATCTGCACTTCGCTGAGTTTGAAACGATCCAGCGCACGCTGACGGGTCGCCTGCGGTTTGTCGCCATGGATGCCGTCGGCGTTGATGCCCAGGCCCTGGAGTTTTTCCACCAGCGCATCCACGCCGTTGCGGGTCTTGGCGAACACCAGCACCTGCTTCCACTTGTTCTTGCGCATCAAGTGCACGAACAGTTCCGGCTTGCGCTTCTTGTCCACCGTCACCACCCACTGTTTGACGGTGTTGGCCGCGACGTTGCGCGGGCTGACTTCGATGCTCAGCGGATCGTTGAGCATCTGCCCGGCGAGCAGGCGAATGTCATCGGAGAAGGTCGCGGAGAACAGCAGCGTCTGGCGCTTCTTCGGCAGCATGCGGTAAATGTTCGCCAGTTCTTCGGAGAAGCCCAGGTCGAGCATGCGGTCGGCTTCGTCGAGCACCAGAGTTTGCAACTGATCGAGTTTCAACGCGTTCTGGCGGAACAGGTCGATCAGGCGACCAGGCGTGGCGACCAGCACATCAACGCCGCCGCGCAGCTTCATCATCTGCGGGTTGATGCTGACGCCGCCGTACACCGCATACGTGCGCAATGGCAGGTTTTCAGCGTATTGGCGCACCGACTCATGAACCTGCTCCGCCAGCTCGCGGGTCGGCACCAGAATCAGTGCACGCGCCGAATTGGCGGCCACTTTCGGCCCTTCCATGGCCAGCAACTGCAGCAGCGGCAAGGCGAAACCGGCGGTCTTGCCGGTGCCGGTCTGGGCCGCAGCCATCAGGTCGCGACCGGCCAGCACGGCCGGAATGGCTTGCGCCTGCACCGGCGTCGGGGTCTGGTAGCCGAGCTTCTCGAGGGAGCGCAGCAAGGGTTCGATCAGGCCAAGGGTGGCGAAAGTCATGGGAGTACCGTAGGAAAATTCAGCGCAATTGTGCGACACGAGTGTGCAATGGCGCGCAGTTTACCCTAATTCACACGCTGTTCTGCTGGAACGGCGGTCTTCGGCGTCTCCACGACGAGCGGCTGCGCCGGCCGCCGCCACTGCGGCAGACCGATCAGCACCACGGCACTGATGATCACCAGCATCGCCAGCGCTTCTTCCATGCCGATGGTCTCGCCGACAAACACGATCCCCAGCAACACCGCCACCGCCGGGTTGACGTAGGCATAACTGGTGGCCGCCGCCGGACGCACGTGTTTGAGCAGGTACATGTAGGAATTGAAGGCGATGATCGACCCGAAGAAGATCAGATAACCCAAGGCCAGCCAGCCTTCCATCGGCGGCAAGGCTTGCAGATGTTCGCCGCTCACTGCGCTGCCGATCAACAGCACCACGCCACCCACCAGCATCTCCACGGCACTGGCCATTGCCCCTTGCGGCAGCGGCAGGTGTTTGCTCCACACCGAGCCGAACGCCCAGGTCGCCGCTGCAAAAACCAGCAACGCCGCGCCCATCGGGCTCGATTGCAGGTTGGAACCCATGTTGAGCATGGCGATGCCGACAATTCCCAACGCCACCCCGGCCCACTCCAGGCGAGTATTGCGCGCGCCCCAGAAATAGCCGAAGAGCAACGTGAACAACGGCACCGTCGCCACCGCCAGTGCCGCCACGCCGGAAGCCACGCCGGTGTGCTCGGCGACACTGACTGCGCCGTTACCGAAGCTGAGCAGCAGAATCCCGATGATCCCCGCCGCTTTCCACTGCGCCCAGGTAGGCGCCGGTGCCCCGCGCCAGCGCAGGAAGGCGTACATCAGGCTGCCGGCAATCACGAAGCGCACCCCGCCGAGCATCAGTGGCGGCCAGTATTCGACGCCGAGGCGGATCACCAGATAGGTTGATCCCCAAATCACGTACAGCGCGAAAAACGCGGCGATCAACGGCAAGGAAAAACGGCGCAAGGCAGGCATGGGCAGCTCGACAGTCAGAGGCAGGGTGTGAATTATTCTAGAAAGGCCCGCGAGCAAAAATAAGCTACAAAACCTGTTTATCGCGCCGGTACACTTTTGAAACAACGGAGATCGACGGGATAAACCGCGATTTCGAAAGTCTGGCAATTTCAGGAGTCCGGCCTTGGACAAATACGACCGCATGCTGCTCAGCGCCCTGTTGGAAAACGGGCGTGCGTCCTACGCCGATCTGGCGCGCAAAGTGAACCTGTCCGCCCCGGCAGTGGCCGAGCGCGTGGCCAAGCTTGAAGCCGCCGGAGTGATCACCGGGTATCAGGCGAACATCGACCTGTCGAAAATCGGTTTGCCGATCCAGTGCATGATCGAATTGCGCCTGCACCAGAACGGCAGCCAGAAGGTCTACGACGAACTGGTGAAAATCCCGCAGCTGACCGAGTGCTTTCGGGTGACGGGCGATCCGTGCGTGATGATGAAGGGTGCAGTGGCGTCGATGACGGAGCTGGAAGAATTGATCAATCGCGTGGCGAAGTTCGGCTTCAGCAAGACCTCGATTGTGCTGTCGAGCGCGATCGAGAAGCGCGTGCCGCTCAGCCACATCGAAGGCAACGGTAAGTAATCAGGAACTCAGAAGATCCAAATGTGGGGGCGGGCTTGCTCGCGAATGCGGTGTGTCAGACAACCTTTTGCCGAATGACACACCGCTTTCGCGAGCAAGCCCGCTCCCACAGGGGATTTTGGGTGACTTCGAGATCAGCGATAGCGCTGCAGGTGTTCGCTGACTTTGGCCGCCGGGACTTTCTGCAGTTTGCACAGCAGGTCATGGTTCAGCTCACGCACCCCATGCTTGTGCCGCAATTCTTCCGCCAGATGCGCCATCAGGTTGGCCGCCATCTCGGCATCCGCCATCGCCCTGTGCGCCTGGCCGGTGTGTGGCAGGCGGGCGAACGTGGTGAGGGTGCCGAGCTTGTGGTTCGGCGCCGCCGGCATCAGGCGTCGGGCAAGCAGCAACGAACAGGCGAAGTTCTGCAATCGAGTGCGTTTGATCCGCCCAAGCTCGAAATCCCAGAACTTCTGGTCGAACGAGGCGTTGTGCGCCACCAGCGGGGTGCAGCCGACGAATTCGTTGACCTCTTCCATGACCCGCTCGGCCGAGGGTGCACTGCGCAACATGGCGTTGCTGATGCCGGTCAGTTGTTCGATGAACGCAGGAACGCGCACGCCGGCGTTCATCAGGCTCTGGTAACGCTCGACGATACGGCCGTTTTCCAGCATGACCACGGCGATTTCCGTGGCGCGGCAGCTGCTGTTCGGCGACAGGCCGGTGGTTTCAAAGTCGATGACTGCAATGCGTTCCAAACCGGGTTCAACTCCGTTCAAATCAATTCTTGAGCAACGCTCAGTTTTTCAACAGCAGTGCGCCTTCAATCGGCACATAACGGCTGGCGGCGCGGATCAGCGAGTTGGCGGTCAGGCCCGGCACGCCATAGGCCACTGCCTGTACGCCGTGCTTGCTGATGATGCGTTCGAGCAGCATGTCGAAGTCGCCGTCACCGGAGGCCAGGACGATTTCGTCGACGTGGTCGGCGGCGTCCATAATGTCGAGGGTGATGCCCACGTCCCAGTCGCCCTTGGCCGAGCCGTCGCTGCGCTGGATATAGGGTTTGAGCTTCACGGTGAAACCGAGGTTGCGCAGGATCTGCTGGAACTGCTGCTGCTTGCTGTCGCCACGGTCGATTGCGTAGGCGTAGGCCTCGACGATCTGCCCTTGTTTGCTAATGTCAGCCCACAGCGCGGCGTAGTTGAAATGGCAACCATAGGCCTGACGCACGGTGTAGTAGAGGTTCTGCACATCGGCGAACACTGCGATTTTTTTCACCGGGATTCCTGTGAGCGCATAGCGCACGAAGCGGGATCAGGCGCCGGGCCCGAAAAAGGCGCTCAGTATGCCAGCCCACAGGAAGGTGGCGCGAATAATCAACCCACCACTCCGGACGGATGGTGGACTGTGGTGAGGGGATTTATCCCCGATAGGCAGCGCAGCGGCCCCGAAAATGGGACTGCTGCGCACTCCATCGGGGATAAATCCCCTCACCACAGATTTGATACTGGCGACTGATCCGTCAGACGAACGAATCGTCGTCATCGAAGAACGACGAGTTGTCATCGCTGTAGTCGGTGTCAGTGAATCCACCCTGGTCATTGCCAGAGAATCCGTTATCGGCCACACGCTGGTCATTGCCCCAGTCATTGCCGCTCTGGTCGGCCACCTGCGCCGGTTCTTCCTTGATCACTTCAACGATTTCTTCGGGCTGCTGGTTGTGATGGAACAGGCTGCTGATGCCCTGCGCCAGCATCACGCCACCGGCCACGCCAGCGGCGGTTTTCAGGGCGCCGCCGAGAAAGCTGCTGCCCGCGGTCGGGGCTGCTTGCTGCGCGTAGTTGGGCGGTGGTGCGGCATAGTTCTGTTGTGGCGCTGGCGCAGCGTAGTTCTGCTGCGGTGCCGGCTCACGCCAGCCGCCGGTAGAAGCCGGAGCGCTCTGGGTCGGCGCTGGACGCGAGCTGCCGCCGCCGAAGATGCTCGACAGGAAACCACCGCCGCCGCTTGGCGCCGGGGCCGCGCTCTGGGACTTGGCCGCTTGCAGTTCAGCCTGCAATTGCTGGACTTGCCGGGTCAGCTGCTTGTTCTGTTCGTCGAGGCTCTTGATGGCCGCCTCTTGCACCAGAATCGCCTGGGTCATGAAATAACCTGCCGCCGGCTGGCGGGTCAGGTGTTCCTTGATCCGCGCCTCGGCCTGGGCGTCGCGCGGGGCTGCCTCCGTTTCGGCCTGTTGCAGCCGGGAAAACAGTCCATCGATCAGGGTTTGCTCTTCGCTGTTCATGGCGACCTCGTAGATTGCCGGGGATAACGTTGCCCGTGTCCACTGTGGACATGGCGCACCTCTGTAATGGAGGCAGTGACAGGATGTTTCAACGACCTTTACCGAATGTTTACGTTTGTGTCCGCCCGCCCATCATCGGTTAAAGTGAGCCACTGTTTTCGACCTGCGATACCGACTGATGAATGCCTTCGATGTACTGCGCGACTCTCTGTATTTTTTCAAACGCCACCTGGTCAGCATCTTGCAGCTGTGCCTGCCGCTGGTGATCTTCGAGGCGGCGCTGCAGCAAGTGGTGGATCACGTCACCGACCCCGACAGTTTCTCCGCCGCCAGCGTGGTCGTCGGTCTGCTGGTGTATCCGCTGTACACCGCCGCGCTGATCCTGTTCCTCGATGCTCGCACCCGTGGCGAAGCTCCGCGCAATCTCGACCTGCTGGCGATGTCCGCGCGCCTGTGGCCGCGTTTCGCCTTGCTCACCGCGCTCAATACCTTGCTGATTCTGCTGGGGTTGTCACTGTATTTCCTGCCGGGCCTGATGCTGATGGTCATGCTCGCATTCGCTGAATACCTGCTGGTGTTGCGCGGTATGGGGCCGTTGCAGGCGATGAAGGAAAGCCTGCGCCTGACCCGTGGGCATTTCTGGCGGATCCTGCTGTGCATTCTGTGTGTGATGGGGCCGTTGTGGCTGCTCAAGGGCGCGACCCTGGCGGCGTACCCCGACCCACAGAATCCGCTGATCGCGGTAATGATCGACAGCACGCACAGTTTCCTGCAGCTGTTCACCAGTGTGGTGCTGTTCCGCCTGTTCATGCTGATCAGCGAATTGCCTGACAAACGTACCGGAGCGGTCTGACTTCGCGACCCTTGGGCCAAGGCTCTGCGGTCAGGTATGCTCGGAGCCACTTTTGTAACGCGATAAGCCGAGCCATGCCCCGTCTGCTGCGCTACACCCTGTTGCTGATTGTGCTCGCCATCGCCCTGATCGGCGGGCTGATCTACAGCCTGACCTGGCGCCCCGATGCGCGAGAAACCTTGCCCGTCACCTGCAGCGGTACGCCGCCGACCCTGGTGCCGGGGCAAGCGCTGAAAGTCATGACCTGGAACGTGCAGTACCTCGCGGGCAAGCGCTACGTGTTCTGGAACGATCTCGCCCAAGGCTCCGATGAAGCGCCGTCCCGGGAAGACATGGCCTTCAGTCTCGACGAAGTGGCGCGGGTGATCCGCGACGAGCAACCCGACGTAGTGCTCCTGCAGGAGCTGGATGACGGCGCCAAGGCCAGCGATTACCAGAATCAGCTCAAGCTGTTGCAGGAGCGGGTCACCGATCTCTACCCGTGCAGCGCTCACGCCTTCGACTGGAAGGCCGATTTTGTCCCCGATCCGCACATCTTCGGCAGCGTTGGCCGGCAACTGGCGACCCTCAGCCGCTACCGCATCGAACACGCCGAACGCCTGCAATTGCCGGTGCCGCCGGCGAATTTCATCTCCCGCCAGTTCCAACCCAAAGACGCCCTGCTCGCCACCAAGCTGCCGCTGAGCGACGGCGGACAACTGACGGTATTCAACACCCATCTGGATCGCGCCCGCCAACCGGACGAGACTTTGCAGGCGCAAGTGACGGCGGTGGCCAAAGTGCTCGACAAGTACGAAAGCCAGGGCCTGCCGTGGCTGATCGGCGGCGACTTCAATCTGTTGCCACTGGGTCAGTATCAACGCCTGCCCGCCGAGCAGCGCACGCCCTACTCGATCGACAGCGCGCTGCATCTGTTGTGGGACAAGTACCCGATGATCCCGACCAACAACGAAGCCAGCGGCATCGACCGCGCCCACTGGCTGACCCACTACCCCAACGACCCCGGCCTGAATGGCCCGGATCGCACGGTCGACTATCTCTTCTACAGCCCGAAGATCAAACGGGTCGAAGCGAGGGTGCGCCAGGACGATACGTTGCGCATTTCCGATCACTTGCCCGTGATTGCGAGGTTCCTGCTGCCCGCAGCCCCGTAGCCAGTTAACACGATATCCCCCTGTGGGAGCGGGCTTGCTCGCGAAAGCGTCGTGTCAGTTGATGCATCCGTGCCTGGCGCACCGCCTTCGCGAGCAAGCCCGCTCCCACAGTAGATTGATGTCGTACCGTGATTGGGTAGCAGGCTGCGATGTTTTGCTCTTCAGGTGCCGCGCGGCTTGGCCCGCGCGGTCGCCTCGGCCACCAATGGATCATCCGGCCAATAATGTTTCGGATAGCGCCCCTTCAGATCCTTCTTCACCTCGGCATAGGTGCTGCGCCAGAAGTTGGCCAGATCCTGCGTCACCTGCACCGGCCGGCGCGCCGGGGACAACAGATGCAGCTTGACCACTTGCCGGCCGCCGGCAATTCGTGGCGTCTCGGCGAGGCCGAACAGCTCCTGCAAACGCACCGCGAGAATCGGTGGCTGTTCGCTGTAATTCAGACGAATCGATGACCCCGACGGCACACTGATGTGATGTGGCGCCAGCTCATCAAGCTTCTGCGGCAGCGGCCACGGCAGCAGATTGCGGACGATGCTCGACAGGTCAAGATTGGCGAAATGGCTGAGCCGCGAGACTTTGCCCAAGTAAGGCATTAACCAATGCTCGAGAGTGTTCAGCAACGTTGCATCGCTGACATCCGGCCATTGGCTTTCGGCCTGAGCGTTCAGATCCAGTTGCCGCAGCAACGCGACCCGCGCCTGCCACTGGCGCAACTCCGGCGTCCATGGCAACAACTCCAGCCCCTTGCGCCGCACCAGATTGACCAGCGCCTGACTGCGCGCCGCTTCGTCGAGACCGGTCAACGGCTCGCGGCTGAGGATCAGTTCGCCAACCTTGCGCTGACGCTCGGCGCGCAGCACGCCTTCGCGCTCATCCCAGTCCAGTTGATCGACAGCGCGCACTTGCTCGGCGAGCACCGAATCGAACAGCGCCGGATCGAAATCCGCCGCCAGATAAATTCGTTCCTCACGCTGGCCCTGACGACTGCCGAGATCGGCGATAACGATCCACGGCTCCTTCATCAGGCTGTCGGCTTCGGCGAACAGTGCTGCGCGACCATTGGCCAGACGATATTCGGCGCCACCGGCACGCCGCTGCTGGGCAACCCGATCCGGATAAGCCAGCGCCAGCAACGCACCGAGCCAGCGCGGGTGATCGGGATCGCTGACCGGCGCGCTGGCCTTGCCGCGCAGGTAACCGCGATATTGCCGCGCCAGTTGCCGCGCACGCTGCACGCCGCCCTGAGCACCGCGTGCCGCGCGTTCTTCGCCGGAGAGCAGCACCAAGCGGCTGTGCAGATCGGCCCCGGCGCCGCGCAAAATATCGCGCTCGCCGAGCAGTGCCGCGACGTCACACGCCATGTTCGCCAGCCCCAGCGCCTGACCGCGCAGCAACAGATGGGCGATGCGCGGATGCGCCGGCAACTCGGCCATGGCCTGACCGTGGGACGTCAGCGCCTCGCCTTCGAGTGCGCCCAGGCGCTGCAACAAATCCTGCGCCTGGGCGTAGGCTGCTGCCGGCGGAATATCGAGCCAGACCAGTTCGCCCGGCGCCACGCCCCAGCGTCCGAGTTGCAGCGCCAGACTCGCCAGATCCGCCGACAGAATTTCGGCACTGCCGTAAGCGGCGAGTTGCTCGTGCTGATCCTGCGACCACAGGCGATAACAAACGCCCGGCTCCAGACGTCCGGCCCGGCCCGCACGCTGGGTGGCGCTGGCCCTGGAAATGCGCTGAGTATCGAGGCGGGTCATGCCGCTGCCGGGGTCGAAACGCGGCACTCGCGCCAGCCCGGCGTCGATTACCACGCGCACGCCGTTGATGGTCAGGCTGGTCTCGGCGATGTTGGTCGCCAGCACCACTTTGCGCTGGCCGGCCGGCGCCGGGTCGATAGCCGCGCGTTGGGCATTCAGGTCCAGTTCGCCGTGCAATGGGCAGAGCAATACCTCTTTACGCTCGCCGATGGCATCGCTCAGTTGCTGATGCACCCGACGGATTTCCGCCTGCCCCGGCAAGAACACCAGCAGGCTGCCGGTTTCATCGTGCAACGCTTCGAGGACGGTCTGGGTCACGCGCTGGTCGATGTATTCGCCGGGCTGGAACGGCCGCCCCCAGCGCATCGTCACCGGGTACATACGCCCTTCGCTGCGCAGGATCGGCGCGTTATCCAGCAACACGGCCAGACGCTCGCCTTCCAGCGTGGCGGACATCAGCAGAATCTTCAGCGGCTGTTCAGCGCGGAACAGCTCACGACCGTTCAAACTCAGGGCCAAGGCCAGGTCGGCATCAAGACTGCGTTCGTGAAATTCGTCGAAGATCAGCAGACCGACGCCTTCCAGCGCCGGATCATCCTGCAGGCGTCGGGTGAGAATGCCTTCGGTGACCACTTCGATACGGGTATTGGGGCCGACCTTGCTATCGAGACGGATGCGGTAACCGACGGTTTCACCGACCTTCTCACCCAGTTCGCTGGCCAACCGTTCGGCAGCGGCTCGCGCGGCGAGACGCCGTGGTTCGAGCATCAGAATGGTCTGCCCGGCCAGCCACGCTTCATCGAGCAAGGCCAAAGGCACGCGGGTGGTTTTGCCGGCGCCGGGCGGTGCTTCGAGCACTGCTTCGTGGCGTGTCGCCAAGGCTTCACGCAGGGCGGGTAAAACTTCATCGATCGGCAAAGAAATCATGCTGGCTCCCCAGGGCGTGCCCACAGTAAATTGCGAGTCGCGTTAAAGCTGTGAGCGTGCCAGGCAAGGCGCGGGACGCAGGTAAGGGTCGTTTCCTTACCAAGTTCCGCAACGCAGCATGGCGCGTTCACAGCTTTAGCCCGGAGGGCCGAACCCCGCCAGGATTCATCAACCTTCACGCGGTGTCGATCTGGAGAAAACAACTTCAATCCTCAACATATTTCGGTAGGGGTGAGACGAGGCCGCAATTTACTGTGGGCGCGCCCTGCCGAGGGCGAGTATAACGGCGAACTGCCGGGCGTTCGTCAGGGTCTTAACTTCACAAGACGAAGCTTCGTTAATAGATGACTCAGGAGATTTTCCATGCGCTTACCTTCTCGCCTGATCGGCGGTGTACTGGTCGCCACCCTGCTCACTCAACTCACGGCCTGCGGTTCGATTTTCTACCCGGATCGTCGCGGTCAGATCGATGGCAAGATCGACCCGGCGATTGCCGTGCTCGACGCCGTGGGCCTGCTGTTCTACGTGATTCCAGGGCTGATCGCGTTCGCGGTCGACTTCACCACCGGCGCGATCTATTTCGAACCCGGCCACACCGCTCAGGTCGATCCGGCCAAGCTCAAACAGGCGATCGGCCCGGACGGTCAGGTCGATAACCTCAAGTTGCAGGCTATTCTCGAAACAGAACTGGGCCGCAACCTGCCTCTGGACGATCCGCGCCTGATCCAGCACAAGGGCAGCACGCAACAACTGGCGATGTTTGGCCTGCAACCCGCCGCATAAGGAAATCACATGACCACCAGCCCCGAACACGCCCGCCTGCTGCGGCTGGCAACCCGCGCTTCGGTGGCGGTGGCCTGCACGCTGATCATCGCCAAAGCCATCGCCTGGTGGCTGAGCGGCTCGGTGAGCATGCTCGCCGGCCTCACCGACTCGGCGCTGGATGGCGTCACTTCGCTGCTCAATCTGCTGGCGGTGCATTACGCGCTGCGTCCGGCCGATGACGATCACCGTTACGGCCACGGCAAGGCCGAATCGCTGGCGGGCATGGCGCAAGCGCTGTTCATCGGCGGCAGTGCGGTGCTGATTGCGTTCCAGGCGTACGAACGCATCAAGCAACCGGAGCCGTTGGGCGCGCCGTGGCTGAGCATCGGCGTGATCGTGTTCTCGCTGCTGCTGACCGCGGCGTTGCTGACGCTGCAACATCGGGTGATCAAGCAGACCGGCTCCAACGCCGTGCGCGCCGACTCGCTGCATTACCGCTCGGACATGCTGCTCAACGGCAGCATTCTGATCGCGCTGATTCTCGCCGGCATGGGCTTTCATCAGTTGGACGCATGGTTCGGTCTGGGGATTGCCGGGTACATTTTGTGGAGCGCGATCCAGATCGCCCGGGAAAGTTTTTCGGTGCTGATGGATGAAGAGCTGCCGGCGGACGTCAGTCAGCACATGCTCGAACTGGCCTGCGCGGTACCTGGCGTGTTGGGCGCGCATGACTTGCGCACACGGATCTCGGGCAACCACTGGTTTGTGCAGTTGCATCTGGAGTTGCCAGGGGAGCTGACCTTGTCAGTGGCTCACGGCATCAGCGATCAGGCGGCGGATGCGATTCACGCCGCCTACCCGCGAGCCGAAGTGCTGGTGCACGCCGACCCGCAGGAAGTGGTCAAGACCGAACGGGCGCAAACCCGGATTCAGTAAGACACCTGATAACCGCGACTGCTCAGGCAATTGCCCTGCGCCTGACGGTAAGCCTCCACCACCTCAGGCGCCGGTTGATAGGTCGCGGTACGCGGGTCGAAACCGCTCTGCTGCACGGCGTATTGGTAGCACTGATAACCGTCCTGCTGCACCTGTTCCGGCGACTGCCCGTTGGCCGGATAGGCCTCGACGTCATAGCCCTGGGATTGCGGCTGCGGTTGCGGCGGTTGCTGCACCGGGGGTTCGACTACGACGTAATCCTGAGTGGCTTCCTGATACGCATAGTAGGAACCGGCAGCGAGGAACAGCAGCGCACCGCCGATCCACACTTCACGGGCATAGTCCGGCAGATACTGGGTGCGAATCCCTCGTGGCGGCTGCACGACGATGTAGCGCGGGCCTTGCGGGCGATACCAGTAGCCGCCGGAATAGAAGTAATCCTGACCGCGATACGGCACTCGGTATTCGCGATCCGGGAAGCGGTCGATCACATGCCCCGGGCGGTATTGCGGGCCTGGCCCCCAACCGTTGCCATGTCCGTCCGGGCGACCCGGCCAGCGATTGTCATTGGGCCGGTTGCCGGTTTGCCATTGCTGGTTGTGGTAACCATTCTGCGGCCGCTCGTCGCGGTAGTAACCCTGGCGCGGTTCCTGAGTCTGGCGCACGGTGTCGGGCCGTGGCTGGATCGGCAGGTTGTTCGACGGGGGCGCCTGATGCACCGGAGCGGGTTGATTGGGCGCGCGGTTCTGGTTCTGCCACTGGCCATTGTTGTGCTGCTGGCCGTTGTGCTCGAACTGACGGCTGTTGTCGCCCCGAATGATTTCATTGTTCTGCGGCCGCGGCTGATTTTGCGGCGGCGGATTGTTCTGCCCGTGGGGCTGATGATCGCCCCCATGGCCCTGGTTATTTCCCTGATGCTCAGGGCCGCGTCCACCATTAGGGCTGCGGCTCTCCGGATCGTCGGCGAGCGCTTGCGCACTGACGCTCACACACAGCAAACCAACACCGGCCAGACGCCAGATGCGCGACTTCATGCTTTTCCTCACTGCGGGTATTAAGAGGGCTTGTAGCTAAGACCGGGAATACGCACACCGGGTTCTGCGACAGGTTATCAGTCACGAGACTTATTTATTGAGGAAGGCTGTGCATCGAGGCACAAAAAATCGCAGGCAAGAAAAAGGGAGACCCGTCGGCCTCCCTTTAGAGAACTTCGTCCTGGCTCGACGCTTTTGACGTCGGCTCACCTCACGCCGTCTTCTGGACAGTGTGCAGCTCGGGGGCCGGCCCATCCCCGGTGGGGGTGGCGGCCGCGGCGGGCCTGATTGGGCGGGCCGCAGTGGACTGTGTTACCGAGCAGTGATTCTGGTGATAAGAATAGGCCGCAAGACGCGACAGAGGATTGCGAAGATTGCTCAAATAAACACTGCTTGCGCAATTTTTAACCCTGGATAGATAATCCGCCGCAATAGTTACAACCAAGGACTGATTCATGAGCAAACTCGACCGTTACGACCTGAGTATTTTGGCGGAATTGCAGCGCGACGCCCGCATCTCCAACCAGGAACTGGCCGAGCGCATCGGTCTGTCGCCCTCGCCCTGCTCGCGCCGGGTCAAACAACTGGAGGACGACGGCTACATCTCGCGCCAGGTCGCCCTGCTCGATCGCAAGATGCTCGGCCTGAGCCTGACCGCCTACGTGCTGATCGGCATGGACCGGCACACCCCGGAGCGCTTCGAGAATTTCGAAGCGGCGATCCGCACCTTGCCGCAGGTGCTGGAATGCAGCCTGGTGACCGGCGTGGATGCCGACTATCAGTTGAAAGTGGTGGTGCCGGATATGGATCACTATCAGAAGCTGCTGCTGGGGCATCTGACCCGGATTGAAGGGGTGACCAGCGTGCGTTCGAGTTTTGTGCTGAATCAGGTGCTCAACAGCACCGAACTGCCGCTGACTCATCTGCGCAACTGACATCGCTTTCGCGAGCAAGCCCGCTCCCACAGGGAAATGCATTCCAAATGTGGGAGCGGGCTTGCTCGCGAAGAGGCCGGTACAGGCACCCCATAACTGCGGCACACCGACACAGGTCAATGCGGCCCTGCCACCCTCGGCGTATAGTCGCCCAGCCCTTTCAGCCCTGTGCGCGCCGGAGATGCCCGATGGATCCTGCAGTATTCGAAGAGTGGATGATGACTGGCCTGGTCAGCATCCTGATCATTTTCATGGGTTTCATCGTCTGGGATCTGGCGAAGAAGTCCAAGGCCGGGCGCTTCGGCTCGTTCATTTTGTTCTTCGTGCTGGGCCTGGGCGTGGCCGCGTTCATCATCAAGAGTGTGGTGATCGGCCTGATCGAATCCGGCGCTCTATAACCGCGCCGGCACTTCCTTCCACTGGCCCTGATCGAGCCCTTCGAGCGTCCAGTCGCCAATCCGTACCCGCACCAGCCGCAACGTCGGCAGCCCCACCGCTGCGGTCATCCGCCGTACCTGACGGTTGCGTCCTTCACGAATCACCAGCTCCAGCCAACTGGTCGGCACGCTTTTGCGAAAGCGTACCGGCGGATTGCGTGGCCACAGTTCAGGTTCTTCCAGTTGCCGCGCCTCGGCAGGCAAAGTCTTGCCGTCATTCAACTCGACACCTTCGCGCAGACGCTGCAACTGCTCGCCTGTCGGCACGCCTTCGACCTGCACCCAGTAAGTCTTCGCCAGTTTATGTTTCGGATCAGCGATGCGCGCCTGCAACTGGCCGTCATTAGTCAGCAACAACAAGCCTTCGCTGTCGCGATCAAGGCGTCCGGCCGGATAGATACCGGGCACGTCAATGTAATCCTTGAGCGTCGCCCGCCCGCCTTCGTCGCTGAACTGCGTCAGCACATCGAATGGCTTGTTGAACAGGATCAGCTTCGGCTCGGCCGGCGGCGCCTTGGCGACACGGCGTGGAGCTGAGGGGGAAGGCTTCGCGCCAGGGCGGCGGGAAGGAGGACGCGGGGGACGGGACATAAGAGAACAAACATCTAACGGTCAGGGCTGCTAATGCTAGTAGCCCGACCGTTAAATGACCATCAACAAATCAGCGGAACGGCGGCTCGTCGAAGCTGCGCAGTTTGCGCGAGTGCAGCGAATTGAGTTCGGTGCGCAGCAGATCCACCGCCGCGATGCCGATCTTCAAGTGTTGGCTGACCGCGCGCTCGTAGAACGCGTTGGCCGAACCCGGCAGCTTGATTTCACTGTGCAGCGGCTTGTCCGAAACGCACAGCAACGTGCCGTAAGGCACTCGCAGGCGATAACCCTGGGCGGCGATGGTGCCGCTTTCCATGTCCACCGCCACGGCCCGGGACAGGTTGATCAGCGGACGCTCCTGCGCCCAGCGCAGTTCCCAGTTACGGTCGTCGTAGGTCAGCACGGTGCCGGTGCGCAGGCGCTTTTTCAGCTCTTCGCCTTTTTCTCCAGTGACGTTAGCCGCGGCTTGCTGCAGCGCCAGTTGCACTTCGGCCAGCGCCGGGATCGGAATGTTCGGCGGCACCACGCGGTCGAGAATCCCGTCGCGGCGCATGTAGGCGTGGGCCAGCACATAGTCGCCGATGGTCTGCGACTGCCGCAGCCCGCCGCAGTGACCGATCATCAGCCAGCAATGCGGGCGCAGCACCGCCAGGTGGTCGGTGATGTTCTTGGCGTTGGACGGGCCGACGCCGATGTTGACCAGGGTCACGCCATGGCCGTCGTTGGCGATCAGGTGATAGGCCGGCATCTGGTAGCGGTGCCAGACCACGCCGGCGGCAATCGCCGACGCTTCGCCGTGATCCATGCCTTTCTCGATGATCACGTTGCCCGGCAAAACCATGCGCACGAAACGCGGGTCGTTGCGCAGTTGTTCCAGGCCATGAACGATGAACTGGTCGACGTAGCGGTGATAGTTGGTCAGCAGAATCCACGGCTGCACATGCCGCCAGTCGCTGCCGGTGTAGTGCACCAGGCGACGCAGGGAGAAGTCGACGCGCGCGGCGTCAAACAGCGCCAGTGGCAGCGGATCGGTGTTTTCCCAGTCGTAGAGACCGTCGGCGATGCCATCGGTGGCGGCGGACAGGTCGGTACTCGGGAACACTCGCGCCAGCACCGCAGCGGTGACGCCGGAGCCGGCCAGCTCATCGCCCTGCTCGACCACGTACGGGTATGGAATATTCTGCTGACTGACGCCGACTTCCACGGTCACGGTGAAGTCGTGCATCAACGGCACCAGTTGTTCCAGCAGGTATTTGCGGAACGCCTTGGGATGGGTGACGGTGACGCTGTAGGTGCCCGGCAGTTGCACCTTGGCGTAGGCGCGGGTGGTCTGCGGGACTTCGCCCTGACACAGGTAGGTCAGACGCAGTTCGGGATAACGAAACAGGGCACGCTGTTCGGCGTCAGGCTCGACGCGATCCTTGAGGTAACGCTTGAGCGCCGAGTTGAGCGCAGTGGTGGCCCGCTCATGCAGCTCGGCCAGACGATCCACGGCTTGTTCGGCGGTTTGAACGACAATAAACGCTTCGGTCACGATCAGCTTCCTGTGTTCTGACTTGCAGAGCTTCATCTTGCCTGCATCGTGGTCTCACGGGAACAGTGGCGTTGTGGGTGTACCCAAATCTTCCCATCTATGGAGATACCCTGTGGGAGCGAGCCTGCTCGCGAATGCGGTGGGTCATTCACAAAGATGTCGACTGATACACCGCTTTCGCGAGCAGGCTCGCTCCCACATGGGGGATGCGTGGTGGGTCAGAAACCTTGCGGGGTTGAGCGAGCGACGATAGCTTCGACGTCCAGCCCACGCGGCAATGCACCGTAGACCCGGCCGCCACCACTCAGGCGGCTGGCAATGAACGCGTCGCTGACCGCCGAGTTGCCGGCCTCCAGCAATAGCTTGGCCTGCAAACCGAGCGCGATGTCTTCGGTGAGTTGCCGCGCCCGATACTGAATATCGCTGGTGTCCTTGAACTGCGCCTGCAACTGCTGGATATGCGCGGCCAGGCGCTTGTCGCCGTGCCCATCGCCCAATTCGCTGAACAACACGTCGAGCACACCCGGTTCTTTCGACAGTGCGCGCAACACGTCGAGGCACTGCACATTGCCCGAGCCTTCCCACGTCGAGTTGACCGGCGCTTCGCGATACAGCCGTGGCAGGATGCTCTCCTCGACATACCCGGCACCGCCCATGCACTCGGCGGCTTCGTTGATCATTCCGGGGGCACGTTTGCAGATCCAGTATTTGCCCACCGCCGTCACCAGGCGGGCGAATTGCGCTTCGTGGCGGTCATCCAGATGATCCAGCGCCTTGCCCATGCGCAGGCTCAGCGCAAGTGCGGCCTCGCTTTCCAGCGCCAGATCGGCCAGCACGTTCTGCATCAACGGCTGTTCGCTGAGCAGTTTGCCGCCGACCTTGCGGTGCGCGCAGTGGTGGCTGGCCTGGGTCAGCGCCTGACGCATCAGCGAGCTGGAGCCGACCATGCAATCGAAACGGGTCATCGCCACCATCTCGATGATGGTCGGCACGCCACGCCCCTCTTCGCCGACCATCCACGCCAAAGCGCCACGGAATTCCACTTCACTGGAGGCATTGGACTGGTTGCCGAGTTTGTTTTTCAGGCGCTGGATGTAGAACTGATTGCGCGTGTCGTCGGGGCGATGGCGCGGCAGCAGGAAGCAGGTCAGGCCCTTGTCGGTCTGCGCCAGCGTCAGGAATGCATCGCACATCGGCGCCGAGCAGAACCACTTGTGCCCGACCAGTTCATAGGCCTGCCCCGGGCCACTGGCACCGACCGGATAGGCCTTGGTGGTATTGGCGCGCACGTCGGTGCCGCCCTGTTTCTCGGTCATCGCCATGCCGATGGTCACGCCGGCCTTGTGCGCCATGCCGACGTTGCGCGGGTCGTATTCGGTGGCGAGGATTTTCGGCAACCACTGTTCGGCCAGATCCGGCTGCAAACGCATGGCCGGGACACTGGCGAAAGTCATGGTCAACGGGCAACCGCTGCCGGCCTCGGCCTGGCTGTGCAGATAGCTCATCGAGGCGCGGGCGACATGCGCGCCGTCCTGCGGATGGGTCCAGGGTGATGAGGTCAGGCCATGTTCGATTGCGGTGCGCATCAGCTCGTGATAAGCGGGATGGAATTCCACCAGATCGATGCGATGACCGTAGCGGTCATGACTGACGAACACCGGTTTGTTCTGATTGGCAAGGAACCCGGCCGCCATCAACGGCCCACCGGCCAGAGCACCGTAGGCATCGATCCGCGACTCGGCCCACCCGGCGCCAAAGCGGCGCGACCACTCCTGCAATGGCAGGTCGATGCGGTACAGGTTGGCACCGTCCAGCGATGGCGGCTGGTTGGTGACTTCGTGGGTTTCGGCGAACTGATGCAGGTTCATGACGGGGCTCCTTTGGTCAGCCAAGGGATTCAGTTAAGCACCGGCCCGCGGTTGATCAAAGTGTCATATGCGCCGAACTGTCGGCGCTTTCACCCTATTACGCGCTGAGCACCCGACGCTCCAGCGCCGTCTGCAGGTCTTCGAATTTCACCGGTTTGTTCAGGTAATCGATGCGCGTACCCGGCGCGCAGTGCTCGCGATCCGTGCCCAGCGCCAGCATGAACACCGGCAGATTGGCGCAGCCGGGCAACCCATGAATCTGGCAGCACAACGACGCGCCTTCATGATTGGGCAACTGGCAATCAATCAGCACCGCGTCGAAGGTTTCCCGTTGCAGACACTCCAGCGCCGCCACGCCGTTGTCCGCAGTGCGTACGCGGAATCCCAGTTTGAGCAGCATGCCGCGCATCACCAATTGGTTGACGCTGTTGTCGTCCACCAGCAACACCGTGCAGTCCTGCGGTGCACGGCTGCGCTCGTGCAGCGCTTCCGGAGTTGGCGCCGCTTCGAGCTGCGGTAGCTCGAACTCGACATCCAGTTGAAAACGGCTGCCGCTGCCAGGCTGGGAGCGGTGAGTCAGCTTGCCGCCGAGCAGTTCCACCAGTTGCCGACAGATCGCCAGCCCCACGCCCAGGCCGCCGTATTCGCGGGTCATCGAGCCGTCGAGCTGGAAGAAGCGCTGATACATCGTCGCCTCGCCCAGATCGGTGAAACCTATGCCGGTATCGATGACCGCAAACGACAGCGCCAGGCGGTTGTCCGTCGCCGGTTTGCCAGTGACCCGCAGCGCCAGACCGCCGACCCGGGTGAACTTGATCGCGTTGTCCAGCAGGCACTCCAGGCATTGCGCCAGTTTTGCGCTGTCGCCGTGCAAGCGATCCGGCAGGGTCGGCAGCACCTCGACTTTGAAGTCCAGCGACTTGCTCGCCGCGTTGCCGTCGAACTGCACGCGCAAGGCCTCGACCACCGCGCGCAGACTGAAGCTGCCCGGCGTCGCCTTGAGCTTGCCGGCCTGCAATTCGGTGAGGGTGAGGATGCCGTTGACCATGCGCATCATGTCCCGGGCGGAGCCGGCAGCGGTTTGCTGGTATTGCTCCAGTTCAGGCTCCAGCTCGACGGTCTGCATCAGTTCCAGCGAACCGATCACACCGTTCATCGGCGTGCGCAATTCGTGGGTCAGGGTCGCGAGGAATTCATCCTTGAGCTTGTTGCTGTGGGCCAGTTGCTGGTTGAGCACTTCGAGCTTCTGCCCGGCATCGAACAGGGTTTGCGCCTGTTGTTCGCGCATCGCGTTGATGCGATCAGCCAGCGCCAGCGACAGCAGCGCGACTTCGATCGCCGAACCGATCTGACTGGCGTACATGGTCAGGAACACGTTCGGCAGCAGGCCCAGCACCATCAGCGTATTGACGATGCCGCCGAGCAGGAATGCCGACCAGGCAATGATGAAATAACGCGCCACCCGCAAGCCACGCCACCAGGCGAGAATCCCCGCGGCGAAGATCACCACGGTGAACACCAGCGCCAACAGGGTCGCCAGGCGCAACGACAATGCGTAACTGGTCATCAGCGACAACCCGACCACCAGCGCGCCGAACGCGATCAGGGCGATCAGCAGATAGTCGAGCCAGCGGCTGTGGGTTCTGGTCTGCAGGAAACTGCGGGCGAACTGGCTGCCGAACAACCCGGCGCAACCGATGAAAAACGGTGTGGCGGCGTTGGCCCACCACGGATTGTCCGGCCAGAAATACTCGACCGCCGCGCCGTTTACCGACAGTTGATAAAGGCCGAACGAGGCGATGTAGAAGATGTAATAGAGGTAGCTGGTGTCGCGCACGCTCAGGTAGATGAACAGGTTGTAGACCAGCATCCCCAGCAGCACGCCATAGATGATCCCCAGCACATACAGGCGCACCGGTTGATCTTCGAGGTACGCGGTGCTCGACCATAACGTCACCGGCGCCTGAATCGAACCTTCACTGGCCAAGCGCAGGTACACGGTTTTTTGCTGGTCAGGGGCGAAGGTCAGGTCGAACAGGTAATTGTTCTGGCGGATCTCGCGGCTGGCAAAGGGCAAGGCGTCGCCGGTCTGCCGGATCAGCCGATAGTCGCCATTGGCATCGGCCATATAAAGGTCGAGGTGATCGAGCGGCGGATACGCCAGCTCCAGCAGCCAGGTGCGCTGCGCGGCCGGGTTGTTCGGACGGTAATGCAGGTCGATCTTCAGCCAGAACGCCGAGCGCGAGTAACCGGCATTGAGCGTGGCTTTGTCATGGGGTTTGAAATTGCCCGCCGCCGCTTGAGCGCGGACGTCGGCGATGTTCGCCTGACCGCTCGGGTCTTCGAACACTTGCAAGGAGCGGCCCAGGGGAAGGCTCTGGGTATTTTCGTCGAACTCGACGGCGCTTGCGAGGAGGGGCAAGCAGAACAGCAACATCAGCAAATAGCGCATTGAAGCCCCAGCGTGGCTCGTCCGGTTGTGTCAGGAAGCCCCCCCATTCCCTTTGAGTAGACGTAAAACCGGTATTACCTGTTATTGGTTTGGATCCAGACTAGCATAGCCGTTGATGGCCATTGAGCACCATCGAAATTTTTCCTACAAAGGCTCTAGAACGGGCGTTTCAGAGCAAAGCAGCGGGCTAGAGCTGTTGAGTTGGTCAACTCAGCAAAGCAGCAGACATTGTGAATGCTTTTGTGATGACAAGCTCGATCGGGACTGAACCCCAAATTCAGCTTTGGTGGTAAGCTCGCGCACCATGAATATCTACAGCTCCCGCCCCGTTGTCCTCTGTCTCTCCGGCCACGACCCCAGTGGTGGCGCCGGCTTGCAGGCAGATATCGAAGCCCTGCTTGCGCAGGGTTGCCATGCGGCTCCGGCCGTCACCGCCCTGACCGTGCAAGACACCGTCAACGTCACTGACTTCCGCGTCCTCGACCGTGAGTGGGTACTGGCCCAGGCCAATGCCGTGCTCAACGACTCCGAAGTCGCTGCGGTCAAACTGGGCATGCTCGGCTCGCTGGAAATGGTCGACACCGTGGTCGAACTGCTTTCGGCGCACCCGCACCTGCCGGTAGTCTGCGACCCGGTGCTGCGTGCCGGCGGCGGCGGACGCCTGGGCAAGGACGAAGTCGGTTATGCGATGCGCGAGCGTCTGCTGCCGCTGTCGATCATTGCCACCCCCAACCTGCCCGAAGCGCGGATTCTCGCCGAACTGCCCGAAGGCACCGCGGATGAGTGCGCTGAAAAACTCCTGCCGTTCGTCAAAAACCTGCTGATCACCGGCGGCCATGGCGACGAAACTGAAATCCACAATCGCCTGTACAGCCGTGACGGCCTGCGTGAAACCTTCTATTGCCAGCGTTTACCGGGCAGTTATCACGGTTCCGGCTGCACATTAGCCAGCGCCCTCGCCGGTCGGCTGGCCCAAGGTGAAAACCTCGCCAGCGCGGTGCGTACTGCACTGGATTACACCTGGCGCACCCTGCGCGATGCCGAACAACTGGGCAAAGGCCAGTTCGTGCCGCGTCGCCTGCCGCTGGATTTTTGCTCGTAACGTCGTGAGGTCTGCCTGATGAAACTCCGTGGCCTGTACGCCATCACCGACAGCCAATTGCTGGCGGGCAAGTTTCTGTCGTATGTGGAGGCGGCGCTGGAAGGCGGCGTCACCCTGCTGCAATACCGCGACAAAAGCAGCGACGAGGCCCGCCGTCTGCGCGAGGCCGAAGCGCTGCGCGATCTGTGCGAACGCTACAAGACGCAGTTGATCATCAACGATGACGCCGAGCTGGCCGCGCGCCTCAACGTCGGCGTGCACCTGGGGCAGACCGATGGCCCGCTGTCGCCGACCCGCGCCCTGCTCGGCTCCAAGGCCATCATCGGGTCGACCTGCCACGCGCAGCTTGAATTGGCTGAACAGGCCGCCAAGGAAGGCGCGAGCTATGTCGCCTTCGGTCGCTTCTTCAATTCCAACACCAAACCCGGCGCGCCAAGCTGCAGCCTCGATCTGCTCGACGAGGCCAAACGCAAGCTGCATCTGCCGGTCTGCGCGATTGGCGGCATCACCCTCGACAACGCCGCGCCGCTGGTGGCCCACGGGGTCGACCTGCTGGCGGTGGTCCACGGTTTGTTCGGTGCCGAAAGCACCGCCGAAGTGACCCGCCGCGCCCGCGCCTTCAACGAACTTCTGAAAATCTGATTTGAGAGCCCGAACATGTCTCGTTCCGAAACCCTGTTTGCCAATGCCCAGAAACACATTCCCGGTGGCGTGAACTCGCCGGTTCGCGCGTTCAAGAGCGTGGGCGGCACGCCGCTGTTCTTCAAGCATGCCGAAGGCGCCTACGTCACTGACGAAGACGACAAGCGTTATGTGGATTACGTCGGTTCGTGGGGGCCGATGATCCTCGGCCACAGCCACCCGGACGTGCTCGACGCAGTGCGCAATCAACTGCAACACGGCCTGTCCTACGGCGCGCCGACCGCGATGGAAACCGAGATGGCCGACCTGGTCTGCTCGCTGGTACCGTCGATGGACATGGTGCGCATGGTCAGCTCCGGCACCGAAGCGACCATGAGCGCGATTCGTCTGGCCCGTGGTTACACCGGTCGTGACAGCATCATCAAGTTCGAAGGTTGCTACCACGGTCACTCCGACAGCCTGCTGGTCAAGGCCGGTTCCGGCGCGCTGACCCAGGGCGTGCCAAGCTCCGCCGGTGTACCGGCCGCGTTCGCCAAACACACCCTGACCCTGCCGTTCAACGACATCGACGCCGTGGAGAAGATGCTCGCCGAAGTCGGTCAGGACGTCGCCTGCATCATCGTCGAGCCAGTCGCTGGCAACATGAACTGCGTACCGCCAGCACCGGGTTTTCTCGAAGGCCTGCGTGCGCTGTGCGACAAGCATGGCGTGGTGCTGATTTTCGACGAAGTGATGACCGGTTTCCGCGTCGCCCTCGGCGGTGCCCAGGCGCACTACGGCGTAACCCCGGATCTGACCACCTTCGGCAAGATCATCGGCGGCGGCATGCCGGTCGGCTGCTTCGGCGGCAAGCGTGAAATCATGGAACGCATCGCGCCGCTGGGCCCGGTGTATCAGGCCGGCACCCTGTCGGGTAACCCACTGGCGATGGCCGCCGGTCTGACCACGCTGCGTCTGATCAGCCGTCCGGGTTTCCACGCCGAGCTGACCGACTACACCACCCGCCTGCTCGACGGTCTGCAACAACGCGCTGATGCCGCGGGCATTCCGTTCGTGACCACGCAAGCGGGTGGCATGTTCGGCCTGTACTTCAGCGGCGCCGACGACATCGTCACCTTTGAAGACGTGATGGCCAGCGACGCAGCACTGTTCGGTCGCTTCTTCCACCTGATGCTGGAAGGTGGCGTGTACCTGGCACCGAGTGCATTCGAAGCCGGTTTCACCTCGATCGCCCACGGCGAAACCGAGCTGAAAATCACTCTGGACGCTGCCGAACGTGCCTTCGCTGCACTGAAGTAATCGCCGTACCGCTGACGTTGGCCATGGCCAGCGTCAGCTTTCACCTACACCCAAGCTCTTTTTCCCACGCCTCTGCTAAAAATCCAGCAGAAAGTGGCCGATATATTCCCCGCGCAGCAGAAAAACGAGTAAAGACTTTGTAAGGTTGGCCCTGCTTATTTCATAATGCGCGCTTATTGGATCCCTCGATGGGTCCGCGTGCCCTTCAGAGGTAAGTCGATTCCCATGAACCGCACCGGCCGCACCCTTGCCTTGGGCTGCCTGTTGCTCCTTCAGCCCCTGCTCGCGCATGCACAAGCAGGCGGCAACTCGTTGTTGATCCCGGCGATGGGTCGTTGCACCCTCAACACTCAGCCGCAAGACGTCACGCAGGCACTGGCCGCCTGTCAGAAAGCGGCGGACGAAGGGGATGCGCAAGCGCAATACGAGTTGGGTGAGTTCTACTACGACGGCAAGAATGCGCCACGCGATCTCAATCAAGCCCTGAGCTATTTCGAAAAAGCCTCGCTGCAAGGCCACGCTCAGGCGCAGTTCAAGCTTGGCACCATGTTCTTCCACGGCGAAGGCGTGCAGGCCAACAACATTCAGGCGTACATCGTGCTGAAGATGGCCGCGGTCAACGGCGCCGAAGATGCGCTGGACACCGCCGACGAAGTCTCCGAAAAAATGTCCCGCGAAGACCTCGAAACCGCGACTCAGGTGCTCGGGCAAATTTTCCGTAAATACCTGATGGAACTGCAGAGCGCAGATGGGCGTACGCCGTTTTCGCCACTTCCCTGATTTCTGCTTTGCTCTGACTATCCCCATTCGCGAGCAGGCTCGCTCCCACATTTGATCTCCAGCGCTGCGAAGATCTTTTGTGGGAGCGAGCCTGCTCGCGAAGGGGGCGACGCGGTTCTGAGCCCTACTTCTCAGGCATCGGCATCGGAAACGGCATCACATTGCCGACCGCGCCACGGGCTTCGCTGATTTTCGGGGTGCCCAGACGTTCCACCTCGTCGATGCGCACGATCGAATGCATCGGCACGAAGCTGCGCACCACGCCTTCGAACTGCGCCTTGAGCTTCTCTTCGCTCGGATCGACCACCACTTGCGTGCGCTCGCCAAAGACGAACTCTTCCACTTCCAGAAAACCCCACAGATCACTTTGATAGATCTGCTTGGCGTACATTTCGAACACCTGGCCCTGGTTGAGGAAAATCACCTTATAGATTGGAGCTTCGCGTTTGGTCATGGCGGGGGGATAACATCGGGGATAAAAATGAGGGCGCAAACTATAGCATAGCCACCGGACGCACAGCGGTAGGAACCTGAGGGCTTGTTCCCTATAATGCGCGGTTCTTTGAATCAGGTGACGACCTTACTCCATGGCCAAGAAGCTTTACATCGAAACCCACGGTTGCCAGATGAACGAGTACGACAGCTCGCGCATGGTCGATCTGCTGGGCGAACATCAGGCCCTGGAAGTCACCGCCCGTGCCGAAGACGCCGACGTGATTCTGCTCAACACCTGCTCGATCCGCGAACGTGCTCAGGATCGGGTGTACTCGCAGCTCGGCCGCTGGCGCGAACTGAAACTGGCCAACCCGGACATGGTGATCGCCGTCGGTGGTTGCGTCGCCAGCCAGGAAGGTGCGGCGATCCGTGATCGCGCCCCGTATGTCGACGTGGTCTTCGGCCCGCAGACCCTGCACCGTCTGCCGGAAATGATCGACGCCGCACGCAGCAGCAAGTTGCCGCAAGTCGACGTCTCGTTCCCGGAAATCGAAAAATTCGACCACCTGCCCGAGCCGCGCATCGACGGCCCGAGCGCTTACGTGTCGGTGATGGAAGGCTGCAGCAAATACTGCACGTTCTGCGTGGTGCCCTACACCCGTGGCGAAGAAGTCAGCCGGCCGTTCGATGACGTGATCGCCGAGATCATCCACCTCGCCGAGAACGGCGTGCGTGAAGTCACCTTGCTCGGGCAGAACGTCAACGGCTATCGCGGCCTGACCCACGAAGGGCGTCTGGCCGATCTGGCCGAGCTGATCCGCGTGGTCGCCGCTGTCGACGGCATCGACCGCATCCGCTACACCACTTCGCACCCGCTGGAGTTCTCCGACAGCCTGATCCAGGCCCACGCCGAAGTGCCGGAGCTGGTCAAACACCTGCACTTGCCGGTGCAGTCGGGTTCCGACCGGATCCTCGCGGCGATGAAGCGCAACCACACCGCGCTGGAGTACAAATCCAAGCTGCGTAAACTGCGCGCTGCCGTGCCGGGCATCTGCATCAGTTCGGACTTCATCGTCGGCTTCCCTGGCGAGACCGAGAAAGACTTCGAACAGACCATGAAGCTGATTGCCGACGTCGGTTTCGACTTCTCCTACTCGTTCGTCTATAGCCAGCGCCCGGGCACCCCGGCGGCCGATCTGGCCGACGACACCCCGGAAGAGCTGAAGAAAGAACGCCTGAACGCCTTGCAGCATCGTTTGAATCAGCAAGGGTTCGAGATCAGCCGACAAATGGTCGGTTCGATCCAGCGCATTCTGGTCACCGACTACTCGAAGAAAGACCCGGGCGAGCTGCAAGGGCGTACCGAGAATAATCGTATCGTCAACTTCCGCTGCGATAATCCGACCCTGATCGGCCAGTTCGCCGACGTGCACATCGACGCGGCGCAACCGCACTCGCTGCGCGGCTCGTTGATTCAATAACACCGCATATCCCTGTGGGAGCGAGCCTGCTCGCGAAAGCGGTCTGTCAGACACCTCAATGTTGAATGTGTCGCCGCCTTCGCGAGCAGGCTCGCTCCCACAGGTACAGCGCCAGGGGCATGAATCGGGCGAGTTCATATAAGAGCTTTCGCACCCACGCCACTGGCGTTATCCTTGATTTCATCTTAATTGCCCCAGGGCGGCTAAATACGACCTTGAACGCACCCATAGAACCACATCGTTTTATCCTCGAGCCCTTTGAGGCTCGCCGCTTCGCCAATCTGTGCGGGCAATTCGACGAGCATCTGCGCTTGATCGAACAGCGCCTGGCCATCGAGATCCGCAATCGCGGAAACCAGTTCGAGCTGATCGGCGACCCCAAGCACACCACGTCTGCGGAAAACCTGCTGCGCCGCCTGTACCGCGAAACCAAGGGTACCGAGCTGTCGCCAGACATGGTGCACCTGTTCCTCCAGGAATCGGCCGTGGTCGAACTGGACAACCACGCCCCCGCCGAAGCCTACGTCGCCCTGCGCACCAAGAAAGGCATGATTCGCCCACGCGGCTTGAATCAGCTGCGCTACGTGAAGGAAATCCTCGGCAACGACATCAACTTCGGCATTGGTCCGGCCGGTACCGGCAAGACCTATCTGGCCGTGGCTTGCGCCGTCGATGCCCTGGAGCGCGAGCAGATCCGCCGCATCCTGCTGGTACGTCCGGCGGTTGAAGCGGGTGAAAAACTCGGCTTCCTGCCCGGCGACCTGAGCCAGAAGATCGACCCGTACCTGCGCCCGCTGTACGACGCCCTCTACGAAATGCTCGGCTTCGAATATGTGGCCAAGCTGATCGAGCGCCAGGTGATCGAAGTCGCGCCGCTGGCCTACATGCGCGGTCGTACGCTGAACAACAGCTTCATCATTCTCGACGAAAGCCAGAACACCACCGTCGAGCAGATGAAAATGTTCCTGACCCGGATCGGCTTTGGCTCCACCGCGGTCATCACCGGCGACATCACCCAGGTCGACCTGCCGCGCGGCACCAAGTCCGGGCTGCATCATGTGATCGAAGTACTCAAGGATGTCCCGGGCATCAGTTTCACCCACTTCCAGCCTAAAGACGTCGTGCGCCATCCATTGGTGCAGCGGATCGTCGAGGCCTACGAGCGCTTCGAGACCCGTGCCGAAGCCGCCAGGGAAACCTCGCGCGATGCTTGAGCTGGATCTGCAAATCGCTACCGAAGCGAACGCCCCGAGTGAAGCCGACTTCCGCAAATGGTGCGAACTGGCCCTGCGCCAGCGCAGCGCCGACTCGGAAATGACCATTCGTCTGGTCGACGAGGAAGAAGGTCGTGAGCTCAATCACACCTGGCGCCATAAGGATTACGCGACCAACGTCCTGTCGTTCCCGGCCGAAGTCCCTGACGAGTTTCTCGACATCCCGCTGCTCGGCGATCTGGTGATCTGCGTGGCCGTGGTCGAGCGCGAAGCTGCCGAGCAAGGCAAGGAACTCCAGGCCCATTGGGCACATCTAGTCATTCACGGCTGCTTGCATCTGCTCGGTTACGACCATATAGATGACGACGAAGCCGAAGAAATGGAAGCACTGGAACGCGAGTTGCTTGCCGAACTGGGCTATCCCGATCCGTACGCGGACGACGAAGCCGATACATCCCCTATCGTTACAACAAAGGATTCAGAGTAATCGCTATGAGCGAAGATCGATCGAGCAACGGGCAGAAGTCATGGCTGGGTAAACTGACCCAGGCTTTTGCCCACGAGCCGAAGAACCGTCAGGAGCTGCTTGAGCTGCTGCGTGATGCACATCAGAACAAACTGCTGGACAGCGAAGCGCTGGCCATCGTCGAAGGCGCCATTCAGGTGGCTGACCTGCAAGTCCGCGACATCATGGTGCCGCGCTCGCAGATGATCAGCATCAAGGCGAACCAGACACCCCGTGAATTCCTCCCGGCCGTGGTCGACTCGGCCCACTCGCGCTATCCGGTCATCGGCGAAAGCCACGACGACGTGATGGGCGTGCTGCTGGCCAAGGATCTGCTGCCGCTGATCCTCAAGGAGAACGGCGACAGCTTCAACATCAAGGACCTGCTGCGCCCGGCCACCTTCGTGCCCGAGTCCAAGCGTCTGAACGTGTTGCTGCGTGAATTCCGCGCCAACCACAACCACATGGCCATCGTCATCGACGAATACGGCGGCGTCGCCGGCCTGGTGACGATTGAAGACGTGTTGGAACAGATCGTCGGCGACATCGAAGACGAGCACGACGTCGAAGAAGACAGCTACATCAAGCCGCTGCCCAGCGGTGATTTCCTGATCAAGGCCCTGACACCGATCGAGAACTTCAACGAGTTCTTCGACAGCGAATTCTCCGACGACGAGTTCGACACCGTCGGCGGTCTGGTGATGAGCGCGTTCGGGCACTTGCCAAAACGCAACGAAATCACTGAAATCGGCGCCTATCGTTTCCGCATCCTGAACGCCGACAGCCGTCGGATTCATTTGCTGCGACTGACACCCATCGCCCGGTAATCATTAAGGATTGGGGTATGTCATCAGCTATTTCCTGCATCGCGTTGCGCCTGAAAGCGGGCCAGGCAAGGCGCAGTCCGCAGGGAGTGGCATTCCCTTTCCAAGGACTGCAACGCAGCATGGCCCGCTTTCAGGCGTAACCCGGAGGGCCGGGCCTGCTGTTACGCAGGGCTGCGTTGCTCGTCGTTCATTTGAAAAACCAAACTTCACTCCTCGCGCCTTGCCCTGCGTAACAGCAGACCCGGCGCGATACAGGAAATAGCTGATGACATACCCCCTGCGCTGGACAACCCGCCCCGGCTGGCCCGGTAACCTGCTGGCCGTGGCGGCCGGTGCAATCACCACCTTCGCCCTCGCCCCGTTCAACATCTGGCCGCTGGCTTTGCTGGCGGTTGGGCTGTTCTACGCCGGCCTGCGCGAGCTGAAACCGCGTCAGGCGCTGGGCCGTGGCTGGTGTTTCGGTTTCGGCCTGTTCGGCGCCGGCACCAGCTGGATCTACTACAGCATCCACCATTTCGGTGGCGCCTCGGTGCTGCTGGCCGGGTTCCTGATGCTGCTATTTACCGCTGCGATCGCGTTTTTCTTCGCCCTGCCCGCCTGGGTCTGGGCGCGCTGGTTGCGCCGCAATGAAGCACCGCTGGCCGATGCGCTGGCGTTTGCCGCGCTGTGGGTCGGCCAGGAAGCGTTTCGTGGCTGGTTCCTCACCGGTTTCCCGTGGCTCTACTCCGGCTACAGCCAGCTCGACGGCCCATTGGCCGGGCTCGCGCCGGTAGGCGGCATGTGGCTGGTGTCGTTCGTTCTGGCGCTGACTGCCGCGCTGATCTACAACGCACCGCGCCTGCTGCAATCCGGTCGCAAAGGCTTTATCGCGGCCGGTTTGGTGTTGCTGGTCGGGCCGTGGGTGGCGGGTATTGCGCTCAAGGGTCACGCCTGGACCAGTCCCTCCGGCCCGGCACTGAGCGTCGCCGCGATTCAGGGCAACGTCGAACAAAGCATGAAGTGGGATCCGGCGCAGCTCAATGCGCAACTGGCGCTGTATCGCGACCTGAGTTTTCGCTCGAAGCCGGTGGACCTGCTGATCTGGCCGGAAACCGCGGTACCGGTGCTCAAGGAGTCCGCCGAGGGCTACTTGAACATGATGGGCAACTTCGCCGCCGAGCGTAAATCGGCGCTGATCACCGGGGTGCCGATCCGCGAGACGGTTCGTCACGAAAAACGCTTCTTCAACGGCATCACCGTGGTCGGCGAAGGCGATGGCACCTACCTCAAGCAGAAACTGGTGCCGTTCGGTGAGTATGTACCGTTGCAGGATCTGCTGCGCGGGTTGATCGCGTTCTTTGACTTGCCGATGTCCGACTTCGCTCGCGGTCCGGCGGATCAGCCGCTGCTGCAGGCCAAGGGTTATCAAATCGCGCCATTCATCTGCTACGAAGTGGTGTACCCGGAATTCGCCGCTGGGCTGTCGGCACGCAGCGATCTGCTGCTGACAATCAGCAACGACACCTGGTTCGGCACCTCGATCGGCCCGCTGCAACACCTGCAAATGGCGCAAATGCGCGCACTTGAGGCCGGCCGCTGGATGATCCGAGCTACGAACAATGGCGTGACTGGGCTGATCAACCCGTTCGGGCAGATCACCGAGCAGATCCCGCAGTTCGAACAGGGCATTCTGTATGGCGAAGTGGTGCCGATGCACAACCTGACGCCGTACCTGCAATGGCGTTCATGGCCGCTGATCATCGTCTGTGTGCTGCTGTTTGGCTGGGCGCTGATGGCAAGCCGGATGTCGAAAACCCTTTAAAAGCGATCCATAAACACTGTGGTGAGGGGATTTATCCCCGATCGATGACGCAGTCATCGCAAATCCATTGCACTCGATTTACCTGAAAGGCCGAGATGCAGGTTTTGGTGCGGCTTCGCCACCCATCGGGGATAAATCCCCTCACCACAGAAGTCCTCTCAAAACAGTGCTCTTAGCGGTAAAACAACGAATACCCCACCTGCCCCACCGCCTCATTCAGCAACTGTCCGCTCTGCCAGATCGACTTGAACTCCGGCAGCCAGCCACCAAACGGGCGCGCATTATCGGTTCCGAGAAACCCGACGGGCGCCGGCACCACTTCGAATCCTGCCTGCTGGAAACACCACACGGCGCGCGGCATGTGCCAGGCCTGCGTGACCACCACGACGCGCTTGATGCCTTGGGGCAACAAGATGTCGGCGCTGAATTTGGCGTTTTCCCAGGTGGTACGGCTCTCGCCTTCCTGCCAGCGCGTGGTCACGCCGAAATCATCGCGCAACGAATCGGCCATCAGCTTCGCCTCGGTCGGCGGCGTGCCGTAATGCAGGCCACCGCTGGTCAGAATCGGCAGCCCGGAGGCCTTGGCCAGTCGCGCCGCATAGCGCTGACGCTCCAGCCCCACGCCGGTTGGCTGGTCCTCGCCCCAGGCCAGATCGCCGCGCTCGCGCCCGGAACCCAGCACCACGATGGCATCGGCGCGCTGCGCCAATATCGACCACGACTCACGGGGCAGCGGCGGCTCACGCTCCAGCGCTTTGGCGCCCCATTGCACCACCACCGGCAGGCTCATCAGCCAGAAACCACCCAGGCCAAGGGCAAAACACAGACCGGCCAGCCGTGGCCGGGAGCGGCGCAGCCACCAGGCGACCAGCAACAGCAGCAAAAGAATGCCAGGCGGCAATAGAAGTTGTTTGATGAAGTAACGCAAAGGCATCGGGGCATCTCCAGAGATGCCCGAAGCCTAAGAGTGTTAATGAAACGTTACAACCGATAGGTAGGATCCTGTTGGAAAAGATCCGTTACTTGACCTGCCATGCGATTACTTGGCCTGCACAGAACGAACCTTTACGATGTCTCTGCCGGGCGCCTTGTCCTTGAGCCAGATGACCTTGGCTGAATGTGCTGCATCGAGCTGTTTCACTGCCTGCGACAGGTATCCATGCGATTCACGCTCACTGCGATCCAGATAGGCCTTGACCAGTTTGAACTCGGCGGGGCTCAAGCCACGCAATTCCAGTTCCACGGGGCGCTCATCGCGCAGCCGGCCAGCGGTTTTTGCAGCGTCGAGCGCCATGCCCAGACGATCCATCAACCGTTCGTACAACTCGGGTTTCGTCACGTTTTTTTGCCGTTGCTCCACCATCCCTCACCTCATTGAAGATAAGACTCACTCCCCAATAAGAGCTTAGCTCCGCTGCACAAACCGGCTGAACGCCGCGACCAACGGCCCTCGCCACGGTTTTCCGGGGCCAGACAGCTGTAATCAGGGTTTCCCTAGGCCAAGCGCGGTCATGTATGCTACGGCGCTTCCTGTCATTCCACTTCCAGCCTGTCCGGAGCATCCCCCGGAGGGCGCGTTGAAGAGGATTAGGCCACCCCTATCCAGTACAAAAGTAGCCATGCACGAACAATATCAGCCCCGTGAAATCGAAGCCGCCGCCCAGTCGTTCTGGGACGAGCAAAAGTCCTTTGAAGTCAGTGAACAGCCAGGCAAGGAAACCTACTACTGCCTGTCGATGTTCCCTTACCCCAGCGGCAAGCTACACATGGGGCACGTGCGCAACTACACCATCGGCGACGTGATCTCCCGCTACCAGCGCATGCAAGGCAAGAACGTTCTGCAACCGATGGGTTGGGACGCCTTCGGCATGCCGGCGGAAAACGCCGCGATGAAGAACAATGTGGCGCCCGCCAAGTGGACCTACGAAAACATCGCCTACATGAAGTCCCAGCTGCGCAGTCTGGGCCTGGCGGTGGACTGGTCCCGTGAAGTGACCACCTGCAAGCCGGATTACTACCGCTGGGAACAATGGCTGTTCACTCGCCTGTTCGAAAAAGGCGTGATCTACCGCAAGAACGGCACCGTGAACTGGGACCCGGTCGACCAGACCGTGCTGGCCAACGAACAGGTGATCGATGGTCGCGGCTGGCGCTCCGGCGCGCTGATCGAAAAGCGCGAAATCCCGATGTACTACTTCAAGATCACCGCTTACGCGGATGAGCTGCTGGAGAGCCTCGACGAACTGACTGGCTGGCCGGAACAGGTCAAGACCATGCAGCGCAACTGGATCGGCAAATCCCGCGGCATGGAAGTACAGTTCCCGTACAACGTCGACTCGATCGGCGCAGCAGGCACCCTCAAGGTCTTCACCACCCGTCCGGACACCCTGATGGGCGCGACCTACGTTGCCGTGGCAGCCGAGCACCCGCTGGCCACCCAGGCAGCGCAGAACAACCCAGAGCTGCAAGCCTTCATCGCCGAATGCAAGGGCGGCAGCGTGGCTGAAGCCGACGTCGCCACTCAAGAGAAAAAAGGCCTGCCGACCGGCCTGTTCGTCGAGCACCCGCTGACCGGTGAAAAACTTCCGGTATGGGTCGCCAACTACGTGCTGATGCACTACGGCGACGGCGCCGTGATGGCAGTTCCGGCGCACGACGAGCGCGATTTCGAATTCGCCCACAAGTACAACCTGCCAGTCAAATCGGTGGTGCGCACCAGCTCCGGTGACACCAACCCGGCTCCGTGGCAAGACGCCTACGGCGAGCACGGCACGCTGATCAACTCCGGCGAGTTCGACGGTCTGGACTTCGCTGGCGCGTTCGATGCCATGGAAGTTGCACTGATCAAGAAAAACCTCGGCGCCTCGCGTACCCAGTTCCGCCTGCGCGACTGGGGCATCAGCCGTCAGCGCTACTGGGGTTGCCCGATTCCGATCATCCACTGCGCCACCTGCGGTGACGTGCCGGTGCCGGAAGACCAGTTGCCGGTGGTGCTGCCGGAAGACGTAGTGCCGGACGGCGCCGGTTCGCCGCTGGCGCGCATGCCGGAATTCTACGAGTGCAGCTGCCCGAAATGCGGCCAGCCTGCCAAGCGTGAAACCGACACCATGGACACCTTCGTCGAGTCCTCGTGGTACTACGCCCGTTACGCCTCGCCGCACTTCGAAGGTGGCCTGGTGGAAAAATCCGCGGCCGACCACTGGTTGCCGGTGGATCAGTACATCGGCGGTATCGAACACGCCATTCTTCACCTGCTGTACGCGCGTTTCTTCCACAAGCTGATGCGTGACGAAGGTCTGGTCAGCTCCAACGAGCCGTTCAAGAACCTGCTGACCCAGGGCATGGTGATCGCCGAGACTTACTATCGTCGCGAAGCCAACGGTGCCTACACCTGGTTCAACCCGGCGGACGTGGAACTCGAGCGTGACAGCAAGGCCAAGGTCATCAGCGCCAAATTGAAATCCGACGGCTTGCCGGTGGAAATCGGTGGCACCGAGAAAATGGCCAAGTCGAAGAACAACGGCGTCGACCCACAGTCGATGATCGATCAGTTCGGCGCCGACACCTGCCGCCTGTTCATGATGTTCGCTTCGCCGCCGGACATGAGCGCCGAATGGTCGGACTCCGGCGTTGAAGGCTCGCACCGTTTCCTCAAGCGCGTCTGGCGCCTGGCGCAGGCCCACGTCACTCAGGGCCTGCCGGGCAAGCTGGACATCGCCGGCCTGAACGACGAGCAGAAAGCCGTGCGCCGCGCCATCCACCTGGCCATCAAACAGGCCAGCCATGACGTCGGCCAGAACCACAAATTCAACACCGCCATCGCTCAGGTGATGACGCTGATGAACGTGCTGGAAAAAGTCGCGCAAGGCTCCGAACAGGACCGCGCGCTGATTCACGAAGGTCTGGAAGCCGTGACGTTGCTGCTGGCTCCAATCACGCCGCACATCAGCCATGAGCTGTGGAATCAACTGGGCCACGCTGACCCGGTGATCGATGCCGGCTGGCCTGCGGTCGATGAAAGCGCACTGGTGCAGGACAGCCTGCAACTGGTCATTCAAGTGAACGGCAAGCTGCGTGGCCAGATCGAAATGCCGGCCAGCGCCACCCGCGAAGAAGTTGAAGCGGCGGCCCGCGCAAACGAAAACGTGCTGCGTTTCGTCGACGGTCTGACCATTCGCAAAGTGATCGTTGTACCAGGGAAACTGGTTAACATCGTCGCCAGCTAAATTGGATTGGGCGTCAGGTTCGCCTGACGCACTGTAAAACCTTTCGGGCCGCAGGGTCGGCCCACATGGTTTCAAGGGGAGCAACACAATGATCAAACGCAATCTGCTGGTGATGGGCCTCGCCGTTCTGCTGAGCGCCTGCGGTTTCCAGCTGCGTGGCACCGGCACCAACGAACTGTCGATCAAGGAGCTCGATCTGAGCGCCCGTAACGCTTATGGCGAGACCGTCACCCAGCTGCGTCAGGTGCTCGAGTCCAGCGGCGTCAAGGTCTACAGCGGTGCACCGTATAAGCTGTATCTGGCTGACGAACAGGAAAACCAGCGCATCCTCAGCTACGCCGGCGCCGGTCGTACGGGTGAGTACCAAGTGACCACCGTGCTGAACTACGACATCGTAGGCGAACACAATCTGAACCTGCTGAGCGACAAGCTTGAAGTGCAGAAAGTGTTCATCCACGACGGCAACAACCTCGTCGGCTCCGATCAGGAAGCCAACGACGCCCGTCGCGAAACCCGTCGCGAACTGGTTCAACGCATGATGCTGCGCCTGCAACAGCTGACGCCGGGCCAACTGCAGCAATTGCAGCAAGCGGCCAACGACCGTGCCCGGGCTGAAGCCGACGCGCTGAAGGCGGCACAGAAGGCTGAAGCGGAAACCCCGCGTCAGTCGCCGCTCGAACTGCCGCAGCAGTAAGACGTACGGGGCGCTCAGGCGCCCCGTTCGTTCTCTCTTATGAAGCTCGCTCCCGCTCAACTCGGCAAACACCTGCAAGGCGCGCTCGCGCCCGTCTATATCATCAGCGGCGATGACCCGCTGTTGTGCCAGGAAGCCGCCGACGCCATTCGCAGTGCTGCCCGCCAGCAAGGTTTCGACGAACGCCAGGTGTTCGCCGCCGACGCCAATTTCGATTGGGGGACCTTGTTGCAGGCCGGCGCCAGCATGTCGCTGTTCGCCGAAAAACGCCTACTGGAACTGCGCCTGCCTTCGGGCAAGCCCGGTGACAAGGGCGCTGCCGCGCTGATCGAATACTGCTCGCGCCCCGCTGAAGACACGGTGCTGCTGATCAGCTTGCCCAAGCTCGACGGCAGTGCGCAGAAAACCAAGTGGGGCAAGGCCCTGGTCGAAGGCCAGCAGACCCAGTTCATCCAGATCTGGCCGGTGGATGCCAACCAGTTGCCGAGCTGGATCCGCCAGCGTCTGTCGCAAGCCGGTTTGTCGGCCAGCCAGGATGCGGTCGAACTGATCGCCGCACGCGTCGAGGGCAACCTGCTCGCCGCCGCGCAGGAAATCGAAAAGCTCAAGTTGATGGCCGAAGGTGGGCAGATCACCGTCGAAACCGTGCAGGCCGCGGTGGCCGACAGTGCGCGCTTCGACGTGTTTGGCCTGACCGACGCCGTACTCAACGGCGAACCGGCCCACGCCTTGCGCATGCTTGAAGGCCTGCGCGGTGAAGGCGTCGAGCCACCGGTGATTCTCTGGGCACTGGCGCGGGAGTTGCGCCTGCTGGCCAATATCTCGCTGCAGTACAGCCAGGGCACGCCGCTGGACAAGTGCTTCAGCCAGGCGAAACCTCCGGTCTGGGACAAGCGCAAACCGCTGATGAGCAAAGCCCTGCAACGCTACTCGGCGCAACGCTGGGCGCAGTTGTTGCTCGAAGCCCAGCGCATCGATGCGCAGATCAAGGGTCAGGCCGCCGGTTCGCCGTGGATGAGCCTGAGCCGGTTGGCGCTGTTGATGTCCGGCCAGCGTCTTTCACTGCCCGCCGAGTAAGACGTTCAACCGCATAACGCCCTTTCGCGAGCAAGCCCGCTCCCACAGTCGATCGCATTCACATGATAGAACTCGGTCGACTGTGGGAGCGGGCTTGCTCGCGAAGGCGTCAGAATATTCCTACGCAATAGAGGCTGGACAGACGCGCGGCTTCGGCAGATTATTCGCCCCGCAGCACCCACCTACCGAGAGAACCCTCATGAGCAAAAAGCCATCGAAACATGGCCCGAACAAGGCCAAATCCATCATCGCCCAACCCCTGTTCCGCAGTCGCCAGGAACGACCAACCAAGGGTAAAGGCAGCTACCGCCGCGAAGCCTTCCAGTCTAATAGCTGGGAGGCTTCTTACTTTCTGGCTGCCTGAAGCACAGCACCCCCTGGTCATGTTAAGGTCTGCACCTGATTCGTATCCCCTGGAACTGTGCATGCCCTTCAGTCTTTCCCGTCGTTGGCCCGTTCGCCAACTGATCGCTGCCTCCAGCTTCATTCTGCTTGTCGCCTGCGCGGAAAAACCTACCGCCGCCGATGCGCAACCCCTTCAAGCCGCCCCTGTCGCAACAGCCCCGGCAATCATCCCGCCGGTAGTGCCGTCCGCTGACCCGCTTGATCTTCAGCCAACCCAGACCTTTGCCGAATGGCAGGCGGGTTTCCGCAAGGATGCCTTGGCAGCCGGGATCCGCGCCGATCTGTTCGACCGCGCGTTTGCCAATGTCAGCTTCGATGCCAGTGTGATCAAAGCCGACCGCAGCCAGCCGGAGTTCTCTCGTCCAGTATGGGAATACCTCGATGGCGCCCTGTCGCCGCTGCGAGTGCGCAAGGGGCAGGCGCTGATCAGTCAGTACGCCGACATCCTGCAAAGCATCGAACAGCGTTATGGCGTGGATCGCCAGGCACTGGTGTCGGTATGGGGCATGGAAAGCAACTTCGGTCAGTTCCAGGGCAGCAAATCGGTGATCAACTCGCTGGCGACCCTGGCCTACGAAGGCCGTCGCCCCGCATTTGCTCATGCACAACTGATCGCGGCGCTGCAGATCCTGCAACAGGGCGACATCACGCCAGAAAAGATGCTTGGCTCGTGGGCCGGCGCGATGGGCCAGACCCAGTTCATTCCGACGACCTACAACACCCACGCCGTGGATTTCGACGGTGACGGTCGCCGCGACATCTGGAGCAGCCCGGCCGATGCACTGGCCTCCACCGCGCACTACCTGCAAAGCTCAGGCTGGCAGCGTGGTCAGCCGTGGGGCTTCGAAGTGCAACTGCCGAGCGGATTCAACTACACCCTGGCCGATGGCGCGATGCGCAAGACCGTTGCCGAATGGCGTCAACTGGGCGTGATCCTGCCTAATGGCGGTCAGGCCCCGGCCGGCTCGGAACAGCTGTCTGCCGCCCTGCTGCTGCCGGCCGGCTACCGTGGCCCGGCGTTCCTGATCCTCGATAACTTCCGGGCGATCCTCAAGTACAACAACTCGTCGTCCTATGCACTGGCAGTCAGCCTGTTGTCCGAGCGCTTCAATGGCGCAGGCCTGATCAATGGCACCTGGCCGAAAGACGATCTGCCACTGAGCCGCACCGAGCGTATCGAATTGCAGAACCTGCTGAGCGCGCGTAACTACGATGCGGGAACGGCGGACGGGATTATCGGCGCCAATACACGCAAGGCGATCCGCAGTGCCCAGCAGGCGCTGGGTTGGCCGGCGGACGGGTATCCGACGCATAAGTTGCTTGAGAGCCTGCGTACTCAATAGAAGATAGCCGCATGGCTGATGCCGCCTTCGCGAGCAAGCCCGCTCCCACATTGGTTCTGTGTACGACACGAATCAAATGTGGGAGGGGGCTTGCTCCCGAAGACTGACTCAATGGCAACCAAACCCTAGCGTCTGATCACTACATCCTGTTCCAACATCAATTCCTTTTTCCCCGCATCCAGTCGAACCAGCGCCCCCATCGGTAGCGTCAGGTTCGGATCACAATGCCCGCTGCGCCACCCCGACAGCACCGGAATCCGTAACGGCTCGAACGTCTGCTTGAGCAAGCGATTCAGCGCCTCGACATCGACCCCGGCGACATCCCCCACCAGCACACCGCGCAATCTGGCCAGCTTGCCGGCCAGACGCATCTGCGTGAGCAAACGGTCGATGCGGTACAGCGGCTCGTTGACGTCCTCGATCAGCAGAATCACGCCCTCGACATCAATCTCATACGGTGTGCCCAGCGTTGCGGCGATCATCGCCAGATTGCCGCCGAGCAAACGCCCGTGCGCAATGCCCGGTTCGACGGTGGTCAAGGGATAAGCCACCGGATGGCTCAACACACTCCCCGCCTTCAACTGACCGCGCAGCATGGCGAAGAATGAAGTGACAGTCGGCGGCTCCTTGTCGCCCAGCAAATCGGCGTTGAGCAGCGGGCCGTGGAAGGTCACGAACCCGGCGTAGCGACTGATCGCCAGATGCAGCGCGGTGATGTCGCTGTAGCCGACAAACGGCTTGGCGTGGCGGCTGAGCAGATCGTAATCGATCCGGTCCAGCAGGCGCGGCGTACCGTAGCCGCCGCGCAGGCAAATGATCGCGTCGACTTCAGGGTCGGCGAACGCGGCATGCAGGTCGTTGAGGCGTACGTCATCGCTGCCGGCCAGATAGCCGTCCTTCTCGTAGACGCCGGGGAACACTTTCAGCGCATAGCCGCGGGCGCGCATCCACTGCACAGCCTTTTCCGTGTCCAGCGCACCGGGGCCAGCAGGGGCGATCAAGCCGATCAGCCCTTCGGATGGCAGCGCCGGTACGGGTTTATGCGGAAAAAGGCTGTGGGTCGGTCGAACGGTCATCCATGGGTCTCCCTGTGTGAAGTCTTGCAGACACAGTAGTCAGGTCCAGAGACAAACAAAAGAGTGCGCGGCAGACCCAAACAAAAATACCCGCCGAGGCGGGTATTTTTCGAGCCTATCAGCGCCGGATCAGGAACCGAGCAACTCGGCCTTGACCAGTTTCGCCTGCTCGTCAGCGTGATACGACGAACGTACCAGCGGGCCGGAAGCAACGTTCTTGAAGCCCATCTTGTAACCTTCTTCGGCGAACCAGGCGAAGGTGTCCGGGTGCACGAAACGCTGCACCGGCAAGTGGCTACGCGACGGTTGCAGGTACTGGCCGAGGGTCAGCATGTCGATGTCGTGTTCGCGCATGCGCTTCATGACTTCGATGACTTCTTCGTCAGTCTCGCCAAGACCCAGCATCAGGCCGGACTTGGTCGGAATGTGCGGCATCATCTGCTTGAAGCGTTGCAGCAGGGTCAGCGACCACTGGTAGTCCGAACCCGGACGCGCAGCCTTGTACAGGCGCGGCACGGTTTCCAGGTTGTGGTTGAACACATCCGGCGGCTCGGCAGCGGTGATTTCCAGGGCGATGTCCATGCGGCCACGGTAGTCCGGGACCAGGGTTTCCAGCTGCACGTTCGGCGACAGCTTGCGGATCTCGCGGATGCAGTCGGCAAAGTGCTGGGCACCGCCGTCGCGCAGGTCGTCGCGGTCAACCGAGGTGATCACCACGTACTTGAGCTTGAGGTCGGCAATGGCGATCGCCAGGCTTTCCGGCTCGTTGACGTCCAGCGGCTTCGGACGGCCGTGGCCAACGTCGCAGAACGGGCAGCGACGGGTGCAGATGTCGCCCATGATCATGAAGGTCGCGGTGCCGCCGGAGAAGCACTCGCCCAGGTTCGGGCAGGAGGCTTCTTCGCAGACGCTGTGCAGCTTGTGCTTGCGCAGCAGGCTCTTGATCCGGTCGACTTCCGGCGAAACCGGGATACGCACGCGAATCCAGTCGGGTTTCTTCGGCAGTTCGGTGGTCGGAATTATCTTTACCGGGATGCGTGCAACCTTCTCGGCGCCGCGCAGCTTGACGCCGGCTTCAACCTTGGGACGCGGGGCCGGGCGCTCGGTCACGTCGAGCGTCGGGATCATGGTTTGCACTGCATCAGTAGTCATATCAGTCGATTCCGCCCGTCAGGGTCGTCTGCTCAGCATAGTCGAGGTGTTTGACGAGCTGCGCGCGCAGCCGGGCACTTACCTCGGCAAATTCAATCGATCCTGCGTGATCGCTCAGCTGGGTCATCGCCAGCCCGGCATAGCCGCAGGGATTAATCCGTCGAAACGGCTCCAGGTTCATATCCACGTTCAGGGCCAGGCCATGAAAGGAGCAACCGTGGCGAATCCGCAAACCCAGAGAAGCGATTTTCGCTCCGTCGACGTAGACGCCGGGAGCATCTGGCTTGGCGGCGGCGGTGACGCCGTAGCTGGCCAGCAGTTCGATCAGGCACTGTTCCATGCGCGTGACCAGATCACGTACGCCGAAACCCAGCTTGCGCACATCCAGCAACAGGTAAGCCACCAATTGGCCCGGGCCATGATAAGTCACCTGCCCGCCGCGATCGACCTGTACCACCGGGATATCGCCCGGCAACAACAGGTGTTCGGCCTTGCCGGCCTGGCCTTGGGTGAACACCGGAGGGTGCTCGACCAGCCAGATTTCGTCGGCGGCATCGCTGCCGCGTTCGTTGGTGAAGCGTTGCATGGCATGCCAGACCGGCTCGTAAGCCATCTGGCCAAGTTCGCGAAAGCCCAGCGTGCCCGGCATCACAACACCATGTGCACGAAACCGGAAGCCCGCAGTTCGCTGTTGATGTTGTACAGCTGATCCTGGTCTGTCGCGACGATGTGCAGCTGGATGGTGGTGTACTTGCCGTTGCTGCTTTGACGCTCGTCGATGCGCTCATCATTGATGGTTGCGTGTTTCTTGACGATGTCGATGATTTTGTCTTTGTTGCCGACGCCCGTATCGCTGATCACCTTAATCGGATAATCAGTCTGCGGAAATTCGATCTTTGGCGCCTTTACTTCGGTATCGGTCATGGCGTAACGGCCTCTAGAGCGCAAGCCGTGGTAACGCACATGGCCCCGCACCGGATCGGGGCGGGGCCATGCAGGTCAACACAAATCAGTTGAACAAGCCGTAGAAGAATAGACGGATGCTATCCCACATGCGGCGGAAGATACCACCCTCCTCGACAGCGTCCAGAGCGATCAGGTCGGCGCTGTGCACCACCTTGTCGTCCAGTTTCACTTCGACTTTACCGATCACGTCGCCCTTGGCGATTGGCGCGGTCAGTTGCGGGTTCATGGTCATGCTGGCAGCGAGCTTTTTCAGCTGGCCTTTTGGCAGGGTCATGGTCAGGTCTTCAGCCAGGCCGGCCTTGACTTGACTGGTGGTGCCTTTCCACACCGGGGCCTGAGCCAGTTCGGTGCCCTTCTGGTAGAAGGTCTGGGTTTCGAAGAAACGGAAACCGTAGGTCAGCAGCTTCTGGGTTTCAGCGGCACGCGCCACTTCGCTGTTGGTGCCGAACACCACGGCGATCAGACGCTGGCCATCACGTACAGCCGAGGACACCATGCAGTAGCCGGCTTCGTCGGTGTGACCGGTTTTCAGACCGTCAACGGTCTTGTCGCGCCACAGCAGCAGGTTGCGGTTAGGCTGCTTGATGCCGTTCCAGAAGAACTCTTTCTGCGAGTAGATCGCGTAGTGAGCCGGGTCTTCGTGGATGATCGCACGGGCCAGGATCGCCATGTCATGAGCCGACGAGTAGTGCTCAGGGTTCGGCAGACCGGTCGGGTTCATGAAGTGCGAGTTGGTCATGCCCAGATCGGCGACCGTCTTGTTCATCAGGTCGGCGAACGCGTCTTCGCTGCCGGCGATGTGCTCGGACAGCGCCACGCTGGCGTCGTTGCCGGACTGGATGATGATGCCGTGCAGCAGGTCGCTGACGGTCACTTGCGAGCCGACTTTGATGAACATCCGCGAGCCGCCGGTACGCCAGGCGTTTTCGCTGACGGTCACCGGGTCGTTCTCACCGATCTGGCCACGACGGATTTCCAGCGTAGCGATGTACGCGGTCATCAGTTTGGTCAGGCTGGCTGGCGGCAGACGCTGGTCACCGTTGTTCTCCACCAGCACGTTGCCGCTGCTGGCGTCCATGAGCACGTAGGCTTTTGCAGCCAGTTGAGGTGGCGACGGCATCATCTCGGCCGCGAAAGCGGCTGGCGAGAGGAGCAGCGGGACTAGCAGACACAGGCGTTTGGCAAAGGTGGTGATGTTCATCCGTCTCTCGAAATCGCTAATGGAAACTTGCCCGAAGGCAAAACTATTCAGACAGCCTTCTAACGGGCCATCGCGTGTTCAGTTGCTCACTCCAGTCACCCTTGCCGGGCTTTTGTTCTTCGACGAGCCAACAACCTGGTTCACCCCCCAAAACCGCAAGTGAACCGTCAATCAAGTGCTACGTTTCTTACTCGGTGACCACGCTCGGCGAGCCGAGATTGGCCAGGCGCACGCTGTTCTGCACCTGGGCGATCTCACCCGGCGAACCGATCGGCCCCAGGCGTACCCGGTGCAGGGTCTGCTGATTGCGCACGATCGAGCTGATGAACACCGGAGCGCTCACCATCCCGCTGAGCTTCGACCTCAGGAGTTCTGCAGCGTCCGGGTTGGCGAACGCGCCCACCTGCAGATACTGGCCAGACGCTGGTGCAGAAGCGTTTTTTTTTGCGCTGATCTGTACAGGGACAGTGTCAGAAGCATGTTGCTGCGGCGGCGGGGTCCACTGCTCGATGGTACCGGCCGACGCCGTGATCACCGGGGCGCTATTTTGCGCGACTTGCGGCTCGTTGAGCATCAGCGGCGCCGGACGGCCCTTGGCGGCCCACCATTGCTGCGGATCGATGCCCTCGACCTTGACCCGCGCGGTGCCGATTTCGGCATAACCGAGCTTCTTCGCGGCCGCGTAGGACAAGTCGATGATCCGGTCCGAATAGAACGGCCCGCGATCGTTGACCCGCAGGATCACGCTCTTGTTGTTGTCCAGGTTGGTCACCCGAACGTAACTTGGCAGTGGCAGAGTCTTGTGAGCGGCACTCATGCCGTACAGGTCATACACTTCGCCGTTGGCGGTGTTCTGCCCGTGGAACTTGGTGCCGTACCAGGACGCCGTGCCCGAGGCGACGTAGGTCTTGGATTCCTGCAACGGGAAATAGGTCTTGCCCAGCACGGTGTAAGGGTTGGCCTTGTACGGGCCGGTGTGCAGGGTCGGCGTGGCGTCCGGGATCCGCGAAACATCGACATCCCACCACGGCGCGCCGTCTTTGTGCGCGCGGTTAATGTCCAGCCCCGGCTGCGCACGTACGGCGGTAGACGAGGTCTTCTGGGTTGGCGCGCGGCTGGTCGAACAGCTGGCGACCAGCACCGCCAACGCGGCGAATGCCACCAGCTTCAGGGGTTTATTGATAGGCAATGCCCGCATTACTTGACGCCCCGTGCTTTTACCAGCTCTTCAGACAGTTGATGTACGGCCATGGCGTACATCACGCTGCGGTTATAACGCGTGATCGCGTAGAAATTCTTCAGGCCCATCCAGTATTCAGGGCCGTTGTCGCCTTCGAGGCGAAATGCAGTAACCGGCATATCATCGCGCAGCGCATCATGACTTGACCAGCCCAGCGCCCGCAACTCTCCGACCGTTTTCGTCGGCTCGATGCCGGTGGTCAGGCCTTCATCGACCTGCTCGCCGCGCACATCGGCGCGACTGACCACTGGTTCCCCGGCGACCCAGCCATGCCGTTTGAAGTAACTGGCCACGCTGCCGATCGCATCGTCCGGATTGGTCCAGATATTGATGTGACCGTCACCGTCGAAATCCACCGCATAGGCGCGAAAGCTGCTCGGCATGAATTGCGGCAAGCCCATCGCCCCGGCGTACGAGCCTTTGAGGGTCAATGGATCGACCTGTTCTTCACGGGCCAGCAGCAGGAACTCACGCAATTCCTTGCGGAAAAATTCGGCACGGGGAGGATAGTCGAAACCGAGCGTGGACAATGCATCAATCACCCGGTAATTGCCGGTATTACGTCCGAAAAAGGTCTCGACGCCGATGATCGACACGATGACTTGTGCCGGTACACCGTACTCCTGCTCGGCACGGGCCAGCACGGCCTCGTGCTGGCGCCAGAAGTCCACACCACGGGCGATGCGCGCGTCGGTGATGAACATCGGGCGATATTCTTTCCACTGCTTGACCCGCTCGGCGGGTTTGGAGATGGCGTCGAGAATCGCCTGCTTGCGCTGCGCCTCGCGGAACACCGCCATCAGTTGCTCGCCGGCAAAACCGTAGTCGCGGGTCATTTCACCGACGAATTCGGCCACCTGCGGTGAGCCTTCGTAATCGCCGGCCAGCGCTTCCTGCGCGCTGCCAAGGATGCCGACCAGGCCGACCCACGGCGCGTAACGAGTCGCCCAGCTGCGCATGACTTGCATTGAACTCTTCACCTTATTCAAACCTGTGCGATCCACTTGCGATGCGTATGAATCGACATCAAAACCCCAAACGCTGACAGCAGTGTCACCAGCGAAGTTCCTCCGTAGCTAATGAAGGGCAACGGCACCCCCACCACCGGCAACAGGCCACTGACCATACCGATGTTGACGAAAACATAAACAAAAAACGTCATGGTCAGCGCGCCGGCGAGCAATTTGCCGAACAGCGTCTGCGCCTGGGCGGTAATCACCAGGCCGCGACCGATCAGCAACAGATAGATCAGCAGCAGCGCGCAGATGCCCACCAGACCGAACTCCTCGCCCAGTACGGCGATGATGAAGTCGGTGTGGCTTTCCGGCAAAAAGTCCAGGTGCGACTGGGTGCCCAGCAGCCAGCCCTTGCCGAACACGCCCCCGGAACCGATCGCGGCTTTCGACTGGATGATGTTCCAGCCGGTGCCGAGCGGATCGCTTTCCGGGTCGAGGAACGTGAGGATCCGCTGCTTCTGGTAGTCGTGCATAATGAAGAACCACATGGCGATCGCCACCGGTACGGCGGCGGCCAGCACGCTGAGGATCCAGCGCCAGCGCAGTCCGCCCATGAACAGCACGAACGCGCCGCCGGCCAGAATCAGCAGCGACGTGCCGAGGTCGGGCTGGCGCACGATCAGAATGAACGGCACACCGATCAGCATCAGGCTGATGCCGACGTGCTTGAGTTGCGGTGGCAGCGTGCGTTTGGACAGATACCAGGCAATCGTCGCCGGCATCAGAATCTTCATGAACTCCGAGGGCTGGAAGCGGATCACCCCGGGGATGTTGATCCAGCGAGTTGCGCCCATGGCGTTGTGGCCCATGATGTCCACCACCATCAGCAGCACCACGCCGACCACGTAACCGAGCGGCACCCAACGCGCCATGAACCGTGGTTCGAACTGGGCGATGACAATCATCGACACCAGGCCGATGCCGAACGACGTGGCTTGTTTGCCCAGCAGATCCCAGCTCTTGCCACTGGCCGAATACAGCACGAACAGACTGCCTGCGGCGAGGATCAGCAGCAGGATCAACAGCGGGCCATCGATATGCAGACGTTGCAGCAGCGTCGCCCGGCGACGCATCACATCCTCGCTGGAGAGCATGCGATCAAAATTATTCATCACGGGCCGTAGCCTCCGCACTGATAGGACCGGCGTATTCGGCCTTCAATCGACCATCCTGATCCAGAAGCCAGGCGTCCATCACCTGACGCACCACTGGCGCGGCGACCCCGGAGCCGGACTCACCGTTCTCGACCATCACCGAAACCACTATTTTCGGGTTGTCGGCCGGGGCGAAACCGACGAACAAGGCGTGGTCGCGGTGGCGTTCCTGAACCTTGGAGCGGTCGTATTTTTCACCTTGTTTGATCGCGACGACCTGAGCGGTACCGGACTTGCCGGCGATGCGGTATTGCGCACCGATTGCTGCCTTGCGCGCAGTACCCCGGGCGCCGTGCATCACCTGCTGCATGCCGTGGTTGACCTTGGTCCAGTCCGACGGATCGCGCAGGACGATGTCCGGCATCGGGTTCTCGTCTACCGGTTTGGCGCCCTCAATGGTCTTGGCCAGGTGCGGCCGGTTCCAGATGCCTTTGTTGGCGACCAGCGCCGTGGCCTGCGCCAGTTGCAACGGTGTGGACTGCATATAACCCTGGCCAATCCCCAGAATCAGGGTTTCACCCGGGAACCACGCCTGCTTGCGCGTCGCACGCTTCCACTCGCGGGACGGCATCAGGCCGGGGGATTCTTCGAACATGTCCAGCGAGACCTTCTGGCCGATGCCGAACTTGTTCATGTAGGCCGACAACCGATCGATGCCCAGCTTGTGCGCCAGGTCATAGAAGTAGGTGTCGTTGGAACGCATGATCGCCGTGTCGAGATCGACGAAGCCGTCACCGGTGCGGTTCCAGTTGCGGTACTTGTGATCGTAGTTGGGCAGCATGTAGTAACCGGGGTCGAACACCCGGCTCGACGCTGTCACTACGCCAGAATCGAGACCGGCAATCGCCACCGCCGGCTTGATCGTCGAACCCGGCGGGTACAGGCCGCGCAGCACGCGGTTGAACAGCGGCCGGTCGATGGAATCGCGCAGTTCGGCATAGGCCTTGAAGCTGATGCCGGTGACGAACAGGTTCGGGTCGAAACTCGGCTGGCTGACCATCGCCAGCACTTCGCCAGTCTTCGGATCGAGCGCCACCACCGCGCCACGTCGCCCGCCCAGCGCAGCTTCGGCCGCTTCCTGCAGTTTGATGTCCAGGCTCAGGACGATGTCCTTGCCGGGAATCGGATCGGTACGCTTGAGCACGCGCAATACGCGGCCCCGAGCGTTGGTTTCGACTTCCTCGTACCCCACCTGCCCGTGCAGCTCCGGCTCGTAGAAACGCTCGATGCCGGTCTTGCCGATGTGGTGGGTGCCGCTGTAGTTGACCGGGTCGAGGGTCTTCAGCTCTTTCTCGTTGATGCGCCCCATGTAACCCACCGAGTGCGCAAAATGCGCGCCCTGCGGGTAGTGGCGCACCAGTTGCGCGACCACTTCCACCCCAGGCAGGCGGAACTGGTTAACCGCGATCCGGGCGATCTGCTCTTCGGTCAACTCAAACAGGATCGGCACCGGCTCGAATGGCCGACGCCCCTGACGCATGCGTTTCTCGAAGATCACCCGGTCCTCGGGCGTCAGTTGCAGCACTTCGACGATCACGTCGAGCACTTGCTGCCAGTCGCCGGAACGCTCGCGGGTCATGCTCAGGCTGAAGCTCGGACGGTTGTCCGCCACCACCACGCCGTTGCGGTCGAAGATCAAGCCGCGGGTCGGTGGAATCGGCTGCACGTGGACGCGGTTGTTTTCCGAGAGTGTCGAGTGGTACTCGTACTGGATCACCTGCAAGTAGTACAGCCGCGCAATCAGCACGCAGATCAACAGCATGACCGCAATGGCCCCGAACACGACGCGGCTGCGCACCAGGCGGGCGTCCTTTTCGTGGTCCTTGATGCGGATCGGCTGAGACATGAGGGCAGGACTACTTGTGGTAAGGGTGACCGGACAGCACGGTCCAGGCACGGTACAGCTGTTCGCCGATCAGGATCCGCACCAGCGGGTGTGGCAAGGTCAGCGGCGACAACGACCAGCGCTGATCGGCGCGGGCACAGACTTCCGGCGCCAGCCCTTCGGGGCCACCGACCATGAAATTGACCGTGCGCGAATCCAGCCGCCAACGGTCGAGTTCGACCGCCAGTTGCTCGGTGCTCCAGGGCTTGCCGTGGACTTCCAGCGTGACGATCCGCTCGTTCGGCCCGACCTTGGCCAGCATGGCTTCGCCTTCCTGGCGGATGAAACGGGCCACGTCGGCGTTCTTGCCACGGGTATTGAGCGGAATTTCCACCAGTTCCAGCGCCAGCTCGGACGGAAGACGCCTGGCATATTCATGCCAGCCTTCTTCCACCCACTTGGGCATGCGTGAACCGACGGCGATCAGTCGCAGTCGCACAGCAATCCCTTACAGCTGGTCTTTGTTGAGCTTGGTGAAATGCTCGTGGGTGTTTTCCGGGCTGTGGTGCTTGGCGTCTGCCGCACGGCTTTGCTCGGCACCGGCCCACAGGCGTTCCAGGTCGTAGAACTGACGCGCCGAGGCAGTCATCATGTGCACGATCACCAGGTCCAGGTCGAGCAGCACCCAGTCGCTGTCGCCCTTGCCTTCTTCGCCCAGCGGCTTGGCGCCCTGCTTTTTGACTTCTTCACGGACCTTGTCCAGCATCGCGTTGATCTGGCGATTGGACGTACCGGTGGCGATGATCATGTAGTCGGTGATGCTCTGCTTGTCGCGCACATCGATGATCTGGATGTCTTGTGCCTTGACGTCTTCCAGAGCTGCCACGGCAACCTTGACCAGCTCGTCGCCCTTGAGCGGCTCGTTGGTGTTGGCGACTTCCGGCAGCGGTGCGCTCTTGAACGTGCCTTTGCGCTTAACTTTGCTTACGTCTTTGTCAGTCATATAAAACTCGTTTTGCTCGTATATTCGGCGGCTTGGCGATACGTGGATTCGTATCAGTGAAGCACGCCTTGTTCAGTTCGACGCACGGTACAGACCGTGCGCATCGATGTAGGCCAGGACCGCGTCGGGCACCAGGAAACGTACCGACTTACCGCTGGCCAGCAGTTGACGGATCTGGGTGGCGGAAACCGCGAGCGGTGTCTGCCAGACGAATGCAATCTGTCCGCTCGGCCCTTTCAGGGCCAGCGGGTCGCTCACCGAACGCGCTGCCAGCAGGTTGCGCAAGGCATCCGGCGGTTCGCTGTCGGCGTCCGGGCGCTGTAGCACCAGGATGTGGCAATGCTGGAGCAACTCTTCCCAGCGATGCCAAGTGGGCAGGCCGCAAAATGCGTCCCAGCCCAAAAGCAGAAAAACCTGGGTCTCGGCGGCCATTTCGGCACGCATCAACTCCAGGGTATCAATGGTGTAAGACGGCTTGTCCCGCTGCAATTCGCGGGCGTCCACCACCAGCGGCGGCACTCCGGCCACCGCGCACTCAACCATTGCCAACCGATCCTGCGCCGACACCTGCGGCGTATCGCGGTGCGGCGGCCGGGCGCTGGGCATCATGCGCAGCTCGTCGAGCAGCAGCGCTTCGGCGACTTCCAGCGCACCACGCAAATGGCCGATGTGCACCGGGTCGAACGTGCCGCCCAGTACGCCGATGCGCCGGGGTCGGAGTTCGCCGTCAGGCAGCGGCGCTGTCAAGTCGAGGTCGGTCAAGTCAGACCGTCGCCTGGCCGCGCAACTGGCCATCACCGACCACGATGTACTTCTCGCAGGTCAGTCCTTCGAGGCCCACCGGGCCGCGGGCGTGCAGCTTATCAGTAGAAATGCCGATCTCGGCACCCAATCCGTATTCGAATCCATCGGCGAAGCAGGTCGGGGTGTTGATCATCACCGACGCCGAGTCGACTTCCGCGACGAAACGCCGGGTGTCGGCGAGGTTTTCGCTGACGATCGAGTCGGTGTGATGCGAGCCGTAATGGTTGATGTGTTCGATGGCCTGATCCAGTCCGTCGACCACACGGATCGACAGGATCGGCGCCAGATACTCGGTGCTCCAGTCGTCTTCGCTGGCCGCTACCACGTCGATGATCGCCCGGGTGCGTTCGCAGCCACGCAGCTCGACGCCTTTCTCGCGGAACTGGGCAGCCATCGACGGCAGGAAATCCTTCGCAACACTTTGATCAACCAGCAAGGTCTCCATCGCGCCACAGATGCCATAACGGTAAGTCTTGGCATTGAAGGCGATGCGCTGGGCTTTGGCCAGATCGGCGTGCTCGCTGACAAATACGTGGCAGATACCGTCCAGGTGCTTGATCACCGGCACCCGGGCATCACGGCTGATACGTTCGATCAGGCCACGGCCACCGCGCGGCACGATCACGTCGACATACTCGGGCATGCTGATCATCGCGCCGACGGCGGCACGGTCGGTGGTTTCGACCACTTGCACCACGGCTGCCGGCAATTCGGCCTCGGCCAGACCGCGCTGAATGCACGCGGCAATCGCCCGGTTGGAATGAATCGCCTCGGAGCCACCGCGCAGGATGGTCGCGTTACCGGACTTCAGGCACAGGCTGGCGGCATCGATGGTCACGTTGGGCCGGGATTCGTAGATGATCCCGATCACACCCAGCGGTACGCGCATCTTGCCGACCTGAATCCCGGACGGGCGGAAGCTCATGTCACGGATCGCACCGACCGGATCGGGCAGTGCCGCCACCTGACGCAGGCCGACGATCATGCCGTCGATGCGCGCCGGGGTCAGTTCCAGACGCTCCAGCAAGGCCGGCTCCAGACCGTTGGCGCGACCAGCCGCCAGATCCTGTTCATTGGCTGCGGCCAGCTCGGCGCGAGCAGCGTCCAGCGCATTGGCAGCAGCCTGCAAGGCGCGGTTTTTCTGCGCGGTGCTGGCACGGCCGATGACCCGGGAAGCTTCGCGGGCGGCGCGACCCAATCGGGTCATGTAGTCAAGAACGGACTCAGTCATGGTCTGCTGGGGTCTTGGCAAAGAGGAAAGCGGCAGATTATAGCTGTCGCGTCCCGGGACTAACAGCGGTGACAGGCGGATGGTCGAAATGGACTGCAATTTGCCGACGTTCAGCCGTAATTAAGCCGCGGATTGTTATCATCACGACCTCCTTCGCCTGGATAAACACCGTTTGCCATGTCCAACCTGACCGATCGCGCCATCGCCGAGCGCCTGCCACTGGGCCTCCCGGACGCTTTTTTCGACCGTGACGCGCAAGTGCTGGCCCGCGATCTGCTCGGCAAAGTCATCCGCCACCGGGTCGGCGATCTGTGGCTCAGCGCCCGGATCATCGAAACCGAAGCCTATTACTGCGCGGAAAAAGGCAGTCATGCATCGCTCGGCTACACGGAAAAACGTAAGGCTTTGTTTCTGGATGGCGGGCACATCTATATGTATTACGCCCGCGGTGGCGATTCGCTGAACTTCAGCGCTCAGGGGCCCGGCAATGCGGTGCTGATCAAGTCCGCCTACCCGTGGGTCGATGAAATCAGTGGGCCGGCGAGTCTGGCGCAGATGCTGCTGAACAACCCCGATGCCCAAGGCCGGCCGCGCCCTTCGCAAAAGCTTTGCGCCGGGCAGACGCTGCTGTGCAAGGCGCTGGGGTTGAAGGTGCCGATGTGGGACGCCAAGCGTTTCGATCACGAGCTGATGCTGGTGGAAGACACCGGGCCGGCGCCGACCCAGATTATCCAGACCACCCGCCTGGGCATCCCCCATGGCCGCGACGAACACCTGATGTACCGTTTCGTCGACGCCGCGTATGCCCAGTGGTGCACGCGGAACCCGCTGCGCCGGGGCCAGGTCGAAGGTCGCGATTATTTTTTGCTGTCCTGAAGTGACACAGGTTTTGAACCCAATGCGCCCGCTCCCACAGGGGTACTGAGTGATTGCTGAAATTTTGTGCAGCCTTCGGGACTTATTGAAGATTTGATGGAGTTGTGTGTATGGGCCCATGGCTCGATAGCGTGACCGGGTGGCTCGCCGCCAATCCGCAGTGGCTGGCCGCTGCGGTATTTATCGTCGCTTGCGTGGAGTGCCTGGCAATTGCCGGGCTGATCGTGCCCGGCACGGTGTTGCTGTTTGCCGTGGCCGTACTCGCCGGCAGCGGCGCACTGTCGTTGAGTGAAACCCTGCTGCTGGGCTTTCTCGGCGGGATACTCGGCGATGTGATCTCGTACTTCCTCGGCCGCCATTTCCATCAGAACATCCGCCGCCTGCCGGGACTGCGCCACCATCCGGAATGGATGGCCGGGGCCGAAACCTACTTCCAGCGTTACGGCATCGCCAGCCTGCTGGTCGGGCGCTTCATCGGCCCGTTGCGGCCGATGTTGCCGATGGTTGCCGGGATGTGCGACATGCCCTTCCCGCGTTTCGCCGCCGTCAGCCTGCTGGCCGCCGCTGGCTGGAGCGTCGCCTACCTGCTGCCGGGTTGGGCCACCGGCGCGGCGATCCGCTTGCCGCTGCCGGAAGGTTTCTGGCTGCAGGCCGGCATCGTTGCCGCCAGTATTGCGGTGATGGTCGGCATGAGCGTCAACAGCAGCTTGCGCCAGCATCGCCGGGCGACGATCTGGATCAGCAGCATGAGCCTGATGATTCTGATCGGCCTGTTTATTGGCTATCCGTACCTGCACGCCCTCGACCAGGGCGTGATGACCCTGGTGCAGGAACATCGCCAGCCGATGCTCGATGAAATCGCAGTGACCTTCACCCTGATCGGTGAATTCCGCAATATGTTGATGTTCAGCGCCCTGCTCACCGGTCTGTTGCTGCTGTGCCGGCAATGGCGTCAGGCGATTTTTGCCGGCGGTACACTGCTGTGCACCGCGCTGCTCAATACCGTCACCAAACAGTTTTTCGCCCGGGTCCGCCCGGAAGTGCTGACCGATCCGCTGACCAGCTACAGCATGCCCAGCGGCCATGCCTCCGGTTCGTTTGCGCTGTTTCTGGTGCTGGCGGTTCTCGCCGGTCGCGGCCAACCGCCGCGCATGCGCCTGACCTGGCTGCTGCTCGGCTGTATTCCGGCGCTGTCGATTGCTTTGTCACGGGTTTATCTGGGGGCGCACTGGCCGACGGATATTCTGGCCGGCGCAATGCTGGCGGCATGCGTATGTGCGGCGGGCTTGTGGCTGAGTCAGCGCAAGGCGCCGCTCAATGCTATGCCGTTCAAGGTCTGGTGGCTGATTCTGCCGGCACTGCTGGTGCTGTTCAGCCTGTTCGTTCTGCGGCATCTGCCGGACACGATGTTGCGTTACGCCTACTGATACTTAGGCGAACAGCTCGCCCTGCAGCTCATCGAGCAGCGCCTGGATCGCATCCAGTCGCTGCTGCGGATCGTCGAGTTGCAGCAGGTCGATCTTGTCTTCTTCGGCGAACGGCAGCAGATACGCCAGCTGATTGGCCAGCGACTGCTGCCCCAACGCTTCGGTGCCCATGTTCAACGCCTCGACCATTGGGTGCTCGGCCAAGGCCTTGAGCAGCGCCACCAGATCGGCGTCTTCGTCCTGCAACGGTTGCTCCGGCTCATCGTCCAGCCACTCGACGTCGGCGAGGATCAACTGATCGCGCTGCACCTCTGTGCGCAACACCTGAAAACGCCGCCCGCCCTGCACCCGGATCCCCAGCAGACCGTTGTCCTGTTGCTGGAAATCGGTGATCCGCGCCTCGCAGCCGACCAGGGCAAAGCCCTCTGGCGCAACGCCGACTTCGTGGCCGTCAAGAATGCACACCACGCCGAAACCGCCACCCTGTTTCATGCAGCGGCCGATCATGTCCAGGTAGCGCGCCTCGAAGATCTGCAAGTCGAGGTTGCAGCCGGGGAACAGCACTGTGTTGAGCGGAAAAAGCGGCAGACTCATAGACATTTCCTTACACCACCATCGACACCGCCAACGGCAGGAACACCGCCGTGGCCACGCCCATCAGACTCATCGCCAGCGCCGCGAAGGCGCCGCACTCATCGCTTTCCTGCAACGCCACCGAAGTGCCGACCGCGTGCGCGGTCATGCCCAGCGCCATGCCGCGCGCCTCGGGGCTGTGCACGCCGAGCCGGGTCAGCAGCGCCGGGCCGAAGATCGCGCCGATCACCCCGGTGATCAGCACGAACACCGCCGCCAGCGCCGCCACGCCACCGATCTGCTCGGCCACCAGCATGGCAATTGGCGAGGTCACCGACTTCGGCGCCATGGTCATCAGAATCATGTGCTCGGCACCGAACCACCAGCCGAGCAACACGCCCATGCCCGTGGCGACCACGCCGCCTATCACCAGCGTAGTAAAAATCGGCCAGAACAATTGGCGGATGCGCTTTAGGTTGAGATACAACGGCACCGCCAGCGCCACCGTCGCCGGGCCCAGCAGAATGCTGAGGATTTCGGTGCTCTTGCGGTACTCGGCGTAGGTCAGGCCGCAGCCGACCAGCACGCCGATCACCACCAGCATCGAGACCAGCACCGGTTGCAGAAAGATCCAGCGGGTTTTCTCGAACGCCGCCAGTACCAGTTGATAGGCACCGAGGGTGATGCCGATGCCGAACAGCGGATGATGGATCACCGACGCCCAGGCACCTTGCCAATCGAAGAGCATCACGACTCCTCCGAGTGCGGCGCATGGCGCTTGACCAGCCGTTGCATCAGCACCCCGGCGAAGGCCATCGACAGGATCAACGACAGCACCAGCGCGCCGACAATCGCCCAGAAATCGGCGGCAATGTCGCTCGCATAAACCATCACGCCCACCGCCGGCGGCACCAGCAGCAACGGCAGATAGCGCAGCAGGCTGCCGGCCGCGAGGTTCAGCGGCTCGCCGACTTCACCGCGAATGATCAGGAACACCAGCGACAGCAGCAGACCGATGATCGGCCCCGGCAGCACCGGCAACAGCAAATGGTTGAGTGCCGTGCCGAGCAATTGGAACAGCACCAGCATGGTCAGGCCACGTAACAACATCAGACATCTCCCCCGGCAAGTCCTCGGCATTATAAGCACGGCAGCGCTATGGATCGGCATTCGCCAAAAGCATGGTCGGTTGACCGGAGCAAATCGCCATGTTGATCTACAGTGGTTCGCAGGGCGGTCAAATCCCCCACCTGAAAAACTATAAAACCGATGAACCCAAGGAGAGTCTCAATGCCCTATGTTCCCGTTGCAGAGCTCAAAGATTATGTCGGCAAGGAACTCGGACGTTCCGAATGGCTCACCATCGATCAGGAGCGCATCAACCTGTTCGCCGAAGCCACCGGGGATTATCAGTTCATCCATGTCGATCCGGTCAAAGCCGCGCAAACGCCTTTTGGCAGCACCATTGCCCACGGTTTCCTGTCGTTGTCGCTGATCCCGAAACTGATGGAAGACATCCTCGTGCTGCCGCAAGGCCTGAAGATGGTGGTCAATTACGGCCTGGACAGCGTGCGTTTCATCCAGCCGGTGAAGGTCAATTCAAAAGTGCGCCTGAAAGTCGATCTGGCCGAAGTGACCGAGAAAAAACCCGGTCAATGGCTGCTCAAGGCCACCGCAACGCTTGAGATAGAAGGCTCGGACAAACCGGCCTATATCGCCGAACCGCTGTCGCTCTGCTTCGTTTGAGTCACGGGATGCGAAACAGCGCACGCTGTTTCGCATCAGCGCTGTTTTCCCGGCTGTATAAGGTCACATAGCTGCGGCATACTCGGTCGCCTAATTGCCCGGATCCCGCTATGCGCCCACTCGCTTCTCTTGCACCCCTTGCCCTGACCCTGATGCTCACCGCGTGCGGCGACGGCGAATCGCTGTTGCCCCCGGATGCACGGCTGCCGGACGGCGGACGCTATCGCGGTGAACTGGTCAATGGCTTGCTGCAAGGCCAGGGCCGGGTCGACTACCCCAACGGCAGTTGGTACGCCGGGCAGTTCGACAAGGGCCAATGGCATGGCCAGGGCGAGTGGCACGGCAGCAACGGCGAGGTCTATCGCGGCCAGTTCCAGCAGGGCCTGTTCGATGGCCAGGGCAGCCTGACCACCAACGCCAGCAGTTACACCGGCGGTTTCAAGCAGGGCCGACGCGACGGCGAAGGCACCCTCAAGGAAAACGCCATGACCTACCGTGGCGAGTTCAAGGCTGACCAGTATTCCGGGCTGGGTCGTCTGGAAATGGACGACGGCAGTTCCTATCAGGGCCAGTTCGCCCACGGCAAACCCAACGGCGAAGGCCAGCGCGGCGACTCTAGCGGCAATACCTTCAGCGGCCACTTCGTCAACGGCCAGCTCGAAGGCAATGGCACGTTCAACAGTGCCGATGGCGACATCTATGTCGGCGGCTTCAAGAACAGCCAACTGCACGGCAAGGGCCGCTACGAGAACGCCGACGGCGACGTGTGGCTCGGCCAGTTCAAGGAAGGTGCGCTGACCGGCAAGGGCGAACTGATCGGTGCCGACGGCAGCCACTACATCGGCTACTTCAACGACTGGCGCTTCAGCGGCCAGGGCCGTTTGAGCCTGTCTGACGGCAGCTTCTACATCGGCGGGTTCGACGGCGACAGCTACGCCGGACGCGGCACTCTGGTGCTGACTGACGGCACCGTGCTCAGCGGCACGTGGATCAACGGCCAGCGCGTACGTGACGCCGACGGCAAGCTGTTGCCCGACACCCTCGAACTCGGCTTGCTGGCCCAAGGGCGTCTGCTCGATGACGCACTGGCCGCCGTGCCTGCCTCAACTCCGGCAGTCGAGCTGTACACCCTGACCCTCGGTGGCGACGGCAAGCAAAGCGTGTTCCTGCGCGAGTCCGATTACGTCGCCAACATGCTCACTACGCGTTTCGGCGCTTTTGGCCAGATTCGTCTGGCCAACCACCGCGAGCATCTCGCCGACCGGCCGATGGCCACCCGCGAAAACCTGCGCCGCGCCGCGCAGACCCTCGCTGAACGCAGCGGCCCGGAAGACCTGGTGTTCATCTACCTGACCAGCCACGGCACCGCCGAACACGAGCTGGTGCTCGATCAGCCGCGCATGGAGCTCGCCGATCTGCCCGCCGACGAACTCGCCGCCGTGCTCGCGCCACTGAAAAATCGCGACAAGGTGATCGTGATTTCATCGTGTTATTCCGGTGGTTTCATCCCCGCGCTGAAAGATGAGCGCACACTGATCATGACCGCCTCGCGTGCCGATCGCGTGTCGTTCGGTTGCTCGGAAGAAGCCAACTTCACCTACTTCGGCGACGCTCTGTTCGCTCAGGCCCTGAACCAGACCGACGATCTGGAGCAAGCCTTCAAACTGGCCAAGGCCACCGTCGCCGAGCGCGAACTGGCGGACAACTTCGAAGCCTCGGAGCCACAGATCTGGGCACCGAAAACCGTGCTGGCGCACTGGCAACTGCTGCGTAAACAGCAGGCAAGAAAAGCGTTGCAGAGTGCTGCATTGAACGACGGAGCAACAAACAGCAACTAAGCTGAACAGTATCAAGGGAGAAACACTATGTACTTGACGCCTCAGCACGTATTGCTTGCCGGAGCCACCGGACTGACCGGTGAACATCTGCTCGACCGTTTGCTCAACGAGCCGACGATCACCCGCGTGCTCGCCCCGTCCCGTCGTCCATTGGCGGAGCATCCGCACCTGGAAAACCCGGTGGGCGACCCACAGGCGTTTCTGCCGCAACTCAGTGGTCGCGTCGATATCGCCTATTGCTGCCTCGGCACCACCATCAAACAGGCGGGTTCCGAAGCCGCGTTCCGCGCGGTGGATCTGGACATGGTGGTGGCCTTCGCCAAACGTGCGCGGGAGATGGGCGCGCGGCACCTGATCGTGATCAGCGCGCTGGGCGCCGATCCGAAATCGTCGATTTTCTACAACCGGGTCAAAGGCGAGATGGAGCAGGCGTTGCGCGCGCAGGACTGGCCGCAACTGACCATCTGCCGACCATCGCTATTGCTGGGAGATCGCACCGAGCCGCGCTTGGGCGAACAACTGGCGGCGCCGTTCTCCAAACTGATTCCCGGCAAATATCGCGGCATCGAAGCCTGCCAACTGGCCCGGGCGATGTGGCGCCTGGCGTTGGAAGAACAGGATGGGGTGCGGATCGTCGAGTCGGATGAGCTGCGAAAGCTCGGCAAATAATCTATAGCGTCTGGAAGAAAGCTTTCGCGAGCAGGCTCGCTCCCACAATTGCACCGCGCTCTCCTGTGGGAGCGAGCCTGCTCGCGAATGGAGTGCGCAGCACTCCCCTACAACCCACCAGTCGCCTGAAACCCCACGCCAATCACGGTCAGCAAAGACAACGGCAACAGCAGCGTATCAAGCAACGCACTCGCCGGCAGGTCCACTCCCGGATAACTCGGCGCCTCAGCCCCGAAGCGGTCCATCGCACAGCACCCGCCATTCATCGCGTACAAATCCAGGCGTGTCCCGGAATACACCACCGGCGCCCCCAGCTTGGCCGCATCCAGCGTGCGCGCGGTGGCGCAGCCGGCCAGTTGCAGCGCCAGCGCAATCATCAACAGCTTATTCATCGCTGCTCAGATGATGCTCGCCCCAACGCGGCAGCATGTCCTGTGGAATGCCCAGCAGATTGAGAATCCGCGCCACGACGAAATCGATCAGGTCATCGATGGTCTGCGGCTGGTGATAGAAACCCGGCGAAGCCGGCAGGATGGTCACGCCCATGTTCGACAACTTGAGCATGTGTTCCAGATGAATGCTCGAATACGGTGCCTCGCGTGGCACCAGAATCAACTGGCGCCGCTCCTTCAAGGTGACGTCCGCCGCGCGCTCGATCAGGTTGTTGCACGCGCCCGTCGCAATCGCCGACAAGGTACCGGTGGAACACGGCACCACGACCATCGCCGCTGGTGCGCCGGAGCCCGAGGCTACCGGCGACATCCAGTCTTCCTTGCCGTACACGCGGATCTGCCCGGCGGCCGCCCCGGTGTACTCGGTGAGGAACGCCTGCATCATCTGCGGCTTGGGCGGCAGCGTGACATCGGTCTCGGTGGCCATCACCAGTTGCGCAGCCTTGGAGATCAGGAAGTGCACTTCGCGATCTTCCCGTACCAGGCAGTCGAGCAGGCGCAATCCATACTGCGCGCCGGACGCGCCGGTCATCGCCAGCGTGATGCGTTCCGGGCCGCCGCTCTGGGCAAAAGTGTTCATTGCAGTGCCTCGGCGAGTTTGCCGTGCAGACCGCCAAAGCCACCGTTGCTCATGATCACCACGTGAGTGCCGGGCTGGGCCTGGCTCTTCACGCGTTCGATGATGCCTTCTAGCGAATCGCTGACAATCGACGGCACGCTGCACAGTGCGGCAGTGGCGCCCAGATCCCAACCGAGGTTGGCCGGGGCGTACCAGATCACCTGATCGGCATCGACTACGCTGTCCGGCAGACCGTCACGGTGTGCGCCGAGCTTCATCGAGTTGGAGCGCGGCTCGATGATCGCGATCAGCGGTGCGTCGCCGATGCGCTTGCGCAAGCCATCGAGGGTGGTGGCAATGGCGGTCGGGTGGTGGGCGAAGTCGTCGTAGATGGTGATGCCGCGTACTTCGGCGACTTTCTCCATCCGGCGTTTGACGTTCTTGAATGCGCTCAACCCGGCGATGCCCATCGCTGGCACCACACCGACATGCCGCGCCGCTGCCAGCGCAGCCAAGGCGTTGGCGACGTTGTGCTGACCGGTCAACTCCCATTCGACCGTGCCCTGGGACACGCCTTCGAACATTACTTCGAACGCCGAGCCATCGTCTTTGAGCAACTTGACCTGCCACTGACCGCCGACGCCGGTGGTCTGCACCGGGGTCCAGCAGCCCATTTCGATCACGCGCTGCAAGGCCGGTTCGGTGGTCGGGTGGATCACCAGACCTTCGCTCGGAATAGTCCGCACCAAGTGGTGGAACTGCCGCTCGATCGCCGGCAGATCGGGGAAGATGTCGGCGTGATCGAACTCAAGGTTGTTGAGGATCGCGGTACGCGGACGGTAGTGGACGAACTTCGAACGCTTATCGAAAAACGCGCTGTCGTACTCGTCGGCCTCGATCACGAAGAACGGCGTGCCGCCCAGACGTGCGGACACCGAGAAATTCTGCGGCACCCCGCCGATCAGGAACCCCGGGCTCATCCCGGCATGTTCCAGCACCCAGGCGAGCATGCTGCTGGTGGTGGTCTTGCCGTGCGTGCCGGCAACCGCCAGCACCCAGCGCCCTTGCAGCACGTGATCGGCCAGCCATTGCGGGCCGGATACGTACGGCAGGCCTTTGTTCAGCACATATTCCACCGCTGGGTTGCCGCGGGACATGGCGTTGCCGATCACCACCAGATCCGGTGCCGGATCGAGCTGGGCCGGGTCGTAGCCCTGGGTCAACTGAATGCCCTGGGCCTCAAGCTGCGTGCTCATCGGCGGATAGACGTTGGCGTCGGAGCCGGTCACGTGATGGCCCAGCTCTTTGGCCAGAACCGCCATCGAGCCCATGAAAGTCCCGCAGATACCCAGAATATGAATGTGCATAGTCGACCTCGTAAAACATGGCCGCAGGTTAGCGCAGGGAGGGGGAAATCGCACCTTGTGTTTCGCCTTTGCCGACGCCTTCGCGAGCAGGCTCGCTCCCACAAGATAGGCGCTAACCCTGTGGGAGCGAGCCTGCTCGCGAACGGTGCGGCGCGGTTTAACGGGTGATCGCGTGTTTACGCAGCTTTCTGTAGAGCGTATTACGGCTGACCCCGAGCTGCTGCGCGGTCTGGGTCATATGCCAGCGCGTTTGCTCCAGCACATCGAGCAACGCCAGACGTTCAGCGTCTTCCAGCGGATGCTCGGACTCAACCGACTTCAGCTCCAGCGTTGGCCGCCCCTGCCGAATCATCGCCGGCAAATCCTCCAGCCCGATTCGCCCTTCATCACACAATGCCGCCAATGTGCGCAAGACATTGCGCAACTGCCGAACGTTGCCCGGCCAGTTGAAGGCCAGCAACGCCTGACGCGCCGGTTCGTCGATCACAATTGTTTCGCCGCCGGCCTCCTCGGCCAGCAGGAAATCCAGCAACTGCGATTTATCACTGCGTTCGCGCAACGTCGGTAGCGCAACTTCGAGGCCATTGAGCCGGTAATACAGATCTTCGCGGAAGCTGCCGCCTTCGACCCGTTCCAGCAGATTGCGGTGAGTGGCGCTGATGATCCGCACGTTGACCGCCTCCGGCTCGCCGCCAATCGGCACCACCTGCCGGTCTTCCAGCACCCGCAACAACCGGGTTTGCAGCGCCAGCGGCATGTCGCCGATTTCATCGAGGAACAACGTGCCGCCATCGGCCTGCTGCAGCTTGCCGCGCATGCCGTCCTTGCGCGCGCCGGTGAAACTGCCGCCGCGATAACCGAACAGCTCGCTCTCGATCAGGCTTTCCGGGATCGCCGCGCAATTGAGGGCGACGAAGGCTTTGTTGGCGCGCTGGCTGGCGTGATGCACAGCCTTGGCAAAGGCTTCCTTGCCGGAGCCGGTTTCGCCATTGATCAGCAGCGGCACGTCGCGTTCGAACACCCGCAGCGCCTTGCGGAAATCCGCTTGCAGCGCCGTGTCGCCGAGGCAAATGCCCGCCAGCGCTTGCGGCTTGGCCACGACCGGAGCCGGCAGGATCGGTGCCGGCTTGCGCGATTCGCCGCGCAACAAGGCAAACAGATGCCGTCCGTCGCGGGTGCGCAGCGGCCAACTGGCGCTGGCATTGGCGCTGGCCCGACCGAGCAGCTCATCCAGCGAACAATCGAAAAACGCTTCCACCGGTTTGCCGAGCAAACCACCGCGAATATGCCCGAGCAGGTTCAGCGCACTCTGGTTGACCGCACTGATCCGCCCTTCCCCGTCAAACGCCAGCAGCCCTTCGCTGAACAAGCCGACGGACTCGGCCTGCAAGTGAAAACGCAGCAGCCACTGGTTATCAAAGCAGCGCAGGAAATAGCAGCTCTCGATCATCTTCGCCGACAGGTTGACCAGCGCCATGGTGTGGAACTGGCTCTGCCGCGAGACATCGTGGCGCGCCGAGGACACGTCGAGCACCGCCAGCAGTTCGCCGTGCGGGTCGAACACCGGGCTCGCCGAGCAGGTCAGGCCGGTGTGGCGGCCGCGAAAGTGTTCGTCCTGATGGATGGTCAGTGCCTGGCGCTCGACCAGACAGGTGCCGATGCCGTTGGTGCCTTCGCAGGCTTCGCTCCAGTCGGCGCCGAGCCAGAGACCGGCGCGTTCGAAAATCTTGCGCTCGGCCGGCGCGGTGACGCAGTTGAGGATCACCCCGCGCGCGTCGGTCAGCAGCACCGCATGACCGGCGCCGGAGAGTTGTTGATGCAGGCTGCTCATTTCATTACCGGCGATCTGCAACACCTGTTGCAGGCGTTCGCGGCTTTCAAGCACGCGCCCGTGTTCGAGCACGGTGGGCGCCATGGTCAGGGCCGGATCGAGGTGATAGTCCTCAAGACAGCGCAGCCACGAGCGGGCAATCGACGGATCGGCACCGGGCCCGTGCAGGTGCGGCTTGCCCTGACTGACGGTGAGAACCTGCTGGGCATGGCGACTCAAATGGTTGTCGTGCATTTCTTATTATTCTCCCCGAGGCTCGATGGCCCAATGCTGAGGTGAGGCCCAGCATCCTCCAGCCGCCCCGGCATTGCAATGCTGGCAAGACCAGCCGGTCAGTGGCTGTGCCAAAAGCGGTACAAACTGTCACCCCCTCTGTACCGAAACCATCACAGGCTGCGTCCGCCCGTCCGACACAAACCGCGCAAAGCCTTGATTTGCCTGCCCTGCACGGCAGTGGCCCGACCTTTGCTCTACGCTTATAGCAAGCGCACTTGCGCGTTTCTCTAATAAGTACAAAGCCAAGGAGAACAACATCATGCGTTACGCTCACCCCGGTACTGAAGGCGCCAAAGTCTCGTTCAAGAGCAAGTACGGTAACTACATCGGCGGCGAGTTCGTCGCACCTGTCAAAGGTCAGTACTTCACCAACACCTCGCCAGTGAATGGCCAGCCAATTGCCGAATTCCCTCGCTCCACTGCCGAAGACATCGACAAGGCACTGGACGCCGCCCACGCCGCTGCCGATGCGTGGGGCGCGACCTCTGTGCAGGCGCGCTCGCTGATCCTGCTGAAAATCGCCGACCGCATCGAACAGAACCTCGAACTGCTGGCGATCACCGAAACCTGGGACAACGGCAAAGCCATCCGCGAGACCCTCAACGCCGACATCCCGCTGGCCGCCGACCATTTCCGCTACTTCGCCGGCTGCCTGCGCGCGCAGGAAGGAAGCGCTGCCGAAATCGACGGCAACACCGTGGCCTATCACATCCATGAACCGCTGGGTGTGGTCGGGCAGATCATCCCGTGGAACTTCCCGCTGCTGATGGCCGCGTGGAAACTCGCCCCGGCACTGGCCGCCGGCAACTGCGTGGTACTCAAGCCTGCCGAGCAAACCCCGCTGGGCATCTGCGTGCTGATGGAGCTGATCGGTGATCTGCTGCCACCGGGCGTGCTCAACGTGGTGCAAGGTTTCGGCAAAGAAGCCGGCGAAGCCCTGGCCACCAGCAAACGCATCGCCAAGATCGCTTTCACCGGTTCGACCCCGGTCGGCTCGCACATCATGAAATGCGCGGCCGAGAACATCATTCCGTCCACCGTGGAACTGGGCGGCAAGTCGCCGAACATCTTCTTCGAAGACATCATGCAGGCCGAACCGACCTTCATCGAGAAGGCTGCCGAAGGTCTGGTGCTGGCATTCTTCAATCAGGGCGAAGTCTGCACCTGCCCGTCCCGCGCACTGGTACAGGAATCGATCTACGACGAATTCATGCAAGTGGTGATGAAGAAAGTCCTGCAGATCAAACGCGGCGACCCGCTGGACACCGACACCATGGTTGGCGCGCAGGCGTCCGAGCAGCAATTCGACAAGATCCTTTCGTACCTGGAAATCGCCAAGGGTGAAGGCGCCGAGCTGCTGACCGGCGGCAAGGTGGAAAAACTCGAGGGCAATCTGGCAACCGGCTATTACATCCAGCCGACCCTGCTCAAGGGCACCAACAAAATGCGTGTGTTCCAGGAAGAAATCTTCGGCCCGGTGGTGAGCATCACCACCTTCAAGGACGAAGCCGAAGCCCTGGCCATCGCCAACGACACCGAGTTCGGCCTCGGCGCCGGTCTGTGGACCCGCGACATCAACCGCGCCTATCGCATGGGCCGCGCGATCAAGGCCGGTCGCGTATGGACCAACTGCTACCACCTGTACCCGGCGCACGCCGCGTTCGGCGGGTACAAGAAGTCCGGCGTCGGCCGTGAAACCCACAAGATGATGCTCGATCACTACCAGCAGACGAAAAACCTGCTGGTGAGCTACGACATCAATCCGTTGGGCTTCTTCTAAAACCCGGGGGCGATACAGATATTTCTGTGTCGCCCTTTCGACCGCTTTCGCGAGCAGGCTCGCTCCCACAGGGGAGTCGTGTCGCATCACATACACAGGCTCGGCACAAATCCACTGTGGGAGCGAGCCTGCTCGCGATGGCGTCCTCAATGACACAACACAAGGCCTGGCCGCTCTGGCACGGCCCTTGCGTACCCGTCATTCAGGTTTTGCACAAAAACTGCCGCTGCGTGAACAGCATCCATCCACCTCAACCACTGCACCCGAAAGTCCAACAGATCGAACAATAAAAAACAGAGAGGACTTATGACTTCCACCACACAGCTCAAACCCACACTCGGCACCCTGCACCTCTGGGGTATTGCCGTCGGCCTGGTGATTTCCGGCGAATACTTCGGCTGGAGTTACGGCTGGGGCACCGCGGGCACCCTCGGATTTCTGGTCACGGCGCTAATGGTCGCGACCATGTACACCTGCTTCATCTTCAGCTTCACCGAACTGACCACCGCGATTCCCCACGCAGGCGGACCGTTTGCCTACAGCCGCCGGGCGTTTGGCGAAAAAGGCGGGTTGATTGCCGGCATCGCCACGCTGATCGAATTCGTTTTTGCCCCACCGGCGATCGCCATGGCCATCGGCGCCTACCTCAACGTGCAGTACCCGGAGCTTGATCCGAAGGTCGCGGCGGTCGGCGCGTATTTCGTGTTCATGACCCTGAACATCCTCGGCGTCAGCATCGCCGCGACTTTTGAGCTGGTGGTCACCGTGCTGGCGGTCGCCGAACTGCTGGTGTTCATGGGCGTGGTCGCGCCGGGCTTTAGCTTCAGCAACTTCGTGCTCAACGGCTGGTCGGGTGCCAACGAGTTCACCCTGGGCTCGATCCCCGGAATCTTTGCCGCGATCCCGTTCGCGATCTGGTTCTTCCTCGCCATCGAAGGCGCGGCCATGGCCGCCGAAGAAGCGAAGGATCCGAAACGCACGATTCCCAAGGCCTACGTCAGCGGCATTCTGACCCTGGTGTTCCTTGCCATCGGCGTGATGGTGATGGCCGGCGGCGTCGGCGACTGGCGTCAACTGTCGAACATCAATGACCCGCTGCCGCAGGCGATGAAAGCGGTGGTCGGCAACAACTCATCTTGGATGCACATGTTGGTGTGGATCGGCCTGTTCGGCCTGGTGGCGAGTTTCCACGGGATCATCCTCGGCTACTCGCGACAGTTCTTCGCCCTCGCCCGCGCCGGTTATCTGCCGAAAAGCCTGGCCAAACTGTCGCGCTTCCAGACCCCGCATCGGGCGATTCTGGCTGGTGGTGTGATCGGTATCGCGGCGATTTACAGCGATGGACTGGTCAATCTGCAAGGCATGACCCTGACTGCTGCGATGATCACCATGTCGGTGTTCGGCGCAATCGTGATGTACATCATCAGCATGCTCAGCCTGTTCAGACTGCGTAAGACCGAGCCGAATCTGGAGCGCACCTTCCGCGCCCCGGGCTATCCGGTGGTGCCGGCCATTGCGCTGTTTCTGGCGGTGGTGTGCCTGATCGCGATGGCGTGGTTCAACACGCTGATCGGTTGTGTGTTCCTGGGCTTTATGGCCGCCGGCTACCTGTATTTCCAGCTGACCGCCAAGCAACGCTCAGAAGCGCCGGCAGACGCTATGCTCGAAGGTATCTAGTTGCACCGGCACCGGGCCTTTCGTCCGGTGCCCGCTATATAGAAGTGCATGAAGATCCAATGTGGGAGCGGGCTTGCTCGCGAAGGCGTCGTGTCATCCAACATCGATGTCGTCTGACACGACGCTTTCGCGAGCAAGCCCGCTCCCACAGGGAGACCGAGTTACCCACAGAATCAGGAGGACACCGCCCCATGGCCGCATTTGCCCATTCCGTCGGCGCCCAGACCTACCGCTTCGACAGCCTCAAGGACGTCATGGCCAAGGCCAGCCCGGCGCGCTCCGGTGACTTTCTGGCCGGCGTTGCCGCGCTCAATGACGGCGAACGCGTGGCTGCACAAATGGCGCTGGCCGACATCCCGCTCACGCATTTTTTGCAGGAAGCGCTGATTCCTTACGAGACCGATGAAGTCACCCGACTGATCATCGACACCCACGACAAACAAGCCTTTGCCGTGGTCAGCCACCTCACCGTAGGCGGCTTCCGCGACTGGCTGCTCAGCGACGCGGCGGACGAAACCAGCCTGCGCACCCTCGCCCCCGGTCTAACCCCGGAAATGGTCGCCGCCGTGTCGAAAATCATGCGCGTGCAGGATCTGGTGCTGGTGGCGCAGAAGATCCGCGTGGTCACAAAATTTCGCGGCACCCTCGGCCTGCGCGGGCGCTTGTCGACCCGGCTGCAACCGAACCATCCGACCGACGAGCCCTCCGGCATCGCCGCGAGCATTCTCGACGGTCTGCTGTACGGCAATGGCGACGCGATGATCGGGATCAACCCGGCCACCGACAGCATCGCCTCGATCTGCGCGATGCTGGAAATGCTCGACGCGATCATCCAGCGCTATGACATCCCGACCCAGGCCTGCGTGCTGACGCACGTCACCACCTCGATCGAGGCAATCAACCGGGGTGTGCCGCTGGATCTGGTGTTCCAGTCGATTGCCGGCACCGAAGCGGCCAACGCCAGTTTCGGCATCAACCTCAATGTATTGCAGGAAGGCTATGACGCCGGGCTGAGCCTCAAACGCGGCACCCTCGGACAGAACCTGATGTATTTCGAGACTGGTCAGGGCAGCGCGCTGTCGGCCAACGCCCACCACGGTGTCGACCAGCAGACCTGCGAAACCCGGGCCTATGCCGTGGCGCGGCACTTCAAGCCGTTTCTGGTGAACACCGTCGTAGGATTTATCGGCCCGGAATACCTCTACAACGGCAAACAGATCATCCGCGCCGGCCTCGAAGACCATTTCTGCGGCAAGTTGCTCGGCGTGCCGATGGGTTGCGACATCTGCTACACCAACCACGCCGAAGCCGATCAGGACGACATGGACACCCTGCTGACCCTGCTCGGTGTGGCCGGGATCAACTTCATCATGGGCATCCCCGGCTCCGACGACATCATGCTCAACTACCAGACCACCTCGTTTCACGACGCGCTCTACGCCCGTCAGACCTTGGGCCTGAAACCGGCGCCGGAGTTCGAGCAATGGCTGGCGAACATGGGCATTTTCACCCAGGCGAACGGCAAGGTTCGCTTTGGCAACAACCTGCCGCCGGCCTTCCGCCAGGCGCTGGCGCAACTGGGATGAGTGTGATGGAAAAACCGCCTGTCGACCCGCAAAACCCATGGTTGGAGCTGCGCCGCCTGACCCCGGCGCGCATCGCTCTGGGCCGTACCGGCACCAGCCTGCCAACCAGCGCCCAGCTGGATTTCCAGTTCGCCCACGCCCAGGCGCGGGATGCGGTGCATCTGCCGTTCGATCATGCCGGGCTCAGCGCGCAACTGAGCGAGCGCGGGCGCGAGACCTTGTTGCTGCACAGCGCGGCGACCGATCGCAACAGCTACCTGCAACGCCCGGATCTGGGGCGCAAGCTCAGCGACACCTCGGCGCAGAGCCTGCGGGATTACGCGCAGGCCAACCCCGGCGGGGTCGATCTGACGATTGTGGTGGCGGACGGTCTGTCGGCACTGGCGGTGCATCGGCATACCCTGCCGTTTCTGACCCGCCTGGAGGAGCAGATGAGCGCCGACGGCTGGTCGCTTGCCCCCGTGGTGTTGGTGGAGCAGGGTCGAGTGGCCATCGGTGACGAGATCGGTCAGTTGCTGGGTGCAAAAATGGTCGTGATGCTGATCGGAGAGCGTCCGGGCCTCAGCTCGCCCGACAGCCTCGGTTTATATTTCACCTACAATCCAAAAGTCGGGCTGACCGATGCCTACCGCAATTGCATCTCCAACGTGCGGCTTGAGGGCTTGAGCTACGGCATGGCGGCGCATCGCTTGCTGTATCTGATGCGCGAAGCCTGCCGGCGGCAGCTGTCGGGGGTCAATCTGAAGGACGAAGCACAGGTGCAGACGCTGGAGTCGGACGCCGGTGCGGACATGAAGGGAAATTTCCTGCTTGATCCGCCCACAACCTGAACCGTTTCCGCATTGCGTTTCTGCGCTGCTTTCAGGCAGGATCGACGCACGGCCGCAGGGTTTCCCATCGCCGTCAGAGCAGTTGAAGACAGCCACTTGAAGACGAGACCTATCATGCGGATTATTCAAGCGACCCTCGAACACCTGGATTTGTTGACCCCGTTGTTCGTCAAATATCGCGAGTTCTACGGTTCCCTGCCCTACCCGGATTCCTCCCGCGCGTTTCTCGAAAAACGCCTGCGTCGCAAGGAGTCGGTGATTTATCTGGCCCTGGCCGATGATGACGACAAGAAGCTCATGGGTTTCTGCCAGCTGTATCCAAGCTTTTCCTCGCTGTCGCTCAAGCGCGTGTGGATCCTCAACGACATCTATGTCGCCGAAGACGCCCGCCGCCAACTGGTGGCCGACAACCTGATCCGCACCGCGAAGAAAATGGCTAAGGAAACCCAGGCCGTGCGCATGCGCGTTTCCACCAGCAGCAACAACGAGGTGGCGCAGAAAACCTACGAATCCATCGGATTCAAGGAAGACACCGAGTTCAAGAACTACGTGCTGCCGATCAGCGACGAGCTCTGAAATCAAAAGATCGCAGCCTGCGGCAGCTCCTACAGGGATAACGCATTCCATGGTAGGAGCTGCCGCAGGCTGCGATCTTTTGATCTTTTATCAAACCCGAAGTCTGCCTGACATTTGTTCACACCCCGACATCCCTCGCTACAAAACCAACGCGCTTTTCACCTCTCAGACCGTATAATCCCGAGCTTTCCGGCTTGTAAGAAAAACTACACCCCGCTGTAGGCTTACACCCGAATCATCCGCACAGGCCTGCCGAGTCGGGCCGTCACCACAGGTGCCCCCATGGATTTCAACCCGCTCGACCTTATCCTGCATCTCGATGTGTACCTCGATTTGCTGGTCACCAACTACGGGCCGTGGATCTACGCGATTCTGTTCGCTGTCATCTTCTGTGAAACCGGTCTGGTGGTGATGCCGTTCCTGCCGGGTGATTCGCTGTTGTTCATCGCCGGTGCCGTGGCGGCGGGCGGTGGCATGGATCCGGTGCTGTTGGGCGGGCTGCTGATGCTCGCGGCGATCCTTGGCGATAGCACCAACTATGTGATTGGACGAACGGCGGGCGAAAAACTCTTCAGCAACCCGAATTCGAAAATCTTCCGTCGCGATTACCTGCAAAAAACCCACGATTTCTACGACAAGCACGGCGGCAAAACCGTGACCCTGGCGCGCTTCCTGCCGATCATCCGCACGTTTGCCCCGTTCGTCGCCGGCGTCGGGAAAATGCCCTACCCGCGTTTCTTCGCGTTCAGCGTGTTCGGCACCATCCTCTGGGTCGGCGGCCTGGTGACCCTGGGTTACTTCTTCGGCAACGTGCCGTTCATCAAGAAGAACCTGTCGTTGCTGGTGGTTGGCATCATCCTGCTGTCGCTGGTGCCGATGATCATCGGCGTGGTGCGCAGCCGTTTCGGCGGCTCCAGCTCCAAAGCCGAAACCCACTGATCCGATGTGGTCACTGAGCGCCTGGCGTCGCCGGCGCATTCTGGCCAGGCACCCGATTGCCGACGACCTCTGGCAACGGGTGCGCCATCACCTGAGCTTTCTCGATGGCATCAGCGCCGCCGAAGACCAATGGTTGCGTGAAGCCAGCGTGCTGTTCCTCGAAGAAAAACACCTGACCGCCCTGCCTGGTGTCGAACTGCATCAGGAACAGCGCCTGCTGCTCGCCGCGCAGGCCCAGTTGCCGCTGCTCAATCTGGGCGACTTGAACTGGTATCAGGGGTTCCACGAAATCGTCCTCTACCCCGACGACTTTCTCAGCCCGCAACGGCATCGCGATGCCAGCGGCGTCGAGCACGAGTGGGACGGTGAACACAGCGGCGAAGCCTGGCAACAGGGCCCGATCATCCTCGCCTGGCCAGGCGTGATGGCCAGTGGGGGCTGGGAAGGTTACAACCTGGTGATCCACGAACTGGCGCACAAACTCGACATGCTCAACGGCGACGCCAACGGTCTGCCGCCACTGCACGCCGACATGCGCGTCAGCGACTGGGCCGAAGTCATGCAGCACGCCTACGACGACCTCAACCGCCAGCTCGACCGCAACCCCGACGCCGAAACCGCCATCGACCCGTACGCCGCGGAGAACCCGGCGGAGTTCTTTGCGGTCACCAGCGAATACTTCTTTAGCGCTCCGGATCTGCTGCACGCGGCTTATCCACAGGTCTACTTGCAACTGCAGCTTTTCTACCGGCAGGATCCGTTGGGCAGGCTGCGGCAACTTCAGGCCACAGACCCGGTCTATCAGGCGCACGAGTAAGCGCTGCACGACTTCTGGTACGTGGCGTCGACGTAGGAATATGCCTATAATCGCCGCCACTTTTTGGTCAATCCGGCCAAGTGTTTTTGGTCAACTACGGGGGCAACGCCCAATGAGCTACAGCAAGATTCCGGCTGGCAAAGACCTGCCGAACGACATCTACGTCGCGATCGAGATCCCGGCCAACCACGCGCCGATCAAATACGAAATCGACAAAGACAGCGATTGCCTGTTCGTTGACCGTTTCATGGCCACCCCAATGTTCTACCCGGCCAACTACGGTTACATCCCGAACACCCTGGCTGACGACGGTGATCCCCTCGACGTGCTGGTTGTGACCCCTTACCCGGTTGCTCCAGGCTCGGTGATCCGCGCGCGTCCAGTCGGCATCCTGAACATGACCGACGACGGCGGCGGCGATGCCAAAGTCATCGCAGTCCCACACGACAAGCTGTCCCAGCTGTACGTCGACGTGAAGGAATACACCGACCTGCCACCGCTGCTGATCCAGCAGATCGAGCACTTCTTCACGAACTACAAGGATCTCGAAAAAGGCAAGTGGGTCAAGATCGAAGGCTGGGCTGGCGCTGATGCCGCTCGCGACGCGATCACCAAGTCGGTTGCTGCCTACAAGGGCTAAGCGCCGGCTGGCTGCATGACGCTTGAAGAAAACCCCGGTTGATCCGGGGTTTTTTGTGCCTGAGAAACGCCGCTTTAAACAGTGTGTTTATTGCGGACTACAGAAAAGTTTCGAAGTGAGTGATTTCCCACAAGCACGGCTTACATCCAGTCGCAAAATACAGGCTTTTTTTGAACAGCCGGTTTATTCAAACCGCTCTGGCACGGCCGTAGACTCGGTGTTTATGAGAAAGAACACTAGCGGTCCAAGATTCAAGGCACTCCTGGAAGCAGCGAACATCACCACCACGGGATTCGCAAAGTTCTGGGGCACGGAAGCCCAAAACATTCATAACTGGTACACCCGGGGCGTCCCGGCGTATCGCATGGAGGAAGTCTCGCGCCTGCTCTCGGTCAACAGCGAGTGGCTGAAAACCGGCGAAGGCAGCAAAGAGTCACCCCGCCTGCAAACGCCTGCCAGCAACGGCGACACCTTCGACGCGCAGTCCGTCAACGGCGTCTATTCCATCATCAACCCCAACGACATCGAACTGCCGTTTTTCAAGGAAACACCGCTCAGCGCCGGCGCCGACAAAACACACGTCATCCTCGACCCCGAGCAGACCGTCCGCCTGCCCCGGGCCCATCTCGCCCAACTGGAAATCCGCCCAAGCGACGCCATCTGCGCGCACATGATCGGCAACAGCATGGCCGAGCGCATCGAAGACGGCTCCATCGTCGGCATCGACCGCGGCCTGACCCAGGTGGTCGACGGCGAAATCTACGCCATCGAACACGACGGCATGCTGCGCATCAAATACCTGCACCGCATGCCCGGCAACGCCCTGCGCCTGCGCAGCCACAACAGCGCCGAATACCCGGACGAAATCTTCCGCGCAGCGCAGATCGATGAGCAGCGGATCCATATTCTGGGCTGGGTATTCTGGTGGTCGACCCTGGGCAAACGCCGGCCGGTGGTACCGTTTCTCTGATCGGATACGGATCTTCAACCCTGCACCAAACCCTGTGGGAGCGAGCCTGCTCGCGGAGAGGCCCCGAAAATCAGTACAAATTGCGAATTTTGCCCCCCGCGGTGGCTCTATTCCGCAGTTGAGGCTGGGAATCCCCAACAAAACTCAGTATCCTGCGCCCCACATTTGCGCATCGCCCCGCTCCCGCGGCTCAGATGACGCCTGACGCGGCAGACCAACGTCTGACCAAGTCCCACAGCCGGACGCAGATCCGGGTGTACGTTTTGAAGGCTGACGCGGTTTACCAAAAATAAACCAAGCCAGTCCCCGAGAAGCCGGCCACAAGCCGGCTTTTTAATGCCTGCCTGAAAGCAACGTTATCTTGACGAGCTCGACAGATTAACCGGGCAGCACCCGCCACTCAGGCATCGCAATAAGCCATTAGCACATCCGCCCTAATTGCCCCGCGCCCAACCTCACCACTAAATTTCCATTCTGTTTTTGTGCATTACAAAAGCGCCAAGGAATGGAGCAACACCATGTCGTCGTTTTTCAAACTCAATCAATCCGTTGTTCTACTGACCGCACTCCTGACCGCTACCTCTTCAGCCATGGCAGAGGAGCAGAAGCTCGTCGGTGACTGGTGGATCATTTACGGCAACGGTGTTCCCCACAAGAACATCATGTATGTCGCCGACAGCACTTCAGTCGTGCCGTCGAAGCAGACCAAGGGGGCCAAGTTGGTCGCCGTGACGCTGGTGTATGAGGAACCCGGCAAACCGATGATCGATGCCTACAACCTCGAAGTTCAGTGTTCGACGAACAAGGTCCGAATGCTCAATGGCCAGTCGGTTGATCGCATCGCCTACATGATGCGCAACCTGAAAGTTAATGACCAATGGCAGCAGCCGAAAGAGTTCTGGGTGCAGCGCACCAGCGAGTTCGTTTGCTCACCTGCCAAAAAGGACATGATCGCGCTGGGCAAGATGGAGTACTTGCAGATGATTCAGGGCCTGCAGCAGATGTTCTTCAAACTGGCGCCGATTCAGGAGAAAGGCCAGATGATGGATAACCTCGACTCGATCCTGGGCAACAAGTAAGCGGCGGGAATTACGATGAACCCATGGACTAAAACGTTATTGGCGCTGCTGATAACGCCCGCTGTTTTGCTGATCAATGGTTGCCACTTGATTGCCCAGTCGCGCTGGGAAGGACGCGATGTGCAGGAAGCGCTCGATCTGTTCGGCAAACCTGACTCGATGAAAAAACAGACCGGGGCCAACGGCGAGAATCTGGCTGTGCTCACCTGGTACAAATCGTCCAGTTGGACCACCACGGAAGCGGCCGGTACTTCAATGAATCACACCGGTAACGGCATGGTTTACACCGAGTACTACGAGACGGTCGGTCACAGTTCCGATTGCAAACTCGAAGCCACCGTCAACAAGGCGAAAAAGATCGTGCTGTTCAGGATCGAGGACGGAAAGATCATTCACGGCAAGTGCATCAACGTGCCGTTCGTGCCTGGTTACATTCCGCCTGGTTTCTAGTGCAACCCTGAGCAGGCTGCTGCTCAGGGATAGCTGAACGACTTCACAAGCGTCAGTTCACCCACCGCCCGCATCGGCACCACAAACGTCTCCATCTTCTCGCTCGGCGTGCCTTCCTCGGTAATCACCGTCACCTGCGCCGTGGTCAGCGGCTGCACCGCCTCCTCCCCGCCTTCATCATCCCCCCGATAACCTCCGCCGAAGTAGTTCACATACACCAGATATTGGCCCTTGATCGGCGCCGGCATGGCGAAGATTTCCGGGCCATAGCCGGTGGTGACGTCGACGTCGAGCGCGGCGCCGTTGGGTGCGACGCGGTCGCCGTACCAGATGTGCGCGCCGTCGGGGGTGATCAGGTGCAGGTCGAGGTCGGTGCCATCGCTGTCCCACGACAGCAGCACGCGCAGTTTGGCCGGGGTGGCGCCGCCGCTGGCGTTGAGGAACTGCGTGCGATGGCGTTGCTGGCCGTCGGGGCTGCGCACTTCGACGCTGTTGCTGCCGTTGGGGAAGGAGAACGGGCGGTCGAAGCGGCCACTGTCGTCGATTTTCAGCGGCATGCTGACGCCGTTGACGATCAGCCGGCCGGGATCCTTGCTCTTGGGAGAGGCTTTGATTTCGCCGTTGATGCGCGCGGTGTTGGCTTGGCCGACCGGGGTGTTGACCGAGGAGGCCGGGTAGTTGACGGTCTGGCGGAAGCTCTCGCCTTCGCCCTCGGGCGCGCCGGTGCGCCAGCCGCCGACCGGGGTGTCGAGTTTGACGCTGTCAGCGGCCATTGCCATCGGCCATGCATTGAACGCGCAGAGCAACAGCAAGACCTGTGGATAACGGAGTGTCATGGTCTATTCCAGCAAGAGGTGACGGGCGAGCCCTTCGATGTAGGTTTCATCCTGGCCATTGGGATGTGCTTCAAAGGCCAGGTGCAGGTATTCGTGAGTCAGGTCGAGGCGATCCTGCAGCGTGAGCACGCCGCGCACGTAAATGCGCTGGCGTTCGCGATCGACAAACGGGCGGCCGAACGCCAGTTTGCACACGGCGAACGAGCTGACTTCGTTGTAGCCGGTTTCGCTTTCCAGCGTCGGACGCCAGCCGCGACGCTGCTTTTGCAGCCAGTCCTGTGCGGCGGGCAGTGCTTCGCAGGAAGCAACCGGGTTGTCCCAACGGCTGAGGCTGGCGCGCGGATAGGCGTGCAGCAGAATCGCGTCGTAGCGCTGGCCGGCGTTGGCCTGCTCGACGGCTTGTTGCCAGGCGAGTTTGTCCGGGCCGGGTTGATCGGAGTGATAGGTGACGGTGCTGCCGGCCAGCACCAGATCCGCTGTCCATGCGGCGATGTTGCGCGACTCGGCGGAGGCCGGACGCGGAGCGACGCGCTGACGGTTGCTGCTGTCGTCGATGCTCAGGCAATCGCCGTTGCGCGTGGCGTTTTGCAGCAGATAGGTGCGGATCGCCACGGCCAGTGCCTTGGCAGCTTCGGCGGGTTCAGGTTTGGCTTCGCGCTCAAGGACGCGGGCGACGTATTCTTCGCGATCGAGCCGTGCAACGAGTTTGCCGTTGAGCAGAAACAGTTCGCCGGCGCTGTGGATATCCAGCGAATTGCCGTTGGCGAATTCGACGCGGTAGTCGCCTTGCAACGGGCCGGAAGACACCACCCGATCACCGGCCAGAACCCGGGAAACGGGATAACGCGAAAACAGACCGACCTCAACGCAACGCCCTGCTTCCGCCGGCCACGAAGAAGGCAGCACCGTCGCCAGCGCCTGACCGTAATGGCGCAAAACCATCTGACTGGTACCACGCCCACTGGCCCAGATCGGCGAGCCGTCCGCCGTCCAACCGGCGAAACCGCCCTGCCGCGATTGCGGATCCTGATCACCGAGCCAGCTCCAGGTTTTCACCCGCAGGCGCCCACCGAGATCACCGACGACATTGCCGTCCGCCGCATTCAGCACGACGTCGAGCAACACGCGGCGCATCTGCTCCTGCGCCGGCAACACCGACAACACCTTCAGCAAGTCAGTCACGGAAACCCGGGTAGCCGGCTGCACGCCTGGCAAATCCAGCAACCACGAAGGCGCCTGCCGCACCTGCCAATACGTGCGCCAATCGGCAGCAGCGATGCCCAATCGCGCCGGCTCAAAGTACAACCCGCAGGATTTGACCAACGCCTGATCACGCTCGATCCTGCCGCCCGCCGAGCAGCAATAAACCTCCTCCTTGGATTGCCCGCGACATTCATACGCTGGCTCGCGCGCGCCGGTATCCACCAGCCACGCATAGACGAACAATTTCCACAGGCTGCCCAGCGGGGTATCCAGCGTCGACGGCAACGGCTCGCGAGCGATCAGTTGCGTCTGATTCAACGACAGCAACTCGCCCTTGTACGCCAGCCGCAGCGGCTCATCCTGCGCCGTCGCCAGCGCAGGCATCACACACATCAGCAGCCACAGCAGCGGCCGGTTCATGTCAGTTGACCGTGACCTGACCGAGGGCGGCTTTCGCTTCCCGGGCCTGATGCTGCGGCGCGTAGACCTGAGTGAAGCGCACCGGCGGCAGGTTGAACTGGCCCTTCTGCGAGAACCGCACCAGATGGCGCAGGCGCAATTCGCCGCTCAGCGCATCCACCGGCACCGCGTAGGCCAATTGCCCCGGTTCGAAGCGCGCCTTTTCCAGCGCGGTCGGTTCGGTGCCGTCCTTGCCTTGCAACTTGATGCCCCAGGTGGTGCGCTCGACGTCGGCGCCCGGTGGCAGCGGCACTTCGAGCATGCCGTAGCGCAGCGGTTTCGGCGCCTTGCTGGTGAGGATCACTTCGTCCAGATACAGGCTGTCACTGGAGAGCGGTTTGCTGCCGACCGGCTCCAGTTTGAAGGTGAACGCTTCGTCGCCCGGCACCAGCCGCGACAAACGGCGGGTGATGGTCACGGCCATTGGATCGAAGGCCGGTTGCTGGGTCTGGAAGCTCAGCGCCGCGCGCAGCGGTCGCTCCTGAGTGCCGGACACCGACAACACGCTCGGCACCGGCGTCGCACCCTGCCAGGTCCAGAACATCTCACCGGTTGCGCCGTAGTTTTTCTTCCAGCCTTCACCCGGCAGCAGCGCGATGGTCGGCGAGGCCTGAGCGATGCTGCGTTGCAACCAGCTCAGCGCCAAGGCGCGTTCGAGGGTCGATTGCTGTGGCAACAGACGTTGCAACAACGCCGTCGCCCGCGCTTGATCAAACGGTTGCAGCGACAGGTTCAGCGCTTCGGCAAACGGCTGCGAACTGACCGCCAGACGCTGTTGCGCCGCGCCGACCTGACGGTTGAATGCGTCCGGCAACGCAACTTTCGACTGCGTGGCCAGCGCCGCGGTCAACACCCGCGCCGCCGCCAAACCGAGCGCCGAATCCGGGTCGCTCATCACCAGGCTGTCTTCACCGTCGTCCATCAGGTTTTCGGCATTGCCCTCACCGGCCTTGGTCAGATCGTCCATCAAACCGCTGAGCAGGGTATTCACCGGCAGGTGCATCTGCTTGGCGAACGACAGAATCAGTGCCCGCTGCAGCAGCGGCGTGTTCGGCGCTTGCTTGGCGTAGACCTCCAGCACTCGCTGCCAGTGCTCCGGTGGCAAGGTCAGTTCCAGCACCTGACTGGCGTTCCAGTCGGCGTAGTAGGCGTAAGCGGTGAGGAACGCGTCCGGCTCGCCGTCGAAGCCCCACCAGGTGAAGCTCGCCGACGGCCCGGCCATTTGCACCAGACGCAGACGGCTGTTCTGCATGATCAGGCGCAGGCGATCGCGGATCTGCGGGCTCGATGCCAGCGACGGATAGGCGATGCTCAGCGGCAGCAAACGGCTGGCGGTCTGCTCGACGCCGCCGTACGGGTAGCTCAGCAGATCGTCGAGCGCGGAACGGAACAGCGCTTGCGGACTGTCATCCAGACGCAGGCGAATGTCGGTGGCGTCGGCCGGCAGGCTCAACGGGGTGTCGCCGCTGGCTACGTCGAGGCTCTGGGTTTGCGTGACTTGCCAGCCGTCACCGGTCGCGCTCAGGCGCACGGCGAGGGCGTCAGCGGTTTTGCCATCCTGCACCAGCTCGGCGGTCCACTCACCCGAGGCCAGGGCGAACGCTGGCAGCGGCACGTAGTTGATGCCGTTGTTCAGGATTACCGGCAGGCGTTGTTCGGCGCCAGCGTAATGGGTGACCAGCTCAGCCTTGACCGGTTTTTCGGCCTGGCTGAAGGCAAACACACCGAGTTGCGGCTGATCACCCTTGCGGAATTTGCTCGGCCCGCTCCACTTCAGGTACAGCGGTTTTTCCGAACGGACGAACTGCTTCTTCTGCCCGACCTGACCGTCATCGGCAATGGCCCGGGCGGTGATGCGCCAGCGGGTCAGCGAGTCCGGCATCTTGAAGGTGAAACGGGTTTTGCCGTCGGCACCTGTGAGCAATTCCGGCTGCCACGCGGCGGTGTCGACGTCTTCACGACGTGGGCGCTCCAGCACTTTCACCCCACGTTCGCTGCGGTTGGCCTTGCCCGGCGCGCCGGGGCTGCCCGGCAACGCCACGTCATAACTGATGAACGACAGGCTGGCGCTGGTGCGCACATTATTGCGACGCGGGTGGTAGAAGAACTGGTCGATGGTCGGCGCGACTTCCGGTTGCAGCGCGTAGACCATTTCATCGACAACACTCACCGTCAGATGCGCCGGAACTGCTTTACCGGCGAACTGCGTAGTCAGGTCGACGGTCACCGTGTCGCCCGGCAGATACACCTGTTTGTCGGTGCTGATCGCCACGTCGATTTGCGGGGCAATCACTTTGATCCCGGCGTTCTGGAAGCTGTACTGCCCGCCCTTGGTGTAGAGCACCGAGAAGGTCAGGTTCGGCGCGAAGTTGTCCTTCACCGGAATGCGCGCGCGGTATTGGGTGTCGCTGAGTTTTTCCAGTTTCAGCCAGTCGCCGCCCTTGGCCAGCAGCGCGGTGGCTTCGACCTTGTCGCGCTCCAGCGACAGCAGTGCATCGCTGACCGGCTCCGGGAAGGTGATCAGTGCCAGCGCTTCATCGCCGGCCTTGTACTCGGGCTTGTCGAGGACGATTTCCACAGTGCCCGGCACCGCTTTGACACCGTCGCCGGTGACCGAATGGCCGGTGGCGCCGAGGACGCGACCGTGTTGATCTTTCAGCGTCAGGTTGTAAGTACCCGGACGCTCGAAGGCCAGACTAAAGCCTTTGTCAGTCGCCGCGAGTTTGCCTTCGCCAGTGCTCTGGTCTTCCAGACGCACCCAGCTGTAGCTGCTTGGGGTCACAGCTTTGCTCTGCTCGCTGCCGCCCTCGTTGGCGTAGCTGAACGCGACTTTGTCGTTGACTGCGCTGAAACGTTGCGGCGCACTCAGGCGGAAGCTCGCGGCGCCACGGTCGATGAGGATTTCCTTGGTGGTCTTGACCCGATACGCCGCGCCATCGCTGGCAAACACGGTGAGCATGTAACGGCTCGGTTTGTCGGCGGCCGGCAGGTCGAGGGTCGCGTTGCCCTTGCTGTCGGTGGTCAGTTCAGTGCTGGTCAACTCCACCGGGAATTGCCCGAGGTATTGCAGCTCGTTGTCGACCATCGACAGTTGCTGGGCACGCAGGCTCAGGCTCAGTTTGGCGTTGGCCACCGGTTTGCCGTCCGGGTACAGCAGCACCAGACTGCCCTTCACCGGCTCGCCGGTGCGGTAATCCTGCTTGGCCAGATTCAGCGAAATTTCGAAGTGCGGCTTGATGTACTCGGCCACGCGGAAGGCGCTGCTGTAGGCCTGATCCTTGTAGTTGAAGCGGATCTCGTAACCACCGGCCACAGCGTTGTCCGGCAACTGGAACCGGCCCTGGGTACCAGCCTTGGAATCGAGTTTCAGGTCGAGGCGTTGCAGCTCGGTGCCGGTGGCATCAAGCACACTGACGTTGACGTCAGCAGCGCCCGGCAGCACCGAATCCCGCGCATTCTTGAACTCGCGACCGACGATTTTCAGCGACACCCAATCCCCCGGGCGATACAGCGGTCGGTCGGTGAACGCATAGAGTTTGGTGTCGTAGATTTCGCTGTCGTAATAGAAGTTTTCCGAGACGAACACCCCGCCCTCTTCGTCCTCGCCAATGACGAACGAGCGCTCGGGGCTGACGTGTTTCAGGCGCAGCAAACCATCGGCATCAGTGGCACCGCTGCTCATCACGCCGAGGCCGTCAGTCCACAGCACATTGACCTTCGGCACCGAACTGCCTTCGTGTTTGCGTGCGGCCCAGACCAGCAATTCATCACCGGCAATCTTGCTCACCGCCACGGTGTTGGAGACGAAAACCATGGAGGTCGCGCGGTACTTGCCGATCAGCGCTTCGACCAGATACAGGCCCGGTTTCAGCTTGCCCAACGGGATGTACACGTTACCCGGTGCAACGCTGACGAACTCGCTGGAAGACCCGGCCAGATTGACCCCGGCCGGCGGCTGGATCGGTTTGGCCTGCCACAGTGGATAACGGAACTGGCTGACCACCGGCAGACCCGGAATCAACGCGAATTGCGGCTGTGCGTCGTACGGGGTCGGCGCGGCGATGGCGTTACCCATCTTCAGTTCCGGTACTTCCTCGGTGACCTGCTTGCGCGACTCGTAGGAGAACGCGCGCTGCATCACCCGCCGCGATTTGCGGTACCAGTTGTCCCACAGGTACGCGAGGGTGTTGGACAAGCCCTCGCCCTTGAACTGACCGTCGCTGACCACGCGGTGCAGGTTCTTCTGACGTTTGAGGAAATCCAGCGGCTTTTCGATGCGATACACGCGAATGTCGGCGCCGCCGTAAGGCTCCATGCGGAAACGGCGGTAGTCGCGGCCCGGTGCTTCGAGACGCACCATCGCCTGCTCGTCGGCGGCGAAACTGCTGTCGGCCAGCAGGAAGAAGCTTTCACCGGCGACCGGCGTGTAGCCGCTCGGCTCCACCGAATCTTCAGCGTTGACGGTCGCCAATGGCAGCAACAACGCCAGCAGCAGGGGAATTCGAGCGCAGAGTCGCAGCATGCGGGCACCGGTCATTGGGAGAGAAAGTTCAGTCGATAGACGCCGATGAAGTTGGGGTTGGCTGCGTCGGGTATCCATCGGGTGTCCTTCCATGTCATGAGTTGCTGCAGGCTTGCCGAACGCATGCCGTTGTCAGTGGGGGTGGTCGTGCCGGTGTGATAGGCGATGTAGCGGCCCATCCAGATCATCAGGTGCTGGTCGTCGCCCTGATCGAAAAACATCAGGTCGCCAGGGCGTGCCTGGGACACGTCGCGGCTGACCAGATGGCTGTTGAACTGAATCAGTTTGATCGCGTTGACGTACGGCCCGACCTTGCCGCCGCCCTGCTGCCATTGCTGGGCGAGCTTGCGCTGCTCATCGCTGAGCGTCAGCTCTGGCGGCAGGTAGCGATTGGACAGGCCATTGCTGCGCAGCCACTTGTCGTCGTGAACCTTCAGCGCTTCGTTGGCGGCGAAACGCACCAGCCCCGCGCAGTCCTGCTGATACCAGCGCGGGCTCGGGCCCTGACTCAGTTGCTCCTGAGCGATGCGCACGAACCAGGCGCGGAACACCTGGGACTGCGCCGGATCGAGTGCCGGTGCTTCGACGGCGCGGGCGCCCGCGCTGAGCAGTAGCGCGAGCAGGCCGAGGCTGCGGATCAATGCCGTCACAGCGCTTTCCACTCCAGCGGCAGCCATTGCCAGTGGCCGTCAGGCTCGCTGCCTTCCGGCAGGGTCAGGGCGTATTTGCCGTAGCCGCCGAGGGTGCGCAGTTTCGGAATCAGGTAGGTTTGCGCGGCGTTGTAGAACACCGGCTCCATGTCCTGCGGCAGGCTGTCGAGGGTTTCCTGCTGCATCAGTTGCGCCATCGAATCGGGGCCGAAGTAGATCGGCATCAGCACGTCTTTGGGCAGTACGTCGGCCATCGGCGGGAAGCGTTTGTCGAGCGTGCCGAGGGCCTTGTCGACCAGTTTGTCGTCGAGGGAAAACAGCAGCGTCGAACCGTGACGGGCGAGGCTGACATTCATGAACGCTTTACCGCTGATCGCATCCGGATTCTCGGCAGTCTTGGCGGCGTACGGGCCGAAGTTGGAGCTGACCTGACGCTGCCAGACATGACTCTGGCCTTCCTGTTTCTCGACCACCGGGAATGCGTGTTCATCGACATTCGTCTCGTAGGCGCCCACCATCGAACCGAACAACGTGCCCAGATCGCCATCGAGCTTGCCGCTGTCCTCGTCCTTCAGGCTGGCAACCAGCAACGGCGTGTACAACCGCGAATCGGCGTACCAGCACAGGCCCGCCGCGCCGGCCACATGCTCGGTGAGTTTCTGCGCCACCGCTTCGTCGGCGCCGAGTTTCACCAGCAGCGGTTTCTGCGGTTCGGCCGCCACCGGCAAGGTCACGCAGGCACTGGCGCCCAAGGGCATGGCTTGCCACACCGGTTTGAAATCGAAGTCCGGCTGATTATCCAGTTCGTCCATGGCGAGGTAGCTGTGCCAGCCCTTGTCGTCCATATCGAAGCGCAGCCCGGCGAAGTTCGGGATGAAGCGCTGGTAACCCATCGCAAGGACGCTGGAATTGACCGACAGACGCTGTTTGATCTCCGGCGCCTTGGCCGGCAGACCGAAGGCCTCGGGGAACAGTTTGTCGCCGTTGAGCAGCGCTGCCAGCGCTTGCGGCGAGACGTGCCCGTACTCTTCCGATTCGCCACTGGCCGGGTCGTAATATTTGTTCGGGTTGGACAGCACCACCAGTTTGTCGCCGCGCGACGCGAACAACAGCGATTTGCTGGCGTTGTAGCTGAGCTGGTACAGCGGTACTTCGTCACCGCCGACCTTGAGGCTGCCGAAGACACTGAGTTGCGAATCGTCCAGCGCCACTTTCGCCAACGGTTCGAGCAGTTTCGCCAGGCCGCCGCGGTCCATCACCAGCAGAAAATCCTTGAGCCGGCCATCGGCGCCACGCCACAACGCGACGTCGGCCGGTTGATCGAAAAGCTGTTCGATCAGGCTGTCCTGCAGCTTCAGATCGTGTTCGTAGATGATCCGCCGCAGGCTGCCGATCAGCCCCAGGCGATCGGCGTGGGTTTCGTAATAGAAGACGAAATCCTCGGTGAGCGTGGCCTTGAGGAACGGCACCGTCAGCAGGTCCTTGGGCAACTGGCTCAGGGAGCGGGTTTCCAGCAGCGCATCCGGACGGCTCAGGCCGAGCTTGTCACTGGCCAGTGCCGCCGCCGGCACCTTGGGCTTGAGCAGCAGCCAGCCAAGACCACCGGCCACCCCGGCTACCAGGACCAGGCCGATCAGCAGCGCCGGCCAGCGCCGGGAGGTTTGGCCGGCAGGTGTCGGGACGGCCGGAGAAGCAGCGTTATCACTCATGTTCACAAAACCCGAAGTTCATCCGTGGTGCGGGATGCTTAATAGTTGAAAGTCTTGACCAGCAGCAGATCACCGATTGCCCGCAGGGGCACGATGAACGTTTCACGTTTTTCGTCGACCGTGTTTTCGTTGAGCACCAGCGTGATTTGCGAGGTGATCACCTCGTTCTGATTGCTGGCCTCCTCGAAGTTATAGCCGCCGTCGCCGAAGTTGCCCCAATAGTTGACGTAAACCAGATAGGTGCCATGCAGCGGCGCGGTCATGGTGAACATTTCCGGGCCGGGGCCATCGACACCATCCGGGTCCAGACCGCCGCCGTTGGTCAGCGCCGTGTGGGCGAAAAACGCGTGCTGGCCGTCCGGGGTGATGATGTGCAGGTCGAGCTCGGCCTTGGGATCGTCCCAACCCAGCACCACACGGATTTTCGCCGGCGTGCGCAGGTTGTTCGCTTCGTAGAACTGCACACGCTTGAGCGACTGGCCCTCGGCACTGCGCACTTCGACACTGTTGGAACCGGCGCCGAACGCATACGGCCGGGCGAACCGCCCGTCATCGTCGGTGTACAGATTCAATGGATTGCCGTTGACCGCCAGCGTATGCGGCCCGCGCTGATTGCCGATGGCCTTGAGCTGGCCCTGAATCATCGTGCGATTGCGCTGAATGCCGCGATTGATCGGCGGCGTGGGGTAGGCGACTTGCGGGTTTTCACTGCGGTCGAGCAGACCGTTATAGCGCCAACCGCCCACCGGTTCCGACAGCTCGGCATTCGGCGCTGCCAGCAGCGCAGGCGCGCAGGCCAAACCGATCAGCAGCCAAAGAAATGAACGCATGTAATGCCTCCTGCCATGCCTGAACGAAACCTTGCACCCGATCCTCGGTACTTCACAGCGGTGGAAACTGCGTTTCGTCTGAAAGACCCGTGACTATGGGGTCGTAGAAGGCGCGAAGATTAGCGATTCGGCAGTTTTTTAACAATCGGATACATCTTGAAATGCGGTAGGAATCACGCCCTCGGGTGGACGATGAGCCGAATAGGCGTCATATTCGGCTCACGAAATGAGCCGAATAGCGTTTCTATTCGGCTCACGCACTCAGGAATGGCATTTCATGGCAACTCACTGGATCTGGCAGCAGCCCGACTGGCCCGACTTCAACTGGCAGGCAGAGCGTCTCACTGCGCTGTTGCGCGAATGCGTTCAGGCGCAGGGACAATTGATGGGCATGGCGGGATCAGTGGGCAATTCATTGAGCGCTCAGACTGAACTGGACGCGTTGCTGCAAAACATCGTGACCTCCTCGGCCATCGAGGGGGAACAATTGAATGTTGAATCCGTGCGTTCTTCACTGGCACGACGCCTGGGGCTGGAATCGCCTGATGGCGACAACGTCAGCAAGCGCAGCGAAGGGCTCGCGCAACTGATGCTCGATGCCACTCAACGCTTTGCCGAACCGCTGACACTGCAACGATTGCTGGAATGGCATTCATGGCTGTTTCCAGAACAGGAGAGTGGTTTCCTTTCGCGTGCAATCAATGTCGGCGCATTACGCGGCGATGAGCCGATGCAGGTGGTTTCAGGACGAATCGACCGTCCGACCGTGCACTTCGAGGCGCCACCGCGACAAGGCCTTGAGCGGCAACTCGACAGTTTTCTCAAGTGGTTCGACGCCAGTCGGCAACAGGCAGGCCTCGATCCATTCTTGCGAGCTGGCATCGCACATTTCTGGTTCGTCACCTTGCATCCGTTCGACGACGGCAATGGACGCCTGACTCGCACCCTTACCGATCTGGCACTGGCTCAGAGCGAAGCGCAGGCGATTCGTTTTTATGCGATGTCCGCCAGCATCCTCGATGATCGTGCGGGCTATTACCGGATTCTCGAATCCAGTCAGAAAGCCACGCTGGACATTACCGACTGGCTCACATGGTTCCTGCAAACCTTACTGCGCAGTCTGCAACAGGCCATTGCGCGGATTGAAAGTGTGTTGGGAAAATCACGCTTCTGGCAGGCGCACCGCGAATCCGGGCTGTCGGCGGAGCAGATCAAAGTGCTCAATCGTTTGCTCGACGGTGGTGAGCGTGGTTTCGAGCACGGTATCAGTGCAGCGCAATACCAGAGTGTGGCCAAGGTTTCCAAAGCCACGGCCACCCGACATCTGGCGGAACTGCTGGAAAAAGGCTGCCTGCAACGTCTTCCGGGCGGGGGGCGGAGCACTCGGTATCAGATTCAATATCCGGGTGACTCGACCGACTGACACCCTTGTCCGTCGGCCCACTCATTTGCCCATAAACCCCCTATCTGCTAGTGTCGCGCCGGTTTAACGTCAACCGGAAATCGCCGCCATGGCCCGCAAAAAAGCTGCACTGGATTTCGAACAGTCCCTCGCCGACCTGCAAACACTGGTCGAGCGTCTGGAGAACGGTGAATTGTCGCTGGAAGACTCGCTGACCGCTTTCGAGCAGGGCATCGGTCTGACCCGTGACTGCCAGACAGCGCTGGCCCAGGCCGAGCAGAAGGTGCAAGTGCTGCTGGAGCGCGATGGCGAACTCGCCGAGGAACCCTTCGACGCGGAACAGCCAGAATGATTGCGGCGTATTCGGCGACCAGCCAGGCGCGGGTCAATGCGACACTGGAAATCCTCTTCAAGGCTCCGCTGCCGGAACTGTCGCGCCTGTATGAGGCGATGCACTACAGCGTGATGATCGGCGGCAAACGCGTACGTCCGCTACTCGCCTACGCTGCGTGCGAAGCGCTGGGCGGCAAGGCTGAGCAAGCCAACGGTGCGGCTTGCGCGGTGGAGCTGATCCACGCTTATTCGCTGGTGCACGACGATTTGCCGGCGATGGACGACGACGATCTGCGTCGCGGCCAGCCCACCACCCACAAGAAATTCGACGAAGCCTGCGCGATTCTCGCCGGTGACGGCTTGCAGAGCCTGGCCTTCAGCGCCCTGCTCGACCCGCGCCTGAGCAACCTCGACGCTGACATCCGTCTGCAACAGGTCACGGCGCTGGCGCACGCGGCCGGCCCGGCAGGCATGGTCGGCGGTCAGGCCATCGACCTCGGTTCGGTCGGTCTGAAGCTGGATCAGCAAGCGCTGGAGCAAATGCACCGGCACAAGACCGGCGCGTTGATCGAAGTCAGCGTCAAGCTCGGCGCCCTGGCCAGCGGCCGCGCCGAGCAGGATCAACTCAAAGCCCTGCAGACTTATGCACAGGCCATCGGTCTGGCCTTCCAGGTGCAGGACGACATTCTCGACGTCGAAAGCGATACCGAAACCCTCGGCAAACGCCAGGGCGCCGACATCGCTCGCGACAAACCGACCTACCCGGCCCTGCTGGGACTGGACGCGGCCAAGGTCTACGCTCTGGAACTGCGCGATCAGGCCCTGCACGCGCTGCGACCGTTTGACGCGGCAGCCGAGCCTTTGCGCGACCTGGCCCGGTATATCGTCGAGCGGCGCAACTGAACGCCAACCTGCCAAAAAAGACCAACGCGTGGGCAGGGGGCGATGCATCAGGTAAACTGCCGCATCTTTTATACCTATAACGATTCGCCTGATGCCCACGACGTTTCATGAGATTCCCCGCAAGCGCCCGACCACGCCCCTGCTCGACCGCGCGAACACGCCGGACGGCCTGCGCCGGTTAGGCGAAGCCGAGCTGGAAACCCTGGCCGATGAGTTGCGCCTGGAATTGCTCTACACGGTCGGCCAGACCGGTGGGCATTTCGGTGCCGGCCTGGGCGTCATCGAGCTGACCATCGCGTTGCATTACGTCTTCGACACCCCGGATGACCGGTTGGTGTGGGACGTCGGTCATCAGGCGTATCCGCACAAGATCCTCACCGGTCGCCGCCAGCGCATGGAAACCCTGCGTCAGAAGGACGGCATCGCCGCCTTCCCGCGTCGCGCCGAGAGCGAGTACGACACCTTTGGCGTCGGCCACTCCAGCACCTCGATCAGCGCCGCGCTGGGTATGGCGATTGCCGCCCGCCTGCAGAACAGCGATCGCAAGGCGATTGCGGTGATCGGTGACGGCGCGCTGACTGCCGGCATGGCCTTCGAGGCGCTGAACCACGCGCCGGAAGTCAACGCCAATATGCTGGTGATCCTCAACGACAACGACATGTCGATCTCGCGCAACGTCGGTGGCCTGTCCAATTATCTGGCGAAGATTCTTTCCAGCCGTACTTACGCGAGCATGCGTGAGGGCAGCAAGAAAGTCCTGTCGCGCCTGCCCGGCGCTTGGGAAATCGCCCGTCGCACCGAAGAATATGCCAAGGGCATGCTGGTTCCCGGCACCCTGTTCGAAGAGCTGGGCTGGAACTACATCGGCCCGATCGATGGCCACGACCTGCCGACCCTGATCGCCACCCTGCGCAACATGCGCGATCTGAAGGGCCCGCAGTTTCTGCACATCGTCACCAAGAAAGGCAAAGGCTTCGCCCCGGCGGAAGTCGACCCGATCGGTTACCACGCGATCACCAAGCTCGAACCGGTCGACGCCCCGGCCGCTGCGCCGAAAAAGGCCGGCGGGCCGAAGTATTCGGCGGTGTTCGGCGAATGGCTGTGCGACATGGCCGCGGCTGATCCGCGCCTGGTCGGGATTACCCCGGCGATGAAGGAAGGCTCGGATCTGGTGGCGTTCAGCGAACGTTTCCCGCTGCGCTACTTCGACGTTGCGATTGCCGAACAGCACGCTGTGACGTTCGCTGCCGGCATGGCCTGCGAAGGCGCCAAACCGGTGGTGGCGATCTACTCGACGTTCCTGCAACGCGGTTACGACCAGTTGGTGCATGACGTCGCGGTGCAGAACCTCGACGTGCTGTTCGCCATCGACCGCGCCGGTCTGGTGGGCGAAGACGGCCCGACTCACGCCGGCAGCTTCGATCTGTCTTACCTGCGCTGCATTCCGGGCATGGTCATCATGACCCCGAGCGATGAAAACGAATTGCGCAAAATGCTCACCACCGGCCACCTGTACAACGGCCCGGCGGCGGTGCGCTACCCGCGTGGCACCGGCCCGAACGCGACCATCGACAAGGATCTCGAGCCGATCGAAATCGGCAAGGGCATCGTCCGCCGCCAGGGCAGCAAAGTCGCCCTGCTGGTGTTCGGCGTGCAACTGACCGAAGCGCTGAAAGTCGCCGAGAAGCTGGATGCGACCGTGGTCGACATGCGCTTCGTCAAGCCGCTGGATGAGGCACTGGTGCGCGAAATCGCCGGCAACCACGAATTGCTGGTGACGATCGAAGAGAACGCGGTCATGGGCGGTGCCGGTGGCGCGGTCAGCGAGTTCCTGGCGCGCGAGAACATCCTCAAGTCGATGCTGCATCTGGGCTTGCCGGACATCTACGTCGAGCACGCCAAACCCGCGCAGATGCTGGCCGAGTGCGGGCTGGACGAAGCGGGAATCGAAGCTTCGATTCGTGAGCGCCTGGAACTGCTCAACAAGTAACACGCAATACCCATGTGGGAGCGGGCTTGCTCGCGAAGGCGTCGGATCAGTCGATGATGAGTGGACTGATACACCGCCTTCGCGAGCAAGCCCGCTCCCACATTTGATTTGTGTACATCAGAAATACCCACGGGAACACCGATGAACCTCTCGCGCCTCGCCCTGCCCTTTCTCCTGCTGCCAGCCGCCAGCGCCCTCGCCGACACCTTCGAACGCGACGAAGCGCTGAAGCTGTCTGACACGCTGATCAGCGCCAACCGCCAGGTCGAAGCGCGCAACGACAGCAGCGCCGCCAACACCGTGTTCACCCGCGAAGACATCGACCGCCTGCAACCGGGCAGCGTCACCGATCTGCTGCAGCGGGTGCCGGGTGTGCAAGTGGCGCAGGCCGGTGGGCGCGGTAGCCTGCCGGGGATCTACATTCGCGGCACGCAATCGGCGCAGAGTCTGGTGCTGGTCGATGGCCAGCGCATTGGCAGTTCGACCTCCGGCGATAGCAATCTGCAGCACCTGAACATCGACCAGATCGAACGCGTGGAAGTGTTGCGCGGTTCGCGTTCGGTGATTTACGGCAGCGATGCGATTGGCGGGGTGATTCAGATCTTCACCCGCCGCGGCACCGAACAAGGCCTGCAGCCGCGCTTGCACGTCGGCTTCGGCAGCAACCAGACCTGGGAACGCAGCCTCGGCCTGTCCGGTGGCGATGACAAGACCCGTTTCAACTTGGGCGCCAGCCTCGATGACACCGCCGGTCTCGACCGCACTCACGAGTCCTATCCCAGCGACAGCGATCATGATGCCTACCGCAATAAATCCGTCAGCCTGAGTCTCAGCCATGCACTGACCGATGACATCGAAGTCGGCGCCAACCTGCTGGATAACCGTGGCAAAAGCGAGTTCGACAACCCGTTCGGCCGCTTCGATACGACTACTTTCGAGTCGGTGCAACAGCAGCCTTACAGCGACTTCAACGTCAGCAGTGTCAGCAGCTACGTCGATGCCCGGGTCAACGAAATCTGGAAAACCCGCGTCGAATTCGGTCACAGCGAAAATCGCGAGAAAACCTTCGACAAGCTCAGCGACGAGCGCACGGTGTTCAATACCTATCGCGATTCGGTGAACTGGCAGAACGACCTGACTCTGGATGCGCGCAACAGCCTGATCCTCGGCGGCGACTGGTACGAAGACCGGGTCAACAGCAGCACCGCGTTCAATGAAGACAGCCGCTGGAACCGCGCCGCGTTCATCCAGCATCGTTATCAGGCCGACAGCTTCTCCACCGAACTGGGTCTGCGCCACGACGACAACCAGCAATTCGGTAGCCAGAACACCTGGAGCGGCACCTTCACCCTGCCGCTGAACCCGGACAACGATCTGTTGCTGAGCTACAGCGAAGGCTTCCGCGCGCCGACCTTCAACGACCTGTACTACCCGGACTTCAGCAACCCTGATCTGAAGCCGGAAACCTCGAAAAGCTACGAGCTGCAATGGCGCAGTCAGTTGAGCGATAGCAGTCGGCTGGAGGCGTCGATTTACCGCACTGATCTGCAAGACGCGATCATCTTTGGCAGCAACTCACGCCCGGAGAACGTGGCCTCGGCGCGGATCAATGGCTTTGAAGCGGCGCTGAAACAGGAACTGTTCGGCTGGCAGAGCAATCTCGGTGTGGCGATTATCGACCCGCGTGATCGCGATAGCGGGCACACGTTGGCGCGTCGTGCGCGGCGCACGATGAGTTGGGATCTGGATCGACAGTTTGACCGGTTGGGCGTCGGCGCGAGCTGGCAATTGGTCAGCAGCAGTTACGACGATCTGAACAACACCCAGCCGTTGGGTGGCTACGGCACGCTTGGACTGCGCAGCAACTGGGCGCTGAATCGCGAGATCAAACTGGATCTGAAGGTCGAGAATCTGCTGGACAAGGGTTACAGCCGTGCGCTGTACAGCTATGACGGCAGCCAGTATGGCTATCGCGAGGAAGGTCGGGCGTGGGTAGTTGGCGTCACCTGGACTCCCCAGCTTTGATTTGAATCTTCGCTGATTTGACTGGCTCCTTCGCGAGCAGGCTCGCTCCCACAATTTGGAATGCAATTCCCTGTGGGAGCGAGCCTGCTCGCGAAGAAGCCACCCCGGCTTCAGCGGTCAGGCGCGATCAATTGGCAGAGTTTGGCGGTGGCATCGATCATTTGGCCGCTTGGGCGCTCAAGGCCTTTATCGGTAACCAACAGCAGTTTCCCCTGCTTCACTGCTGCCACCTGCGGCCAGTCTTTCCATGCATCGAGCTGGGCCTGCTCACCGGCCAGTATCACCTGCGGATCGCGCTGCAGCACTGCTTCGATACTCACCTGCGGCGCCGGCAAACTCAGGTCGGCAAACACATTGCGTGCGCCACAGACTTCGAGCGCATCGCTGATGATCTGCCCGCCACCGACGGTGTACAGCGGCTTGTCCCAGACTTGATAGAACACCTTCAGCGGCGTGTCCCGGCGATAGCGCTGGCGCAGGTCATCGAGCTTCTGGCGCAGGTCCGCCGCCAGTTTCGTCCCACGCTCAGGTCGCCCCAGTTGCGCGGCAATCGTCTCGATCTGCGCAGACAGCTGTTCGAGATTGTGCGGCTCGGCGACGTAGGTCGGAATGTTCAGGCGTTTGAGCTGATCGCGTTGTGCCGGGCCGACACTGCCGGGCCACAGCAGCAGCAAATCCGGCTTGAGACTGAGCAGGCGCTCCATGTCGAGTTGGCCATAACGACCCACCGAGGGAACATCGGCAACGGCTGCCGGACGCTCGCCGGCATCGAGCACGCCAACCAGCAGATCGGCCGAGCCCAGCTCGATAACGATTTCAGACAGAGAAGGCGCGAGACTGACCACTCGCAGACTCGCCAGCACCGGGCCGGCGCAGGCCAGCAGCAGAACCGCCAGCCACAGACGACGCATCAGCCGAGTTGACGCGGGATGCGATAGAGGTAGAACAGTACCGCCGTGGACAACGCCAGCAGCATCAGCGGTACGGCTTCGAGGCCGACGAACACCGCCAGCGCACCGATCCATGCCGGCAATGCGGCCGCGAGGAATGCACTGCGACGCTGGGCCGCCAAGGCAATCCAGGCCGCCGGTTCGTCGGGGGTATCAAGGGCTTTTTGCGTGGCGATCAGCGCGTGCTTGTAGCGGCCGAAAAACTTCAGACTGACAAACATCGAGGCCACGCCGGCAATGAACAACGGCATGGCCAGCACCGGCAGAATGCCTTCGCCTTGGCCGAACAGGCCATTGAGGACAAACAGCGGCAGCAGCGCCAGCGCCAGGTATTTCCACCAGTCGACCGCCAGACGGCGTCGCACCTGACCGCGGGTCACGCGCGGTCGACCTCGCCCTGATGCTCGTTGCCCATCATGTGGTCGAGCTTGCTGGCCTTGGTCGCCAGGTACAGTTTGTTGTGCGGGTTGTGGCCGGTGTGCAGCGGCACGCGCTCGGCGACGACGATGCCCATGTCGGTCAGGGCTTTGACCTTGCGCGGGTTGTTGGTCATCAGACGCAGCGACTTCACGCCCAGATGCTCGAGCATCGGCAGGCACATGGCGTAGTCGCGCTGATCGGCGGCAAAGCCCAGACGTTCGTTGGCTTCAACGGTGTCGGCGCCGCCGTCCTGCAACTCGTAGGCGCGGATCTTGTTCAGCAGACCGATGCCGCGACCTTCCTGACGCAGGTACAGCAGCACGCCACGGCCTTCACGGGCGATGGCCTTGAGCGCCGCTTCGAGTTGCGAGCCGCAGTCGCAGCGCTGGCTGAACAGCGCATCACCGGTCAGGCACTCGGAGTGCAACCGGCCGAGAACCGGGGCACCGTCGGCGAAATCACCCAGGCTCAGCACAACGTGCTCGCGGCCGGTAGCCTCATCGAGAAAACCGTGCATGGTGAATTGCGCAAAAGGCGTTGGCAGCTTGGAAGCGGCGACAAAAACGACAGGCACCGGTGTGCTCCTGATCTAAAAATTCTGAAAATTCGCAGGCCGGCATTGTAACAGCAGGTTCCTGCAGACGCTTAGGCTGAATTATCGGGCATAACGATCAAAAAGTTTGATAACACCCGGGCAGTGCAGAACCCTGTGGGAGCGGGCTTGCTCGCGAAAGCGTCGTGTCAGTCGATCAATAGGCTGGCTGACACACCGCATTCGCGAGCAAGCCCGCTCCCACAGGGGGGACGGCCCTGTCAGTTCGGCTCGAACGGATACGGCTGCCTCCACTGCTCGAAAATCGGCTTCAGCTCGCCGCTCTTGACCAACTGCTCCATGCGCCGGTCGAACACTGCCATCAACATGCGCGATTGCGGTGTGTTGGCGAAGCACAGGTACAGCGGCAGTTCGGCGATATGCGTCTTGCGAAACTGCGTCGGTTCCCTGGCCCGGCCAAGCACGTAATCGATTTCGGTCAAAGCATCGATGTAATAGTCGGCGCGGTTGTGGGTGAGCATCGAGAGGATCCCGGTACGTCGCACGACCTCGTTGAAGTTGCGTACGCCGGGTAGATAATTCTGATAGTCGTAACCGCGCACCCAGGCCAGCCGATATTGACCGAGGGTTTCCGGGGTCGGTGCTGGATTACTTGCCAGGCCCAGGGCGTAGATGTGGTCGGTGTCGAAATTCCAGCGCGGATAGAGCAGGTCGCTGAATTCTTCATGATAAGAACCGACACAAGCATCGACCTCGCCACGCTGGGCCAGCCCAACTGAACGAGTGTACGGTTCGCTGCGAATGTCGAGTTTCACTCCCGCCGGTTCGAACACCTTGCGCAGCACGTCCCAGCCCAGGCCATGACCGTCCGCGGCGGTGTAATCTTCCCAGTCCTCGCTGGCCAGGTGGATGACCGACGGCGCGTGCGCGGTTTCCTGCGCACTGGCGACAGTGCCCAGCAAAGTCAGAAACACCAGCGCCAGCCAGCGTCGAACCATCCCTAGTCTCCTCACTTAACCCTGACGATCTGGATCAGGCGAAAATCCACACCAGTCCCTGCATCGCCAGCCAGGCGAACACGCCGGCCAGCACGTCGTCGAGCATGATGCCGACGCCGCCATGGACATGCCGGTCGATCCAGCGGATCGGCCATGGCTTGAGAATGTCGAAGAAGCGGAACACCAGGAACCCCGCGAGCAACCAGTACCAGCCCTCCGGCACCAGCCACAGGGTGATCCACATCCCGACCATTTCGTCCCAGACGATGCCTTCATGGTCGTGCACCCGCAGATCGTCGGCGACCTTGCCGCACAGCCAGAAGCCGAACAGCATGGTGATTCCGAGCATCAGCCAGTAACCCCAGTCGGGCAACATCTGCCACAACGGGATAAAGGGTAGCGCAACTAACGAACCCCACGTGCCCGGCGCTTTCGGCAAGGTGCCGGAGCCGAAGCCGAACGCGAGGAAATGCCAGGGATTGCGCCAGACCGACGGCGGAACGAATTCGGCCGGAACCTGTTTCGGGTGATCTGTCACGGTGTCTCCTGAAAATGTTGATAACCCCGGATTTTCGGGGTGATGTCGTGTCCTTCGCGATCCAGCAGGACCACACCCTGGCCCTGCGCCACACGCCCGATCACATGGATCGGCCAGCCATCGGCCAGCAGTGCCGGCAACTCGACGGACGGTAGCGTGAAGGCCAGCACATAGTCATCGCCGCCGCTCAACGCCGCCCGTTCCGCGCCGCGCTGACCGAGAAAAGCCACTAAAGCATCGGACAACGGTACGCGCTCACGTTCAACTTCGAGGCGAACCTGCGAGGCCAGAGCGATATGCCCGCAATCGGCGAGCAGGCCGTCAGAGATGTCGAGGGCCGATGTGGCCTTGCCACGCAAGGCCTGACCGAGCGCCAGTTGCGGTTGCGGCGACCAGTAATGATCGAGCAACGGCTGAGCGATACCTGCTTCGGCCTCGCGCTGGCCAAGCACCAGCGGCAAGGCACCGGCGGCATTGCCCAGCTCGCCGCCGACGCAGAGCAGATCGCCCGGTTGTGCGCCGCTGCGGGTCAAGGCCTGCCCGGCCGGCACCCGACCGAACACCGTGACCGTCAGGCTCAACGGCCCGCGCGTGGTGTCGCCGCCGACCAGCGCGATGCTGCAGCTCTGCGCCATGTGGTTCAAACCGTGGGCATAGGCTTGCAGCCAATCGGCGGTCACCGTCGGCACAGTCAGGGCAAGGGTAAAGGCAACGGGCGTGGCGCCCATGGCGGCCAGGTCGCTGACCGCAACGGCCAGCGAGCGCTGACCGAGCAGAAACGGATCGCAGGGATCGGCGAAGTGCACGCCGGCCACCAGCGTATCGGTGGAAATCGCCAGCTGTTCCCCGGGGGGAACCGCCAGCAAGGCGCAGTCGTCGCCAATCCCCAGAGCAACGCCCTCGCCGCCCTGCGCACAAGGCGCGGCGGCGAAGAAATTGCGGATCAGCTCAAACTCGCCCATGAGGTCTCAAGCGCGTATCAGCGCTTGAACGCCTTCACTTCAGCTTCACGCAGGCGCGGAGCCAGCTTGTCGAGTACGCCGTTGACGAACTTGTGGCCGTCGGTCGAACCGAAGACTTTCGCCAGCTCGATACCTTCGTTGATCACCACGCGGTATGGCACGTCGACGCGCTTGAGCAGTTCCCAGGTGGACAGGCGCAGAACCGCCAGTTCAACCGGGTCCAGCTCTTCGATTTCGATGTCCAGGCACGGCTTGAGCGCGGTGTCGATTTCGGTGCGGCTCGCCGGAACCCCGTGGAGGATTTCGCGGAAATACGCGCCGTCGACATCGGTGAAATCGTTATCAACGCGGAACTGCGCTTCGATCTCGTTCAGCGAAGCCTTGGCCATGTGCCACTGATACAGGGCCTGAGTCGCGAGCTGACGGGCTTCGCGACGCTTGACGCTCTTCGATGGCTTGCCGGCATCCGCAGGTTTCGGATCGCGCGGGTTGAAACGATCGCTATCGTCGCTAATCACTTGGCCTCCAACTGCGCCAGCAGGCTGACCATTTCCAGAGCGGACAGGGCAGCTTCAGCACCTTTGTTGCCGGCCTTGGTGCCGGAACGTTCGATGGCTTGCTCGATGGAATCAACGGTCAGGACGCCGAACGCGACCGGTACGCCGAACTCCATGGACACCTGGGCCAGACCCTTGGTGCACTCGCCTGCCACGTATTCGAAGTGTGGAGTGCCGCCACGAATGACCGCGCCGAGGGCGATGATGGCTGCGAACTCGCCTTTCTGGGCGACTTTCTGCGCAACCAGCGGGATTTCGAAGGCGCCAGGCGCGCGGATGATGGTGATGTCGCTTTCGCTCACGCCGTGGCGAACCAGGGCATCAACTGCACCGCTGACCAGGCTTTCAACCACGAAGCTGTTGAAACGGCCCACTACCAGAGCGTAGCGGCCTTTAGGGGCGATGAAGGTACCTTCGATGGTCTTCAGGGTCATTCGTCAGATCTCTTAAAGAGCCGGGACACGTTTCGTACGCATCCCTCAGTGATATTAGCCACAAATTCATGACCGGAAACACCGCATTGCTGTTCGACTACACCCCTGTGGCGAGGGGATTCATCCCCGATGGACTGCGCAGCAGTCCCAACCAAATAGGGCCGCTACGCAGCCCGTCGGGGATGAATCCCCTCACCACAAGGATCTATATCAACAATGCCGAATTCACCGGGTCATTATTCGGAGGGCACGTATTCTACAACTTCCAGATCGAAACCGGATATCGCATTAAATTTCATTGGCGCAGACATCAGGCGCATTTTGCGCACGCCGAGGTCACGCAGGATCTGCGAACCGGCACCGACGATGCTGTAGGTGGTCGGTTTCTTCACCGCTGCCTGCTCACCGGTTTCGCGGATATGCGCCAGCAGCACGTCGCCGTCCAGCGGGTGGCCGAGCAACAGCACCACACCGCTGCCGGCCTCGGCCACCGCAGCCATCGCGGCGCGCAGGCTCCAGCGGCCCGGTTGCTTGACCATCAGCAGGTCGCGCAGCGGATCCATGTTGTGCACGCGAACCAGGGTCGGTTCCTCGGCGCAAACGGTGCCCAGCGTGAGGGCCATGTGCACGTCGCCTTCCACCGAATCACGATAGGTCACCAGGTTGAATTGGCCCAGTTCGCTGTCCAGCGGCTGCTCGGCAATCCGCTGAACGGTACGTTCGTGGATCATCCGGTAGTGAATCAGGTCGGCGATGGTGCCGATCTTGATGTTGTGTTCGGCGGCAAACGCTTCCAGCTCGGCGCGACGGGACATGGTGCCGTCGTCGTTCATCACTTCGCAGATCACGCCGCTTGGTTCGAAACCGGCCATGCGCGCCAGGTCGCAGGCGGCTTCAGTATGACCAGCGCGCGCCAGGGTGCCGCCGGCCTGGGCCATCAGAGGGAAGATGTGGCCCGGGCTGACGATGTCTTCAGCCTTGGCGTCTTTTGCCGCCGCCGCTTGCACGGTGCGCGCACGGTCGGCGGCGGAGATACCGGTGGTGACGCCTTCGGCGGCTTCGATCGATACGGTGAACTTGGTGCCGAAACCGGAACCGTTGCGTGGCGCCATCAGTGGCAGCTTCAACAGCTCGCAACGCTCGCGGCTCATCGGCATGCAGATCAGGCCACGGGCGTGCTTGGCCATGAAGTTGATGTGCTCGGCCTTGCAGCATTCGGCGGCCATGATCAGGTCGCCTTCGTTCTCGCGGTCTTCGTCATCCATGAGGATGACCATCTTGCCTTGGCGGATGTCTTCAACCAGTTCTTCGATGCTATTGAGCGCCACAAGGCACCCCCTTCAGTCAGGATTTGAGATAGCCGTTGGCGGCCAGAAAGCTTTCAGTAATACCGCCAGCGCTTGGCTCAGCAGCCTTGTCGCCGAGGAGCAAACGCTCCAGATAACGCGCCAGCAAATCGACTTCCAGGTTCACCCGGCGGCCCGGCTTGTAGGAAGCCATGATGGTTTCGCTCAAGGTGTGCGGAATGATCGTCAGCAGGAATTCGGCGCCATCGACCGCGTTCACGGTCAGGCTGGTGCCGTCGACGGTGATCGAGCCTTTATGGGCGATGTACTTGGCCAGTTCTTTCGGCGCGCGGATGCGAAATTCGACGGCGCGGGCATTGTCGCTGCGCGACACCACTTCGCCGACACCGTCGACGTGACCGCTGACCAGATGCCCGCCGAGACGGGTGGTCGGGGTCAGGGCTTTTTCCAGATTGACCGGGCTGCCGCTTTTCAGGTCATTCATGGCGGTACAGTCGAGGGTTTCGCGACTGACGTCGGCGGCAAAGCCGTCACCCGGCAGTTCGACGGCGGTCAGGCACACGCCGTTGACCGCGATGCTGTCGCCGAGTTTGACGTCGCTCAGGTCGAGCTTGCCGGTTTCGACATGCACCCGCACATCACCGCCCTTGGGGGTGAGTGCACGGATACTGCCGATGGATTCGATGATGCCGGTAAACATGGGGTTCTCCTTGAGAACGAAGCCAGCGCTAAGGCGATGGCCGGGAATTATACGCTCGCCGAAACGACTGGCGTCGCAGTGACTCGCCAGTCATCGCCAACCGCGCGGATTTCAGTGATTTTCAGCTCGGGGGCGTCCTTCATATAGGCCAGCGGCCAGTCCAGCAACGGTCGCGCCGTGGAGCCGAGGAACTTGCCGGCAATGAAGATCACGAACTCGTCGACCAGACCGAGCTGAGCGAACGCGCCCGCCAGACGCGGGCCGGCCTCGACCAGCACTTCGTTGACGCCACGGTTGGCCAGCTCGATCAGCAGTTGATGCAGATCGACCTGACCGTCATCACCCGGCACGATCAGGCACTCCGGGCCATTGGCGTATTGCTCTTCGACCGCCATGCAGGTGGCGACCAGCGCCGGGCCGGCCTTGAAGAACGGCGCATCCAACGGCACCCGCAAGCGCCCGTCGATCAGCACCCGCAGCGGCGGACGGCTCGTGGCCCGTGCGGTTTGTTCAGCATCCAGACCCAGTTCGTCGGCGCGCACGGTCAGGCGCGCGCCGTCGGCCAGTACGGTGTCGGCGCCGGTCAACACCACGGCCGCCTGCGCGCGCAAACGCTGCACGGCGGAACGCGCGGCCGGGCCGGTGATCCACTGGCTCTCGCCACTTTCCATCGCCGTGCGCCCGTCGAGACTCATCGCCAACTTGACCCGCACGAACGGCAAGCCATGTTCCATGCGTTTCAGGAAACCTTGATTGAGCTGGCGCGCCTCGACTTCCAGCACGCCGCTTTCGGTGGCGATCCCGGCATCGCTCAGACGCTGCAAGCCACGCCCGGCGACCTGTGGGTTCGGATCGCGCATCGCGGCGACCACCCGAGCAACCCCGGCAGTCACCAATGCATCGGCGCACGGCGGTGTGCGGCCATGGTGGCTGCACGGCTCAAGGGTCACGTAAGCCGTGGCGCCCCGGGCCAGTTCACCGGCAGCGCGCAGGGCGTGGACCTCGGCGTGGGGTTCGCCGGCGCGCTCGTGAAAGCCTTCGCCGACAATCTGCCCGTCACGCACGATCACGCAGCCAACCCGTGGATTGGGATGGGTGGTGTAGTGGCCCTTGCGCGCCAGTTCCAGCGCGCGCGCCATGAAGTGGGCGTCGAGGATCGCCTGCTCGGCGGCGCGGGTCATTCTTTCACCGGTTCGCGGGCGAGGCGGTCGATCTCTTCACGGAACTCGTTAAGGTCCTGGAAGCGCCGGTATACCGAAGCGAAACGGATGTAGGCCACTTCATCGAGCTTTTGCAGCTCGGCCATCACCAGTTCGCCGACCACGAGGGATTTGACCTCGCGCTCGCCGGTGGCGCGCAGCTTGTGCTTGATGTGAACCAGAGAGGATTCGAGGCGCTCGACGCTCACCGGACGTTTCTCCAGCGCGCGTTGCATGCCGGCGCGGAGTTTTTCTTCGTCGAACGGTTGGCGGCTGCCGTCGGTTTTGATCAGGCGCGGCAACACCAGTTCGGCCGTCTCGAATGTCGTGAAACGTTCGCCGCAGGCCAGGCATTCACGCCGGCGGCGCACCTGTTCGCCCTCGGCGACCAGACGCGAGTCGATGACCTTGGTGTCGTTGGCACCGCAGAAGGGACAGTGCATGGTGGCTGGCAACAAAAAAAGGGAGGGCCATGGTAGCGCATCCCGGTGGCAAGACAAGCCATAGGGTTTGCGGTATACAGACTGCCATGATCGTTTGATCCACGGATTTCATTTTCTGGAGCTGCCAATGTCGCTACGACCGCTCGTTTTGCTCAGTCTTTTCGCCCTGCTGGTGGCCTGCGGCAGCGACAAGCCCAAACCGCAACCGCCAACACCGGGACCAGCACCACAACAGGCGCAGAAAAAAGCCCGCGAGGCCGCTGATCTTGGTCCGCTGCCGGCCTATCAACGGGAACTGAGTGGCACCCTGCAAGGCGTGCCGGCCGGGGCCGAAGTCGAACTGGCGCTGCTGGTGATCGATGAAAAGTCGCGCCCGCAACAACTGCTCGCCAGTTCCAGCCTGATCGGCAACAACCAGATCCTGCCGTTTCGCCTGCGCTTCAATCCGGAAGCCTTCCCGGCCGGCGCACGGGTTGAGCTGCGCGGTCGTGCCACGCAGTCGGGCCAGTTGATCCTGCACCTGCCGTCGCAAACCATTACCCAGCCGACCACCCAGGCGCTGGGCCAGCTGCAATTTGTCAAAGCACCATGACCGTACCGCTCGACCTGCAACAGGCGTTGGGTGAATTGCTCGGTGATGCGCGGCTCAAGGCCTGTGCATTGCCGGGCACCGATTTGCAGCTGTGGCTGATCGACGGTGACAACATGCACCGCGAGTTCAGCCCGGATGAAACCCGACGCATCCTTCACGAGCCGCCCTATTGGAGTTTCTGCTGGGCCAGCGGCCTGGCGGTGGCGCGCTATCTGGCCGAGTTCCCGGAATGGGTGCGCGGCAAGCGGGTGCTGGATTTCGGCGCCGGCTCCGGGATCGCCGCGATTGCTGCGGTGAAGGCCGGGGCTTTGGAGGTGGTGGCCTGTGATCTGGATCCGCTGGCGATTGCTGCGTGTCGGGCCAACGCTGAACTCAATGATGTGCAGATGAGTTATTCGACGGACTTCTTTGCCGAGGCTGATCGCTTCGATCTGATCCTGGTGGCGGATGTGCTCTACGACCGCGAGAACCTGCCGCTGCTCGATGCGTTTCTCAGCCGTGGCCGCGAGGCGCTGGTGGCGGATTCACGGGTCCGGGATTTTCGCCATCCATTGTATGAGCGAATCGAAATGCTTGAGGCGATGACCTTGCCGGATCTGGCGGAGCCGGAAGAGTTCAGACATGTCAGTCTTTACCATGCGCGGCGTGACTAAAAGCTTCGCGAGCAGGCTCGCTCCCACAGGGGTAACGCATTCCAAATGTGGGAGCGAGCCTGCTCGCGAAAGCATTCTGGCAGGCAACACACCTCTCAAAGACTGACCGCTTCCGGCCACACCCCGCCAAGCCGTATAGTTGCCACATCCACGCTTTTACGAGATCCCCCATGAGTCAGCAAACGCCGTACATCTTCGACGCCACGACTGCCGATTTCGACCAGTCGGTGATCGAAGCCTCCTTCAACAAACCGGTGCTGGTGGATTTCTGGGCCGAGTGGTGTGTGCCGTGCAAGGCGTTGATGCCGATGCTGCAAGGCATTGCCGAGAGCTATCAGGGCGAACTGCTGCTGGCCAAGGTCAACTGCGACATAGAACAGGACATCGTCGCCCGCTTCGGCATCCGCAGCCTGCCAACCGTGGTGCTGTTCAAGGACGGTCAACCGGTGGACGGTTTTGCCGGTGCGCAGCCGGAATCCGCAGTGCGCGCGTTGCTTGAGCCGCATGTGCAAATGCCGCCGCCGGCCGCCGCCGATCCGTTCGAACAGGCGCAGGCGCTGTTCGATGAAGGGCGTTTCGCTGACGCGGAAGCGGCGCTGGTGGTGATGCTCACCGAAGACAACAGCAACGCCAAGGCGCTGATCCTCTACGCCCGTTGCCTGACCGAACGCGGCGAACTGGACGAAGCGCAAGCCGTGCTCGACGCGGTCAAGAGCGCTGAGCACAAGGCTGCACTGGCCGGGGCCAAGGCGCAGATCAAGTTCCTGGGACTTGCCCGTGATCTGCCGGATGCTGCCGACCTCAAGGCGCGTCTGGCCAAAGATCCGCAAGACGACGAAGCGGTGTATCAACTGGCGATCCAGCAACTGGCGCGTCAGCAATACGAAGCGGCGCTGGAGGCGTTGCTCAAGCTGTTCATCCGTAACCGTAGCTACGGCGAAGGGTTGCCGCACAAGACGTTGCTGCAGGTGTTCGAACTGCTGGGCAACGATCATCCGCTGGTGACCGCTTACCGGCGCAAGGTCTTCGCTGCGCTGTACTAACCGCTCACTCGACCCAGCTGTAGAGCGGCGTATCGCCGCCGCTCGCCACTTTCACCTGTGAACTGTGGCGCAAGCGCACCAGCAGGCGTTTGCCTGAGGCCCCGCTGCCGGTCAATCCCTCAAGCTGCTCCAGAAGATCTGGCCCGCTGAGTTGCCCGGCCTTGCGCAACAGATCCTGCGCGACCTGCCACAACGCATCGTCCTGGTTCAGTGGCTTCACTGCCGGCGTGCTCAATGCCGCTTCAGGCTGATCGCCCTGCGGCTGCGCGCCAAGGGCTGCGCCGAGCTTCACCCAATCGCTGTCATCCAGCTCCACCGTCAAATCCACCGGCGTCGCGCCGACGGTTCCGCGTATCCGCAACATCTGCTTCGCTCCTGCACATTTCTGACCTGCATGCTCCCACGGGACTTGTGCAACGCCAAGCGCACGGGCAAACTCTGCGAACTTTCGTTATAAGATTACATAACAAACTCTTCACTTTACTTTCCGGAGACCGCCATGCGTCGTCTGCTGCTCGCTTTGCCGTTTGCCCTGTTGCCGCTGGCCATCGCCCATGCCGCCGATGAGCACGATCATGACCATGAGCACGGCAGCCTCGGCGCCCACGAACATGGCGTCGGCCGCTTGAACGCCGCACTCGACGGCCAGACCCTGGAGCTGGAACTGGAAAGCCCGGCGATGAACCTGGTGGGCTTCGAACACGCCGCCGCCAGCGACGCCGACAAAGCCAAAGTCGTGGCCGCGCGCACCAAACTGGAAAACCCGCTGGCGCTGTTCAGCCTGCCAGCCGCCGCCGGTTGCAAGGTCACCAGCCAGGAACTGGAAAGCCCGCTGTTCGGCGACAAACCGGCTGCCGACGAGCATGACGATGATGACCACGACGAAGATGCCAAGGGTGGTGAAGCGCATCACCACGATCACAGCGAAATCCACGCACACTACCAATTCAGTTGCGCTGCACCAGGTGCCTTGAAGACGCTGGATCTGGCGAACGTCTTCAATACCTTCCCGGCCACTCAGAAAATTCAGGTACAACTGATCGGCCCGAGCGGCCAGCAGGGTACCGAAGTGACGGCCAAGGCGGCTGCCCTGAAATTCTGATCACACCGACAATCCCCTGTGGGAGCGGGCTTGCTCGCGAATGCGGTGTGTCAGTCAACATAGATTTGGCTGATCCACCGCGTTCGCGAGCAAGCCCGCTCCCACAGGGTTATGTGTTCACTCCATGAAACTGGTGCCATGACCCAAGCACTCATCGAACTGTCCGACCTGGGCTTCAACTGGCCCGGTCACCCGCCGCTGCTGGACATCCCGGCGTTTCGCCTGGAACCGGGCGAAACCCTGTTCCTCAAAGGCCCCAGCGGCAGTGGCAAGACCACCCTGCTCGGCCTGCTCGGTGGCGTGCAGAAACCCGGGCGCGGCAGCATTCGCCTGCTCGGCCAGGAACTGACCGAACTCGGTGCCGGCGCCCGCGACCGCTTTCGCGTCGATCACACCGGCTACATCTTCCAGCAGTTCAACCTGCTGCCGTTTCTTTCGGTACGCGAGAACGTCGAGTTGCCGTGCCACTTCTCCAGATTGCGTGCCGAGCGGGCGAAACAGCGTCACGGCAGCGTCGATCAGGCCGCCGCCACCCTGCTCGCCCACTTGGGCCTGAAAGATGAAAGCATCCTCGGTCGTCGCGCCGATTCGCTGTCGATCGGTCAGCAGCAACGGGTCGCCGCCGCTCGTGCCTTGATCGGCCAACCGGAACTGGTGATCGCCGACGAACCGACCTCGGCGCTGGATTACGACGCCCGGGAAAACTTTATCCGTCTGCTGTTCGCCGAATGCCGCGAAGCCGGATCGAGCCTGTTGTTCGTCAGCCACGACCAGAGCCTGGCGCCGCTGTTCGACCGCCACCTGTCCCTGGCCGAGCTCAATCGCGCCGCCACGTCTGCCGAGGTCTGAGATGTATCTGTTTCGTCTGGCCATGGCCAGCCTGGCCAACCGCCGCTTTACCGCCCTGCTCACCGCGTTCGCCATTGCTCTGTCGGTGTGCCTGTTACTTGCCGTCGAGCGCGTGCGCACCGAGGCCAAGGCCAGTTTCGCCAGCACCATCAGCGGCACTGACCTGATCGTCGGCGCCCGCTCCGGTTCGGTGAACCTGCTGTTGTACTCGGTGTTCCGCATCGGTAACGCGACCAACAACATCCGTTGGGACAGCTTCGAACATTTCGCCAGCAACCCGAAAGTGAAATGGGCGATCCCGATGTCCCTCGGCGACTCCCATCGCGGCTATCGGGTGATGGGCACCACCGAAGCCTATTTCGAGCATTACCAGTACGGGCGCCAGCAGCATCTGCAACTGGCTGACGGCAGGGCGTTTGCCACCGATCCGTTCGAAGTGGTGCTCGGCGCCGAAGTCGCCGAAGCGCTACATTACAAGCTCGGCGACCAACTGGTGCTGGCCCATGGTGTGGCGGCTATCAGTCTGGTCAAACACGACGACAAGCCATTCACCGTGGTCGGCATTCTCAAGCGCACCGGCACGCCGGTGGACCGCACGCTGCACATCAGCCTCGGCGGCATGGAGGCGATTCACATCGACTGGCACAACGGCGTGCCGGCCCGGGGCAACGGCCGGATCACCGCAGATCAGGCACGCAACATGGACCTGACGCCACAGGCGATCACTGCGTTCATGCTTGGCCTCAACAGCAAGATTTCCACCTTCGCCCTGCAACGCGAGATCAACGAATACCGCGGTGAGCCGATGTTGGCGATCCTGCCGGGCGTGGCCTTGCAGGAGTTGTGGAGCCTGATGAGTACCGCTGAAAAGGCGCTGTTCGTGGTCTCGCTGTTCGTGGTGCTGACCGGGTTGATCGGCATGCTCACGGCGATTCTCACCAGCCTTAACGAGCGTCGCCGCGAGATGGCGATTCTGCGTTCGGTCGGTGCGCGGCCGTGGCACATCGCGAGCCTGCTGGTGCTAGAAGCCTTTGCCCTGGCGCTGACCGGCGTAATCGCCGGACTGGCATTGCTGTACATCGGCATCGCCGCCGCGCAGGGCTATGTGCAGGCCAATTACGGTTTGTATCTGCCGCTGGCATGGCCGAGCGAGTATGAATGGACGCTGCTCGGTGGCATTCTGGCGGCCGCGCTGCTGATGGGCAGCGTGCCGGCCTGGCGCGCGTATCGCCAATCCTTGGCCGATGGCCTGTCGATCCGTTTATGAGGATGTTCACCATGCCCCGCGCCGTGCTTGCGCTGCTGTTGCTGGTCGCCCTGCCTGTGTCGGCAGCGGCGCCGAAAGACCTGACCTGGTCGGAGATGATCCCGCCAGACGCCGCGCCGGAAGTGCCGAACATGACGCCGTTGCACGACATGTCGAAGATGAGTGATGCGCTCTCGGCCGAGTCGGCGCCAGCCGCCAAGCAGGACATGCCCAACGCGCCGGTGGTGCAGAGTCTAGACGGGCAGAACATCCGCCTGCCGGGCTACATCGTACCGCTGGAAGTCAATGAAGAAGGACGTACCACCGACTTCCTGCTGGTGCCGTACTTCGGCGCCTGCATCCACGTGCCGCCACCGCCGTCTAACCAGATCGTGCATGTGAAAAGCGAGCTGGGCGTGAAGCTCGACGAGCTGTATCAGCCGTACTGGGTCGAGGGACCGTTGCAGGTCAAGGCGTCCACCAGCGAACTGGCCGATGCCGGGTATCAGATGGCGGCGGACAAGATTTATGTGTATGAGCTGCCGGAGTGAATCCCGGTAGTTTTTGTATTGTTTGATCCGTCCTCTTCGCGAGCAAGCCCGCTCCCACAGGTGACCGCGTTCCAAAGTGGGAGCGGGCTTGCTCGCGAAGGGACCGGCCAAGGTTCCACAAAAAACCGCGGCATCACTGTTTCATTGAGCTGAGTCAAAAGACCGTATCAGTTGGCTTCATACCATAGGACATCAGAAGCTTTTAACGTCCTTTTGGAGCCCCCATGAACAAGTCCTTGCTCAGCGCCTCGCTGTTTGCCCTCGCGCTCGCAGCCCCGCTCGCCCACGCTCACGAAGCCGGCGACATCATCGTTCGCGCCGGTGCGATCACCGTCAACCCGAAGGCCGACAGCTCCAACGTCAAGGTCGATCAGGGTCCGTTGAGCGGCACCAACCTGGGCGGCAAGGCGACCATGAGCAGCGACACCCAACTGGGTCTGAACTTCGCCTACATGCTGACCAACAACATCGGGATCGAGTTGCTGGCGGCCTCGCCGTTCGAGCATGACGTTAAAATCAAAGGCACCGCGCTGCCAGCTGCCAACGGCAAACTCGGCACCCTGAAACACCTGCCGCCCACCCTCAGCGTCGTGTACTACCCGCTGGATGCGAAATCGCCATTCCAGCCGTACATCGGTGGCGGCATCAACTACACCTGGATCTACGACGAGCACGTCGGCAGCGAAGCCCAGTCCAACGGCTTCAGCAACTTCAAGGCGAAAAACTCCTGGGGCCTGGCCTGGCAGGTCGGCGCCGACTACATGCTGACCGACAACATCATGCTCAACGCCCAGGTGCGCTACATCGACATCGACACCCGCGCGACTGTCGAGAATAACGCCGTGGCACCGGGCACCCGTGCCAAGGTCAATGTTGATGTCGATCCGTTTGTGTACATGGTGGGTCTGGGCTACAAGTTCTAAGGCAGATTCAACCAGGAACGTTCACGTGGTGGTGGATGAGGCTTTGGGTGAGCAGGCTTAGAACTGACGACGATCACTTCGTGATCGATCGGGGATAAATCCCCTCGCCACAGGATTAGCGACAAATTCCGGCCGTGAAAAAGGCGCCTGTAACAAGGCGCCTTTTTCATGTCTGCGATAAACCTACTTGCCGAGCAACCGCGCCAGCCCCACGCGCATCGGCGTCGGCTCTGGCAGCTTGAAGCATTGCAGCAAACGCGCGTTGTTCGCCCTCGAGTGACGGATGTCGCCGGAGCGCGCCGGGCCGTAGCTGACCGGGGGCAGTTCGCCGACCACTTCCTGCAGCGCTTGCAGCATCTGCTTGAGGTTCATTGCCTGATTCCAGCCGACGTTCATCGCCCCCACTTCCACTTCAGGCTTGTCGATCGCTTGCACCAGCACGTCGACCAGATCCTCGACATAGAGGAAATCGCGGGTCTGCTCGCCATCGCCGAACACGGTGATCGGCAGGCCTTTCTGTGCCCGCTCACTGAAGATGCTGATGACCCCGGAGTACGGCGAAGAGGGATCCTGGCGCGGGCCGAAGATGTTGAAGAAGCGGAAAATTACCGGCTCCAGACCATGCTGGCGACGGTAGAAATCGAAGTAGTGCTCGCCGGCCAGTTTGTCCGAGGCATACGGGGTCAGCGGGGCTTTTGGCGTCTCTTCGTCAATCGACTCGCCTTCACCGTTGTTACCGTACACTGCTGCGCTCGAGGCGTAGAGCACGCGCTTGACCCCGGCCTGACGCATGGCTTCGCAGACATTCAGGGTGCCGATGAAATTGCTCTGGTGGGTCTTCACCGGATCGTCCACCGACGCCTGCACCGAGGCCACCGCCGCCAGATGCGCTACCGCGCTGCAGCCTTGCATGACCTGCGCGACCAGCGCGGCATCGGCGACGTCACCGACGATCAATTCGACCTGCGGGTTGTCCAGCGGCAGGTTGCTGCGTTTGCCGGTCGACAGATCATCGAGAATCCGCACCGAGTGGCCGGTGGCGAGCAACGCGTCAGTCAGGTGCGAGCCGATGAAACCGGCGCCGCCAGTGATTAAAACAGGGCCTTCAGCCATGACGATAAAACCTATCCAGTAAAGCCGGGAGTGCGGCGCGCCAGGCGCGGGGCTTGATCCCGAAAGTGTGCAGAATTTTCTTGCAGGCGAGTACCGCGTGTTGCGGTTCCTCGGCGGCGTCCGGCCGCGCGGCATGGGCCTGAGCGGTCGGCGCTTCGATTGCCAACTGATGCAGGCTGCGCGCCTCGGTCAGAATCGCCTGCCCGAGCGCCAGCGGCGTGGTCGCTTCGTGGCCGGCGTAATGGTAAGTGCCCCACAGCGGCGCTGCGCAATCGAGTTGCTTGAGCACCGAAATGATCACCCGTGCCGCGTCATCCACCGGGGTCGGATTGCCCCGGCGGTCATCGGCCATGAGCAATTCGTCCGGTTGTTCGGCGCGGGCGAGGAAGCGCCCGAGGGTGCCTTCAGGGCTGTCATCGAGCAGCCAGCCGAAGCGCAGCAACACGTGTTGCGGGCAAGTGGCGCGAACACTTTGCTCGATGCGCCACAGCGCCTGACCGCGCAGGCCCAACGGCACCGGCTCGTCTTTTTCGCTGTAGGCGGTCGCCCGCGAACCGTCGAACACCCGATAGCTGGAAGGCTGCACGAGGATGATGTTGTGGTGCTGGCACAGCTCGGCCAGCCGCTCGATGGCGCGTTCTTGCCCGGCCAAACGGCTTTCGCTGACGGTCTCGGCCTGGAACCAGTCGAAATAGTAGGCGAGGTTGATCAACGCATCCGGACGGGTATCGTCGAGCAGTTGCGTCAGGCTCGCGGCATCCCAGCCGTCTTCTGGCGGGCGGGGGGCGAGGAAACCGATGTCTTCTTCCGCACCGAGGCGAATCAGCGCCTGCCCAAGGGCATTTCCGCCGCCCAGTAACATAAGGCGCATTCGCATAGAGTCAGCAGGCCCAGTCTGATTGGAACGATGGCTTTAGCGACGGTACTTGTGACACCCGTCGTCGATAATTGCCGGAATCGTTGCATTTTGCGGGTTTAGTGCGCAACCGTCACCCGTAAAGTGTAGATCCCTGGCATTTGTGGCGTTGCAGCAGGCCTCTTCGCGAGCAAGCCCACTCCCACAGGGGAATGTGGTCAACTGTGGGAGCGGGCTTGCTCGCGAAGAGGCCCGGCCAAACGCTGAAGATCCCAGCGGTACTTGCATCTTGCCGCCCCCACCCGCATAACTTGAGCCATGAATCTGCCCATCCTCAAGGACGCCGCCCTGGCAGGCTTTCACCCCGCCGTCAGCGCCTGGTTCAGCAGCACCTTCCCGACGGTCACCGCCGCCCAGGCCCGCGCATGGCCGTTGATCCGCCAGCGCCGCTCGACACTGATCGCCGCGCCCACCGGCTCCGGCAAAACCCTCACCGCCTTCCTCGCGGTGCTCGACGATCTCGTCCACCGGGGTCTGGAAAACCCCGACGGCCTGCCCGACGAAACCCTGGTGGTCTACGTTTCGCCGCTCAAGGCGTTGTCCAACGACATCCGCATCAACCTGCAGAACCCGCTGGCGGGAATCACCGAGCAGTTGCGCCAGACGGGCCTGCCCGAACTGCAGATCACCACGGCGGTGCGCACCGGCGACACCCCGCAAAAAGACCGCGTCGCCATGCGCAAAAGTGCGCCGCACATCTTGGTGACCACTCCGGAATCGCTGTACGTGCTGCTCGGCTCCGAGTCCGGGCGCAAAATGCTCGGCAGCACGCGCACGGTGATCATCGACGAGATCCACGCCATCGCTGCTGGCAAACGCGGCAGTCATCTGGCGCTGAGCCTCGAACGCCTGCAGGCGCTGTGTGCCGAACCCTTGACCCGCATCGGCTTGTCCGCCACGCAAAAGCCGATCGATGCCGTGGCACGGTTTCTGGTAGGCACCGATCGCCCCTGCGAAATCATCGACATCGGCCACGCCCGGCCACGGGATCTGGGCATCGAGGTGCCGCCGGTGCCGTTGTCGGCAGTGATGGCTAACGACGTCTGGGAACTGGTTTATGACCGGCTCGCCGAACTGGCCCGCGAACACCGCACCACGCTGATTTTCGTCAACACCCGGCGCCTGGCCGAACGCCTTAGCCGACACCTCAGCGAACGGCTGGGCAAACACGCGGTGGCCGCGCATCACGGCAGCCTGGCCAAAGAATTCCGCCTCGACGCCGAACAGCGGCTCAAGCGTGGCGAACTGCAAGTGCTGATCGCCACTGCGTCGCTGGAGTTGGGCATTGATATCGGCGAAGTCGATCTGGTCTGCCAAATATCCTCGCCGCGTTCGATTGCCGGCTTTCTGCAAAGGGTCGGGCGCTCCGGGCACCAAGTCGGCGGCACGCCCAAGGGCCGCTTGTTCGCCACCACCCGCGACGACCTGATCGAGTGCGCCGCCCTGCTCGACTGCGTGCGCCGTGGCGAACTCGACACCCTGCACATCCCCGAGGCGCCGCTGGATGTGCTGGCGCAGCAGATCATCGCCGAAGTCAGTTGCCGGGAATGGGCGGAAAACGCGCTGCTGGCGCTATTCCGCCAAGCCTCGCCCTACCGCGATCTCGACGAAAAACACTATCAAGCGCTGCTGGCGATGCTCGCTGAAGGCTACAACGGTCGTCAGGGCATCCGCAGTGCCTACCTGCACCGCGATGCGGTCAGCCGCACTCTGCGTGGCCGTCGTGGCGCGCGACTGACCGCCGTGACCAGTGGCGGCACCATCCCCGACAACGCCGATTACAGCGTGCTGCTCGAACCGCAAGGCCTGAACATCGGCAGCGTCAACGAAGACTTTGCCGTGGAAAGTATCGCGGGTGATGTGTTCCAGCTCGGCAACACCTCCTACCGAATCCTGCGGGTTGAAACCGGCAAGGTGCGGGTCGAGGATGCTCAGGGCCAGCCGCCGACCATTCCGTTCTGGCTCGGCGAAGCCCCGGGGCGCAGCGATGAATTGTCTGCGGCGGTGGCGCGGCTGCAAGCGACCCTCGACGAACTGCTCGGCGCCAGCCCGGGTGACTTGCAACCGGCGCTCGACTGGCTGACCCAGACCCTTGGCCTGAACCGCGCCAGCGCCGAACAACTGGTGGACTATCTCGCCCGCGCACGCCTGACCCTCGGCGCCCTGCCCTCACAGGACACGCTGCTGATGGAGCGGTTTTTCGATGAGTCCGGCGGCACTCAGTTGATCATCCATTCGCCATTTGGCAGCCGCATCAACCGCGCCTGGGGCTTGGCGCTGCGCAAGCGTTTCTGCCGCACGTTCAATTTCGAGTTGCAGGCTGCCGCCAGTGAGGATGCGATCGTGTTGTCGCTGTCCACCAGCCACAGTTTCGAACTGGACGACGTCTGGCGCTACCTGCACAGCAACAGCGCCGAGCACATCCTGATTCATGCGATTCTCGACGCGCCGTTGTTCGGCGTGCGCTGGCGCTGGAATGCCGGGGTAGCGCTGGCGTTGCCGCGTTTTACCGGCGGGCGCAAAGTCGCGCCGCAGTTGCAGCGGATGAAAAGCGAAGACCTGATTGCCAGCGTGTTCCCCGACCAGATCGCATGCCTGGAAAACCTCGCCGGTGAACGGGAAATTCCCGAGCATCCGCTGATTGAACAGACTCTCGACGATTGCCTGCACGAGGCCATGGACAGCGACGGCTGGCTCAATCTGCTGCGGCGCATGGAGAGTGACGAGGTGCGGTTAATCAGCCGCGATCTGCCGGCGCCGTCACCGCTGGCGGCAGAAATTCTCAGCGCGCGGCCGTACAGCTTTCTCGACGATGCACCGCTGGAGGAACGTCGCACCCAAGCGGTGATCAACCGGCGCTGGAGCGATCCGCAGTCCACTGATGATCTCGGTGCGCTGGACGCAGACGCCATCAACGCGGTGCGTGAAGAGGCATGGCCGACGCCGGCCAACATCGATGAAATGCACGAGGCGATGATGAGCCTTGCCTGCATCAGCGACCTTGAAGTTCAGGCTGGCGAACACTGGCGCGAATGGCTTGACGCGCTGACTGCGAGCGGTCGCGCCTGCCGCTTGGCCGTTCCGCCAGTAACGGCAAAAGAAAAGCTTCGCGAGCAGGCTCGCTCCCACATTCAACCGCGTTCCGCCAGTTGGAACACTGTCAACTGTGGGAGCGAGCCTGCTCGCGAAGACGGCCTCACAGTCACTACACATCCACAGCCTGGCTCGTTGTGGCTGGCGCGAGAACGCCTGACCTGCCTGTTGGCGCTTTATCCACAGGCCACGCTGCAACCGCAGCAAGAGGCCTTGCCCGGTTTCAACGAACCTTGGACGTTAGAGGAAGCGCTGGTCGAAGTGCTCCGCGCGCGACTGGGCGCATTTGGCCCGCTGCCGTTAGCCGCCATTGCCGAACCACTCGTGTTGCCGATACCGCAGGTCAATCAGGCCCTCGCGCAACTGGAGCGCGAAGGCTACGTGCTGCGCGGTAAATTCACCCCGGGCGCGACGGTTGAGGAATGGTGTGAACGGCATCTGCTGGCGCGCATTCATCGCTACACGGTCAAGCGTTTGCGCCGGGAAATCGAGCCGGTGGCGTTGCAGGATTTCATGCGTTTTCTGTTCGACTGGCAGCATCTGTCCTCCGCTACGCGCGCTCAGGGCAGCGCGGTGTTGCCGGCGATTGTCGGCCAGTTTGAAGGTTACCCGGCAGCGGCTTCGGCGTGGGACAGCGACATTCTCCCGGCGCGCCTGAAAGACTACTCGCCGAGCTGGCTGGATGACCTGTGCCGCAACGGCAAACTGGTGTGGACGCGCCTCAGCGCCCGGCAGAAAGTCAGCGGCACGGCGTTGCGCAGCACGCCGATCGTGTTGCTGCCGCGCAGTCAGGTCGGGTTGTGGAGTGCGCTGGCCGAGCAAACGCCGGTCAGCGAACTGTCAGCGAAAACGCAAAAGGTCTACGAGGCGCTGAGTCAGCACGGCGCGCTGTTTTTCGATGAGTTGATTCACGAGGCGCATCTGCTGCGCACCGAGCTGGAAATCGCCTTGCAGGAACTGGTCGGCGCCGGCCTGGTAAACGCCGACAGCTTCGCCGGTTTACGCGCCCTGATCACCCCGGCGAGCAAGCGCCAGCAACACAGCAGTCGACGCCGGCGCGGGGCGTTTGTCGGTGGCATGGACGATGCCGGGCGCTGGGCATTGTTGCGGCGCGGGCCGCCGTTGGAAAGCGCTCAGATGACATCACCCGAAACCCTCGAACATCTCGCCATGACGTTGCTGCGCCGCTACGGCGTGGTGTTCTGGCGTCTGCTGGAGCGCGAGGCAGACTGGCTGCCGAGCTGGCGCGAATTGCTGCGCACGTTTCATCGACTGGAGGCCCGTGGCGAGATTCGCGGCGGGCGCTTTGTCAGTGGTCTGGCGGGGGAACAGTTTGCCTTGCCCGAGGCGATTCCGTTGCTGCGCGAAGTTCGGCGGCGGGCACATGACGGCAGTTTGATCGCGGTGTGCGGGGTGGATCCATTGAACCTGGCGGGGACATTGCTGCCGGGAGCGAAGGTGCCAGCGTTGGTGAGTAATCGGTTGGTGTATCGGGATGGCTTGCCGGTGGCGGCGGAGATTGCCGGCAAGCAGGTTTTCTGGAGTGAACCGGATCAGGTGGTCATGGAGCAGGTGCGGAGCAAGCTGATCCGGCATTGATGTGAGCTGAACTGACGCCTTCGCGAGCAGGCTCGCTCCCACAGTTTGAGCGCCTTCCACCTGTGGGAGCGAGCCTGCTCGCGAAAGGGCCAGTAGCCCTATCCAGAAACCCGCCTTAGGTCCGCGATTCCTGTGGCGCCTCGCTCGCCACCAACTCCCCCTCACCCTGCCGCTTGGGCAACAAGACCTGCTGTGGATAAGTCTGCGCGAAATGCACGTCAGGACTGTTATCCACAAGCTTTTTCAAACGCTGGTTGAACGCCCGGCTCACTGCGTATTGCCCACCCGATACGGTACGGAACTGCGCCGTCAGCACCACGCCGTTCAGGTCCATCCGGTCCACCCCGAACACATCCAGCGGCCCTTGCAGGTTGTACTTGAGGAACGGGTCTTCACGGATCGAGTCGCCAGTCTCGCGGATCAGCTCGATGGCCTTGTCGACGTCGGTGTCGTAGGTGAACTGCACCGAGAAAAATGCGTAGGCAAACTGGCGTGATTGGTTGGTCACTGCCTTGATCTGGCCGAACGGCACCGAATGCACAAACCCCTTGCCGTCACGCAGGCGCAGGGTGCGAATGGTCAGGCCTTCGACGGTGCCGGCGTGCCCGGAATCAAGCACCACCCAGTCGCCGATCGACAGGGTGTCCTCGATGATGATGAACAGCCCGGTGATCACGTCCTGCACCAGTTGCTGCGAACCGAAACCGATCGCCAGACCGACCACCCCGGCACCGGCCAACAGTGGCGCAACGTTGATCCCGAGGTTGGCCATGGTGGTAATCGCGCAGATCACCACCAGGATGATTTTGATCGCGTTGCGCAGCAGCGGCAGGATGGTTTTCACCCGGGTGCTGGGCTGGCGCGACGAGCGTTTGCTGACCGGTGGTTTCAGCGCTTCCTGAATCGCCGTGTCGAGCACCACCCACAGCAGCCAGGTGACGAGGAAGATCAGGCCGATGCTGCTCAACGCGTTGCTGATCGCCCGGCCGATCGTGCTGCTCTGGGCGAAATCAAGCAGTGAAACGCCCCAGATCCGCCCGAGAATATCGATAAAGGCAATCGCAATGACGATCCGCAGCAGCGCGTGCAACAGGCTGAGAAAGCGCTCCTTGTAGGCGCTGCTGCGTTGGATCGCTTCGGCTTTGCGCGACTTGAACAGGTGCTGGAGGATGGTGCTGAGGAACACCGTGCCGATCAGCAGCACCGTGGTGAACAACGCACAGCGCAGGGCCTTTTGATTGTCTTCGCCGATACCAATCAGATTCACCGCCGAAACCAGCACCATCAGCACGATGGGCCAGTACCAGAGCCCGGAAAAAATCCGCAGCGACTCCTGCAGTGAGGGCTGTTTCAGACGTTGCGCCAGTGGCCGATTACGGATCAGGTGCGCCACCGGCCGACGCAGGCGAATCACCAACAGACCGAAGATGATCGAGGCTATCAACCCGGTGAACACCGCAACGCTGCTGGTGATGTTGCCGCCTAATTGACGGGCGATCTGTGGACTGGTCAACGCGTCACTGAGGGCGGCGAGAAAGCCGATCAGGAACAGCGGTTTCGGGCAGTAGTCGCGGATAATCCGCGCGGCCGGCCGTTTGTGGCCGACGTTGAACATCACCACCACACACAACAGCATCGAGGTGGAGAAAATCCCGCTGCTGGTGGCATACGCCAGACACAACGCCAGCGCCCGACCCACCGAGGCTTGCAGAAAGTGGCTGACGTACAGCGTCAGCGGCAGGCAGATCAGCGCCGGCACGGTGTACGGCAGCAGGTAACCCGCCAGATCCTGACTGCGCTGGCGGGTGCGCAGCCAACGACCCTGACTCAGCCGCTTGGCCAGCAGGCTGCCGAGCACCGTGAGCAACGCGAAGGCGCCAAGCCACACGCTGGACAACATCAGGAAATCCCCGGCGACGCTCCAGCCGGAGCGGTTCGACGGCTGGTTGACCAGTCTGTCGACCTCATCCGCCGCCCGGTCGGCACGCAGGCGCCAGGCGTCGACTAGATGCTCGTTGAGATCGAGTTTGTCCTGCACGTCGTCGATGCTCGAACTGATCGCGCCGAGCAGACCACCCTGCACAATCGGCTCGGGTTTGGCCGGTTCTTCAGCAGCGGCCGGAACACCCGGCAGCGTGGCGGCTTCGAGTTCGCTGGCGCCGAGAAACAGCAGCGCTCCCAGCAAAATGGCGATCCTGAACTTGATCAAAACTCCGATCCCTCTTGGCTGAACCTGTAAGGAACTGATCGGTGAATGGCGGACAAGTTCGGTTTTTGCCTGATTAACCCTTCCCCTGTGGCGAGGGGATTTATCCCCGATCGGCTGCGCAGCAGTCGTAAACGCTCGACTTTCACACCCTCTGGACATCGGCAGACCGGTTTAGGGTTGCTTCGCAACCCATCGGGGATGAATCCCCTCACCACAGGGTTCACGGCAGTCGCTGGATATTTGCGCCAGCAGCAAATATCAAATGCCCAACCCTGTATTTTTCCGCACAACCCAAACTCCGACACTGCGCTCCATTCAAACCTCTAACGGAGTGCTGTCATGCCCATTGCCTTGCTCGCGCTGACTCTCAGCGCATTCGCCATCGGGACGACCGAGTTCGTCATCGTTGGCCTGTTGCCCACCATCGGCGCCGATCTCGGCGTCAGCCTGCCGTCAGCCGGGCTGCTGGTCAGTCTGTATGCGTTGGGCGTTGCCATTGGCGCGCCGGTGCTGACCGCCCTCACCGGCAAAGTCCCGCGCAAACTGTTGCTGCTGTCGCTGATGGTGTTGTTCACCCTCGGCAACCTGCTGGCCTGGCTGGCGCCGGGTTATGAATCGCTGGTGCTGGCGCGGATCGTCACGGGTCTGGCCCACGGGGTGTTCTTCTCCATCGGCTCGACCATCGCCACCAGCCTGGTGCCCAAGGAAAAAGCTGCCAGCGCGATTGCCATAATGTTCACCGGCCTCACTGTGGCGTTGGTCACCGGCGTGCCGCTGGGCACGTTCATCGGTCAGCATTTCGGCTGGCGCGAAACCTTCCTCGCCGTCTCGGCGTTGGGTGTGATCGCCTTCATCGGCAGCCTGCTGTATGTGCCGAACAACATCGCCCACAGCAAACCGGCGTCCTTGCTGCAGCAACTGCAAGTGCTGAAACATCCGCGTCTGCTGCTGGTGTACGCCATGACCGCGATCGGTTACGGCGGCTCGTTCATCGCCTTCACCTTCCTCGCGCCGATCCTGCAGGACCTCTCCGGCTTCAGCGCCGGCACCGTCAGCCTGGTGTTGCTGGTGTACGGCGTGTCGGTGGCGGTCGGCAATATCTGGGGCGGCAAACTGGCGGACAAGCGCGGGCCGATCAGCGCCCTGAAAATCATCTTCGCCCTGCTCGCCGCCGTGCTGTTCGTGCTGACCTTCACCGCCGCCAATCCATGGCTGGCGTTGGCGACAGTGCTGGTGTGGGGCGCGGTGGCGTTCGGCAACGTGCCGGGGTTGCAGGTGTATGTGGTGCGTCAGGCTGAACATCACACACCGCAGGCAGTGGACGTGGCATCCGGGCTGAACATTGCTGCGTTCAACCTAGGGATTGCCGGTGGTGCGTGGGGCGGCGGGCTGATCGTCGAGCATCTGGGCCTGATTCACACGGCGTGGATCGGTGGTCTGGTGGTGCTGGTGGCGCTGGCACTCACCGCATGGAGCGGTCGACTGGATCGCCTCGGTCCGGCCTATGCCGAACCGGCTCAAGGCCGAGTATTCACGGGCCACTGAGTAACCCTGTGGGAGGGGGCTTGCTCCCGAAGTCGGTGTATCAGTCGCCATTGATGTTGACTGAACGACCGCCTTCGGGAGCAAGCCCCCTCCCACATTAGCTTTGTGTTGCTCTCAGGGATGTACCGTCCGTAACGCCACCGAAACTTTCCCGAACCGCCCGCAGTCATCAGCAGACACAGGCTGTACGAGGACTGACAACGGGAGGGCGGCATGGCAACGATTCACATCGGTATTTCCGGCTGGCGCTACGTTCCGTGGCGCGGGGATTTCTACCCGAAAGGACTGGCGCAGAAACGCGAATTGCAGTTCGCTTCGCGGGCGGTCAACAGCATCGAAATCAATGGATCGTTCTACGCCCTGCAACGGCCCGAACGTTATGCCCAGTGGTACAGCGAAACGCCCGACGACTTCGTGTTCAGCGTCAAGGCGCCACGCTTCATCACCCACGTCCGGCGCTTGCGCGAGATCGAAAAACCGCTGGCGAATTTCTTCGCCTCCGGGGTGCTGGAGCTCAAGGAAAAACTCGGGCCGATCCTCTGGCAGTTTCCGCCGAACTTCAAATTCGACCCCGAGCGCTTCGAACACTTCCTCTCATTGTTGCCCCACGATACCGAAGCCGCTGCCGCACTCGCCCGCCAGCACGACTCGCATCTGCACGGCCACGCCAGCCTCAAAGCCTGGCGCAAAAAACCGCTGCGCCATGCCGTGGAAGTGCGCAATGACACGTTCATCGACCCCGACTTCGTGCGCTTGTTGAAACGCTACAACACCGCCCTGGTGATCGCCGACACCGCCGGCAAATGGCCGTACCGCGAAGACCTCACCAGCGATTTCGTCTACCTGCGCCTGCACGGTGCCGAAGAGCTTTACGCCAGCGGTTACACCGAGGCCGCGTTGAACAATTGGGCTGAACGCATCGACGCCTGGCATCACGGCCGGCAACCCGGCGATGCGCATCTGATCGCGCCGCGCCTCAAGCCGCGGGCGCGCAAATCCCGCGAAGTGTTCTGTTATTTCGACAACGACATCAAAGTCCGCGCGCCCTACGACGCGCGCAGTTTGCTCCACCGATTCGAGCTGGATAAAACGCTCGCCACCACCCCCGGCGAACCGGCTGACGAAGGGGTGCTGGCATGAGTATTCCAGAGCCGGTCGGGTTCACCGACGAGCAGACCAGCGTTGAAGTGTCGGTGCGTCGTTTCACCGTGCTGACGGTCAACACACACAAGGGTTTCACTGCACTCAATCGACGTTTCATCCTCCCGGAATTGCGCGAAGCGGTGCGCAGCGTGGCCGCCGACGTGGTGTTTCTGCAGGAAGTCCACGGCACCCACGAACATCATCCCAAGCGCTACAGCAACTGGCCGACGATGCCGCAATACGAGTTCCTCGCCGACAGCCTGTGGCCGCAGTTCGCCTACGGGCGCAACGCGGTGTATCCGGAGGGCGATCACGGCAATGCGTTGCTGTCGAAATTCCAGATCATCCGCCACGACAACCTCGACGTCTCGATCAGCGGCCACGAGAACCGCGGACTGCTGCATTGCGTGCTGCGCCTGCCCGGCGATGGCGTCGAAGTGCATGCGATCTGCGTGCATCTGGGTCTGCGCGAAAGCCATCGCAATGCGCAATTGAAACTACTCGGCGAGCGTCTGGCGGAGCTGCCGGATAACGCGCCGGTGATCGTCGCCGGTGACTTCAACGACTGGCGCCAGCGCGCCGACGCGCTGCTCGAACCCTGCGGCCTGCGCGAGGTGTTCGCCGAGCATCACGGCAAACCGGCGCGCAGCTTTCCGGCGCGCCTGCCGACGCTGCGGCTCGATCGTATTTACGTACGCAACCTCAAGGCCAGCCAACCGAAAGTCCTGGCCAACCGGCCTTGGTCACACCTTTCCGACCACGTCCCGTTATCGGTGGAGATCGAACTATGAGCAGCGCACCCCTGGAGAAATCCGCCGTGGAACCGATCAGCATCAACCCGCCGGTACGCGAGCCCGGGCATGTCGATGTCGAGTACGGCTGGCAGGGCAATAACCGCGTCGAGTTGCTGGAAAACGGCGAGGAATATTTCCCCCGGGTGTTCGACGCCATGCGTGCGGCGAAGAGTGAAATTCTGCTGGAGACCTTCATCGTTTTCGAAGACAAGGTCGGTGCAGAGTTGCAACAGATCCTGATCGACGCCGCCCGGCGTGGCGTGCGCACCACTGTCAGCCTCGACGGTTTTGGTTGCGGCGAGTTGACCACCGGTTATCTCGCGGCACTGAGCGAAGCGGGCGTGCATCTGCAGATGTTTGACCCGGCGCCCAAGCACCTGGGCATTCGCACCAACTGGTTCCGCCGCCTGCACCGCAAGATTGTGGTGGTCGACGGACTGATCGCGTTCATTGGCGGGATCAACTTTTCCGGCGATCACCTGGCCGATTTCGGCCCCGAGGCGAAACAGGATTATGCGGTGCAGATTCAAGGGCCAGCGGTCGCTGACATCCATCATTTCGCCCTGCTGCAAAGTGGTCGTCCGGGACGCGCACGGTTCTGGTGGCAGCGCCGGCGTCAGCGCCGGGCGGACATGGCTTTCAACGATCACGACGGTCAGGTACGTCTGGTGTTTCGCGACAACGATCAGCATCACACCGACATCGAAGATGTGTACTTGCACGCATTGCGCCGGGCCAAACGCCGGGTGGTGATCGCCAACGCCTATTTCTTCCCCGGCTACCGCCTGCTGCGCGAGATCCGCAACGCCGCGCGCCGTGGCGTCGAGGTGCGGCTGATCCTGCAAGGTCAACCGGACATGCTGGTGGCCAAACTGGCGGCGCGCATGACCTACGACTACCTGCTCAAGGCCGGCGTGCAGATCCACGAATATTGCCAGCGCCCGCTGCACGGCAAAGTCGCGTTGGTGGATGAGGAATGGAGCACCGTCGGCTCGAGCAATCTCGACCCGCTGAGCCTGTCGCTGAACCTGGAAGCCAACGTGCTGATCCGCGATCGCGCGTTCAATCAGCATTTGTTTCAGCGCCTCGAAGACCTGAGCCAGAACCACTGCAAGGCGATGGACGCCAGCATGTCCCCGCGAGGACGGATCTGGCACATGACCGTAGGGTTTCTGGTGTTTCACTTCCTGCGGCATTTCCCGTCAATGGCCGGATGGTTGCCGGCGCACAAACCGCGGCTCAAGCCGTTTCGGGGGCGCACGTCATGAGCCATTCCCACGCACAGTCTGCGCCCGCCACTCACTCTCGCTGGAGTCGCTGGAAACGCCCACTGACGTTGCTGTTCTTCCTCGCGCTGATCGTGTTGCTGACGATGTTCGCCACCCGTATCGAATGGGCGGAAGTCCTGCAAACCCTGGCCGACTTCAAGGTGCGCACGCTGATCATTGCCGCCAGCCTGACCCTGCTGAGCTTTCTCACCTACGCCAGTTTCGACCTGATCGGCCGCACCTACATTCGTCAGGACCTGACCTGGAAGCAGATCCTCCCGGTGGGGATCATCAGCTATGCGTTCAACCTCAATCTCAGTGCCTGGGTCGGCGGAATCGCCATGCGCTATCGGCTGTACTCGCGCTTGGGCGTCAGTAAAAGCAACATTGCCAAGATTCTCGGACTGAGCCTGGCCACCAACTGGTTCGGTTATATGACGATTGCCGGCGTAGTGTTCAGCAGCGGCCTGGTGAGCATGCCGCCGGGCTGGAAAATCAGCAGCGCCGCGTTGCAGGGCATCGGCGTGCTGCTCTTGTTATTGAGTGCCGGTTACCTCGCCGCGTGCCAGTTCTCCAAGCGCCGCGAGTGGTCGATTCGCGGGGTGGAAATCAACCTGCCATCACTACGCATGGCTGTGCTGCAGTTGCTGCTCGGTGCATTGAACTGGTCGCTGATGGCGGCGGTGATTTTCACTCTGCTGCCGAGCAAACTGGATTATCCGTTGGTGCTCGGCGTGCTGTTGATCAGCGCGATTGCCGGAGTCATCACGCACATTCCGGCGGGGCTTGGAGTGTTGGAAGCGGTGTTTGTCGCGCTGCTGCAGCACGAAGCTTCGCGGGGCAGTCTGGTGGCGGGGTTGCTGGCGTATCGGGCGATTTATTTTCTGTTGCCGTTGTTGATTACGGTGGTGATGTATTTGCTGGTGGAAGCCAAGGCCAAGGCGTTGCGGATCGAGAAGAAACCGTCCTGATTTTGTGGCTATGGCTGATGGCCCCTTCGCGAGCAAGCCCGCTCCCACAGGTAGAACGCATTTCAAATGTGGGAGCAACTGTCTTACTGCCACCGTTCGTCACCGCCACTCTGTGCCGTCTCGCAGCATGGCATTCAATCTGATCAGCAGTATTCGCATACAGGCGATGAGCGCGACTTTCGCGCTCTTGCCCCGTTCTCTTAAGGATTCATAACGGGCCTTGAAGTCGGCCTGGCAACGGATAACGACCCAGCACGACATGTAAAGCGCACGTCTGACGCGCGCTCTCCCTCCGTAAATCTGACGCTTTCCGCTGTGATTACCGCTGTCGTCGTTATAGGGGGCGATTCCCGCCAAGGCGGCGATCTCCCTGCGATCCAGCTCGCCGAGTTCGGGTAGATAAACC
>NZ_AZVL01000013.1:0-213233 GCF_000514195.1 Pseudomonas sp. URIL14HWK12:I6
TGTTGCGTCGACCGGTTGAATCCACAGCCAAAAGCAGACCTTGGCGGAAGGCCTGCTCAGACAAAGTGGCTCGCTCATATAGCCTCGCTGTGAGACCCGGGAGCGTCTACGCAACTCGGGCGATTCAATCCTAAGAAGAAGGTCTCACAGGATTTCGACCTCGCTCTCCTTAAGCCAGCCAGCAGCAACAACGTTTTGCTTGGCGAGTGCAGGCTGGGGTGTGTATACGACAATCGCCAGGCTCTTTTCAGCCCGACTACATGTCACGTAAAGCAGCCTACGCGTACGTGCTAGTGCGTTGTCCTTGCCGTCACGCTCGTTGTCCCGGTCAGTCTTTGTTGGTTCTTTTACACCCAGCAGTTTGTCGTAGCTGAATAAGAAGCCGCCTGCCTCCTCATCGTTGATGACGACCATGACTCGTGGAAACTCCAGCCCCTTCACTCCTTGATGTGTGCCGTAGGCTGAAAGGCCATCCGCATAACTCGCAAAGGCTGCCAGCTCCGAAAATGGACGCTCCAGAAATTGCTGGTATGCGTAGTTGGTCATCGCGTTCGTATCTTCAGGATCTGGAGCCTCACCAGGAGCTCCTAACACCATTGCCCCAACCAGATTTTCAGGGACATCAAGCAGTTGGGTTTGCAGCAGAAGCGTTGCGACCTCGCTCAGTGTTGGATCGCTTCTTTCGTAAAGAGAGAGCAGAGCTCGTGTCGCGTTCTCCACGCGCTGCATATGGGCCGATTGATCTCCTGTTGATTGCATAACTTCCTTGCTCAGCAAGGGAGAACGAGAGCGTACGGCTTCAAGCAGGAGGAAGTGATCATTTTTAGCGTTGAGGATGGGAAGAACGCCTTCGCTGAAAACGCGAAGTGCAGGGAGGGTTCCATCCAGCAAGCCTGTTTGAAGGTGCTCAACCGCATGTAAGGGCGTGAACAATTTCTCGAACCCCATTCGCCGTCCAGCCATCTTATGTTCGAGGATCAAGGTCTTCCGGCCTTCAGGGCCGGTAGCCCATTCTCCGTCGCCGGTGAGTGCAGCCATTGAATGAGCGATTCCTTCCTCAAGATTCGGTGCCTGTTGGCTTTCGCTAATGCAGTACATGCGCACTAAACCTTCAATGGCATCAGGCATGGGGGTCTGCTGATGAGTGTCTGCAGTGCTTCGAATCACGTTGATAAGTTCTACAACCCTACGAGGGCAGCGGCGATTAACGATCTTTTCAGGTTTCAGCCAGTCACCCGGTATCGCTTTATCAAGGCGCGTTACTCCATGGCCGTAAATCTGTTGCATAGTGTCGCCCAGTAGCCCCAAGCAGAAGCGAGTCTTCGCCAATTGCTGGACTTTCAGAAAAGCCTCCATTACTGGAGCGTGGGTATCCTGACTTTCGTCGATCAATACAACTGGGTAACGGTCTACGAGAACATCCAGCAACGGGCGTTCAGAAACGAATGCCGCAGTTAACTTGATGACTTCATCGTGATTGAGTGCTTGTCGCTCTCTGTTGTCGCCAGTGGGGCTGTAGATGAACTTCGTAATCTCGTCGAGATTCTCAAGTCTGCGTATCTTGCTTTGTAGCTTCCGTCTGTTTGCTCGAGAGGTTTTGTTGTCGCCTCTCGAGCGTGCTAGCTCACCCTCGATCTTTTCGATGTCTTTGGGAAGTTTGATCCTTAGCCACTCTCTGATCTCGTTGTCGAATCCTTGGATTAAGCACCATGCGAACGCGTGAATAGTCGAGACTTCCACTAGTGGGTCAAATTCTAACCTCCGAAGAATCTCGTCGCAGGCTGCGTTTGTGTAAGTGATCACCGCAATGCGCCGGCCTTCGAACGTCAGGCGTTCTCGCTCGCGACTTTTGAGTTCGCGGATAGCCTCGACGAGTGAATAGGTTTTTCCTGAGCCAGCACCTGCGTAAAGAAAAAAACTCTTTGGGTCTGCCAGATTCAGGCAAGCCTGCATAATTGTGTCTGCATCTGCAGCAGCTGCTTCGCTCATGGCGTCACCTCCGCGCCCTCGGGCGGAATTACCAGCAGCTCTTTTTGTTTGCTTCGCAATTTGGACTCAAGCCAGTTGAGGCCGTCACTGATATATACGGGGATTTCGAGGTTGGAAAAGTTTTTATCCCCCAACACGAGCAGGACAAACTCTGCCTTCTTTCCTTCGCGTAGTTCGTTGAAAAGCCCTTTCCCGACGCCTTCAGATGTTTGCGATTCATTTAAAACTTTGAAGAAAGCTTTCATCAGACCAGTGCTCCCTGTTTTTTCCGCAAAGTGACGGACGTTGCTAAGCACAAAGCTGTCTTCAAAGGTATTTGGAAGAACTTGTATTGCTTCACCAGTAGCGGGAAGGTGAGTGGAAATAGGAGTTTGATAGGCAACGCGTACCGAGTATAGGTCGTCGATTTGGTGCTCTTTTTTGTTCGCTGGCAGCTCAAGAAGCTCATCCACTGTGCTGCCCAGATGCATCAGCTTCATCCAGCTCCGCAATGTCGGATTGTTCGTAATCTGATCTGCGTTTCTTTGCACCGGTACTGCAGCTTTGTTTAGCCCTGCATCGAGGTCTGTAATAACCAGCGTGAGGATGCCCAGGGCGTCAATTAAAGGCCTTAGCCGGTGCGCGTGGCTGCCACCGATATCGAGGGTTGTGATGTAGCAGCGGTCAAGGAATGGAAACTTATTTCGCAAAAAATGCGGCAGCATCATTCGCTCTGCTGAACCCTCTACCATGATGACGGCATCAGCGAAGAATATGTCCGCATGCTGTGCCCGCAGATACCTGGTTACGAACTCCTTCGTCTTTGTTCCCTCGCCGAACACGTTAGAGAGATTAGAAACCGTCGACACCGGTACACCAATGTCATACATCCCAGCTGGGAGTCGCCTGAAATACCTAAGGTTCTGGTACTCCACTTCATGTGTTACATGGCTGGAGTGCGTGCTCACCAAAAGCTGAGTTTTCAGATTTGGGTAGCGTTCAAGCAAAGCGTCTCGACAAAGAACTTGGTAGGCGTGCCGCACGAACACTTGTTGCACTTGAACATGAAGATGGGCTTCAGGCTCTTCAATAAGTACGAGGTGGATGGGCTCGACGCGGTCTATTACTTCCGTGCTGGCGGCCCTGGTTTTTCTCAGCCATTCGTCCCTGAAGCTCATCAGCCGGAAAATCATGGATATCAGGTTTTGATATCCCAATCCGTTAGCGGTCTCTGGCAAGTGAAGTGGAGGTGCTCCAGGGGCGCCCTGGATTGAATCCAACTCAAACAGCACGGCCGCTTCATGGTTCATGCCGTCAGTTGTTGCCAAGCGACTTGCGACTTTGATACGTGGGTCATTTCGGCCTGGGTAGCCCAATCCCTCGACCTCTCTAATAGCGGGTTCGAAGCTGCTACCAAGTTTCGTATCGAATGCCGACTGGGCTGCTTCTATCGCCCGCAAAGCTTCGAGATCTGAGATATCGGGGCTGTCACCTGGATCAAGGTGTCGGGAGTAATAGGATCTGAGCTGTTCCGAGAGTTTTCGAGCGCCACTGGGTCTAGTGCTATCGCTTTGATTGTCGTCCGAATGGTCGCCGAATCCCCGTTGTGCATTAATTTCATGTACTCGAATTAATCCGCTGAGAGGATTACTTTCCAAGGGCAGGGCAGTAGGGCTCAGTTGCTGCATTTGCGCCATTCGAGTCGACTTGTCAGGTTTCTCAAGTTGTTTTGGATCTAGGCGGTACCACCGAATCTTGAATTTATCTCCCAGTCGACGGTTCAAATAATCATGAAGGCTCTGCGGCCATAGTGTCAGCGGGCTACCAGGCGGGTCTTCCATCCCTAGAGCGTCCTCAAGCTCTGCAACCCTCGCGCGCTCCTTGCGATAGTCCGTGTACAACGTATTCATATCATCTGGTTCAAGCAGAAAGCGCATTCCCACAAGCCCCCCGCGCCACTCAAAGCTGGGAATGAGATCGCGGATGAAGTGGAACTCTCCTTGATCTGCCGAGACCCAGATATCCAGACTGGGGAGCCAGTCGGCCCAGTCCTTGGCTGCAGGAATTTCAAAGTCTGCTGGCGGGTTTTCCCACTCCTTCCCAATTTCGTCCAGCTTGGCGAGATGACAAAGAGTCAGATCCTGGAGCCGAAAAGCAGAAGCCTTCGAAACCAAAAATCTTCTTAGTGCCAGCATGGCGGAGGATTTTCCGCTGTTGTTTGCACCTACGAGCAGTGTGGTCTCGTTAGCGAAGTCAATTCGCACAGAAAGCAGCTTTCGGAAGTTCGATATCTCTACGTGCTGGATGCGCATGGGTCGTCCTTGAAAGCCTGAGGAATATCAATTTGCTATCAATGTAGCTAGGTGCCTACAACAATCAAGAGAGAAGACGGAGACAGGTTCATTTTTGCAGCCCAGAACGACTGATATTGGCCGAAAGCGGACTTGTGGAAACTTGCCCGTATCCGGTTTCAGAGGCTTCCCAACCTACGCTTTAACTCACCGGCCCCGGCTCCACCCACTCAACCAATCCACTCCCAATACCAAAATCAGCGAAAAAATAAATCCGTGGCCATTTTGATTATTTCCGGAAGGCTCGATCCCTGAAACCGTCTGCATAGTGGTTTGCTCATGAGCTTGACCTACTCAACGCCGTTCGTCAGCTGGATCCAAATCTGACGGCGAGATGGTTGAATATCATACATATTGTGGTTATTTTTTGTTATGGCACAATATGTGGTGGTGGCGAAATGGATCGAGAATACATCCAAGAAGCAGCGCATTGGGTTCACGAAGGCCTTTGGGCACACAAGGAAACTCTGTGGCCCGGCGGACAACCTCCACTATTAAGCATGCTAGATCCCGCAGTTGCGGCTTCACTGTTGGGACTGACGTATCTGGAGTTCCCGACCCTTGGTTCTACAAGATTTGCTCCACAAGGTCAGAAATTCCAAGCAGCTGGGATATTTGATCGGCGCTCTGGAAAAATCGCAATCTCTACCGAATTCCCGTTACATGAACGCCGTTTCACAGCTGCTCATGAGATAGGCCATTTCCTGCTTCATGAGCAAAAAATTATGCATAGGGACCGGCCGATAGGCGGCTATCACTCACTATCGACCAAACCTCTGATTGAGCGCGAAGCGGATTATTTCGCAGCGTGTTTCCTTATGCCCCCTAAGCTTGTGATTGCTCAGTTTGAAAGCAAGTTTGGATGCAAGGGGCAGTTTCATTTTAACGACGTCAGTTGTTTTCACCTGAACGCTAACGATCCAAATTCCCTTCTTTATGCCTCGCAAAATTCACTCGACCGAGAAATAGCTTTGGCTCGCTGTACCAGATTCAACGGCAAGGCAATCAATTCATTGGCTCAGCAATTCAGAGTATCTGACAGTGCCATGGCGGTTCGAATCAAGGAATTGAATTTGGTGCGCTGGCCATAGAATTAAGAATCAACCTTGGTAGGAGGGCAAAGGGGAAATTTATTTTATGAGAAATTGATAAGTGCAAAAACCACAATCAATATCAACGTTAAGGAGAAAGCATATGGCGCTTAAACCAGGCCCAAAACCAATCGCTAAATCAACCGGTGAAGTTGACAAGCGTCGTCGTGATAATAAAGACACGCAAGGAAACAATCCCGACTTGAAACCTAGCAAATCTTCAAAAAAATAAGTTGTCGCTGGCAGAAGCTACTGTAATGGTAGCTTTTGTCATTGAAAAAGGAGAATGATTTATTTCTCAGAAAAAAGCAGTCCCAGTCTCAAGAGAAGATAAGTTCCAACCAGAATAGGGGGGGCGTCTAGGTTTTTGGACGCAATCAGGGTCGTATAACCGGACCCAAGGGTTCGTGTGTTCAGTAATTCGGTCTCATGAAATCGCATCTCACCTTCGATAGTTTGTCGAATCGAGCACGGTGGGTTTTGTACCCACGTTAGTGCTTGCCTTGCTCAACTTTTTCACCTTCGTAGCGGTCAGCTAGTATCTTTGGGGGCGATGCGCTCAACAGATATATTCAGACGGGAAAATATTTTGCGTGTGCTCATGGAAGCTGCGTCTACGTACTGCCAGAAATTTGGCAATACAGCTACTGGCATTCAGTGACCGCAATGGGAGGCACCCAGTTTTCGATTGCGGAGGTCGCTCTCTTCGTTAACACAGGTGACATCACAATTGACTGGAATGCGCCCTAATCATTCATCCAGTTGGACGAGTTACCATCCGCTTAATTCTAGCGTTGAAAGTCTGTTTCTGGCCGAAAGCTGCGGCTCACAGACGGCCGCTTCTGGCCGAAAGCAGCCCCATCCGTAACTTCCTATCAGTCCAAGTCCCGTCATATCAACGGAATCTATTAGCAGTATCAATCAGCAACAATCTCAAACGCACCACTCCCCAAAACCTCCCCATTAACCAAAACCCTAACCCCATGCCGCCCCAAAAAATGCTTCCGCGTCGTAAAATCCCGAATCACCTGCCGCCTCCCCACAACCATCTCCCCAAACCCCGCCAACACCACCGTCTTCAACTTGAACACCTTCCCCGAAATCCCGCCATTCGCCTTCACATAGTCAATCGCATAATCAATCACCAACCGCTGTTCATGCGCCACCGTCGACTTCACCGTAAACGACAACGTAATCGCCTCACCCAACCTCACCACCGCCGGTTCAACCCGCACATCCAGCAACTCAACCTCAGCCTTGGCCCCCGCACCAATCACCGTCAGCGCGCGCAAATCGCCCTGTTTGATCAAGCTGCGCAGCGCATGCTTGGCAATCCACGCCGTGTGTTTGTTCTCCAGCGGCCAGCCTTCAATTGTGTCCAGCACCCATTCCGGATGTTCCTTGGTCACGTCGTTCAGATGGTTCGCCACGGATTTGCGTACGTACAAACTCTCGTCGGCTTTCAACCGATCGAGGATTCCGGCGGCCAGTTGCGGGTTGGCTTGCACGGTTTCCAGGCGGAACGACCAGGGCAGGCGGGGGCGGGTGCCTTCGCTGGCTAGGCGGCGGACGTGGTGGTTTTGGTCTTGGGTCCAGTCGTGCATGTGTTCCAGCGAGCGTTCGAGGTCGCTGCGCAGGAAGTGGCGGATGGCGAATTCGGAGGAGCCGAAGGTGGTGAAGTATTTCAGTGCTTGCATCGAGGTCTCGAAAGCGTGGCTGCCGTAGCTGGCGACGTAGTGCGGCAGGCACATGCTGACGAATCCGCTGTTGAGGCGGGGGGCGAGTTCGCGCAGGACTGCGAGGGAATCTTCGTAGTCCAGTGGCAGCACGGCGTGCAGGCTTTCGCTGACGCGGGCCATGCGTTGCATCACCGACAATTCCGCCAACCCTTGGTTGGCGTGCTTGAGAAACGCCTTTGCCTTGAACGCCGGGTACACGGCGCTCATTTCGCTGGCGATGTGTTGCAGGCGTTCGGCGTTGAAGATTTCCTTTAACGCCGGGGCGGCGGTGTCGGTGCTGCTCATGGTCAGGTCATCGGGGTGCTGACGAACGCTTCGAGGGTTTCGGCGTACGCGGTGTATTGGGCGATGTGCGGGTAGCGGCGGGTGTCGATCTGGTCGGGGACGACGAGGTCGGTGAAGCTCCAGGCGACGGCGAGGCTGATGCCGGCCTGAGTGAGGGTGCCGTCGGTGGGCAGGCCGGTTTTTTCCAGTTCCTGTTCGAGGGCGGTGAAGGCGGCGGCGAGTTGACCTTCGACGCGCTCGACCCACGTTTGATATTGAATGTCGGCCGGGCGCAGGTTGCGTTCGTAGTAGAGCTGCACGGCTTTTTCGCAGGCGGCGAGGCTGAGGCCGATCAGGCGCAGGGCGTGGGCGCGTTGTTTTAGGTCGCTCGGCAGCAGGCTTTTGCCGCTGGCGGCTTCGAGGTAGTCGAGGATGAGAGTGGAGTCCATCAGGACCACGCCGTCGTCGAGGATCAGCGTGGGCGCCTTGACCACCGGGTTGATCTGCTGGAATTGCTCGAAGTGGCGGAACACCGAGACCGATTCATGTTCGAGGTCGATGCCGAGGCGTTTGGCGGAGATCGCCACGCGGCGCACGTAGGGGGAGTCCAGCATGCCGATCAGTTTCATGACGCGTTCCTTCAAGTCGAACCGGTGGGAAGGCATAACCTAGCCGAGCCTGAGGCAAATGTCAGTCGTCAAAACCGGCTTGTTCGTGAATCTCGTCCACATTCAATTCCAGTCGATACGCCACCGCCACGAACAGCGCCTGACACAAACACAACGTCGCACTCAGCGAACGGAACGCCAGTGCGCTGCCCTCATTCACCAGCAGCAGGCTGTTGGCGTTTTTGGCCAAAGGCGAGAGGTGGCTGTCGGTGAGGATCAGGGTGTTGGCCTGTTGTTGCCGGGCGTAGCGCAGGCAGTGCTGGGTTTCCTTGGCGTAGGGGGTGAAGCTGATGGCGATGACTAAATCACCGCTACGCACGCTGCGCATCTGCTCGCGATAACTGCCGCCCAGTCCGGAAACCAGGTGAATGCGCTTGTGAGTGTGTTGCAAGTTGTAAACGAGGTAGTCGGCGACGGCGAAGGAGCGGCGCACGCCGACGACATAGATGTTGTCGGCGTTGACGATCAGGTCGACGGCTTTTTCGAACGCGACGTCGTCGAGTTCGCGCCCCAGGCGTTCGATGCCGGAGCGGGTGGCGTCGATGCACTCGCGGGCTAGGTCGCCGTCGCTGGCCTGCTGCGACTGGTTGGCGATCATGCTGCGGATGCGTTGCTGGTAGTTGTGCACCGGCGAGGCTTTGTGGGTGTAGGCGGCGCGGAACAGCGCCTGCATTTCGCTGAAGCCGCTGAAACCGAAGCGCTGCGAGAAACGCACGATGGCGGACGGATGCACCTCGCATTCCCGGGCGATGTCGCTGATGCGATCGACCATGATCCGGTCGCTTTGCTGGCTCATGTAGCTGGCGATGCGCTTGAGTTGGCGCGGCAGGGTGTCGTATTCGTCGGTGATCAGTTGCAGCAGACGCTCGGCATTGATCGGGAGGCTGGCGAGGGGGCGCTCGTCGTTGGCCGGCAGATCGGGGCGGGGCATAAGTCTTCCTTCAGGCTGATCAAATCACACAAAGTGCTGGGATGTGCCTGATGTTAGGAGGGCTTTTGGGGTTCTGCTTGGCTGAAACGATGCACCGGGAGAAGAAAAATTCGCGATGAGGCACCAGCGGTTAGCCGTTTGTCTTCTATATACAGCCGCTCGACTGAATTTCTTGCTATAAACGCACTCCGATGACCGCCATGAAGCCTGTGTCAGACCCGTTTACGGCTGTTGTCGGACAAATTCCCGGTATTTACAGTTGCTGAGGCCTCAAACGGGCCTTAGACTGCCGCCCCTTCGTAAATTGAGTGCCGGGTGGCGTTTGCAATAAACGATGCCTTTTCGTCGACCGGACACGGTTCGCCGGAACGCTCCCTATTTCGCCTTAATGCACGTTTTTTTATAGAGATATCAATGACAAAGGACAAGTTGCTGGCCATGCCGGCAGATGACTACATGAATGCCGAGCAACACGCTTTCTTCACTGAGCTGTTGCAGAACATGAAAGTCGAAACCCACGAGCGCATTGAGCAAAACCGTATCGCCATCGAAAGCCTGGACACTCCGGCCGACCCGGCGGACGCGGCTTCGGTTGAAGAAGAGCGCACCTGGCTGGTGAACGCGATCGATCGCGACCAGCGCATGCTGCCGCAACTGGAACAAGCCCTTGAGCGCATCAAGGAAGACAGTTTTGGCTGGTGCGACGACAGCGGCGAGGCCATCGGCCTGAAACGCCTGCTGATCAGCCCGACCACCAAGTACTGCATCGAAGCTCAAGAGCGTCACGAGCAGATCGACAAGCACCAGCGTCAGGCCTGATTCCATGGCTGCCCCCTGAATGGGGGGCGCCTGCAAAAGATCGCAGCCTTCGGCAGCTCCTCCACGAGCTGACGGGGCTGCGATCTTTGCTTTTGCTCGTCTGCGATATTTTGCGCGTCGTTCCATTGACCTGCTGCAGACTCCACGACTAACGGACCATGGATAATGGCGTTCTAGTGGCGTTTAATGCAGTCACAACAATGAGAACATGCGTGGGGTGTTGATATGACGAGAGATGGATCTCTGGTTGGGGCTTTGCCCGCACCAGTGCTGTTGCCGAAAAACCGCTGGATCGCTCCGACCCTGCAAAGCATCGCCCTGATGCTGTTGCTCGCCGGCATGACGCTGGGTGGATGGTCGCTGTACATCGGCCTGCCGCTGGCGGTGCTGATTGTCTGGCTGCCGCGCCTGCGCTCGCGGGCCACCCCTGATGCTGCGCCTGTCGATGCCGGTAGCGCGATTTCCGAACTCACCCGCGATCTTTCCTACACCACCAGTCATAACGCGCTGTCAGCCGCCGGTGTGGCGTTTTCCGTCAAGCAACTGGCGAGCAAACTCGAATCGCAACTCGACGCGGCGGCGCAGATTGTCAGCAACGCCGAAGTGATGATCGCCACTGAACACGCCACTTCGCAGCTCAGTCGTGAAGCGCTGGACGCCGCCAGCGAGGCGCATCACAGCAGCGCGGCGGGGCGCACCGAACTGGTGGATTCGATTGCGCGCATGCATCAACTCAGTCAACGCGCCAACGCTAGCCGTGAGCTGATCGAAGCCCTGAGTCTGCGCAGCGACGACATTCAACGGGTGACTTTGGTGATTCAGTCGATCGCCAGCCAGACCAATCTGCTGGCCCTGAACGCGGCGATTGAAGCGGCGCGGGCGGGCGAGCATGGTCGGGGATTTGCGGTGGTAGCGGACGAGGTGCGCGGTCTGGCAGCGCGGACTGCCTCGGCGACCGGCGAGGTCGGGGAGATGGTTGCCGACATTCAGCAGCGTACGGCGCAAGTGGTGGAGCAGATCCGCGAGCTGTCCAGTGATCTGCAGACCGGCGTCGAGCAGGTCGAGAACACCGGCCAGCATCTGGAAAACATCGCGCGGCTGGCGGCGGGCGTAGAGACTCAGGTCGGTGAAATCGCCCGTGGTGCGGAAACCAATCGCGAGCAGCTCGACAGCCTGTTCAAGGCCATCGAGCAGATGCGCAGTGATCTGGCGATCAGCGATCAGCAAACCCGACGCTTGGCCGAGGCCGCCGTGCAGATGGAAGGGCAGGCGGAAACCATCAGCGAGCGTCTGGCCGAAGTCGGTCTGGATGACTATCACCAGCGCGTCTATGACCTGGCGCGTGAGGGCGCGAGTCAGATTGCGGCGCGGTTCGAGGCGGATGTCGAGCAGGGGCGGATCAGTCTTGAGGATTTGTTCGACCGTCAATATCAACCGATTCCCGGGACGCAGCCGGCGAAGTTTCAGACCCGTTTCGACCGCTACACCGATCAGGTGCTGCCGGCGATCCAGGAGCCGTTGCTGCCGCGTCATGAGGGGTTGGTGTTCGCCATCGCCTGCACGCAGCAGGGTTATGTGCCGACGCACAACCTGGCGTTCAGTCAGCCGTTGACCGGTGACGCGCAGGTGGACGCGGTGGGTAACCGCACCAAACGCAAGTTCGCCGACCGCACCGGGATCCGCTGCGGCAGCCATCAACAGGCGGTGTTGCTGCAGACCTACACCCGTGACACCGGGGAGCTGATGCACGACTTGTCGGTGCCGATCATGGTCAAGGGCCGGCATTGGGGCGGTCTGCGCCTGGGTTACAAGCCGGAAAATCCGCGCTGATCGATTGTTACCGCTCGCGCAATGAATCTGTGCACGGGCGTTGCTGTTTCCTCTGCGACGAAGTCATTAACATGGCCGTTAGTTAGGTAGCTAATGAAGTCGAGAGGTCAGTATGTGCAGAGTCGATGTCGCGGTGATGATTGGCAGTGGTGTGCCCGCCGGATTGCGCGCGATGGGCCAGAGCGTCTGCTGGGTGGTGTTGCTCAATGGTGAGCGGCGTGGCACCGCGTTCGCCAGTCGCGACGAGGCGGAGGAGTGCAAGGCTGCCTGGCTCGCGCAACTGATGGCCGAGCCTGGCGACAGCCTGCACTGACATTTATTAACGTCCGTCGTGCAGGCGTACGTTCAATTCATCGACCATCACCGCTTCTTCGCCGTCGGCGCGCAGCCACTCCTTCAGCAGTTGCGCCTGTTGTGGCGTCCAGAAGTCGGCATCGATCAGTTTGGTATTAGCGTCCAGCGGATGCGCTTCGATGAAGTCGTCGATTGCCCCGTTTTCCGATGGCAGGCCCAGTTGGTCGAACAGGGTTTTCAGATCATATGCAGGCAGTTCCATCGTGTACTCCTTTTTGCGTGTGCCGGAATGGCGCTGTCGCTCGCTCTTTATCTGAGGCAGCCGTTGGACAAGAGTTCGATCCGTGATTCAAGCAAGCGGGCGAGGGCGCACGCCTCGTTATGGTCTTCGCGGAAACCTCTTACACGACCGGTGGAAGATTCCTTGATATGAAAGAACGCGTTACCTGCCGGGACCACCTGAAATCGTGGGGTCTGAACGCTTTGTGCGTATTGCGCAAGTTCCGGCAAATCAGTGCCGTGCAGCACGAAAGGCGTATCCATGACTGGTTTGGAGGGCTGGGCAAAGTGAGTCAGAGTGCACATATGAAGTCCTTTTCATGAGATAGCCGACGGTTACAGGTCGGTTCGGGTAGTCGGAAGCAGCATCGCTGCTCTAGAATCGCCAGTGTCTGCTGGCGACAGGTGCCTATCTAAAGCAATTTTTTACCGGCGATATGTCGGAAAAGGGCTTTTTTTCGTCAGTTTTTTCCCTAAAGTTTGTAGTCCGTCTTCGTTGCGCTTCAATGGAGATTTTTCCTTCAAGGCCTGGCGAACATCGAGGCAAGTTTCTCGTCTGACTTTCCAGTAGTCTTGCGAACTTGTGATGTATGGGCGCTCCGCTTGTTTCAGGTGTACTGAAGTCATTCGGTAACAGCATCGGCCTGGCCGTTTTTTTGCCGTGCGCGTTTTGGCGCCGGGTACTTTTTCAGATGTGGGGATGTTTCTTTGGCAGTCAGTAACCTCGATATGCATGCTTTGTTCGTGTTGGGTGATTTGCGTGCAAAGCTGGTCAAGCTGTTTCAATCGCGTTTTGTTTACATCACCGAACAGAACGCCGAAGGCATTTACGTGGCCGAGATCGACACCGAAAGTGCGTTGGTAGTCGATGACAAACCGGGGCTCAAGCTCAAGGTCGGCGATCATTTCAGCGCGGCCGTGCTGCCCAGCCGTGAAGGCGGCAAGATGGACATCCGCTTTCGCGAAATCAAACTCACGGTGTACGGCCTGGGCGACTACGCCTTTGTCGATACAGCGGACGGCCACGCGATCCTGTTCAAGGAAGGCCACAGCGTGGTGACGGTGTTTGCCGCGCACCAGCAACTGCAGGAAGGCCTGACCAAGACCCTGAAAGCCGTTACCGGTAAAGCGGCGAAGTGGCGCAAGGGCGAACTGATCACGTTCAAGGCCAGCGAGTGATCGGTGGTGTGAGTCGCGCCGACTTCCATTCGCAGAACCTCGACCGTGCGCGTGAGGAGGCCTTGCGCCTGTTCAACGCCAAAGCCGAATTGCAGGGTGCATGGCTGAACTGGGTGGCAGCGCAGATCTACACCTTGCGGCCTGCGGAATACGCCAGCATGGTCAGACGCGAGCTGCAAAGCTTGCAGGAAAAGTCTGAAACGTAACCTCGCCGGGATTGCGGCCCGGAAAAAGCAGGAACCTCGGCTACAGTCAGTTGACTGAGTATTCAGAGGCTTGCGGTCTTCTGCCAGGCCATCCTGCTATTGCTGTGAACAGCACGAGGTGCAAAAGCATGAAAGGATTTCGACGGTTACTGGCCGCCAGCGTTGTCACGTTCGGTGTGCTGACATCGGCGCAACCGGTGACGGCGGCGCAAACGCCCATCCATTTTGCCGACCTGAACTGGGAAAGCGGCAGCCTGATCACCGATGTCCTGCGGATCATCGTCGAGAAGGGTTATGGCCTGCCGACCGATACATTGCCGGGCACCACCATCACCCTGGAAACCGCGCTGGCCAACAATGACATTCAGGTCATTGGCGAAGAGTGGGCCGGGCGCAGTCCGGTGTGGGTCAAGGCTGAAGCGGAGGGCAAGGTCGTCAGTCTCGGCGATACGGTCAAGGGTGCGACTGAAGGCTGGTGGGTGCCGGAATATGTGATCAAGGGTGACCCGGCCAAGGGCATCAAGCCACTGGCGCCGGACCTGCGCAGTGTCAGTGATCTGAAGAAATACAAGGACGTGTTCAAGGACCCGGAAAATCCGAGCAAGGGTCGGTTCCTCAACAGCCCGATCGGCTGGACCTCGGAAGTGGTGAACAAGCAGAAGCTGACCGCTTACGGCCTGCAGGACGATTACACCAATTTCCGCAGTGGATCGGGCGCGGCGCTGGATGCCGAGATCAGCTCTTCGATCCGTCGGGGCAAACCGGTGCTGTTCTATTACTGGTCGCCGACGCCATTGCTGGGCAAATTCAAACTGGTGCAGCTGGAAGAGCCACCGTTCGATGCCGAGGCGTGGAAGACCCTGACCGATGCCGATAACCCCAATCCGAAACCGACCCGTTCGCTGGCATCGAAGCTGTCGATTGGCGTGTCTACGCCGTTCCAGAAACAGTATCCGCAGATCGCGGATTTCTTCAGCAAGGTGGATTTTCCGATCGAGCCGCTGAACAAGGCGTTGGCCGAGATGAGCGAGAAACACACCGCACCACGGCAGGCGGCTGAGGCGTTCATGAAGGCGCATCCGGAGGTGTGGCAGGCGTGGGTGCCGAAGGATGTGGCGGAGAAGGTGGCGGCTGATCTGAAATAGATAGTTGAGACTGCTGGCCTCTTCGCGAGCAAGCCCGCTCCCACAATTGGAGCGCTCTGTCCTGTGGGGGCAGTCTCACTCCCACAATTGGAACGCGCTCTCCTGTGGGAGCGGGCTTGCTCGCGAAGCTTTCAGGCTTTTAGAACTTCGTCTGTACCGCCAACTCAAAGGTGCGCGGCGTACCCAGATAGTAAGCCGGCGACACATGCGCAAACTCGGCATACACCTCGTTGGTCAGGTTGCGCACTCGGCCGGTGACGGTGGTGTGCGAGTCGACCTTGTAGCTGAGGAAGCTGCCGAACAGCGTGTACGACGGCACGGTCATGGTGTTCGCCGTGTCCGCATACACCGACGCCACATACCGCGCATCGACCCCAGCTTGCCATTGCGGCGAAAAATCGTAAGTCAGCCATAGATTGCCGACCCGATCCGGGACGTTGGTCGGTGTATTGCCCTTGCGTGAAACCACCGCACCGGCGGCGTTCTTTTCGGTGAAGTCATCGTACTGCGCATCGACCCAGGCGAAGTTGCCTTCGGCCAACAGCTTGTCGGTAATCCGCAGGGAACTGGCGATCTCGATGCCCTTCGAGGTTTGCTGCCCTACCGGGATGCTGCTGGTCGGATCCAGCGGATCAGTCACAGCGAAGTCCTTGCGCTCGATGGTGTAGGCGGCAACTGTCGCCGAGCCACGGCCATTCAGGTAGTCGAACTTGCTGCCGATTTCCCATTGCTTGCCGGTGGAAACATCGAAGTCCTGCGTGCCGTTCGGTTGTTCGGCGGCGGTACTGTATTGCACGTAGACATTGGCCGACGGGATGAACTGGTAGGTCAGGCCGACGCGCCCGGTGACCGGCTCCCAGCTGCGCTTGAGGTGTTTGGGGTTGGCGGCTGTCACCGTACGGTGGTTGGTCACGTCGAGGTCGATGTCGTCGTAACGCAGGCCGGTGAGCAACGCCAGTTTGTCGGTCAGTGCCAGACGGTTTTCCACGAACAGTGCCTTGGTGGTGACCTCGTTGGTCTTGTCGCTGATCAGTGCCGGGTTGGTGCCGGGAATATCGTAGAAATGCCCCGGACGGTAGTTGTTCGGATCCACCGTGCTTGCGCCTTTGATATTCAACGGCGAGTTGGTGGTCTGGTTGACCTTGTACTCGAAACCGCCGGACCAGGTGGTGTCGAGGCCGAACAGGGTGTTGTCGTGGCGCAGCTCGAACTGGTTGCCGTTCTGCTCACCCTGATGCCGCACTTGATAGGCGGTGGAGCGGTTCACCGCCGTGTTGTCGGCGTTGTACTGATAGGTTTCGAGGTTGCGGTAGTCGCGTTGGCTGTCGAGGTGATACAGCGTATTGCGCAGAGTGGTGCTGTCGTTGATCCGGTAATCGATGATCGAACGCACCCAGATCGTGCGCTGTTCGTAGCGCCCGTCATCGACGTTGTAGTTGTTGAAGCGATTGTGTTTGTCGATCTTCAACTCGCCGGCTTTGGGGTTGAGCACCGGCGTGCCCCAGTACGGGCTGTCTTCGTGTTCGTCCTGATATTCCAGGGCCAGGGTGTGCGACAGATCCGGCGTGAGGTCGCTGAGCAACGAGAACGCCACGCTCCAGGCATCGCGCTCCTGACGGTCGATGTAGCCGTTGCTGGTGTTGTGGCTGACATCGAGCCGCGCGTAGTGCTGCACGTCGGCGCTAGGGTCGGTCAGCGCGTGGTTGAGGCCGAACGCGGTTTCGGTGGTGTCGTAACTGCCGTAGCTGACGCGACCTTCGGCGGCTTGTTCGTCGCGGGTCGCCAGTTTGGTCACGTAGTTCAACGAGCCGCCGACCGAGCCTGCGCCGTTGATCAGCGAAGATGGGCCGCCCACCAGTTCGACTCGATCATAGATCCATGAATCCACCGGCCGGGCGAGGCCGCCGGAGACGGTGACGCCATTGAACATCTGGGTGATCTGGCTGCTGGTGAAACCGCGATAGGAGACGAATCCGCCAAAGCCTGGCGGCGCGCTGGCATTGACCCCAGGCAGGGTGTTGGCGGCGTCCTGAAAGTTTTGTGCGCCGTGGCGTTCGATGTCGTTGCGGTTGGCGACGGCCACCGAGGCCGGTGTGTCGCGCACGCTCAAGCCGAGGCGCGAGGCCATGCCGCTGGATTGATCGAGGCTCAGGCCTGGTTCGCTGGTGGATTCGCCGTCGATGGTGATCGGCGCCAGATCCACGGTGGATTGCGCCCAGGCGTTAAGGGACAGGCAGCCGCACAGGCTCGCCAGCAGAGGAATATGTTTCATTGTTGAATCCTGAATGCTTGTCTAGGAATCAGCGCACAGGCGAACGCCGCGCGTTGGCGCAGTGAGCTGAAAAATCAAAAAGGCAAAGACACTCAGGCGAGCGGCGGGGCGCGAGGGTTGGCCGAAGGCCAGGTGAAGCGGGCAGGAAGGTCGGCACTGACGATGGGCGCCAGCGGCGGGCTGTGTTGCTCGGGCAGAACCGCGAGGGTCAGGCTGGAGTTGAACGCCGGACCCATGCCGCCGCCGACCGAGCACAGCGGGCAGCCGAACGCCTTGGACAGGGTCGGCAATTGTTCTTCGCTGGGATTGCTGGTCTGTGGCGCTTGGGTGGCCGGGTCGACCGTACAGAACTGCCCGCCGATGCCGTTGAGCTGCATCCCGACCATTTGCCCGTGACCGATGCTGCAGGCGAACACGTTGAACAGGACGCAGCAGTAGAGCATCCAGGCCAGCAGTGAGCGATCGGAACGGGTGAATTTCATGGGGCGGCACTTTACCGTACCGCTGATCGGTCGTGCACTTCAAAAAATGCCGACTAGGATGTTTTGTTCAAATCCCTCGAAAGGATTCTTGACCATGACCTTTGTGTTGGCTCAATGGCTGGTGACGATATTCGCGGCAATCGCCCTGGTACACGTGTATTGGGCGCTGGGTGGGCAGTGGGCGGCGGTGGCGGCGGTACCGCAAGTGCCGGTGCAAGGACTGGTGGTGACGGTGCGACCGGCGTTCAAACCGTCAGGCTGGATCACCTTGCTGGTAGCGGCAGCATTACTGGTGATCGCCGCGCTGGTGTGCATGCGCGTCGGCTGGGGCATGCCGGCGGTGCATCACAAGGCGTTGCAATGGGTGATCAGTGCGATTGCGTTATTGATGTTCGCCCGGGCGATCGGCGATTCGAATCTGGTGGGGTTTTTCAAAGAAGTGAAGGGGTCGCGGTTTGCGCGACTGGATACCTGGGTGTATTCGCCGCTGTGTCTGGCGTTGGGGGCGGGGTTGTTGGCGGTGGCTTGGGTCTGACCCGGTTCATGTGTTGGCAGTACCGGCCTCTTCGCGAGCAAGCCCGCTCCCACATTTGGAATGCATTTCCCCTGTGGGAGCGGGCTTGCTCGCGAAGAGGCCAGTTCAGACACCCTGGATGTAGAAACTAACTACCACTCTCGGTGCGGCGACTACTCACCTCAGCCGGCACATCATCCCCGGCCATGCGCTTGCGGAACAACGCCGCCCGCGCCAGCAGCAACGTAGTCACCGGCACGGTAATCGCCAACAGAATCGGAATCAGCCAGGCATGCATCACCGGCCCGGACTTGAGTGCCGAAAAACAGATGATCGACGCCAGTGCCACACACCACGCGCCCAGTGTCGAGGCCAGCGCCGGCGGGTGCATGCGCTGGAAGTAATCCTTCATGCGCAGCAATCCGGTCGCGCCAATCAGTGCAAACACCCCGCTGAGCACCAGCAGGATCGCCACCGGAATCTCCACCCACAATGACAATTCAGCATTCATTCGATCACCTCGCCACGCAGCAGGAATTTCGCCAGCGCAAACGAGCCGACGAAGCCGAACAGCGCGATCAGCAGCGCCGCCTCGAAATAAGTGTCACTGGAATAACGAATGCCCAGGGTCAGCATCATCAGCATGGCGACGATGTACAGGTAATCCAGCGCGAGTACCCGATCCTGTGCCGACGGCCCCTTGAACAGGCGAATCAAGGTCAGAACCATCGCCAGCGAGAACAGGAACAGCGTCAGCAGAATCGCGTTCGACAGCAACGGGCTCATTCGAAAATCTCCATCAACGGCTGCTCGTAGGCAGTCTTGAAGTGGTGGATGAAGTGCGCCTCGTCATCCAGATCCCAAACATGCAGCAGCAGAATGCTGCGATCCAGCGCCAGCTCCGACCACACGGTGCCCGGCACCACGGTGCAGATCATCGCCAGCGCCGCCAGACCGTTGGCGTCGCGCAGGTCCAGCGGCACTTTGACGAAGCGCGAGCGCGGCGGGCGGCGACCGGCGTTGATCACGCCCCAGGCGACGATCAGGTTGGAGAGGATCACGTCACGACCGACCATCACGAACAGGCGCAAAATCGTCAGCGGACGGCGGATGCGCACCTGTTTCGGGCGCAGCTTGCGCATCATCAACGGTGCGGCGAACCCGAGGATTGCACCGAGCAGCAGGTTGCCCGGGCTGACGGAGAGGTTCAGCGTCAGCCACAAAACCCACAACGCCAGTGACAGCAATGGAGCCGGAAATACGCGCTTCATGGCTGCACCTCCAGCATCGCCGCTTTGGCTTCAGGGCTGGGCACGGCGCGGGTGCCGAGCACCGCCATCACGTATTGCTGCGGGTTGTTCAGCGCGTCGGCGGTGGCCTCGGTGTAACGCAGCAGCGGTTCGGCCTTGAAGGTCAGCGCGATACTCAGCCCCAGCAACAGGAAGATCGGTGCGCATTCGAGCTTGCGCAGCAGCGGCGAAGGACGCTCCTCGGGCGTCCAAAAACGCTGGATGCCCATGCGCGCGAATGCCATCAACGAGGCCAGCCCGGAGAGGATCAGCAACGCCAGCAACGCCCATGCAGCGTTCGAGATCGGCGCATCAGTACCCAGCCCCAACGGATTAAGCAGCGCACCGATCAGGTTGAGCTTGCCGATGAATCCGGACAGCGGCGGCATGCCGATGATCAGCAGCGCGCAGGCGATGAAGCTCAGGCCGAGAAACGCCATGGTCCACGGAATGACCTGGCCGACCACGGCTTTCTGTTCATCGTCGAGATTGATGCCCTTGGGCGGTTGCAGCGATTCCTGCGGACGCGGCAGCAACTCGCTTTCATCCTCCAGCGGGATTTCGTTGGCCGAACGCGAACGCTCGATCAACTCCGCCAGCAGGAACAGCGCACTCAGTGCCAGGGTCGAGCTGACCAGATAGAACAGCGCCGCGCCGATCAGGTTTGGCTGGGCGAAACCCACCGCCGACAACAGAATCCCCGCCGACACCAGAATGCTCAGGCTGGCCATGCGCTCCAGACGTTGTGCAGCCAGAATCGCCAGCGCCGCGCAGGCGATGGTCGCCATGCCGCCGTAGATCAGCCAGTCGCCACCGAAGAACGCCGAAGCCCCGGCCTGCCCAGAGAACAGCAGCGTCCACAGGCGCAGCAGGGTGTAGACGCCGACCTTGGTCATGATCGCGAACATCGCCGCCACCGGCGCACTGGCCGAGGAGTAGGCCGGCACCAGCCAGAAGTTCAGCGGCCACATGCCGGCCTTCGCCAGAAACGCCACCGCAAGAATCCCCGCGCCAGCATGCAGCAAGCCACGGTCGGCTTCCGGCACCAGCGGAATCTTCAGCGCCAGATCGGCCATGTTCAGCGTACCGGTGACGCCATAGATCAGCGCCGCGCCAATCAGAAACAGCGACGAGGCCAGCAGGTTGATCGAGATGTAATGCAGCCCCGACGATACCCGCGCCCGACCCGAACCGTGCAGCAACAGACCATAAGAGGCCGCGAGCAGCACTTCGAAGAACACGAACAGGTTGAACAGGTCGGCGGTAAGGAAGGCGCCGTACAGACCCATCAGTTGAATCTGGAACAACGCGTGGAAGCTCGACCCGGCGCCATCCCAACGCGCCATGGCAAACAGCAGGGCGCTGACGCCGATGATCCCGGTCAGCACCAGCATCAAGGCCGACAGGCGATCGACCACCAGCACGATGCCGAACGGCGCCTGCCAGTTGCCCGGCAGATACACGCCGATGGAACCGGGCACGCCGGTGGTTTGCGTCCACTGCAGCAGCATCACCGAAATGAACAGGCCGACGAGGCTGGAGAACAGATTGATTTTCGCCTTCAGCGGTCGGTGCTTTTCGCCGAGCATCAACATGATGGCGGCGGTCAGCAGCGGCAGCAGGATCGGTGCGGCGATCAGGTGAGTCATCGCCATCATTCCTTGGGCTCCCGGCCGTCGACGTGGTCGGTGCCGGTCAGGCCCCGCGACGCCAGCAGCACCACCAGGAACAGCGCGGTCATGGCGAAGCTGATGACGATCGCGGTCAGCACCAGGGCCTGCGGCAGCGGATCGGTGTAGTGCAGCAGGTCCTGGGTCACGCCGTCCTTGATCACCGGTTCTTTACCGATGAACAGGCTGCCCATGCTGAAGATGAACAGGTTGACCGCGTAGGACAGCAGGCACAGGCCCATGACCACCTGAAATGTCCGTGGCCGCAATACCAGCCACACACCGGACGCGGCGAGCACGCCGATGGCGATTGCGATGACTTCTTCCATCAGACGGCTCCTTTGCTGGCGACGGACTTGGGCAGCGATGCGGTCTTGTGACCCCGCACCGATTGGTGGGCGAGGGCGGTGAGGATCAGCAGTGTCGAGCCCACGACCACGGCGTACACGCCGATATCGAAGAACAGCGCGCTGGCGATATGGATCTCGCCCAGCAGCGGCAAGGCGAAATGCCAGGTGTGGGTGGTCAGGAACGGATAACCGACCGCCATCGCGCCGAGACCGGTGGCGGTGGCGAACAGCAGCCCGGTGCCCATCCAGCGCAGCGGTCGCAGGCTCATTTGCGCTTCGACCCACTGCGTGCCGGCGACCATGTATTGCAGGATGAACGCCACCGACATCACCAGTCCGGCGACGAAACCGCCGCCCGGCTGGTTGTGACCGCGCATGAACAGGTAGCACGACACCACCAGCGCAATCGGCAGCAACAAGCGCACCAGCACCGCTGGCACCATCATGAAGCCGAGTGCGGTGTCGCTGGCGCTGCGCGGGTTGACCAGATCGGTGACCACGTCCGGCGCGAGCAGGCGTTGCTGGGCCGGCAGTTGCAGGCTTTCTTTCGGCGGGCGGAAGCGGCGCAGCAGGGCGAACACGGTCAGCGCCACGGCCACCAGCACGGTGATTTCACCGAGGGTGTCGAAGCCGCGGAAGTCCACCAGCATCACGTTGACCACGTTGCTGCCACCGCCCTCGGGCATGGCCCGGCTGAGGTAGAACGAGGAAATGTCGTTGGGCGTCTGCCGGGTCAGCATCGCGTAGGACAACAGCGCCATGCCGGCGCCGACGGCAATCGACAGCAGCAAGTCGCGCAAGCGCCGCAACCGGGCCTTGCGCAGGCTCGACGGCAGTGGCGAGACTTCTTCGATGCGTCGCGGCAGCCAGCGCAGACCGAGCAGGATCAGCACCGTGGTCACCACTTCCACCGCCAGTTGCGTCAGGGCCAGATCCGGCGCCGAGAACCAGACGAAGGTCACGCAGGTCATCAACCCGCAGACGCTGACCATGGTCAGGGCGGCGAGACGGTGATACTTGGCCTGCCATGCGGCGCCGAGCGCGCAGGCGATTGCCAGCAGCCACAGGGTGACGAACACGATCGAACCCGGAATCTTCGGCCGGTCGCCCCAGCTCAGGCTGCTGTGCAACATCGGGATCAGGCCGGCGAGCACTGCCGCCAAGACCATCAGGAACAGTTGCATTTGCAGGCGGCGGGTGCCGAGTCGGCGTTCGACCCGACGGGCCATGCGCATCATCAGCACCAGACTGCGCTCGAACAGGCGCTTGCCGTTGAAGCGACCCACCAGCGGCGGGTATTTGAAGCGGCCCCGCTTGAGCTGGTTGCGCAGCAGCAGATAGACCACAATGCCGCCGGACATGGCGATCAGGCTCATGATCATCGGCGCGTTCAGACCGTGCCAGATCGCCAGGCTGTATTCCGGCAGCGTCCCGCCCACCACCGGCAGCGCGGCAGCCGCGAGCAGCGGGCCGACCACTTGCGCCGGGAAGATCCCGACGACCAGACAGGTGAACACCAGCAGCTCGACTGGCGCACGCATCCAGCGCGGCGGTTCGTGCGGGGTGTGCGGCAGGTCGGTGGCGGTAGGGCCGAAAAACACGTCGACGGTAAAGCGCAGCGAGTACGCGACGCTGAAGGTACCGGCGATGGTCGCGACAATCGGCAACGCTGCTTCGACCCACGCAGTGGCGTTGATGAACACGGTTTCGGCGAAGAACATTTCTTTCGACAGGAAGCCGTTGAGCAGTGGTACGCCGGCCATCGACGCGCTGGCGACCATGGCCAATGTCGCGGTGAACGGAATCAGTTTGATCAGGCCGCTGAGTTTGCGGATGTCACGGGTACCGCTTTCGTGGTCGATGATGCCCGCGGCCATGAACAGCGAGGCCTTGAAGGTCGCGTGGTTGAGAATGTGGAACACCGCGGCAACAGCTGCCAGCGGACTGTTCAGGCCCAGCAAAAGAGTAATCAGCCCGAGGTGGCTGATGGTCGAGTAGGCCAGCAGCCCCTTGAGATCGTTCTGGAACATTGCGCAGTAGGCGCCGAGCAACAACGTACACGCACCGGCGCCGCTGACGATGTAAAACCATTCTTCGCTGCCGGACAGCGACGGCCACAGGCGCGCAAGCAGGAACACCCCGGCCTTGACCATGGTCGCCGAGTGCAGATAAGCCGAAACCGGGGTGGGCGCCGCCATTGCGTGCGGCAGCCAGAAATGGAAGGGGAACTGCGCGCTTTTGCTGAGGGCGCCGATAAGGATGAGGGGAAGCAGGATAGGGTAGAGGGCATGTGCGCGAATCTGATCGCCGGCGGCCAGGACCTTGTCCAGGTCATAGCTGCCAACGACATGGCCGAGGATCATGACCCCCGCCAGCAGGCATAGTCCCCCGGCACCGGTGACCATCAGCGCCATATAAGCGCCACGCCGGGCATCCGAGCGGTGGTGCCAGTAGCCGATCAACAGGAACGAGAAGAGGCTGGTCAGCTCCCAGAAGAACACGATCTGGATCAGGTTGCCGGAGATCACCAGCCCGAGCATGGCGCCCATGAACGCCAGGAAAAAGGCGAAGAAGCGCGGCACCGGGTCGTCCGGCGACATGTAATAACGCGCATATAAAGAGACCAGAGCGCCGATGCCCAGCACCAGCAACGAGAACAACCAGGCGAAGCCGTCCATGCGCAGGACGAAATTCAAACCGAGGCTGGGCAGCCACATGAATTCTTCGCGGATCACCCCGCCGTGGGCGATTTGCGGGTACAACAGCGCGACCTGCACGGTGCCGATCAAAGCGACCAGACCTGCCAACAGGGATTCGGTATTACGCGCGTTGTGTGGCAGCACCGCTGCCAGACAGCTGCCAATGAATGGCAGAAGCAGTAGAACTATCAGGGACATAGGCTTCTAATCTGCGGAAGTTTGTGAAGCATCATACGTGCCAGCTCCCTGATTACCAAACGCCAGGATGTCTCAGAATCCTACAAAGTAGTCTGGAATTTTCTGTTTGGCATTGTTTCAGGTAGATGGATATTGCTTGGAATGGCCTCATCGCGAGCAGGCTCACTCCTACAGGGGAAACGCATTTCAATTGTAGGAGTGAGCCTGCTCGCGATAGCTACGGTTCAGGCACTAAAGATATTGCGGATTAACCTTGGGTCTCCCGCTCCAGCTCCGCGTCTTCTTCGACAACCTTACCCTTGGTCTTCAACTCGCTGACAATCACCGCCGCCACAATCAATCCCGCACCCACCAGCGCAATCGCCGGCAAGCGCTCCCCGGCAAGCCGCCCGACGATCCCGGCCCACACCGGTTCACCGGCGTAGATCAAGGTCGCCCGGGTCGGCGAAACGCTTTTCTGCGCCCAGTTCATCGCCACCTGAATTGCCGCACTCGCCGCGCCGAGACCCAGTGCGGTCACCAGCAAGGTCCAGGAAAAATCCGGAAGCGTTTCACCGGTCGGCACCACCAGCAGAAACGACAGCACCGAGGTCGCCGCCAGCTGCACCACGGTCACCCGGCGTACATCGACTTGACCGGCATAGGTGCTGATCAAAATGATCTCGGCGGCGATCGCGATGGCGCTGATCAGGGTGGCGATTTCGCCGGGGCTGAAGTTCAGCGCAGCCCCGGACGGCCCGGACAACAACATCAAACCGGTAAACGCCAGCATGATGCCGATGCTTGGCATCAACCCCGGACGACGGCCCAGCACCAGCCATTGCAGCAACGGCACGAAGGGCACGTACAGCGCGGTGATGAATGCCGACTGACTGCTCGGGATCGTTTGCAGACCAACCGTCTGCAAGCCGTAACCGAGCATGATCGCCACGCCGATGAACGATCCGGCCTTGAGCTCGAACAGGGTCAGTTCACGCAAGTGGCGCCAGGAGAACAGCGCGACAATGGCGGCCGCAGCGGCAAAGCGCAGGCCGACAAAGAACATCGGCCCACTGACGGTCATAGCGTGTTGCACCAGCAGGAACGTGCCGCCCCAGACCATGGTGATCAGCACTAGTACGCACTCGGCCTTGCTGAAGCGGGAGAAGCGGAGAGAGGTGGAAGATTCGTTCACTGACGTCATGACCTTGCGCACTATAAAAGGCAGGACGCACAATGCGCCCAACGTTGCGCAGTATACTGCCCAACCCCACCGAGTGAGCAATATAGTGCACAAAGATTCCAGCCAACGGGCGTCCGTCCTGCAACACGTCAGTCACAACGTCCGGCGCCTGCGCCACGCTGCCGACATGAGCCAGACCGCGCTGGCGGAAAAGTCCGGCGTCAGTCGGCGCATGCTGGTGGCGATCGAGGCCGGGGAAAAGAATGTCAGCCTGACCACCCTCGATCGCGTTGCCGAAGCGCTCGACGTGGCCTTCAGCGACCTGATCCAGGCCCCAGACGCACGCGATACCAGCCGCATCAACGAGGTGGCGTGGGCCGGCGTGATTCCCGGGAGCAAAGCGGTACTGCTATCCAAGGCCACCGCCACCCGTGAAGTCGAACAGTGGGAATGGTGTCTGCAACCGGGCGAGGTCTATCCGTCGCAACCCGACGCCGATGGCTGGAGCGAGCAGATTTATGTGTTCGAAGGTTGCCTGACGCTAACGATTGGCGACGTGGCCAACACCATTTCCGCCGGTGAGTTTTTCATGTTTGCCAGCAACCAGCCCCATGGCTATCGCAATGACGGGCCGGTAGCGGTGCGCTTTGTGCGCAATGTGGTGATTTGAATGAGTCAGAACGCAGACATCCTGATCATCGGCGGTGGCCTCAGCGGCACGATGCTGGCCGTGCAATTGCTGCGACTGCCCGGCCAGCGTCGGATCCTGATCATCGAACCGCGCGCCGAACTCGGTCGCGGTGAAGCTTACAGCGCCGTTGAACTGGGCCACACGCTCAACGGCAATGCGGCGCGCATGAGTGTCGACCCCGATAACCCCGATGACCTGACTCAATGGCTGACCGCGCACATCGCTGCCGGTGGCTGGCCGGAATCTGTCGAGCAGAATGTGCCAATCAGTGAGCTGTTCCCTCCACGCGGGCTGTTTGGCGTTTATGTGCAGCAGCGTCTGGCCGAGGCGCGCGTCGTTGGTGCGCAGCATGGTTCGACCGTCGAGCACGTTCGCGCTGAAGTCGTCGATCTGCAAACTGATGCGGATTCGGTGCAAATGAGCTTGAGCAATGGGCAGACTCTGCGCGGCGCCTATGCCGTGCTCGCTACGGGCATGTTCCCCGCCGCGCGCACGCCGCAGAAAGAGTCCAGCGGCCTGAACGCCGCAGCGCTTGATCCGTGGGATGTCGCCGCCATGCGTCAGCTCGATCCGCAGTCGACTGTGCTGATCATCGGCTCCGGCCTGACCATGGTCGATGCCGTGGTTTCACTGGAGCAGGCCGGGCATCGCGGGCCGATCGAAGTGTTTTCCCGTCACGGACTGTTGCCCCATGTGCGTCGGCAACCGACGGCGTGGGTGGATTTTCTTGCCGAAGATCAGAGCATTCGCACACCTCGACAGTTGTTGCGCGAGCTGCGCAGGCATTGCCGCGAGGCGATCGCTCAGGGCATCGACTGGCAGGCGCCGCTGGACACGGTGCGGGCCCATATCGGACGGCTGTGGAGTCAGGCGACTGACGTGCAGCGTCGACAATTCGTACGCCATGTGCGGCCGTGGTGGGAGAGTCATCATCACCGGTCGCCGCCGCTGAGTGCAGCATTGGTTGAGCGCTTGCACAACGAAGGACGGTTGCGGATTCAGGCGGCGTCGTTCAAAGGGCTTGAGCCGATGACGGGCGAGGGTGTGAGCATTCGAATTCGGCGTCGCGGCGAGGCGCAAACCTGTGTGGTGCAAGGTGCAGCGCTGATCAATTCCAGTGGCATCGAGTACGACTGGCGCCGCGTCGCGCGCCCGCTGCCGCAGCAGTTGCTGGCGCGTGGGCTGGTGCGTCCGGGGCCGTTGGCGTTGGGGATTGCAGCGGCGGTGGACGGTGCGGTGCTAGATGCTGAAGGGCAGGCCGGCAGCCGACTGTTCGCGATGGGGCCACCGCTGCGCGGGATGTGGTGGGAGAGCACGGCGGTGACGGATGTGGCGTTGCAGGCCAAGGCATTGGCGGCGCGATTGGCGGGATAAGGTTGAGGGTGGTCTTTCGCGATCAGGCTCGCTCCCACAGGGGACTCCGCTTGGAAATACCCTGCGCCGCCACACACCAGAACCTGTGGGAGCGGGCTTGCTCGCGAAGAGGCCGTGTCAGTCAACATCAATGTTGCCTGAAACACCGCTTTCGTGAGCAAGCCCGCTCCCACATTAGGGGATGTGGTGCCCGGAAAAGTTACGCCACCACGCGATAGCACGGCACATACGCCGCGCCGCCCGGCAGTTTCATCCGGTGCTGGGCGACGAAGGCTTTGAGCAGCGCGTCGAGCGGTTGCATGATCGCCGCGTCACCACGGATCTGGTACGGCCCGTGCTCTTCGATCAAGCGGATGCCCTTGTCCTTGACGTTGCCGGCGACAATCCCGGAGAACGCGCGGCGCAGGTTGGCGGCCAGTTCGTGGGGCGGCTGGTCGCGGTGCAGCTTGAGGTTGGCCATGTTCTCGTGGGTCGGATCGAACGGGCGCTGGAAGCTTTCGTCGATCTTCAGCAGCCAGTTGAAGTGGAACGCGTCGTTGCGCTCGCGGCGGAACTGCTTAACCGCTTTGAGGCCGGCAGTCATCTGCCGGGCGACTTCGGCCGGGTCGTCGATGATGATCTCGTAGTGCTGCTTCGCCGCATCGCCGAGGGTGGCGGTGACGAAGGCATCAAGCTGTTCCAGATACGGCGCGGCATGTTTCGGCCCGGTCAGGATCACCGGGAACGGCAGGCCGGCGTTGTCCGGGTGCATCAGGATGCCCAGCAGGTACAGGAACTCTTCGGCGGTGCCGGCGCCGCCCGGGAAGATGATGATGCCGTGGCCGACACGCACGAACGCTTCAAGACGTTTTTCGATGTCCGGCAGGATCACCAGCTCATTGACGATCGGGTTCGGCGCCTCGGCGGCGATGATCCCCGGCTCGGTCAGGCCGAGGTAGCGCCCACCGTGGATGCGCTGCTTGGCATGGGCGATGGTCGCGCCCTTCATCGGGCCTTTCATCACGCCGGGGCCGCAACCGGTGCAGATGTCGAGGCTGCGCAGGCCCAGTTCGTGGCCGACTTTCTTGGTGTATTTGTATTCTTCGGTGTTGATCGAGTGACCGCCCCAGCACACGACGATTTTCGGCTCGACACCCGGACGCAAGGTGCGCGCGTTGCGCAGTAGGTGGAACACGTAGTCGCTGATACCTTGCGAGGTGCTGAGGTCGATGCGTTGGCTGTCGAGTTCGTTTTCGGTGTAGACGATGTCACGCAGGGCGCTGAACAGCATCTCGCGGGTGCTGGCAATCATTTCGCCGTCGACGAAGGCGTCGGCCGGGGCGTTCAGCAGTTCGAGGCGCACGCCGCGGTCTTGCTGGTGAATGCGGATTTCGAAATCCTTGTAGGCTTCGAGGATGGTCTTGGCGTTGTCGACATGCGCGCCGGTGTTGAGGATGGCCAGGGCGCACTGGCGGAAGAGGGTGTAGGTGCTGCCGGAGCCGGCTTCGCTCAGTTGCTGAACTTCACGTTGAGAAAGGGTTTCCAGGCTGCCTTTCGGGCTGACCGAGGCGTTGATTACGTGTCGTTGGGTCATGCAATGATCCTTAAAACGATGTCATTCCAATGGCAGGCAAATGGCATCCGAATAGTGTGTATCCATGAATGAAGATGGCACGATCTGCGCTGTACCGCCATGTCCCCGTTGGACGCTGAAAAGATGAAAAGGGCCCCCAGCATAGCTAAATCCCCGAGAGAGGCGATAATGCGCAGCGAGTTTTTTCCGTTGCCCTTTTTATCGCTCAAGGAAGTCATGCCTGATGTTCGAGATCCAGCCGATGGACCCAGCAACGTTTCGCCAGCAGACCCGCCGCAGCACGTTGATCATTGCCGTGCTGTTCCTGGTGCTGGCGATGGTGCTTTCGACGGCGGCAGTGGCGCTGTTCGGCGAGCCCGGCGGCGATAACCTGCGGTTCAATGTCGGCGGGGTGTTCGTGGCGTTTCTGCTGACAGCGGCGCTGATGCGCGGGCAGTTCTGGCAGCAGGCGTGGATGGCCCCGGCGGTTTATAGCTGGCGGCTCAAGCGCAGCCTGATGAGCGTGACCAACGTGATGCATCAGGTGACCGCTGCGGTGGAACAGAACGATCCGACCGCGATGAAGGTGCTGCGCTTCTATCATCTGGGGCTGACCCAGATGCACGAACTGGACGGTAACTCCAGCGATCATGCGCAGTTGCGCCGGGAAGTCGAAGCGCACAAGGAGCGGATGCAGGCACTGGGTCTGGAGATCGACCAGAAGCGCCTGGATCCAGCCTGGCTGGAAACCTTGAAACCCGCCGCGCGTTAAAACGGAATACGGCTGGCGCGGCGCAGTTTCCACGCACGGGCCAGACGCCCGTAGACCAGCAGGTTGATCACCAGCACCACGCTGCCCAGCGCCAACTGGATCTGCGGCGTCAGACCTGCGGGGTAGATGATCGGCCAGATGTAGTGCTCGATGAAGCCGCCGGCGTATTCGGTCTGCCCGGCGGCGTGGCGCATCAGGTTTTCCCAGTAGGTCAACGGACAGGTCAGGTGCAACACCTCGACCGCCACGCCCCATGCAGCGGCCGGCAGATGCAGCCACATCAGGCGTGGCCACTTGAGCACCAGCAGCCCGCCGAACAGCACAAACAGAATGAATGACAGATGGAACAGCACCAGCCCGTCGGCTGCGATTCGGTACAGCATGTCGTCTCCCTGACGTGGTTGTGAAGGCCTCCATGGTACGCCGACAGCGACGCTGGGGCGCTGCGATTTAGCGCAAGTGCGCAAGATTGTTCAAGCCACGAAGGGGCACTTGCTGGCAGAGTCTGCGACCGTTTCCTCGGTTGAAGAGCGTTATGTCTGACTCACTTATGCCGCGCCGTGCGTTTCTTCGCGGCGCTGCGGCGATCATGCCGTTATCACTGGCGACGGCGCCGTGGGGGCTGCTGGCCGGCTCCATGGCGATCGAAGCCAATCTCACGCCGTTACAGGGGCAGGGCCTGTCGAGCATCGTGTTTGCAGGGGCCGCGCAACTGGTGGCGATCGGTATGCTCAAGGGGGGTGCCGGGATTTTCTCGATCCTGCTGACCACGCTGTTGCTGACCTCGCAGCATTTGTTGTACGGGATGAGCATGCGCTCAGTGATTTCGCCGCTGCCCGGGCGCTGGCGCATCGGCCTGGGCTTTTTGCTCACCGATGAGCTGTTCGCCCTGACCAGTCAGCATGACCGTCAGCAGTTCAACCGCTGGTACGCCTTGGGCGTCGGCCTGACGTTCTATATCGCCTGGAACCTGTTCACCCTGGCCGGCATCGTGTTGGGCAGCAGCATTCCGGGGCTTGAGCACTTGGGGCTGGATTTCTCGATTGCCGCCACTTTCATCGCATTGATCACCCCGGTGGTGCGTAACGTGCCGACCGTGGTGTGTGTGGCGGTGTCGCTGTTCTGCTCGGTGCTGTTCAGTTATTGGCAGTGGGGCTCGGCACTGGTGTTGTCGGGCCTGGCGGGGATGACCGCAGGATTTGTCTGCAACAAGCTGTATCGGGGGCGCACATGATGGTCTGGGCAGTGATTTTCGGCATGGGGATTCTGGTGTTCCTCAACCGTTACGTGTTTCTCGAACCGCGCCTGCCGCTGCGTTTGAGCAGCAACGCACGGCAGTTTCTCGGGTTTGCCGTACCGGGAATGCTCACGGCGATCTGCGGGCCGATCGTGTTCATGCCGGACAAACAGTTGAATCTGCAGTGGGATAATCCTTATTTACTGAGTTCGCTCGTAGCGATCGGGCTGGTGCTGTACACCCGCAATACCTTGCTCAGCATGCTCTTGAGCATGGCGTTTTTCTTTTTGCTGCGCTGGTGGTTGTAAGTTGCCGGGAAAAAACTGTTCTACGCTGGTTGGATGACTATTTTCGACAAGTCGAGGTGCACATGACGACCGAGCAAAAGCGTCCTGATGAAGACGAAGAAGTAGACGAGCCCAGCGAAGAAGAAATCGAGCGTGAGAAACGCAAGGAACAGACGTGGAAGCACGACGATGGCAAGGAACTTACCGGGCCTGATATGAAGCTCTGAGAGCAATCTGCAAAAAGCCCCGCAACAGCGGGGCTTTTTGTTGTTCAGAGGTCTTCCAGCGACGGGAAGTCCGGATGTGACGCCCGATAGCCCAGGGTCTTGTCGATCCATGCATTGAGCTCGTTGACCATCACCGGTGGGTGGCCGGGATAGCCTTCGAGAGTCGTGCGCAGGATGCGTTCGATGTCCGGCACTGAACGCAGGTTTCGGGTCTTGATGTAGTGGCCGATAAAACAGTCGAGTTGAAAGCGTTCTGTCATGGACAGATAGATACACTCCAGGCCGTTGGCCTGTTTGATTGCAAAATCGTCGCGCAACTTAGTTCTCTGCAAGGCTTGTTAAAGTTGTAGGGGATTCCTGGTTTTGCTGACTCTTTGGTCAACTGGTATGCCAAATGGAAATGCGGCGCGCATGCTATCCGTAGTGCATGTAAATGTATGTATGACGGTTGAAATGTCAGACAGGCGGTTAGTTCGCTCAAACGACTGTTTTTCTCGGGCTGTCTCAACAATGAAACACCAGCTGTAACGATCTTGCGTCAACTACAAGGTAGACGCGTGAGAACGTGGATCTTTAAGCCACTTCTTCAATCAGCCCTGCACCCTGATTGCGTGAATTGCCGACTGCCTTGCCGACTTTGTGCCAGGCGAAGGCATCACTGGGTTCGCCTTCAAACAGGAGCATCTGTTCGGCGCGTTCAACAGACGTGGCGCTGTCGAGCCACTCGGCAGCCATGTCAGCGCGAAAGACCACGGGTCTTCGATCATGGATATCGAGCAGGCCGCCGACGCTGTCGGCGGTGATGATCACAAAACCGCCGTCGTCCCGGCCATCGCTGCCGGGTGTTGGAAACTGTCCGATGGCCGCACAGAAAATCGGCCCGTGATCGGCACGACGGATCAGCCACGGCTGTCGGGTTTTGTCCGGGCCGTCGACCCATTCGAACCAGTTGTCGACCGGCACGATCAACCGATGACGCCAGATCGCCCGGAAGAACGGCCCATGGGCGACTTTCTCCACGCGCGCGTTGATTGGCGCCGCGCGGTCCTTGGCCCAGTGCGGGCGCCAGCCCCAGCGCAGGTTGTCGGCATACAGGCGTTGATCATGTTGATGGAGCACCGCGAGTGACGTGGTCGGCGCCGCGTTGTATCGCTCCAGCGCAGCGTCGCCGACGTGATTGATCAGCGCATCGGGAATGCTCAGCACCGCGACAAAGTCGTGAATGCCGCGGTACTGCGAGAGTCTTCCGCACATGCGCCGAATCTCTGGATGGACGCTTTCAGCATAGTTGGCTCTGGCCAATCAATCCTGCGCCTCCTGACCGGTGAAGGTGTCGCGCCAGATCAGCCAGCGGCGTTCCAGCACCGCGAGCAAACCGTCGCTGAGTTTGCCGAGCAAGGCGAGCACGATGATCGCCGCCAGCACGATGTCCGGCCGCGAGGTTTCGCGGCCGTCGCTGAGCAGATAACCGAGGCCCTTGGTCGCGGCGATCAGCTCGGCGGCCACCAGAAACATCCACGCCAGACTCATGCCGCTGCGCAGTCCGGTGAACAGGCCGGGCAGGGCGGCGGGCAGCAGAATCCGCCGCACCAGTTGCCAGCGGCTGAAGCCATAGATACGTCCGACCTCGACCAGTTTGCGATCGATGTTGCGAATCGCCGCGACCACGTTGACGTACACCGGAAAGAACGCGCCGATGGCGATCAGCACGATCTTCGAGGTTTCATCGATGCCCAGCCACAGCAGCAACAGCGGCACCCAGGCCAGACTCGGAATCGAACGCAGCGCGGCGAACGTCGGTTCCAGATACGCCTCGGCCTCACGGCTCAGGCCGACCCAGGCGGCGAACACCAGCGCAAGGCTGGCGCCAATTGCAAAACCGAGCAACACCCGCAACAGGCTGGCGCTGATGTGTTTCCACAGGGCGCCTTCGGCGAGGTCGGTGAGGGTCAGGGCGATCTCGCTGGGCGCCGGCATTTGATAGGACGGAAGCCAGCCGAGACGCACGATGAACTCCAGGGCGACCACGATCAGCAGCGGCAGGGCCAGACCTTTCAGGCGCCGGCGCCATGTCGGGTTGAGAGATGAAGGACGCGGCCTCGGCAAGCTGCGAGGCGGCGCGGGCAGTTCGTTACTGCGAGTGCTCATACGTGGGCTCCGCTCACAGCGAATCCGCGCCGGGCGCGGATGGGCTGTGAGTCTGGTCGATTACTGGCGGGCGACGGCTTGCTGCACTCCGCTGTCGAGCAACTGATCGATGACTTGATCGACATTCACTCCACGCCGCACCAGTTCCTCAGACACCAGAATCGGTGCCGCAGCTTTCGACGCTTGCACATCGTTGGCGGTCAGTTGCGGACTGCTCAGGTCGGTGCGCGACAACTGCAGTTTGGCCACGTCCAGCGGCAGACCGGATTCCTTGGCAAGCAGCGCGGCGAACTCGTCGGGATTTTTCAGCGCCCAGTCCCGCGCCTGCTCGTAGGCTTTGATCACGGTGTCGATGGTTTGCGGATGCTCCTTGGCGTACTGCTCGGTGACGCTGACTACGCCGTAGCTGTTGAATGCCGGATTGCGATACAGCAGACGCGAACCGGCCTGTACCTGACTGGCGGCCATGTGCGGATCGAGTCCGGCCCAGGCGTCGACATCGCCTTTTTCCAGCGCGGTGCGGCCGTCCGGATGTTGCAGGTGCACCAGTTCCACGTCGTCTTTCTTCAGCCCGGCCTGTTGCAGGCTGCGCAGGGTGAACAGGTACGGGTCGGTGCCTTTGGTGGCGGCGATTTTCTTGCCCTTGAGGTCGGCGAGGCTCTGGTACGGCGAATCCTTGCGCACTACCAGCGCGGTCCATTCGGCACGGCTGTAAACGTATACCGACTTGATCGGGCTGCCGTTGGCCCGGCTCAGCACTGCAGCGAGGCTGGCGCTGGAGGCGAAATCGACGCCACCGCTATTCAGGTATTCCAGCGAACGGTTACTGCCCTGGCTCAGCACCCAACTGATTTTGGACTGTGGCAGGGCCTTTTCGAGAAAACCGAAATGTTTGAGCACCAGACTCACGGGTGAGTAGTAAGCGTAATCCAGATGGACTTCCGCAGGCGGCGCTTCGGCGGCTTGGGCCAGCGGTTGCAGGCTCAATGCCATGGCGCTGGCGACCAGCAGCGTTTTGAGGCGAGTAAACGGTAAGAACGATGTCATGGGGCGCTCCGGCAAAGGCACTGGTTGTTATGTCCAAAAATATATTTTTATCGGCTGCGTCCTGCATGAATGGAATATTGCAGGCTCTGTGCCATGTGTGTTTCGACCCATGTTTACGGGGTTTTCGCCGGTTTTAGCGCCTTTCAACTGTTGCTTGGGAAACATTGTGGCAAGGCACTGTTGCGCAGCGGACAGTGAGCATTCCGGGCGCTGAGCTTATGCCTTAATCGAATTTAAAATCGGTTTATCAACAGCGTTATGGTCTATGCAAAATCCCGTCGCAGGACCTCCCATGAAGCTCTCTCGTTTGCTCCGCAGCACACTGATGACCGCGTTATTCACCGCACCGCTTGCCCACGCCGCCGAGCCGTTGGTCCTGCATGTTGGTGACCAGAACTACTACAACATCCGCGCTTCGGTCGAAGCCTCCGGCGTGTTGAAAGACGCGCCTTACAGCGTCGACTGGAAGCACTTCCAGGCCGCCGCGCCACTGGCCGAGGCGTTGCAGACCGGCTCGCTGGATCTGGGCTTTCTTGGCGATTCGGGTTTTCTGTTTCTCGCCGCCAAACAGGCGCCGGTGAAACTGATCGGTGTGTCGCGGCAGAACCCGGACACTATCGCCTTGCTGGTGCCGAAAGATTCGCCGGTGAAAACCATCGCTGATCTGAAGGGCAAAAAAGTCGCCTACTGGCCCGGCGCCTGGAGCCAGCAGCTGACCTTGCGCGCCCTGGAGCAGGGCGGTCTGCCGGAAAATTACGTCGACTTCGTCAAACTGATGCCGATTGATGCGGCGGCGGCATTGCCACAGGGCAGCATCGACGCGTTCCCGGTGTGGGAACCGTATATCTCCCAGCAAATCGTGTTCTCCGGTGCGCGGCCGATTCTCACCGCGAAAAACCTGATGCCGGGACTCAGCGCGATTGCCGCGTCGGCGCCGTCGATCGACAGCAAGCGTGCCGCGATTGCCGATTTTCTCGGGCGTTTGAAACAGGCGCGGGCCTGGGTCGACAGCCACACCGACGAATACGCGGACCTGTGGGCGAAGAAAGCCAATCTCGATCAGCAGGTTTCACGGCACTGGTTGCGTCAGGCGCACATGACTGTCGGGCCGGTGGATCAGCAGGCGGCGGTCGACCTGCAAGGCACCGCGGACTTCCTGTTCAAGGTCAAGGCTCTGCCTGCGCCGCTGGCCACCGCCGGGGTCATCGATACCTCGTTTCAACAGGCTCTGGCTGACTGAGCGAGCGCCGGAACCAAAGCCTGTGTACCCTATCCAAACCTGGCTCGCGAAGCCGGGCGCAGGGATGGATCAGGGCGAGGGAGTTTTGCCAGTCGACAACAGGGCCGCAACGGCCAGGCGCAAGGCAAAACATGAAATACGCGTTCAATCTTCTCTGTGCAGCGGCCATCGCGCTTGGGCTGGCCGGCTGCATTGCCGCGCCGATCGAAATGACCGCGCAAACCGAAACCCGGCTCAAGGCCCAGGCGCCGGTGCGCTTTTTGCTGACCTTCGATGATGGCCCCAGCGCCTCGAGTTTCTGGAATCCGTCGGCGACAGTGCTCGACAGCCTCAAGGTCAACCCGGTGCAACCGGACATCAAAGCGGTGTTCTTCGTCCAGACCCGCGCGCCTCGCGCCGGTAACAGTGACATTGGTCGCGGCATCATGCGGCGCGAGCACGCCGAAGGGCACATCCTCGGATTCCACACCGCCACCCATTGGCACACCAATCATCGCTCGCTCGATCCGCAAGAACTGGAGCAGTCGTTGCGCAACGGCACGGCGGATATCGCCGCGATCACCGGAGCAGCACCGATCCTGCTGCGCCCGCCATTCTGGAATTACGACAAGCGCACCTTCGCCGCGTATCAGCAGCATGGCTTGCACGTGTTGTTGACCGATTTGAGCGCCAATGACGGCAAGATCTGGGGCTTCAACGCCAGTCCCCGACGTCGGGCGAATATGCTGCGCCAGCTATCGGAAGTCCGCGAGCGCATTGCCCTCGGCGAATTTCCGACCGTAGACGGGGTGATTCCAGTGGTGGTGACCTTTCATGACCTCAACCGCTACACCGCGCGGCATACCCGCGAGTACCTGCAGATCCTGCTCGACAGCGCCGCCGCCACGGGCGTGAGACTGGCGGACAAACCGTTCTACGATGATCACGCGACGCTACAGAAAGCGGCGCTGGCGCGTACGGTTCAGCAGAGTTCGCAGCCGGTGCAGTTGCCGGGAATGTGGAACTGGATCTGGGATCATGACGCGCACTGAGGCCGCGCTGGAAATGTGATCGGGTTGGCACTTGCTTGGGCGGCAGATTATTGATCGCTCATCTATGCTGAATCGGTCGACCGACTCATCGCCTGCGAGGCGTGCGCCCATGTTAGCCATTGCCGACATCTGCCGGATTGTCGAATCCGGCTTTCCGTCGCTTGAATGCGAATGCACACAAGTGGAGCAGGGACTGTTGCGGATCAAGGTTTATGAGCCTGACTCCGGGCGAGTCGAGTTGTTGCTCAATGGTGTCTCACCGGAACATCTGGTGACGATCCGCGACATTTCCAACTTCATTGGCGAATTGCGTACGGAAATGAGCGCCGGGCGCCGGGCATTCGCCGGCTGATACCTTACAAGCGCCGCTGAAACGCCTGCACGATGCGTAACGTCGCCTCGCTGGTGGGTAGATTCTGCACCGCGTCCAGCGGATGCCAGATGCATTCGGTGATCTCGTTTTGCGGGCGCAACTGCTCAAGATCGAGCACCGACGCCTCGTAGACATGATGCTGGGTGCTGCCGCTGTGCAGTTCCATCAGATACAACATCTGCTCGGCATCCAGTGCTGTTTCTTCCTGCAGCTCGCGCATCGCCGCCCCGGCTTTGGTTTCCCCAGGCTCGACCTTGCCGCCGGGCAATGTCCAGCGGCAGCGGGGTTTGCGCACCAGGAGAACGTGTCGATCCTGCTCGCAAATAACGGTGGCGCGTACTTTCATCTGTTACCTGTTTACTGCGTGTCACATAAATGAAATAAAACTGCAATATTCGAGCCGGGCCCGGATTCAAAGGTTCCCTCGGGGTTTTGAGTGTTTGGCCTGGCGGAAAGTGCCAAAGCCTTGGCGCATCGCGATGGCGACACCCGGTCGGCACAACAGCGGCATCCGGGTGTAAGTTAAAAAGGCAGAGCTGAATCCACCGTCGGCAAAAAGGAGGTACCCATGAGCATTCCGGTCTTGAACAAAATGCACATGAACGGCTACGACGTACTCAGCGTGAACAACGGCCCGTGGCGGGTTTGTACTCAAGGCGATCGGCTTGCGTCGTTCGATAGCAGAGAGGAGGCGCTGGCCTATGCCGCTGCGTTGCCGGGTTACAGAAAACGCTCGGTGCGAGCGCGAAGTCACGCTGCAAATTGAAGCAAATGTAACGAAAGAGCCCCGGTGATTGCCGGGGCTTTTGTTGGGGGCAGGGGGTGGTATCAGTGGACTTTGGTCCGGCTGATGGAGCGCGTCTTCACTTCCCTGGCATACAGCTGCAGGCGTTCTTCATCACTTTGCAGCACCTCGCAGGACCTGAGTACCGCCTGGGCATCCGCTTCATTGCCGCTCTTGCGCAGCTGTTCGGCGATGCGTTTGAGGTCGACCGCCGACCATCTCAGATCCGATGCAACGGCTTGCAGGTCGCGCTGAAGTTCGTGTTCGTATTCATTGAGCCGCATGATCACCTCCGGAACATTCTCGGTAGAACAGAGTAGTCGCATTTTTCTTCGATGATGCGCAGCTCGTCTGCCACCGGGCTGCATGCATGTAAATATTTGTCCAATCTCCCTTGTGGGCGACGTGCCGCGCTGGATGTACACCCGGTTACACGTTACATTCGCGTTTTTTAAGATCAGGGAAACACCATGCGGATATGGATCGGGAGTTTGGCGTTGGCATTGCTGGCGGGTTGCTCATTGCCAGCATCGCTGGTGCCGGGCGAGCCAAATCTCAGCAAAACCACCACCAAAGCGCCTAAAGACTATGCCGCGTGCTTGTTGCCGTTGTGGCAGCAGGACATTCCGAAGACCACGCAGACGTCCATTTCCAACGGCTACCGGATCAAGGCGCCGAGCCTCGTCACCGCCGACGAGATTCTCGATATCATCAAATACAAGGACGGCAGCCGCGTTTCCCTGTATCAGGGACCGCCATGGGCCAAGTCCGGGTCGTTGCGCAAATCGGTGCGTGACTGCCTGTAAAGCCCAGCCTCCGCTGCAAAAGCCAGCCCCACAAAAAGCAGAAATCGGATCAATGGTTTCTGCTTTTTTTTGCTTTGCGAAATGCGCTGTGACAGATCGGCACGAGGCTTATTCCAGTGTGCGCTAGGCTTCTGAGTGCCACCCGGTAACCGGAGGGGCATGCCTTTCAAGGAGCCACGGATCATGGATGATCTGGTCAAAGAAGTTATTCCGTTGTTGCAGTATCTGATTCCCGGATTTGTTTCTACCTGGATTTTCTACACGCTCACCGCGTTCAAACGGCCTGATACGTTTGGGCAGATTGTGCAGGCGTTGATCTTTACGTTTGTGATTCATGGGGTGGTGTTGGGGATCGGCGCTATTGGTCTATGGGTAGGCTCGAAAGGCTTTTCTGTAGGAAAGTGGGATGGCAAATCCCAGGCCGTGTGGGCGTTCATGGTCTCAATGGCGCTCGGCTTGTTGTCGTGTGCTCTGGCGTCGAATGACAAATTGCACAAATGGTTACGAAGTAAAAATGTAACGAATAAAAACTCATACCCCAGCGAGTGGTACAGCACCTTTGCCCGCCACAATCGCCTGGTAACGCTGCATTTGACGGATGAAAGGCGATTGTTCGGCTGGCCCGTCGAGTGGCCTTCCGGCCCGCTGGAGGGGCAGTTCATCATGCTGAATCCAGGCTGGCTGGGGGAGGATGGCGTGGCGTTGCCTTTTGGCGCCGAACTATTGGTGATAGATTCCTCGAAAGTCCAGTGGGTCGAATTCAGTTCTGTCGAAGAGGTTTCATCATGAGCGCAAAAGAGCCTACTCCCATGCCGCCCAGCGTCAGGCGCCTGTTTTATGGCCCGGATGGCAAGCTGCTGGCCAAGCCCCTCGTCAAGGGGCCGAGTGCGCCGCCACCGCTAAAGCGCCAGTACCGGGATTGACTGAACGCCGCTCATCGAGCGGCGTTTCGTTATGTTTTGCATTTGTGGGGGCTGCGGTCAGAGCGTATCCACCAACCAATCCCTGAACGCTTTCAGTGACGGTAACGCCTCATTGCGCGGCGGATACACCAGGTAATAGCTGCGGCGGCTGGTGATCGGCTTCCCCAGTTGCAGCAGCTCGCCGTTAAGCAATTCATCCTCCACCAGAATCCGTGGCACCAGCCCCACGCCAATATTCGTCCGCACCGCCTGAATCAGGTGCGAGGTCATTTCAAAGCTCGGCCCGATGCGCATGCTGCGGTGGGGCAAACCATGATGCGTGAACCACTCCGCCCAGGCCTGGGCATTGCTGCTGACATTGAGCAGTAACTGCCCGGCGATGTGCTGTTCCGCTTCATCGCGCTCGGCCAACGACAACTGCGCACTGGCAATCACCACCAGTTCTTCAGTGTGCAGGGGCAGGGCGCTCAGCCCCGGCCAGTCTCCCGCACCGACACAGATCGCCGCATCGATTTCGCTGGTGTCGAAGTCGATCGCTTCGATGCGTGAATGCAAGTGCACGGTCATGCCGGGATGTGCGGTGTAGAAGTCCTTGAGTCGCGGCAGCAGCCATTTCGAGCCGAAGGTCGGCAGCGTCGCCAGACGCAAACTGTGAATGCCGGAACCGAACGCCATGGCCTGCAATGTCGCGCTGCGGATCTGCCCGAGGGCTTCGGCCAGTTCGCGCTGATACATCCGCCCGACATCGGTCAGCACCACTTGCCGGCCTTCGCGACTGAACAGGCGCATGCCGAGCATCTTTTCCAGAATCTGCACCTGACGGCTGACCGCGCTTTGCGTCAGCGACAGTTCGTGGGCGGCGCGGGTGTAGCTTTCATGGCGTGCGGCAGCCTCGAAAGCCAGCAGCAACGACATGGAAGGGGTGAGGGTTCGCGGATTCATTCGTTTTAGTCATGGATTACGGGTCGATTTTACGTTTGTCTCGATAGCACCAAGCAATGAACATAAGCACCATGAGATGGCGGGAGCGTGACGCAATCATTCATTGCGCACAACTGTTCACCGCCACACGGCCCGATTTTGACCGAGATTTCCCGACCGATGATTGCCCAGCTGTCGCCCGCCACTGCATTGACCGCCGATTACCAGAAGTTCCTCAAAGCCCTGAAAGCCAGTGGTTTTCGTGGCGAGATCAGCGCCGATTACGCCAGTCGCGTGGTGCTCGCCACCGACAACTCGATCTACCAGCGCCTGCCGCAAGCGGCAGTGTTTCCGAAGGATGCCGAGGACGTGGCGCGGGTCGCGCGGCTGATTGCCGAACCGGCCTATCAGCAAGTGGTGATCACTCCACGTGGCGGCGGCACCGGCACCAACGGCCAGTCGTTGACCGATGGCATCGTCGTCGACCTGTCGCGGCACATGAACCGCATTCTGGAAATCAACGTCGAAGAGCGCTGGGTGCGGGTGCAGGCCGGGGTGGTCAAGGATCAGCTCAACGCCGCGCTGAAATCAGCCGGGCTGTTTTTCGCCCCGGAGCTGTCGACCTCCAACCGCGCCACCGTTGGCGGCATGATCAACACCGACGCCAGCGGACAGGGCAGTTGCACCTACGGCAAGACCCGCGACCATGTGCTGGAACTTGACATGGTCCTGCGCGGTGGCGAACGCCTGCACGGCGCAGCGCTGGCGGAAGAAGATCTGACAGCGCTGTGCGCCCGTGAAGATCGGGTGGGTGAAGTCTATCGCTGTGCGCGGCAGATCATTGATGAGCAGGGCGAGCTGATCAAACAGCGCTTCCCCGATCTCAACCGTTGCCTGACCGGCTACGACCTGGCGCATCTGCGCGAGGCTGACAACCGCTTCAACCTCAACAGCGTGTTGTGCGGCGCCGAGGGCTCACTCGGCTTTGTGGTTGAGGCGAAGCTCAACGTACTGCCGATCCCCAAACACACGATGCTGGTGAACATTCGCTACGCCGGGTTCATGGATGCGTTGCGCGATGCCCGGGCGCTGATGGCGCTCAAGCCGCTGTCGATTGAAACCGTGGATTCCAAGGTGTTGCTGCTGGCGATGCAGGACATCGTCTGGCACGGCGTCGCCGAATACTTCCCGGAAAGCGCCGAGCGCCCGACACTGGGGATCAACCTGGTGGAGTTCTGCGGTGACGATCCCGAGGATCTGCAGCGCCGGGTCGAAGCCTTCCTCGAACACTTGAGCAGCGACACCACCGTCGAACGCCTCGGCCATACCCTGGCGGTCGGCCAGGCGGCAGTGAACAAGGTTTATGGCATGCGCAAACGCGCAGTCGGCCTTCTCGGTAACGTTGCCGGCGAAGCGCGGCCGCAGCCGTTTGTCGAAGACACCGCAGTGCCGCCGCAGCACCTGGCCGAGTACATCGCCGAACTGCGCGAACTGCTCGACAGCCACGGTTTGCAGTACGGCATGTTCGGCCACGTCGATGCCGGTGTGTTGCACGTACGGCCGATTCTCGACATGAAGGATCCGCAGCAAGCGGCGCTGGTGCGTCCGGTGTCCGACGGTGTCGCCGCGCTCACCCAACGCTACGGCGGCCTGTTGTGGGGCGAACATGGTAAGGGTCTGCGCTCGGAATACGCGCCGGCGTTTTTCGGTGAGCTGTATCCGGCGTTGCAGGCACTGAAAGCTGCGTTTGACCCGTTCAATCAGTTCAACCCGGGCAAGATCGCCACCCCGGCCAATACCGGTGCGGCGTTGCTGAAAATCGACGAAGTGACCCTGCGCGGCGAACTCGATCGGCAGATCGATGAAAAAGTCTGGCAAAGCTACGGTGCGGCCATGCATTGCAACGGCAACGGCGCCTGCTACAACTTCGATCCCGACGACGCCATGTGCCCATCGTGGAAAGCCACCCGCGAGCGTGCGCAATCGCCCAAGGGTCGCGCATCGCTGATCCGCGAATGGCTGCGTTTGCAGGGCGAGGCAGGGGTGGATGTGCTGTCGGAGGCGATCCGTCGTCCGGCATTTTTCCGCAACCTGTGGACACGCTGGCGCAACAGCCGCGCGCAGGATGCAGACTTTTCCCATGAGGTGTATGACGCCATGGCCGGTTGCCTGGCGTGCAAATCCTGCGCGGGACAGTGCCCGGTCAAGGTCAACGTGCCGGAATTCCGTTCGCGTTTCCTTGAGCTGTATCACAGCCGTTATCTGCGCCCGGCGCGGGATTATCTGATTGCCTCGCTGGAGTACAGCATTCCGTACATGGCGCGGATTCCGGCGCTGTACAACGGTTTGATGGGCGCAACCTTTGTGCGCAAACAGTTGGAGCGTCTTGGCGGCATGGTCGATGTGCCGTTGCTCAGTCGCTTTGATTTCCACGCTGCGCTGCGCCGTTGGAAGGTGCAGCCGGCGACGGTTTCCACGCTGTCGGCGCTGACCCCGGCCCAGCGCGAACGCAGTGTGGTGTTGGTGCAGGACGCCTTTACCCGTTACTTCGAGGCGCCGCTGCTGGCGGATCTGCTGGAGCTGATTTCGCGGCTCGGCTATCAGGTGTATCTGGCGCCATTCAGTGCCAACGGCAAGCCGCTGCATGTGCAGGGCTTCCTCTCTGCGTTCAACCGCGCGGCGTTGCGCAATGCGCAGCAACTTCGTGAGCTGGCGGACGTTGGCGTACCGCTGCTGGGACTGGATCCGGCGATGACGCTGGTCTATCGCCAGGAATACTTGAAAGTGCCGGGTATGGAGCAGTGCCCGGAAGTCGCGCTGGTACAGGAATGGCTGCTCCAAGTGATGCCGGAGCAGGCGAATAACACATCGGCAAGTGCATTCCGGCTCCTGGCACACTGCACCGAGAAAACCAACGCGCCGGCCGCCACTCGCCAGTGGGAGCAAGTGTTCGAGCGAGCCGGATTGAAACTGGCGACGCAGGCCACCGGCTGCTGCGGCATGTCCGGCACCTACGGCCATGAAGCGCGCAACCGCGAAACCTCGGCGGTGATCTACGAGCAATCGTGGGCGCGGCAGGTTGAGGCGCCGGCGGAGCAGGGCGAAGCGCTGGCCACCGGTTACTCATGCCGCAGTCAGGTCAAGCGCCAGTCGGATCGGGCGCTGCGCCATCCGTTGCAGGTGCTGCTTGAGGTGGTGCGTCGCTGAGCGGTTCGTCGTCCGGGGCATTGTCCCAGATCAGCCGTGGGTCGAAACTCATCGCCGAGAGCATGGTGAACACCACCACCATGCCGAAAAACAGGATGCCCGGGCGTGGTTCGATATCGCCCAGCGCCTGGAACTTCACCAGCGCCGCGACCAGGGCGACCACCAGCACGTCGAGCATCGACCAGTAGCCGATCAGCTCGACGAAACGGTACAGCTTCGAACGCTCACGGCGCGCCCAGTCGCTGCCCCGCTGCACGGTGATCAGCAGCAGCGACAGGGCGACGAATTTGATCCCCGGCACCGCGATGCTGGCGATGAAAATGATCAGCGCGATGTCCCATGCGCCGCCCTCCCAGAACTCCAGCACGCCGCTCATGATCGTGCTGTCGGCGCCGTTGCCGAGCATCACCGTGTTCATCACCGGCAGTAGATTGGCCGGCACGTAAAACGCCAGCGCGGCAAACAGATAGGCCCAGGTACGGGTGAGGGAATTGGTCTTGCGCCGATGCAGCGGTGCATCGCAGCGCGGGCACTCGTGCGGCTCGTCGGTCATGTCACAAGCCAGCCCACAGCTGTGGCACAGGCACAGATTCAGTTCGCTGGCGGTCGCGGGTCGCTTCATAGAATGTCCCACAGATCACGAATGTCGCGGCCGGCAATGCGGATCATCATCAGGCTCAGCACCGCCAGGGCGAACAGGCCGATACCCGGCAGCACATCGAGCAGCCCGGCCAGTTTGAATACCGCCACCATCGCCCCCAGCAGACACACTTCGAGCATGCTCCACGGACGCAGGGTTTCCAGCCAGCGCATGCACAGCTTGAAGCCCGATGCCCGGCGCGATGACAAGGCGAAACTCAGCACCCAGATCAACAGCACCAGTTGAAACGCCGGGGCGATGATGATCGAAATCGCCGCGACCATCGCCATGAAGGTGATCGGCCCCTGACTCAGCGCCAGTACCGAATCCCACAGCGTCGCGCTGTTCTTCAGGCCCTTCATGCTGATGCTCATCACCGGATAGAAATTGGCGAACAGCCACAGCATCGCCGCAGTGAAACTCAGGGCCAGCCGCTGCTCGACGGTCAAGCCGTTGTAGCGCTGCAGCACGCCGCCGCACCGCACGCAGAGGGTTTTCTGGTGTTTGCCGAGCACGACCTTTTCGTACACGCAGTCGCAATGCTCGCAGATGATCAGGTGTTCGGTTGAGGTCATGGGCAACGCTCGACAGCAGGCGCAAAGCGCAGGGGGCGCCTGATCACTATAGAAGCCTGACGTGATTGGGCAAATGTCGTTTGGGTTGGGAATCGACATTTTAATGTTATAAAGTAACGTGAATTTTTGGCGGGGCGTGCGGTTGCGATCCCCTGATTCATTTGCTCGTTGGCGAAATCTCCATGACGATTGTGTGTACCCGTTCCAACCCGCTGCCGACCGGCCGCTTGCTGTCCATTGATGCGTTACGAGGTCTGGTGATCCTGTTCATGCTGCTGGATCACGTACGCGAGACGTTCCTGTTGCATCGTCAGGTGTCCGACCCGATGGACATCGCCAACACCGAGCCGGCGTTGTTTTTCAGTCGCACGTTGGCGCATCTGTGCGCACCGGTGTTCGTGTTGCTGACCGGATTGTCTGCGTGGCTGTTCGGCGAGAAGTACGCGGGCAAGGCCGATGTCAGTGCCTTCCTGTTCAAGCGTGGGCTGTTTCTGGTGGTGCTGGAATTCACGTTGGTGAATTTTGCATGGACGTTTCAGTTGCCGCCGAGCGTGATCTATCTGCAGGTGATCTGGGCGATTGGCTTGAGCATGATCGCGTTGTCGCTGCTGGTCTGGTTGCCGCGCTGGCTGTTGCTGACGCTGAGTCTGGCGATTATTGCCGGGCATAACCTGCTGGACGGGCTGCATTTCGCGCTGGAGTCGGCACTGCATGTGCCATGGGCGATCCTGCATGATCGGGGCTGGATCGAGGTCGGTGACAGTCTGCGCTTGCGCACTTCGTATCCGCTGTTGCCGTGGATCGGCGTGATCGGTCTGGGTTATGCGCTGGGCCCGTGGTTTGCCCGTGCGGCCGACGCCGGAGTTCGTCAGCAGTGCCTGTTGCTGGCTGGTATCGCCGGACTGCTGGGTTTCGTCGGGCTGCGGTTGCTCAACGGATACGGCGAAAAGCCTTGGGCGGTTGAAGACACGACCGTGCAAACGCTGATGGCGTTTTTCAACATCACCAAGTACCCGCCATCGCTGCTGTTCATCAGCCTGACGGTGAGCATCGGATTGCTGTTGTTGCTGGTGTTCGAACGGCTGCAGACGCGCCGCTGGATTCGCTGGCTGACGGTCTTCGGTTCGGCACCGATGTTCTTTTATCTGTTGCATCTGTACGTGCTGAAGGTGCTGTACCTGATGGCGCTGGCGCTGTTCGGACTGAATCAGGGCAGCCATTTCGGATTCGACTCGGTACCGGCAATCTGGCTGGCATCCGTGCTGTTGGCGGTTGCGCTGTACCCGGCGGTGCGCTGGTTTTCCGTGCTGAAATCGCGGCGCCGCGATATTGCCTGGCTGAAATATCTGTAAGCCCTAGTGACCACTGCGCTCGCGCGCGAAGTCGATAAAAGCCTTGAGCGGCGCCGGTACGTGGCGCCTGCTCGGGTAGTACAGATGCAGGCCCGGATAGTAGGGGCACCAGTCGGCCAACAGCTGAACCAGACGCCCCGATGCCAAGTGTTCGCTGACCATGTCATCGAACACATACGCCAATCCCAGACCTTGCAGTGCAGGGCCGACCATCAAGCTGACGTCGCCCAGGGTCAGCGGGCCGTTGACCTCGATTTCCTGGGCAATGCCATCGCGTTCGAATTCCCAGCGATACAGGGCGCCACTGGGGTAGCGGTGGCGCAGGCACGGCAAGTCGTGCAGATCTTCGGGTTTTTGCGGCGCAGGATGGCGTTCGAGGAATGCCGGCGAAGCGACCACCACCGAACGCATCGCCGGGCCAATCGGCAGCGAGACCATGTCGGCCTGCAGTCGATCGCCAAAGCGCACGCCCGCATCAAATCCGCCAGCGACGATATCCAGCAATGCTTCGCTTTCGACCACCTCCATGCGAATGTCCGGATACGTCTGCAAGAACTCGCTGGCAATCGGCAGCAATACCAGTTCGCACGCCTGGCGTCCGCAAGTGATGCGCAGGTTGCCGGTGGGTTTGTCGCGAAAATGGTTGAGGTCTTCCAGTGCATCGTCAATGTCGCGGAACGCCGGTTTCAGGCGCGCGTAAAAGCGCTCACCGGCCTCGGTCAACGCCACGCTGCGGGTGGTGCGATTGAACAGACGCACACCGAGGCGATTCTCCAAAGCCTTTACCGAATGGCTCAGGGCTGACGGGGTGAGCCCGAGTTCGACGGCGGCCTTGCTGAAATTCAAGTGCTGCGCCGTACAGAGAAATACGCAAAGGTCTGCCGCTGAGGGTGATTTCATCTGTGAATCTCTTTCACAAAGTCATGCAAAATTGCTGGGATTATCGCATCAATCTAACGGCCTTAAAGTCGCAGCCTGGCAATTTCTTTAAAGGATGAATGCATGACAACGGTCGCTCATCAACCAGGCGCGCATAACAAGGTGCTGATCCTCGCGGCCGTGTGCCTGTCGGCATTGGTACTGCCCTTGAGTTTTACCGGTGGCGCGGTGGCGACGCCCGCCATTGGCCGTGATCTGGGCGGCAGCCCCGTGGCCCTGACCTGGATCACCAATGCGTTCATGTTGTCATTCGGCAGTTTGCTGATGGCGGCGGGAGCGTTGGCCGACGTCTATGGGCGTAAACGCCTGTTCAGCTTCGGCATGTTGCTGTTCACCGCAGCATCGATTGCGCAGAGCCTGGCACCGTCGGTGTACTGGCTGGATGGGCTGCGTGCAGTGCAGGGCGTGGCCGGTGCTGCGGCGTTGGCCAGCGGCTCAGCGTCGCTGGCGCAGGAATTCGAAGGCCATGCGCGGACCCGCGCGTACAGCGTACTCGGCACCACATTCGGCATCGGTCTGGCTTTCGGGCCGCTGCTGGCCGGTGCATTAATCGAGGTGTTCAACTGGCGGGCGATTTTTGTTTTCACCGCGCTGATCGGCGTGATCGCCATGGTCTTCGGCCTGCCGCGCATGCGCGAAAGCCGCAACCCGGATGCCACGGGACTGGATTGGCCGGGCACGATCACCTTCAGCACGATGCTGGCGCTGTTCACCTTCGGCGTGATTCAGGCCCCGGAAAGCGGTTGGGGCAGCCCGCTGGTAGTCGGTCTGCTGAGTGCTTCGGCATTGTTGCTGGGGTTGTTCGTGATCATCGAAAAGCGCGTTAAACATCCGATGCTCGATCTGACCCTGTTGCGTTTTCCGCGCTTCATCGGCGTGCAGATGCTGCCGATCGGCACCTGTTTTTGCTACATCGTGCTGGTGGTGATGTTGCCATTGCGCTTTATCGGCGTGGAAGGCTTGAGCGAAATCGATGCCGGCCTGCTGTTGCTGGCGCTGTCGGCGCCCATGCTGGTGGTACCGATGCTGGCGGCGTCGCTGACCCGGTTTGTCTCGGCGGGGATTCTCTCGGGGATCGGTTTTCTGATCGCTGCGGTGGGCTTGCACGGGTTGAGCCTGTACAACGTCGGCGAGCCAAAATCCGCCTTGGTCATTGCGATGCTGTTGATCGGGATTGGCACCGGTTTGCCGTGGGGCTTGATGGATGGTCTGTCGGTCAGCGTCGTACCGAAAGAGCGCGCGGGGATGGCGGCGGGGATCTTCAATACCGTGCGCGTGGCGGGTGAGGGTATTGCGCTGGCGGTGGTGGGCGCCGTGCTGACTTCGCTGCTGCATACCGATCTGACGGGGGCAGTGGCAGGCAGTGTCGATGCGGCGTTGATTGCCGAGACCGCGCACCGGGTCACCACGGGGGACATGGCGCATGCGCTCAACACCGTTCCGGGGCTGGCCAAAGAGCGTCTGGTGCAGGGTTATGCCACGGCGTTTCAGTACCTGTTGCACATCCTTACGCTGATTACCCTGGCCTCGGCGGCGGTGGTGCTCGGGCTGTTGAGCAAGGATCGGGCGGTTACGCAGCCGCAAAAAACAGCGCCCGACTTGCTATAGCGGTGTGTGCGGAATTTTCGAGTGTGGGAGCGGGCTTGCTCGCGAAGGCGTCAGGTCAGTCACTATCAATGCTGAACATGCCGGCCCCTTCGTGAGCAAGCCCACTCCCACCAGTGCGTGTTGGAGTCCTGATTATTTGCGATCCAGCCACACCGTCTGCGCGTTGCAGAACTCGCGCACGCCGAAGTGCGAGAGCTCGCGACCGAAACCGCTTTTCTTCACGCCACCGAAAGTCACGCGCGGGTCGCTGGCGGAGTAGCCGTTGATGAACACGCCGCCGGTGTCCAGTTCGCTGCTCAGTTGCTGGGCCAGCGCGACGTTGGCGGTGTAGATCGTCGCGGTCAGGCCGAAGTCGCTGTCGTTGGCCAGGGCGATGGCGTGGGCGCAATCGCGGGCAGTGATGATCGACGCCACCGGGCCGAACAGTTCCTGTTTGAACGAGGTCATGCGGTCCGTGACATCGGCCAGCACGGTCGGCTCGTAGTAGTTGCCCGGGCCTTGGGCCTTACCGCCGCCGAGCAGCAGGGTGGCGCCTTCTTCGAGGGTGTCGCGCACTTGCTGGTCGAGTTCATCACGCAGATCGAAACGCGCCATCGGCCCGATGTAGGTGTCGGCGGACAGCGGATCGCCGACTTTCAATTGACGCGTGGCCTCAACGAATTTGCGGGTGAATTCCTCGACCACACCTTCTTCAATGATCAGACGCTTGGCCGCGGCGCAGACTTGGCCGGAGTTCTGGTAGCGACCGATGACGGCAGCCTGCACGGCCTCATCAAGATCCGCATCATTGAGCACGATGAACGGGTCGGAACCACCCAGTTCCAGCACGCACTTCTTCAGCGCGGCACCGGCCTGAGCACCGATGGCCATGCCGGCACGGACGCTGCCGGTCAGGGTGACAGCGGCGATGCGCGGGTCGGCGATGGCGGTGGAAACGCCTTCCGGGGTGACGTTGATCACTTCAAATACGCCATCGGCGAAACCGGCGCGCTTGAACGCGTCGCGCAGCAGGTAGGCGCTGCCCATCACGTTCGGCGCATGCTTGAGCACGTAGGTGTTGCCGGCGATAAGCGCCGGAACGGCACCGCGCAGCACTTGCCAGATCGGGAAGTTCCACGGCATCACCGCGAGGATCGGGCCGAGTGGTCGGTACTCGATACGCGCCTTGCCGCCTTCAACCTGAGTCGGTTCGGCGTCGAGCATGGCCGGACCGTTTTCCGCGTACCACTCACAAAGCTTGGCGCATTTCTCGATTTCGCCACGGGCCTGGGCGATCGGCTTGCCCATTTCCAGGGTGATCATGGTCGCCATGGCTTCGGCGGTTTCGCGTAGGGCGCCAGCGAGGGCGGTGAGGGCGCGGGAGCGATCCTGCAGCGGCTTGCGTTTCCATTTCGAGAAACCGAACGCGGCGCGGGTCAACGCGGCGTCGAGGGCTTCGGCGGATTCAAAGGCGTAGTGAGCGATCTGCTCGCCGTTGGCGGGGTTGATCGAGATGGCGTGGGTCTGGCTGGAAATCTGGCTCATGGCTGGCTCCTGCGAGTTCAGTGGATGGGCCTAGAGTAGGGTGGCGTTTGTTTTCTGGAAACTGAATAATAAAGATCGTTTCTTTCACGATTGGAGAATGATTGTGGATCTGGTGCAGCTGGAAATCTTCAAGGCCGTTGCCGAGCACGGCAGCATCAGCGCCGCCGCGGCGCAGATTCATCGCGTGCCATCGAACCTGACCACGCGGATCAAGCAGTTGGAGCAGGACTTGGGCGTCGACCTGTTCATTCGCGAGAAAAGTCGTCTGCGTCTGTCACCTGCTGGCTGGAGTTTTCTCGAATACGCGCGGCGCATTCTCGATCTGGTACAGGAAGCGCGGGCCACGGTCGCCGGTGAAGAACCGCAGGGCGCATTTCCCCTCGGTTCGCTGGAAAGTACCGCCGCCGTGCGCATCCCCGAACTGCTCGCGGCGTACAACCAGTTGCATCCCAAGGTCGATCTGGATCTGTCGACCGGCCCGTCCGGGACAATGATCGACGGCGTACTCTCCGGACGATTGGCGGCGGCCTTCGTCGATGGCCCGGTGCTGCACCCGGCGCTGGAAGGTGTTCCGGCGTTCGAGGAAGAGATGGTCATCATCGCGCCACTCAATCACCCCCCGGTGCAGCGCGCGGCGGATGTGAACGGCGAGAACATCTACGCGTTCCGCTCCAACTGCTCCTATCGTCATCACTTCGAAAAATGGTTCAGCATCGACGCCGCCGTGCCGGGCAAGATTTTCGAAATGGAGTCCTACCACGGCATGCTCGCCTGCGTCAGTGCCGGCGCCGGGCTGGCGCTGATGCCGCGCAAAATGCTGCAGAGCATGCCTGGCAGCGCAACCGTGAGCGTGTGGCCGCTGGCGGCGGATTTTCGCTATCTGACCACCTGGCTGGTGTGGCGCCGGGGCACGGTGTCGCGCAGCTTGAGCATGTTCGTGCGTTTGCTGGAGGAGCGCGGTGTGGTGCGTGCGGAAGAGTAATTGACACGTTGTGTCATGGCTGTATCTTGATCGGCGTTTCGCAATATAAAAAACTACACAGCGTAGCCATGAGGAACAAGCAAATGAGTGCAGCCTTGAGCGGTAAAGAAGCAGTCGGTGAGCGGTTTGTGCTGGAGACGATGCGCCACGCACAGAATCTGACTTGGAACGCCGTTGACGCCATCGCCCAGGTGATCAAGCCCGGCATGCGTGAGTCCGAAGCCCAGGAGCGGGGCAAGCAGATTCTCGCCGAACTGGGCATGGACCGCATCTGGCATCCACTGCTGATTCGCTTCGGCGCCAATACGCTGAAGGCGTTCAAGGAGCGTTCCGAAGGCGATCCGGTGCTCGGTGACAACGATATTTTCTTCATTGACATGGGCGTGGTCTGGCAGGGGCACGAAGGCGATGCCGGCGCAACCTTCACCACCGGCTCCGATCCGGAAATGATCGCCTGTGCAGCGGCGTCCAAAGAGCTGTTCAAGCGCGTCGAGGCGTTATGGCGCCAAGGCGTGAGCGGTGTCGAGTTGTACCGTTACGCCAGCGATCAGGCTGAAACCATGGGCTGGAAACTCAATCTCGACATCAAGGGCCACCGCGTCAGCGATTTCCCGCACGCGATCCATCGCGGCGGCAATCTCGGCGATTTCGACCAGACGCCAAATGCCGGGGTGTGGATTCTGGAAATCCAGATCGCCCACCCGCAGCGACCGTTCGGCGCGTTTTATGAAGATCTGTTGATCTGATTGTCACGGCGTACCGTTTCTGCCGTACAGGCGAAAGCCTTCACGTTGGCTCAGACGCTCGTAATAAGCGCTGACGGCGGCATAGTCCGGATGCGCGAGCGGCGTTTCGAACCAGCGGTTGACTGACAGCCCGATGGGGATATCGGCGAGGGAAAACCGGTCGCCACTGACGTAGGCGCCAGTCTTCTGCAACTGTTGATCGAGGATGCCCATGGTCTGCGACCACTGCTCGATGCCCTTGGCCAGAGCGGCGCTGTCCTGATAATTCGCTGACTGGCGCACCAGCGACATGAATGCATACGACCACGACCGGTTCAACTCCGACGCTTGCCAGTCGATCCACTGATCGACCCGCGCACGAACTCGCGGCTCGGCGGGGTAGAGGTCTGCGCCGCCATAGTTGCCCGCCAGATAACGAATGATCGTGTTCGATTCCCACAGGGTGAAATCGCCGTCCTGAATCACCGGCACCATGGCGCAGGGGTTGAGGGCGAGAAACTCCGGGGTGTCGGTGGGTTTGAAGCTCGAGCCCCAATCCTCACGCTCGAACGGGATCTGCAGTTCAGCGCAGGTCCACAGCACTTTGCGCACGTTGATCGATGACGCCTTGCCCAGAATTCGCAGCATGAGTTTTCCCTGTCTCGTGGGTGCCTGTCGGGGCATCAAGAAATACCACACCACAACGCAGAAGGCCCGCGCATGGCGGGCCTTCTTTTTACATCGAATCAATCTCAGTGACTGCCCACCAGTTTCCCGCCCATCATCCGCCGCCGATAGGCGCTGTCACGATTGGCCAGCCAGAAGTACAGCGGCGACGTCACCAGCAACCCCACCAGCCACGACAGGTCCGCGCCGTTGATGTGCGCCGACACCGGGCCGACGTACAGCGGGGTGTTCATGAACGGGATCTGCACCGCAATGCCGATCGCATAGGCCAGCAACGCCTGCGGGTTGTAACGTCCGTATATGCCACCGTCGACCTGGAAGATCGACTGGATGTCGTACTGGCCCTTGTGAATGGCGTAGAAGTCGATCAGGTTGATCGCCGTCCACGGCACCAGCACCACCAGCAGCACCAGCACCATGTCGACGAAGTGGCCGATGAAGTCCTTCGACGCGCCGACGGCGGCGAAGCAGCAGGCCAGCAGCACGATGATCGAGATCACCGCACGGCTCTTGGCGGTCGGAATCCAGCGATAGGCAAAGGTCTGCACCAGAGTGATCAGCGACAGCACCGCGCCGTACAGGTTGAGGGCGTTGTGGCTGATCACGCTGAGCAGAAACAGCACCAGCATCAGCGGGCCGATCGAGCCGGTGGCGAGTTTGACCGCGTCCATGGTGTCCATGCCCACGGGTGTCGCGAGGACGGCGACGGCACCGAAGATGAACGCCAGACTCGAACCCAGCGCCGACCCCAGATACGTGGTCCAGAACGTCGACGAGACTTTGACGTCGGCCGGCAAATAACGCGAATAGTCGGACACGTACGGCGCAAACGCGATCTGCCACAGCGCGGCGAGCGACACGGTGGCGAGCCAGCCGGAAAGGTTGAAGCTGCCGCGGGTGAGGAAGTCATCGGTCTGGATATGGGTGAAGATGTAGCCGAAACCGACGACGATGCCGATCCCCAGCACCCAGGTGCCGATGCGGTTGAGCACGTGGATGAAGCGGTAGCCGATGATGCCGATGATCCCCGAGCCGAGGGCGCCGATGACGATGCCGACCGGCACCGGCACGCTGTCGACCACGCCGTGCAGCGACTTGCCGGCCAGCACGATGTTGGAGGCAAAGAAGCCGATGTACATGACCCCGGCAATCAGCACCACCAGCAGCGCGCCGAGCGAGCCGAACTGTGCGCGGCTCTGGATCATCTGTGGAATGCCCATCTGCGGACCTTGCGCCGAGTGCAGCGCCATCAGCACGCCGCCGACCAGATGACCGACCAGAATCGCGACGATGCCCCAGACCAGATTCAAGTGGAACAACTGCACGCCCAGCGCGCCGGTGACGATGGGCAACGGTGCAATGTTGCCGCCGAACCACAGCGTGAACAGATCCCTGACCTTTCCGTGGCGATCTTCGGGGGGCACGTATCCTATCGTGTGTTTTTCAATGAGCGGCGCGGATGTTGTTGCAGAGGTGGACATGACGAACTCCAAGGCAAGGATGAGTACGTGGACGTACTTCGGTAAGCGCCGACACGGACGGCGCATTTCTTGTTGAAGCGATCATGTGCAAAGGCCCGGGATAGATAAATTAGTAAGTTTGTTGCTTCAGACCTTAAAAAATATATGCCGCGTGTAATGCGTAGCTCCGGTATGTTCAGGCTTCACTCTGTCCTGGATTTACACAGTTTTGTGGTGAGGGGATTTATCCCCGATGGGCTGCGAAGCGGCCCCTCTTTTGACTTTAGAAACAGGGGCCGCTTCGCGCCCCATCGTGGATAAATCCCCTCACCACAGAGCCTCCTAACTACAGATAAATGTCCTGACAACAGATAAATCTCCTCACCACAAAAGCGTTGTCTCACTTGCAGAGGTTTTTATATGGCCGCCTACAACCTGCGCCAGCTCAAATACTTCGTCACCACCGCCGACTGTGGCAGCGTCGCCGAAGCCTCGCGCAAGCTCTATATCGCCCAGCCGTCGGTCTCCACCGCGATCAAGCATCTGGAAGAAAGCTTCGGCGTGCAGCTGTTCATCCGCCATCACGCCCAGGGCGTGTCGCTGACGCCCAGTGGTTCGCGTTTCTATCGCAAGGCGCTGGAATTGCTGCGAGTGGCGCATGAGTTCGAGCAGAACGCGCTGGCGGACAACGACGTGGTTTCCGGACAGATCGATATCGGCTGTTTCGAAACCGTCGCGCCGTTGTACCTGCCGCGCCTGATCGCCGGGTTCAAGCAGCGCTGGCCGGGGGTGGAAATCCGTATTCGCGATGGCGAACAGCAGGAACTGGTGCAGGCGCTGACCGCCGGCAGCATCGATGTGGCGATGCTCTTTGAACATGACCTCGACACCACCATCGACACCATGCCGCTGATGCCGCCGCAGCAGCCCTATGCGTTGCTGCCGGCCGACCATCGCTTTGCACAACAGGCTAAAGTCTCGCTGCACGATCTGGTGCTGGAGCCGATGATCCTGCTCGACGTGGTGCCCAGCCGCACCTACTTCGTGAGCATTTTCGAGGAGCGCGGACTGACCCCGCACATCGTCTTCAGCTCACCGTCGATCGAGATGGTGCGCGGCATGGTCGGGCGCGGTTTCGGTTTTTCGATTCTGGTGACCCGACCGTTCGGCGAGTACACGTACGACGGGCAGAAAGTGGTGTGCGTGCCGCTGGCGGAAACCGTGACTGGCTCGGGCTTATCGGCAGCCTGGCTGCGCCGGGTGCAACTGACCAAACCGGTGCAGTTGTTCGTTGATCATTGCCGCGAGGAATTGGCCCGACTGCACGCTTGAAGGCAGTCAGGCCGAAAGGATCAGGCGCGAATCGAGGCCAGCATCCGTTGCAGCATCGCATCGCAGGCATCGAGTTGCGCACGACTGACAAACTCATCCGGTTTGTGCCCCTGATCCATGCTGCCGGGGCCGCAGACCACCGTGGGAATACCCGCCGCATCGAACAGCCCGCCCTCGGTGCCGAACGCCACGGTGGTGAATTCCCGTGAACCGCAGAACGCCGCGATCAACTCCGCCGCCTGACTCTGCGCATCGGTAGCCAGGCCGGGATAAGCCGACAGCTCACTGAAACGAATCGCACTGTGCTCACTCACTGCCCGCATGCGCGGCAGCACTTGCTGCTCGGCGTAAGCTTGCAACTGTTGTGCGACCTGGGTTGGATCCTGCGAGGGCAGGGCGCGGATCTCGAAGTCGAAGCGACAATCGGCGGGGACGATGTTCAGCGCCTTGCCGCCGCTGATCACTCCGGTCTGCACCGTGCTGTAGGGCGGCTCGAAACGTGCGTCGTGATGCTCGGGTGCTTTCAGTTGCTGGCCGATGCGCCCAAGCTCACCGATCAGCTCGGCGGCGTACTCGATGGCGTTGACCCCCAGCGGTGCGTAGGCCGAATGACACGGATGGCCGTGCACGTCGCAGCGCATCGCCAGTTTGCCTTTATGGCCGAGCACCGGTTTCAACTCGGTCGGTTCACCGATGATACACAGCAGCGGTTTGACCGGCCGCTGCTCCAGCTCGGCGAGCAACGAGCGCACCCCGAGGCAACCGACTTCTTCGTCGTAAGACAGGGCGATGTGCACCGGCATGCGCAGCTCTGCAGCGACCAACGCCGGCACCAGGGCCAACACGCAGGCGATGTAGCCCTTCATGTCGGCGGTGCCGCGCCCGAACAGCTTGCCGTCGTGTTCGCTGAGTTCGAACGGCACAACAGTCCACGGCTGACCGTCGACCGGCACCACATCGGTGTGACCCGAGAGCACAATGCCCGATTGCCCGGCCGGGCCAATCGTGGCGAACAGATTGGCCTTGCTGCGCTCGGCGTTGTAGATCAGCTCGCACGGCACGCCGAAGCCAGCGAGGTAGTCGCGCACGAACTCGATCAGTTGCAGATTGGATTCGCGGCTGGTGGTGTCGAAGCCCACCAGCGTCCTGAGCAACCCGACGCTGTTCATCGATCATCCCCGGCAACGCCATAACCCGGCGCCTTGGCCGGGTCGAGTGCGCGGTCGATGTAGTCCTGCAACTGCGGCTGATAGGCGTCCCAGAGTTTTTGCAACTGGCCGATCGGGTCTTCGTCGGCCCAATCAACGCGCAAATTGACGATCGGCCAGGTCTGTTCGCCGACCACCACCACGGCCGCCGAATGCACCGGCCCGGCTTCGCCACCGAGGGCTTGTGCGGCGTGCAAGGCCTTGAGCAAGCGGTCGGCCAACTGGCCTTCGCCGTCCTCAAAGGCACTCACCATCGCTTCGATTACCGAGCGCCCGGCGAGCATGTTGCCGGCGGCCACGCATTGTTCGCCGCACACTGCGTTGTGCACGCCAAGGGTTTGGGCACCGCTGAAATGCGCGGTCTGGCCGAGGTGGTTGATCGCGGTGATCTGTCGGTACTGGCTGTAGCCGTTGCGGGTCAGCACCTGGTCCAGCGCCGCGTCGGGCGCCTGACCTTGTTCCATCAATGCGAGGACTTCCGGGCCGAGGGAGGGCAGAGTGATGTTCTGGCTCGACACCGCGCCGACACCCGGCAACAGCCACGGGCAACGCGCGCCGACGGCGATACTGGAGGAACTGATGGCGACACCGAACTGGCCGGTTTCGGGGCAACGGGCTGCGATTGAAAAGGTCATGGTCTAACTCCTTGTGTGTCTGGGCCGGCCTCTTCGCGAGCAGGCTCACTCCTACCTTGAAATGCGTTCCCTTGTAGGAGTGAGCCTGCTCGCGATAGCCGCGACTCGGTCTTCCGACTTACTCGGGAATCACCGCCACCACATCAATCTCCATCAGCCATTGCGGCTGCCCCAGTGCCGACACCACCAGCCCGGTGGAAATCGGGAACACGCCTTTGAGCCACTTGCCGACTTCCTGATACACCGGCTCGCGGTAGCGCGGGTCGATCAGGTAGGTGGTGGTCTTGACGATGTGGCTCATGTCACTGCCGGCTTCTTCCAGCAGTTGCTTGACGTTGCGCATCGCCTGTTCGGCCTGCGCACGCGGATCCCCGAGACCCACCAGATTACCGTCGAAATCGGTGCCGACCTGACCCCGGACATACACGGTGTTGCCGGCGCGCACGGCCTGGCACAGGTCGTTGTCCAGGGTCTGGTTAGGGTAGGTGTCCTTGGTGTTGAACATACGGATGCGGGTGTGGGTTGGCTTGCTCATGTACAGCTCCAGACTGAGTGTTCAGCGGCGCACCGGGCACCGCCGCGGAAGAGGGCAATCAAGCGTCGACGGTATCGGCGGCTTTGGTGCTGGCGGTCGAATGCAGGGCGGCTTCACGCTGCTCGGCATCCTTGTAATCGAGGTATTTACGCTGGGTGGCGATGTGGTCGGCCACGTGTTTGGCGTCATGCCACACGCCCCAGATGAACGACGAACCACGGCGCGACTGCCATGGCAGCCCGAGGAAATACACCCCCGGCTCACTGGACACTCCGCGCTGGTGCTGCGGTTTGCCCTTGTCGTCAAACGCTGCGACCTGCAGCCAGGAATAGTCCACGGCGAACCCGGTGGCCCAGATGATCGAAGTGATCCCGGCCTTGGCCAGATCCAGATCGAGCAGCGGATTTTTCACGCACTCGGGATCCGGATAGGTTTCGCGCGCCTCGGGTTCTTCGGGAAGATCCAGGCCATTGCGTTCGATGTAGGCATCGGCGGCATCCAGCAGGGCGAGGTAGTTGTCATCGCCACGCTTGAGGTTGTCCACCAGGTCCTGCTTGAAGGTCACCACGCCGTTATTGAACGACTCGGTCACGCCGACCAGCGTCATGCCGCGATGGGCCAGACCACGGAAGTCGATGGTGCGCCCGCCATGCGCGCCGCTGACCGCGATGGTCACGTGCTCACGGCCGGGTTTCATCGCCGCCTGATCCCACTCGCCGAGCACCCCCAGCCACCAGCAGAAATCACGGTTGCGATAGGCACGCGGCGGACGGTCATGCGCACCGACCGACAGATAGACCTGCTTGCCGGAACGCTGCAATTCATCGGCAATCTGCACGCCCGACGAACCAGCGCCAACCACCAGCACTGCGCCTGCGGGCAGTTGCTGCGGGTTGCGATAATCAGCGGAGTGGATCTGCAACAGACGTGGGTCTTGCGGCGCGATCGGCGGGATCACCGGGCGCTGGAACGGGCCGGTTGCCGCGACCACGCGGCTGGCCTCGATCACGCCTTCGGAGGTCTCGACGGTGAAGCCCGGACGCCCGACATTGCGCACCACGCTTTTGACCTCGACCCCGGTGCGGATCGGCGCGTTGAATTTCTTCGCATAGGCTTCGAAATAGTCCGCGACGCGCTCCTTGGGGGCGAAACCGTCGGGGTCGACATCATCGAATTCCAGCCCCGGAAAACGGTCGTGCCACGCCGGACCGTTGGCCACCAACGAGTCCCAGCGCCCGCTGCGCCAGCGTTCGGCAATGCGGCTGCGTTCCAGCACCAGATGCGGCACGCCGAGTTTGCTCAGGTGCTCGCTCATCGCCACACCCGCCTGTCCGGCGCCCACGACAAGTGTGTCTGTTTTTATTATTTCAGTGGTCATTTCTACATCCTTCCTGGCAAGGCAAGTGGATTCGGATCGCTTCAGGCTTGTCCGTTTTGCTTGCGGTCAGACTAGGCAGGAGGGGGGTATCGGTAAAATATTATTAAGCTGGGCTGTGAATACAAATTGCTGAAGCAGAGGGGGGGAAGCCAGTAAAAACGCGGCTTGCAGGGCAGGGGCGGGTTGTCCCGGGCGGGAAAACCCGGGACAGACAAGGAAAATTTCTCCTTTAAGGAGGGGGAGTGTCGCGTCAGTTGCCGTCGGCAACCTTGCGTTCGATCGCATCGGTCTTGCGCTTGAGTTCCTCGGCCTCCTGTTCCTTGGTGCGGATCGAGGTTGGCGTCAGCACCTCGTCTACTGCTTTGGTGTCGTCGTCACTGTCCTGCAGATCCCGGCGAACCACATCCACCGGTTTACCCGCCGCATCGAGCGGTGGTGCGTTATGAGGGGTTGCAGGCTTGCGGTCATCGGTGTTTTTCATTTTTCATACCTCCATTGGCTTACAACGTTGGATGCGACGACATGACGCGAGTTCGAGAAATTTCACGGGTAACCGCTGCCGCCCTCGGTTGTGCGCTGCTGATCGCTGCCAATTCGGCACACGCCGCCAGTTTCGATTGCGCCAAGGCCCAAGCGGCAGACGAAAAAGCGGTCTGCGCCAACCGCTCGCTGAACGATCTGGACGTCACTATGGGCGAGCTGTTCAGCCTCGATAAACGCCTGCTGCCGATGGGCGGGCGCGATGCTCTGATCGGTGAGCAGCAGGCCTTCCTCAAAAGCCGCAAGGCCTGTGGTGCGAAGGTCGATTGTTTGACTGATCTGTATCAGAAGCGCGTCGTTGCGTTGCGCAACATCATCGAGACGCGGGTGATGACGCAGGGGCCGTTTTGACCCGCTGCGTTTTTCTGCTGCTGGTCAGGTCATGCCGTCAAAGCAAACTCCACGACACCCCGACATAGACCCCCAACCCTTCACCCGGCGTAGACCGCGCCGCATCCTGGCCTTTGTCGTCATACCCCGGTGTGACCGTCGCGGCGTAGTGCTTATTGGTCAGGTTGCGCAGGTCGAGCCAGGTTTGCCAGTCGTTTTTCGGCGCGTTGTAGCCGACGGTGGCGCCGAACAGTGCGTAGGGATCGGCGTAGTAGCTGTTGGCGTAATCCACCGCGACTTTGGACACCAGCTGCGTGTTGACTGCCGCGAAGAAACCCTGCGGCCAGTCGTGGCGCAGTTCGCCCTGGTAGTAGTGCATCGGCAGGCCGGGCAGGCGGTTGTCGCCGAAGCGCTGGTCGTCGCGGTAGTGGAAATCGCTGAAGGTGTAAGCCTGACGCAGGCTCAATTTACGTCCGTCGGCGGCCGACCACAGCGTGCTTTGCAGACTGGCTTCCACGCCTTGGTGCACGGTGGGGCTGGCGTTGAGTTCGTACGGGGTGACGGCGTTGGCGTCCGGCAGTACCGACAGCAATTCGTGGCGCACTTGGGCGTAGTACCACGCCAGGCTCCACTGGCCGAGCGCGCTGTCGCCGCGACCGCCGAGTTCGAGGGTGGTCGCGGTCTGGTTCTGCAGTTTGATCGGGTCGCTCTGAGTGCCGGTCGCCGCACCGTTGCCGGCCGGGAAGCGGATGTTCGAGCTGTAGATCAGCGACCATGGGTGCGGTGCTTCGACCGAACGGCTGAGGTTGCCGAACACTTGCAGGTCCGGCGTGACCTGATAGCGCAGGCCCAGACGTGGCGCGTAATCCCAGTCGTTCAGGCTGGTCTTGCCGCCGCTTTGCGGGTAGGTGACGGCGCTTTCGCGGCGGGTGTAAATGGCGGCGAGGCCCGTGGTCAGCCACAGGTCGTCGGCGATTTCCAGGTCGTTGCCCACGTGCAGAACGGTGTCCGAACCCTGATAGGTGAAGTTGCGCATGCGGGTGCCCGGCGCATACGCGGCGGTGTTGCCGGACGGGATGCGCACGAACTCACTGGCGCCGTCGTTCGGCAGGTGTTTGGTGGTGCGCAGGCCTACAGTGCTGCGGCTTTCCATGCCGAACAGGGTGTCGCGGCGCTTGTAATCGAAGGTGCCGCTGACATCGGTGTAGGCCACTTTCAGACGGTTCGGGCCTTCGCGCAGGTCCATCGGGTAGTCGTGATAGACCAGCCCGGTCTGGATGCTCGAATCGTCGTCGATGTAGTAGGTGGTCTTGTTGCCGATGAAGGCGCTGCCCGGTTGTTTGCGGCTGTCATCGCGCGCCACGTAGGCAGGGTTGGCCGCCCGTGGAGTGTGCTCGATCGAGTGCTTGGTCACGCGGCCGGCGAGGTCGTTGTCGGTTTCGCGATAGCGGAAGTAGAAGCGGGTTTCCAGGTTCGGATTGAAGCGATAACCGAAGTTGGCGATCACGCCTTTGCTCTCGCTGGCGGTGTGATCCTGATAGCCGTCGGCGTTCGAGTCGGTCAGCGACACGTAGTAATCGAAGTCGCCCAGCACCTGCCCGGAACTCACCTGACGCTGCTGATAACCGTGGCTGCCGGTGGCATAGCGCACCTGCAATTTCGGCGCGTCGTAGCCGGTGTGGCTGACGTAATCGATGGCGCCACCCAGCGCCAGTGCACCGCGATCAAAGCCGTTGGCGCCGCGCAGCACCTCCACATGGTCGAGCCACAGCGGTTCGAGCAATTCGTAAGGCGTGCCGCCGGGGCCGGTCAGCGGCAGGCCGTCGAGCATCGTGTACAGCCCCGAAGCGTGGGCGCCCGGTGCGCGGTTGATCCCCGAACTACGGATCGAGATTTTCACCCCTTCATTACCCGCCGACTGCGCGTAGACCCCGGGCTGATACGCCAGTACATCCTGGTTGCTCGCCACCCGGCCCTGCAACGGCTGGCGCATGTCGACCACATTGCTGCCGCCGGGCACCTGCGCCAGACGCGCTTGGGCCTCGGCGACGGAGGCATCGGCGCCGCTTTGTTCTTCAGCCGAAATCAGCACCTGTCCCAACTCCATGCTCTTGGGTTCCTCGGCCATGACCGGGCAGGCGAGGGCCAGGCCCAGCAGGGCAGAGGGCAGGGATTTGGGTGACGGCATCGAAGAAACTCCAGGCAGACAGGAACGGGCAATGAACAGTGCGACGCAAGAAGGAACGACGGAAACACATGGCAATTTTGCTTTTTGAACGGGGTGCTGCGTGGCAGGCGGGGGCAGGATTGCTCAGGAGGCGGCAGTCAGGGCCATACACGCAGACGACTGGCCGGGCTCTATCGCGGCCAGTCGTCCGGCGTATATCTGGATCAAGCAATCTTCAGCGCCATGAGAATGTCCAGCGGTGTCTGGGCAAATGCCCGGGCCTGTTCGGTCATCTCGGCAAGGTTTTCTTCGGCCGTGAGCAGCGGCTGGTCACCCTTGTGCAGCACTTCGCCCTGATCACCGATCACGGCCCACGCCAACTGCGCCCAGTCTTGCGGGTCGGTCATGCCTTGCTTGATCGAAATCAGGAACAACTGCTGCACGCGGCTGATCGGTACGCCACCGCCGGTGACCGGACTGGCCAGCACCTGAATGTTGTTGTTGAACAGCGCGCGTTTGCACAGTTGCAGGTTGAGAGTGTCGCAACGTTCCTGCACCTGCCTTTCGGCGGCTTCGCTCTGGCACGGGGCGGCGACGCCCATGCCGATCAGCACGGTGACAGCCTGCACCAGGTCGTCATAAGACACGGCGCCGACGGCTATCGACAACTGCTGCAAGGTTTTCGCTTCGTAGGCATTGGCGGCGAGCGCTGCGAGCACCGGGCGGTAAATGTCCGCTTGTAAAGACGCCTCGCCCGCAGGGCCTGTGACCGTGCCGGGAATGCTTTCGATGGCTTGCAGCAGGACAAAACGGCTTCTCAGCAGCCCATCGCGCTGCTCGGCGGCAGACAGCCGATTGGCGCCGCGTACGTACAGATCCCGGCGAAAGTTCTGATTGATGAAGTAGTCGCGCGCCTGTTCGCGCATGATCGGGTGCTCGATACCTTGCAGAAAGTCCATGCCCTCTGCACTCAGATTCAGCGCAGCCACGGTGTCCAGCGGTACGGCCGTAGTGGCGTAGTCGAGTTTGGCTGCGGTCATGGCATCGACCACGTCGATGAAATACTTGCAGTCCCAGTCGCGGTTGAAATACTCGTGGGCCACGTACTGACGGTTCTGGCCCTTGATGCTCTGCAACTGGGCACCGAGGGCCGGCGCCGCTCTGGCGTACTTCGGATTGGCCGCCAGCAGCGTTTCGGAAAACTCCATCGCGGCATCGATGCGTTTGGCCGGGCTGGTCGAGGCCTGGCTGGCAAAGCGGTTGTGCAGGCTGAACAGATTGCGCAGTGGCGCCGAAGGCGACCAGCCCGGGAAGCAGTTGTAGCTCACGTACAACATGCCGCCGGGCTTGAGGTGGCGACGGGCGAACTCGACGATCAGTTGTTGATTGTCGCGGCTGACCCAGGACCAGATGCCATGCAGGCTGATGCTGTCGAACGCCGGCAGATCATTGCGGGCCAGCAGTTGCTCGAAGCTGTCGTCATACAGACGGGCCTGGCTGTTCCAGTCGTTCGCCAATGCGATGGCATGCGCGGCCTGAGATGGCGTGAAGTCGGTGCCAACGTAGTTGCCCGGGTTGGCGGCGGCGTGGATGTTGATTGAAACACCCTGGCCGAAGCCCAGTTCGCAGTGGTAACCGCCGGTGTCTTCGAGGGTGGCAAAGCCGCGCAACAACAAACAAAAACGCTGGAACACCGGGTTGATTTCCCGGCTGTACGAATAGGTGTAACCCTCGTCGGTGAAATACCCTTCGTTCCAGGCATTGCTCATGGGTGCATCCTTCAATTCGCGAGTGAGAGCCGCTCTTATAAGGGTTGGCAATGTGCACCACAAGCGGAAAAACATGTAAGTGAATCTTACGATTGCCGAGGCGTTTAGACGTCTGTCTGCCATCGCTGCTGTGGGCCGCAAATCGGTCATGCAGTCTTTCGGGCCAGCGCCCGGGTTAATTCGAGCACCATGCCCTGTAGGAGTCAGCGCCCGTGCGCCGCGTCCGCCAGTTGCCCGGTATCGACCCGCACGAATACCGAATCGCCCACCGCCGTCAGCACTTCCCCGGCATACACCTCGCAAATCACCCGCGTCTTGCGCCCGACGTCGCCTTCGACCCTGGCGCGCAAGGTCAGGGTGACGCCCATCGGTGTGGGTTTGATGAACTTGAGGCCGAGGTTGCCAGTGACGCAGTCGATGCGCGGCAGGCTGCCCGGCTCGCGATGTTCGTGGCGGTAGTGGTAAGCCATCGCGGTCCAGTTGGAGTGGCAGTCGACCAGCATCGCCAGCAAGCCGCCGTACACCAGGTCCGGCCAGCCGCAGTATTTGTCTTCCGGCAGTTGTTCGGCCATGACGTGCACGCCGTCCTCGTGCCAGTAGCTTTTGACGTGCAGGCCATGGGGGTTGCGGCTGCCGCAGCCGTAGCAGACGCCTTCGGGGGCGGCGAGGTCTTGCAGAGGCGTTTCGGAACGGGTCATGGGTCTGATCATCCTGAAGTGGTGAGTCCGGTCAGGCGCAGGCGGTTGCGCCCACCGCGCTTGGATTCATACAGCGCGGCGTCGCCTTGTTCGATCAATGCCGCGAGGCTGGCCGGTGGCTGGTTGAACAGGGTGGCACCGATGCTCAGTGTCACCGGCTCTGGTGTCGGGAAGGCTTGCGCGGCGCTGCGCTGAAATTGATCGCGCAGGGCGTCGCCCAGTCTGACGATGTGATCACTCGGCGCGTTGCTCAGCAAAATCACGAACTCGTCGCCGCCCAAACGGGCGGCCAGCGCCTCATCGGTGGTCTCGGCGCGGATCATTTCGCTCAACGCCACCAGCAAACGGTCGCCGGCGCTGTGGCCGTACTGATCGTTGACCGATTTGAAGTTGTCGATATCGATCAATAGCAGGGCGCCGGGATGCGCCGCAGACACGCCCCGCAGCAGGCCCGGCGCGCGCATGTCGAGGGCGCGGCGGTTGTAGAGCGCGGTCAGTGGATCGCGGGCGGCCAGTCGGGCGATCTGCTCCTCGCGCCGGTAGCGTTCGGTGCCGGTCATCGACAGTGCGATCAGCATGATCGCCATCGCGCCCTCGACCAGCGAGATCTGGATGATGACGCCACGGAACGCAGCCAGGTCGATCAGCGTGCCGGGGATCACCACGGTCAGGGCCTTGGCCACATAGAAGATGCCGTGACCGAGCAGCACATAGCGCAATTGCACCGCACCGACGCTCAGCGATTTGCCATGCGGGCGCAACAGCAAACTGGCCTTGAGCGTCGAGGCGGCGACCAGCAGCGAGTTGGCGGCCAGCATGACTTTCGACCACAACGGCCCTTCCGGCAGCAACAGCATCACCAGCCAGCAGACGAAGATCAGGTACCAGGCCGGTGACAGGCGGATCTGCGTAAAGCGCGCCACCCCCAGCAGAAACAGGAAGTGCGCGGTCACCAGCAAGCCGTTGGCGAACCAGATGCCGATCAGCAAAAAGCCGTTGCTGCGCAGCAGGGCCAGGGTGGAACCGATGGTGATGGTGGCGAAACCGGCGCTCCAGAACAGCAGCGAAGGCTCACGAATGCTGCGCCACTCGACCGCCAGATACAGCGCGGCGGCGGCTGCGAGAGCGATCGAGATGGTCAGCATCGTTGGTGGGTCGAGCGGCATTTCCGGGGGAGCCTGTCAGAAGGTCGGTAAGGCCGCCGATTGTAAGCGTTCGGGGCCGTTTTGGCAGGCGCCGCATACGATCATCACCGACCGGCGTCCACGCTCATTCGTGAGGCGTGAGCCAGGTGTCGACGACCCGTCGATCCAGTTCTTCCCAGTACGCCATGCCCAGCACCCGGGTGGTGTTCAACCCGCGCAAATAGCCACGCAACTGATTGGCGGTATCGCGCTTGAGCTGCGCATCGGTGATGTCCTTGTCCAGCAACACGTTTTCGTACTGCACCAGGTATTCCGCCACCCGCTCGCGAAAGTCGGGCAGAACCGCGTCGCGGATCAGGTCAAAGGTTCTCAAATCGGCTTCCTCACTGTTGTTTTAGTCATTGGGGATGAGTGTGTACCCGTCTTTATCGTGCGCAACTATCGCTAGAAGTAATAGTGACCATCACGAAACGCAAGTTCAGCTTTGCTGGCAATAGGCGGAAAATTCCCCTCATTGAAAACGCAGCTCAAGGAAATTGCGCGATGAAGACACTGACCCGACTGGCGCTGACCGCTCTGCTGATGAGCGGCATGGTAGCCACGGCACCGTCTTACGCCGACGACGCCTGTGCGTGTCATCTTCAGCCAATCGCCGGCAGCAGCGCGACTTTGCAGCATTCACAAACCGTGGGTGTGTTGTACAGCGAAAACACCCGGGAAAACCTGCAATACCTGACGCGCTACCACGATATGGCGCTGCACGGGGCCAAGGATGCACTGGATCCGCGAATCCGCGCCGCGTTTGTCAGCAGCTCCGACCCGGAACTGGCGATCGACTGGTTGCTCAGCTCGCTGCAACGCCAGTTCATGTCGGTGACCGTTTACGACAACCTCGATGCACTGATTCTGGCGCATCCGGACATCGTGGTGAAACTGGACACCTTCAACCGCTTGCTGACTCAGCAGAACAGCCTGTACGAGGCGCATTTCATCGCGCGTTTCTACGATGCCGACCTGCAGTACATCGGCAAAGCCGAGGGCTCGGTGGAGAAACAGATTTCGTCGGTGTGGGTACACGACAAAGCGGCGCACGAGATTGCCGCGCAGATCGAGCAGCAACGTGACCTGCAACTCAATGCCTTGAAGCAGTTCGATGCCTCGCTCAAGGCGCTGGTGGCTTCCAGCTGAACACTCAAAACCAAAAGGGCAGCGGCGGCGCCGTGACGCTGAACCGCTGCCAGTTGAACCGAACCTTTATTTTCAGGATTACCCCGATGCGTGCTTTGTTTGCCCCGACCCTGGCCGTTGCCTCCTTGCTGCTCGCCGGTTGCGCCTCCGCACCGAACGACCCGACGCTGACCTTGCAGACCCGCAAGACCCCGGCGCAATACGCCGATTGCGTGGTGCCGAAGCTGCAGGGCAGTGCACTGAACCCGACCGTCTCGCAGACCCAGCGCAGCTACCGGATCGTGGTGCCAAGCAAAGTGTCGGCAGACAACGTGCTGGAAGCCTACAAGGCCGGCAACGGCGGCAAGGTGTTCATCTACGAGCGCCACTTGCTGGCTTCGAACTTCCTGCCTTCCAGTTTTGAACGCGCCGCCCAGGACTGCATCTGACCCGGCTGCGCAACCCGTTTTAACCGAGCTCCTTTGGTTGGCCGCAACCAACCAATACTTTGCCCCGCACCTCATTCGGTTGCGGGGCTTTTTTTGTCTGACGTTTGCTGCTGTGACGACGCCGACAATCGACCGCTCGCCCGGAGTCGTCGGCTTCTTGCGCCGTCATATTGAAATATGGTTGTATTGTACAACTAAATTTCAGCGGTGATGTGTCATGAGTATCCCTTCAGCCTTGATCGAAGAAATCCGTACAGCGTCGCGCACGATGGTGCGTGAGTTCGGTTTCCTGCGCGCCACCTTGGCGGCGACCGATTATTCAGCCTCCGGCGTGCACGCATTGCTGGAAATCGAGGCCGGGGACGGCGTCAGCGCTGCGCAACTGGCGCAAAGCCTTGGCCTGGAAAAATCCAGTGTCAGCCGCATGGTCGGCAAACTGATCAAGGCCGGGGAGATCGAGGAGCGTGCCGCCGAGGACGCGCGGGTCAAGCATCTGCACTTGACGCCGCAGGGCCGGCAGACCGTCGCCGACATTAATGCCTATGGCCAGGCCCAGGTCAGCAAGGCACTGGACACGCTCAATCCGTCGCAACAACAGAGCGTGGCGCAGGGCCTGTCAACCTACGCGCATGCGCTCAAGACCATCCGTCTGGGCGCCGACCGGCCACTTACGCCGAACCTGCACATCAGCGCCGGCTATCGCCCCGGGCTGATCGGCCGCGTGGCGCAAATGCATGCGGATTATTATTCGCGGCATTCCGGTTTCGGCGCGATCTTTGAAAGCCGCGTCGCCCGTGAAACGGCGGAGTTTGTCGGGCGCCTCGATCAGCCCTGCAACCAGATCTGGGTAGCCACGCTTGATGAGCGCATCGTCGGCTCGATCGCAATCGACGGCCAGGATCTGGGCAACAATCAGGCGCATTTGCGCTGGTTTATCCTCGACGACGGCTGCCGCGGCAGTGGCGTGGGCCGGCAGCTGCTGAGCGCGGCGGTGGAGTTTTGCGATCAGCAGGGTTTTGATGCGATTCAGCTCTGGACCTTCAAGGGCCTAGACGCCGCGCGCCGACTGTACGAAGCGGCCGGGTTCGAATTGACCATGGAAGAGCAGGGCAGTCAGTGGGGCAGTGTGGTGACGGAACAGCAGTTCACCCGCCACCGGACGTGATCGCTATTGTTCCAGCCAGTCAGGATAGATCTGCACAAAGTGCTGCTGCAGCCATTCGACAAATACCTGAACTTGCGCAGCCAGATGCGTGCGGCTGGGGTACAGCAGTGATACCGGGCGCGGGGTGGGCCGATAGGCGCTGAGGATTTCCACCAGGGTGCCGCTGGCCAGATATTCGGCCACGGTGATGCCTGGCGCCTGAATGATTCCAAAGCCCGCTACGCCGCACTGCACGTAGGCATTCGACTCGGTGACGGTGATGCCGGCGTTGCTGATGAACGCGCGGTCTTTGCCTTTGACCGAGAAGTGCCAGGGCAATGTCCTGTTGTTTTGGCCGGAAAGAAAATTCACCCCGTGATGGGCATTCAGATCGTCGAGTGTCCGCGGTTCGCCGTGTTCCTGCAGATACTCGGGGGCTGCGCACGTGACCATGGTTGCCATGGCGATCGGGCGAGCGATCAAGGTCGAGTCCGGTAACTCGCCAATTCGTAACGCGCAGTCGATGCCTTCACCGATCAGGTCGACCGCCCGATCAGTCACGCCCAGCACCATGTCGATCCCGGGGAAGGCGCTGGTGAAGGTTTTCAGGTTTTTGATGAAGTCCAGTTGCGCGAACGCGGTCGGGATATCGACCCGAAGCCGGCCTTCGAGCGTTGCTCCGCTGCGGTCGAACATCGAAGTGGCGGCCGAGATATCCGCGAGAATCTCCTGCACTCGCTCATAGAACAGTTGGCCTTCGGTGGTGAGCGCGACTTTTCTGGTGGTGCGCTGAAACAGACGCACACCCAGGGATGTTTCCAGCTCCTGGATGTAACGGGTGACCTGGGGGCGCCCGATGTCCAGCGATTCGGCGGCTTTGGTGAAGCTGCCGAGCTCGGCAAGCCGAGCGAACAGTCGCATCGATTGCAGCAATTCCATGATCGGGACCTGAGGGAATTCAATTGTTGCTTGAGGATAGAATAATCATGTGCCTTTTTGCGTATTTATTGCGCGAGCCCAACAGCGAAAGATGTGCCCAGGCAAACCCTTGGTGGTTTGCAGCCATTGACCCGTTTTTGGAGATTCGCAATGAAAGCCTGGTTACTGAAAGATTTCGGCCTCGACAATCTGCACCTGGAAGAGACAGCGACCCCGCAGCCAAAGGCCGGCGAATTGCTGGTAAAGGTCGGCGCCGTGTCCCTCAATTTTCGCGACAAGGCGATTGTTGACGGCATCTACGAGCCGCACATGGTGCCCAAACCGTTGATTCCGGTGAGCGACGCAGCGGGCACCGTGGTCGCGGTGGGTGACGGCGTCAGCCGCTTCAAGGTCGGCGATCGGGTCAACTCGCATCTGTATTCCCGCTGGCTGGATGGCGAGCCGGGGCCGAATGAACCGGACTACTGCTTTGGTTCGCCGTTGCCCGGCGGATTGGCCGAATACATGATCATCCACGAAGACAGCGCCGTTGCCGCACCGGACAACATGAGCGACGAAGAGGCGGCGACGCTGCCGATTGCTGCGCTCACGGCGTGGTACTCACTGGTCGACTTTGGACAGATCCAGCCCGGCCAGACCGTGCTGGTACAAGGCACGGGCGGGGTGTCGATTTTTGCCGTGCAGATCGCCACGGCGCTGGGCGCCAAAGTGATCGCCACATCGAGTAGCGAGCACAATCTGCAAGCCGTGAAGGAACTGGGAGCGGTCGCGGGCGTGAACTACAGAACGACACCGAACTGGGCCGATGAAGTGTTGCGGCTGACTGACGGCAAAGGCGTGGATCTGCTGCTCGACGTGGCCGGTGGCAACGGCATCAATCAGTCGGTTGCAGCGACCAAGGCTTCCGGGCGCATTGCACAAATCGGCTTTTTGACCGGGCAGACCGTTGCACTCAATCTGATGCCGCTGATTTTCCGCCAGACCACCATTCGCGGTATCGCCGTGGCACCGCGCTCATCCTTCGACCGAATGAACGTCTTCCTCAACCAGCACAAGATTCGCCCGGTGATCGATCAGGTGTATCCGTTCGAGAAAGCGCGCGAGGCGTACGAGCATCTGGCGAAGGGCGCGTTTGGCAAAGTGGTGATCAAAGTCGCCTGATATAGGCACAGGGCCAGGCAACGGGGCTCAATGCGATTGCGCCAGACCCTGTTGCGCCTTGGCTCTGGCAATCGAAAACGCCTTCGGCAGGCTGGCGCCATTCTTCGCGGCCAGGATCTCGGCCATCACGCTGACCGCGATCTCCGCCGGTGTCTTGCTGCCAATGTAGATGCCGATTGGCCCGTGCAGCCGCTCGAGTGATGCCTGGGTCTCACCAAAATGCTCGATCAGACGTTCGCGGCGCAGTTGGCTATTGCGCCGCGAGCCGATGGCGCCGATGTAAAACGCCGGGCTGTGGAGGGCCTCGAGCAGTGCCAGATCGTCGAGTCGCGGATCATGGCTCAAGGCGACGATGCAGGTGCGCAGATCAACCGCGAAGTCGCGCACCACGTCATCCGGCATGCCGATGATCCGCTCCACACCGTTCACCGCCCAGGTTTCGATGTATTCGGCACGCGGGTCGCACACCGCGACCTTGAAGCCGTTGAACAGCGCCATGGTCGCCAGATACTCGGCCAGCGCGCCGGCACCGATCATCAGCAGCCGATACCCCGGCCCGAGGGTATTGAGCATCCGGTGGCCGTCGAAACTGAATTGCTCAGGAGTTGCCGTGGTTTCCAGCGTGACGCGACCGCTATCCAGTGCCAGGCAGCGGCGCACCAGTTGCCCGGCATCCAGTTGCACCAGCAGTTCGTCGAGCACCTGCCAGGACGGGTTGAACTCCAGAATCAGCTCAAGCGTGCCGCCACAGGGCAAACCGAAACGATGCGCTTCGTCGGCACTGACGCCGTAGCGCACCACCTCGGGCGCACTGTCCTTGAGGCCGCTGCCGCCATGCGCGGTGGTGTAGCGCTGGATCAGGTCGTCCTCGATGCAGCCGCCGGACACGCTGCCCACCACGCGACCGTCGTTACGCAAGGCCATCATCGACCCTGTCGGGCGCGGCGAAGAGCCCCATGTGCGCGCCACCGTGGCGAGCAACACTTGCTCGCCGGCGGCGAGCCAGTCCCGCGCGGTGCGCAGGACCAGCAAGTCGATGCTTTCCATCAAACGTTCCTCTAACGCATTTGCAGGATGATCGGGCTGCTGCTGGCCGGATCCGTGCGTTCACGCAGTTTGTTGACCGCCTGCGCTTCAACGGCACCACCCTGATTGCCCCAGGTGCTGCGCATGAAGCTCAGCACTTCGGCGATCTCTTGATCCGATAACTGTTCACGGAATGCCGGCATGCGATAGGCGTCCGGTACTCCGGCGGCCACCACCCGCTGCGAACCGTTGAGGGTGATGTTGATCGCGGAGGCACTTTCCTTGGCCAGTGCCGAGGTGGCGCCGGCCAGCGGCGGCATCCATTCCGACTGGCCCTTGCCGTCCAAACCGTGGCACGAAGCACAGCGCGTGACGTAGGTATGAGCACCGGGCGCGTCCAGACGTTCCGTCGCCGAAACCGTTTGGTACTGCCATGGCTGGCCGTCGCGCTGACGGTCCCCGGGCAATGACTTGAGATAACGGGCAATTGCGCTCAGATCGTCATCGCTCATGAACTGCGTGGAGTTGTTGAACGCCTCGGTCATCGAGCCATAAACCACTGCATGTTTGTTACGCCCGGTCTTGAGGAACTGCACGATCTCCGGTTCGCTCCAGCGGCCCAGACCGGTGTTGTGGTCGTCACGCAGACTTGGCGCGTACCAGCCATCGAGCAAGGCGCCGGCGAGGTACGGCGTGGCGGATTCATCCAGAGCCTTCTCGTTGAACGCCAGACCGCGCGGCGTATGGCAACTGCCGCAGTGCCCGGCGCCTTGCACGAGATAAGCGCCGCGATTCCACACGGCATCCTGCGACGGTTTGGCCACGTAAGGTTCGGTATCGGCAAACACACCGTTCCACAGCGCAATCGGCCAGCGCAGGTTCAACGGGAAAGGAATCGCACTCGGGATATTCGCCTGCTTGACCGGTGCCACGCCTTTCATGAAAAACGCGTACAGCGCTCGCACATCGTCGTCACTGAGCTTGGCGTAGGACGGGTAGGGCATCGCCGGGTACAGACGACGGCTTTCAGGTGCCACGCCGTGGCGCACCGCACGGTCAAAGTCCGCCAGGCTGTAGCGACCGATGCCGGTTTCCGGCTCCGGGGTGATGTTGGTCGCGTGGATCGCGCCCAGTGGTGTGGCCATTTCCAGGCCGCCAGCGAACGGCGCACCGCCCGGCACGCTGTGGCATGCCACGCAATCGCTGAGTCGGGCGACGTATTCGCCACGAGCGACCAGCGCCGGGTCGATATCGGCCACGGCGGTGTGGTTGTTTTCAAGGCGCGAGACAGGCTCGCGGGTGACATACCAGGCCAGCAGGCCTGCCGCGACCAGGCACGGCACTGCCAGCCAGCCAGCGGTTCTTGCGAATCGGCTGTTATTCATGGACGCTCCGGCGCTGATCAAGTGAAGGTGTGTCGGCTCATGGGCAGGCTGCGCACCCGTTGCCCGGTCAGCGTTGCCACCGCATTGGCGACGGCGGGCGCGACAGCGGGCAACGGTGGTTCGCCGATGCCGCCCATTTTTTCCCCGCTCTCGACAACACGCACGTGGACCCGGGCCATCCGCGCAGGCGGCAGGATCGGATACAAGTCGTAGTTGCGCGCGCGCGGTTTGCCATCAATCCACACGGCTTCCTCCACCAGGGTCTGCGACAGGCCCAGCGCCACCGCGCCATTGACCTGCGCTTCGACAATCGCCGGATTGACGATGCTGCCGGGGTCGATCGCCTGCCAGATGTCGTGCACCTTGACCTGACCGTTCTCGATGGAGACCTCGGCGATCACGGCGGTCTGGGTACCGAACGGCGACGCCATCGCCACGCCTCGCGCACGTTTGCTGCCGTCCGCCGCGGTGAACGGCCCACGCTTCCAGCCACCCGACAGCTCGCCCACTGCTTGCAGCAGCGTGGTCAGTCGCGGGTTGTCGCGCAGCAGATGCAGGCGCAATTCGAACGGGTCCTTGCCACCCTTGTCGGCCAGTTCGTCAAGGAACGATTCGTAGAAGAAGTCGTTGAGCGAATTGCCCACCGAACGCCAGTAACCAAGCATCGCCGGGCCTTTGGCGTAGATCTGCGCGATGCGCTTGTTGGGGATCGCATAGGACTTGCCCGACAAGCCTTCAAGCGCCGTCGGGTCGAGTTTTTCACCCTGTTTGCCGGCCAGCGCCTCGGTCGGGCCTTCGGTGGCGCTGATTGCTTCGATTGCCAGCGGCCAGCCGTCGTTGTCCAGCGCGGCGCGGAAATTCACGGCGGCCACGGGACGCAGCACATCGCGCAGGAACTCTTCCTCGCGGCTCCAGATCAGTTTGACCGGGCGACCAACCGCTTTCGATAACTCGATTGCCTGCGGGTAGGGACTGGCGGCATCGTAGAGGAAGTGCCGACCGAAGAAGCCCCCGAGCAATGGCGAATGCAAGGTGATGCGCGACGGATCCAGCCCGGTGCGTTTGGCGATGTCGGCACGAAACATGTCCGGCGCCTGATTCGGCAGCCAGACTTCCAGCGAACCGTCGGGATTGAAGCGGGCCAGCGCCGACGGCGGCTCCAACTGACCGTGGTTCAGGTACTGGTTGTGGTAGGTGGCGTCGATCCGCGTTTTGGCGTTCGCCAGAGCTGCAGCCACGTCGCCCTCATTTTCATCATCCTTGGCCGGGCCTTTGTCTTCAGCCAGGCGCTTGAGCCAGGCATCGCTGGAAAAGTCGGCGGGCATCGGCCGTACCTTGCTGTCGGCCGTGGGTTCCTGCCAGTCGACCTGAATCGCTTCCACTGCACGTTTGGCGTGCCACCAGCGTTCGGCGACCACCGCCACGGCACCCGGCAGACGATGCACGGAATGCACGCCTTTCATTGCTTTGACCTGCTCTTCGTTGCGCAGGTTGCCCACGGTCATCCCCAAACGCGGGGCATGCTGAACGGCGGCGTGGAGCATGTCGTCGACCTTCAGGTCGATGCTGTACAGCGCTTTGCCCGTGGACTTGTCGTAGGCATCGACGCGCTTCACCGGTTTGCCGATCCAGCGGAACTGGCTCGGATCACGCAGTTGCACCGAGGCCGGATCGGGAACCGGCAGATCCATGGCATGTTCGGCCAGTTCGCCGTAGGCCAGCGAGCGGCCCGACTTGGCGTGCACGACTTTGCCGGGTTCGGTACTCAGTTCGCTCACCGGCACCCCAAGTTTCTGCGCGCCCGCCTGCAGCAGCATGGCGCGGGCGAGGGCGCCGAGGCGGCGCATCACCGGGTAACTCATGCGCACCGACATGCTGCCGCCGGTGATGCGCATACCGTTTTCCATCACCACATAGGCTTCGCCGGGCGGCGCGGCTTCGACCAGGAATGTCGACGGGTCGGCATCCAGTTCTTCACCGACGATCTGCGCCATCGCGGTGAACGTACCTTGTCCGCCTTCCATGAACGGGCAGAGCAGGCGCACGCGGTTGTCCGGGCGAATTTCCAGAAACGCCGGCACCTGCGTGCCGCGCTCGGCAGTCGCGGCCGCCACGGCAGCTTGCACCCGAGTCGTGCCCAGCGGCAGGCCGAAACCGAGCACCAGTGCGCCGACAGCGGTGCCGGCCAGGAAACGTCTGCGCGACACGTTGATTGGTTCGTGCAGAGCCAGTGCTGATGCTTCCTGAGCAGGATCGATACGCACGTTCATCAGGCGTCTCCCTTGCCGGCCAGCTCATGCACGGCGGCATGAATGGCGTTGTACGTGCCGCAGCGGCACAGGTTGACCATCGCCGCCTCGATCTGCGCGTCACTTGGCTTGGGGTTTTGCTTGAGCAGCGCCGTGGCCGCCATCACCTGCCCGGACTGGCAGTAGCCACACTGGGCGACCTGCAGATCAACCCAGGTCGAGACCACCCGTTTGCCCACGTCATCGGCCTCGATCGCCTCAATGGTGGTGACCTCGCGGCCGACCACACCGGCCACTGGCGTGACGCAAGAGCGCACCACGTTGCCGTCCACCAGCACGGAGCAGGCGCCGCACTGCGCCAATCCACAGCCGTACTTGGTGCCGGTCATGCCCAGATCATCGCGGATCACCCACAGCAGGGGCGTATCGGCGTCGGCATCGACCTGATAGGTTTTCTGGTTGATTCGTAGTTCCATGGTTCACCCGCTCGATCATCGGTTGACGTGCATTTTTATAAGCGGTGAAACGCTGCGTGGCGCCTCACCGGTAAAGCGTGTTCTTTGCTCAACTGGCCGCGTTGCCCAGTGCTTCTGCGGCGAAGGGGTCGCCACGCAGTAGCGCGATGTCACGACTGGGTGCGGTGCCGTACAGGCGTGCGTATTCACGGCTGAACTGCGAGGGACTTTCATAGCCGACCGCAAACGCCGCTCGCGAAACGTCCAGACGCTCCATCAACATCAGCCGACGGGCCTCGTTCAGTCGCAGCCATTTCTGGTACTGCAGCGGGCTCATGCCGGTGAGCTGGCGGAAGTGATGGTGAAAGGTCGGTGCGCTCATCTGCACCCGCGCCGCCAGTTCATCGATGCGCAGCGCCTCGGTGTAGTTGACCTTGAGCCAGTCGATGGCTTTGGCAATGCGATAACCCTGGCCATCGACGGCCGTGATCTGCCGCAGCCGCGCGCCTTGGTCGGTATGGAGCAGCCGATAGTGGATTTCCCGCAGCACCAGCGGCGCCAGCACCGGGATCGCCTCAGGCTCGTCGAGCAATGCCAGCAGGCGCTCAAGCGCGCCTTCCAGCGCGCACGACAGGTTGCCAATGCCAGCGCCGGTGTTCGTCGACGGCTGCCGTTTCGCAGGCAAGCCACCTTTGCTGAGGATCTCGGCGAGCATGCCGACATCCAGCTTCAGCACCAGCCCGACACAGGGCTGTTCGGGGCTGGCTGCAAGCACTTCGGAATTGGCGGGCAGATCCAGCGAGGTGACCAGAAACCGCGAAGGGTCGTAGCTGTAGCCCTCACCGCCGACCCACAAGCGCTTTTCCCCACGGCCCACCAGAATCAGGCTCGGCTCGATCATGCACACGGTCGGTGGCGCCGGCTGATCGCGACGAAACAGCGACAGGCCGGGTATCGACGTGGCGAAGTCGCCCGCTACGCTCACGCGCGAGTCAATGTTCAACGCCAAAGGTGATTGGTGGCGCAGCGGGGTAGGGATCATGTCGGGCAACTCCTGTTGAACGAACTCTAATCCGCTGCACAGGCGATTCCTATACACCACCCTGCATCCTCAGAGGATCAGGCAAGCATTCAAGAGGAATGCACTAGGGCAGAGGTGAATCGACCGGGAGAATGTGTCAAACCATTACAGGAGAGCCGCGATTCGACAACGCGATCCTGACGCCTCTCGCAATACAGGTAATTCCAATGACTTCCCTTTCTACAGAACAACGCGGCTGGAGCGCCGTGCTGGCCATGTCGCTGGCCGCCTTCGCCCTGGTCGCTTCAGAATTCATGCCGGTCAGTCTGCTGACGCCGATTGCCGCCGAACTGCACATCAGCGAAGGTCAGGCCGGGCAGGGGATTTCCGTGTCCGGTGCATTCGCCCTGATGACCAGCCTGGTGATTGCAGCGGTCGCTGCTCGTGTCGAGCGCAAGAAGCTGCTGTTGGGTCTGACCTTGCTGATGATCGTCTCGGGGACGGTGGTCGCATTCGCGCCGGGCTATCCGTCGTTCATGTTCGGGCGGGCCCTGATCGGTATCGCCATTGGCGGTTTCTGGTCGTTGTCGGCGGCAACCGCGATGCGTCTGGTGCAGCCTGACCAAGTGTCCCGGGCACTGGCCATTGTCAACGGCGGCAACGCGCTGGCGACGGTAATCGCCGCTCCGGCAGGGAGTTTTCTCGGCGCGTTGATAGGCTGGCGCGGCGCGTTCTTCTGTGTGGTGCCGGTCGCCGCGCTGGCGGCCGTGTGGCTGCTGATCAGTCTGCCGTCCTTCAAGCTTGAGCGTCAGGCCGGTAGCGGCAACGCCCTGCGGCTGATGAAGCAATGGCCGGTCGCCTTGGGGATGGTCGCTGTCAGCGTCTTTTTCATGGGGCAGTTCATGCTGTTCACCTACCTGCGGCCCTTTCTGGAGGGGGTCACCGGAGTCAGCGTTGCAACCCTGTCGTTGATGCTGCTGGGGCTGGGGCTTGCCGGTTTTATCGGGACCTTTGTGATCGAAAGATTCCTCGGCACCGGCCTGTACCGCACGCTGACAGTTATCCCGCTGATAATGGCGGTCATTGCACTGGCGCTGGTCAACTTCGGTGCTTCGCCGTTGCTGACTGCGGTGCTGCTCGGACTCTGGGGGCTGGTCGCCACGGCGGCCCCCGTGGGCTGGTGGACATGGCTGGCGCAGACGCTGCCGGAGGATGCCGAAGCCGGCGGAGGCTTGCTCGTGGCCATCGTGCAACTGGCAATCGCCGCAGGGGCCATCGTCGGTGGACTGGCGTTTGATCTGAGCGGTTATAAAGCCACCTTCGAACTCAGCGCGGCGGTGTTGGTGATTGCGTCGGTGCTCGCCTGGTGCGCCGGTCGCAGTGCGACTGAAGTTCATCTGGTCGAGTCGAACGCGGCCGGCTGACGAGGGACACGTTGTCATTTGAGCGTAACGACGACCTTGCCCTTGGCGCGCCCCTGCTCGACGTACTTCAACGCCTCTGCCGTCGAGGCAAACGAGAAGCTGCGGTCAATCACCGGTCGGATGATTGCCTCCTCGACCAGCGTGGCAATTTTTTGCAGTTGTGCACCATTGGCCCGCATGAAGACGAACGTGTAGTTGACCGCCTGCTTGCGCGCCTTGCGCCGGATACCGAAGCTCAACAGGCGCATGACCTGTTGCAATGGCCAGGACAAGCCTTGTTCTTGGGCGAACTGTGCAGTGGGCGGGCCCGAGATGGAAATGAGCTGGCCGCCGGGCTTCAGGACCTTGAGTGATTTTTGCAAAACGTCCGGGCCAAGGCTGTTCAACACCACGTCGTAGTCGTGCAGGACGCTTTCGAAGTCTTGCTGTTTGTAGTCGATGACCAGATCGGCCCCCAGTGCCTTGACCCATTCGACATTCGCGGTGCTGGTGGTCGTGGCGACGAAGGCGCCGAGGTGTCTGGCCAGTTGGATAGCAATGCTGCCAACACCACCGGAGCCTGCGTGAATCAGTACTTTCTGACCTTTTTTCAGTTGTGCGGTTTCGACCAGTACTTGCCACGCTGTCAACGCGACCAAAGGCAGGGACGCGGCTTGTGCCATGCTGGTATTGGCGGGTTTTCGGGCGACCGCGTTTTCGTCCACGGCGATCCATTCGGCGAACGTTCCGATCCGCGTTTCCGGCGGGCGAGCGTAAACCTCGTCCCCCGGTTTGAACTGCGTCACCTGTGAGCCAACCTCAACCACCACACCCGCCAGATCATTGCCCAGTATCAGCGGTAATGCATAGGGCAGAATCAGCTTGAACTCGCCACTGCTGATCTTCGAATCCAGCACATTGACGCTGCTGGCGTGTACCTCAATCAAGACATCACGGGCACCCACCACAGGGGCAGACGCTTCGCCAATGCGCCCGGTGTTCTTTCCATAGCGATCAATCAGAAATGCTTTCATCGTAGTGCGGCTCTTGGCGGTTGTAAGGAGGGTAGCTGGCGCGTTGCGGTGTTGCTGCGCCGTGTCGTCAGGCGTCGAGGAATGCCTGCGCCTTGGCGACAAAATCAACGCAGTGCTGGAAAATCCCGCCGTGGCCGGCATCCTCATAAATCACCAGTTGTGCGTTGGGAATACGCTTGGCCAGCGCCATCGAGTTGACGCTGGGCACCATGATGTCGCTGTCGCCGTTAACGATCAGTGTGGGTATGCGCAAGCGTCCGAGGTCTTGCGGCGGTTGTTGGCCCCACGCGGTGATCGCTTTCAACTGGCGCAGAAAAGCGCTCGGTGTCGGGCCTTTGTCGCGATTGTTTTTGCGTGCTTTCAGGCGTTGCAGATACTGCGACGCAGATCGACGGCCATTGGCTGACGAGGTGAAGAACAGGTAGACCTTGGGATCGCGCAAGGTCAGCAAGCCTTTGAGGATCAATGGCCACGTCACCGAACCGACCTTGTCGATACCGCTGCCGCCGGCCGGACCGGTACCGGTCAGAATCAAGCGACGCACCCGATCAGGCGCCTTCAGGGCAATGTCCTGAGCAACGAAGCCGCCGAGCGAGAATCCCAGTACATCAACGGTTTCCAAGCTCAGCGCCCGGATCAACTGAATGGCATCGTCTGCCATTTCACCGACAGTCAGTGGCGCGGTTCCACCAGAGCCGCCAATACCGCGATAGTCAGTGGTAATGACCCGTCGGGTTCGTGCCAGGCCATCAATGATCGCGGGATCGAAGTTGTCCAGCACGGCGCCCCAATGGTTGAACAGCACCAGAGGCACGCCGATAGCAGGGCCGATGTCGCGGTAAGCGAAGCGAACGCCGTTGACCGTGATCGACTGGTTCGCCGCGTTGCTGAATGGCGTCGACGCGCCAGTGTGGTTATTTGCCAGGATTTGATTCATTTCTGCTCCGGATCGCAGGCCGGATTCGATGCAGTGACTTGCGCCTGCATCGAATCCGCCGCGCGTGCTCGCTACCAGACAATCACTGTGGGTCCAGGTAGCGCTGGGCAACCGCAGACTGACGGATTTGCCCGATCAGGCCCTGACGTGCGCCTTGCAGATCATCCCAGCGTTGCGCTTCGTGCAGTGGCGGGATGGTCACCGGTTCGCGGCGATCGAAACCGACCAGAGCGGCGTCCACCAGATCACCTACTTCCATGATGTCGCTCAAGGTGTTGATGTCGATGCCGGAGCGATCCCAGATCTCCGTACGGGTGGCGGCGGGGAGTACGGCTTGCACGTAGACGCCCTGAGGTGACAGTTCCAGGCTCAGTCCCTGGGACAGGAACAGGACGAAGGCCTTGGTCGCGCCGTAGACGGTCATGCCGAACTCCGGTGCCAGGCCCACCACCGAACCGACGTTGATGATCGCGCCGTCACCAGCCTTGACCAGACGTGGAGCGATGGCGCTGGCCAGGCGCACCAGTGCGGTGGTGTTGAGGGCGACCAGTTGCGCAACGCTGTCGGTGCTTTGGTCGATGAAGTTACCGGAGAGGGCGGCGCCGGCGTTATTGACGAGGATGCCGATACGGGCGTCCTCGCGCAGGCGGTTTTCAACGGTGCTCAGATCAGCGAGTTGGGTCAGGTCCGCCGGGATCACATCGACGGTGACATCGTGTTCGCTGCGCAAGCGGGCTGCAAGTGCGTCCAGGCGTGCCTGGTCGCGGGCGACCAGAACCAGGTCATGGCCGCGTTGCGCGAAGCGCTCGGCGTAGACCGCGCCAATGCCGGTGGAGGCGCCAGTGATCAGAACAGTAGGGCGAGTGCTCATGGGGGATCTCTCTTTCAGGATGTGAGAAACAGAACGCGCTCAGTTGGCGCTGACGCTTGATTCAGCCAGCGTCGGGTAGTCGATGTAGCCTGCCGCACCGCCGCCATAGAGGGTGGCGGGATCGAACGCGGACAATGGCGCGCCCTGCTTGAGGCGCTCCACCAGATCCGGGTTGCCAATGAACGGGCGACCGAAGGCGATCAGGTCGGCCTGGTCTTCGGCGAGCTGCGAAGTCGCCAGGTCCAGGTCATAGCCGTTGTTGGCGATGTAGGTGTTTTTGAAGCGCTGGCGCAGTGCGCCGAAGTCGAAGGGCGCCACGTCGCGCGGGCCACCGGTCGCGCCTTCGACCACGTGCAGATAAACCACGCCGAGGGCATCGAGTTGCTCGGCGACGTAATCGAATTGCGCCTGCGGATCGCTGCTGGAGACGCCGTTGGCCGGCGACACCGGAGACAGGCGCACACCGGTGCGATTGGCGCCGATTTCATCAACGACGGCCGCCGTCACTTCAAGCAACAGACGCGCCCGGTTTTCAATCGAGCCGCCATAGGCGTCGGTTCGCAGATTGGCGCTGTCCCTGAGGAATTGATCGAGCAAATAGCCGTTCGCGCCGTGAATTTCCACGCCATCGAACCCGGCGGTAATCGCGTTTGCCGCAGCCTGGCGAAAATCCGAGACGATCCCTGGCAGTTCAATGGTCTCCAGCGCGCGCGGCGCCGAGACATCTTCAAAGCGATTGTTGACGAAGACTTTGGTGGCGGCGCGTAGCGCAGAAGGGGCCACGGGGGCGGCGCCGTTTTCTTGCAGATCAACGTGCGACACGCGGCCGACATGCCACAGTTGCAGGAAGATTTTTCCGCCCTTGGCATGGACTGCATCGGTCACCTGGCGCCAGCCGTCGATCTGTGCCGGCGTGTAGATTCCCGGGGTGTCCTGATAGCCCTGACCTTGTCGGGAAATCTGCGTGGCTTCACTGATCAGCAAGCCTGCGCTGGCGCGTTGGCTGTAATAGGTGGCCGCGAACTCGCTGGGTACAAAGCCTGCGCCTGCACGGTTGCGAGTCAGCGGTGCGAGGACCACGCGGTTCGACAGCGTCAGGTCGCCAAGTGTGTAAGGGGTGAACAGAGTCTGGTTACTCATCTGGTATTTCTTCCGTGCCCGTTGGTAGAGATCGGTGTGCGTGCAATTAGGATGATGATCGAAATCTAAACTGTCAATGGTTTTGATTATGACCAGCATCTATGTATGATTGGCGCAAGCATTCCCAATGAACACGAGGTACTGCACGTGCGAGTGACCAAGGCCCAGGCGCAGGCCAATCGAGAACATATCGTCGAGACCGCTTCCGAACTGTTCCGTGAGCGGGGCTTTGACGGCGTCGGTGTGGCGGATCTCATGGCGGCTGCCGGTTTCACCCATGGTGGTTTTTACAAGCATTTCGGCTCCAAGGCCGATCTGATGGCTGAAGCCGCTTCCTGCAGTCTTGCCAAGTCGCTGGCAGGTGCCGAAGCGCTCGACGTGCCTGGCTTCATCGATGTCTATGTGACGAAAGAACATCGCGACGGACGTGGCAGCGGTTGCACCATGGCCGCATTGTGTGGCGACGCGGCGCGTCAATCGGATGAGGTGAAAACGACGTTTGCCGAAGGGATCGAGCGCACCCTGCAGACCCTGGGAGACAAATATCCGACCGGGCCGGACGCCGTGGCGGGCGAGGGGAGAAAGAAAATGATCGACCTGCTGTCGCGGGCTGTCGGCGCGATTGTGCTGTCGCGTGCCTGTCCGGATGATTCCGCCCTGGCCGACGAGATCCTTGAGGTGTGCCGCGCTGAAATGCTGGCTTCGTTGCCGGTTGACGAAGAGGTGGTCTGAGGCGGCGCTCGCTCAGTAAACCCAGCACAAAAACGCCCGTACAATCAGCGGCCAACCAACGGCCCGCCACTCAAAAAAAGCGCCGTCAAATCGTAGATTGACGGCGCCTCCTGCTCAGATCCAGACGTCGTTGTCAGCCGTGCGCTCGCCACCTTCGTGCCCGGTGTTACGCACACCCCGAGGCTCGATCATCATCAGGCGCGCTTCTCCTTCCGCTGCCGTCCGATGTTCGATCCCGCGCGGCACGACGTACAGCTCACCCGGTTCGACGTATACGCTGCCATGGGGCAGGTCGATCCGCAGCGTGCCCTCGATCACAATAAAGGCCTCATCGGTTTCCGGGTGGGAGTGCCAGATGAATTCACCTTCGATACGAACCACTTTGAACTGGTAGTCATTCATTTCGGCGACCACACGGGGGCTCCACTGCTGATCGATCAGCGCGGATTTCTGCGCCAGATTGATGGCGTGCAGTGCTGGTACTTTGCTGGTATGTGGCATGACAAATCCTCTATCAGACAGAAGTCGTCAGCCTAGCGGAGGGGTTATTGGCGATGCTTGTACGATCCTGCAAGTTGCCTTTGCCCCAGGACGCGTTCCAGCCAACGCGACGGAGATACCCCATAAGTGCGGGTGAAGTGCCGGGTCATATGACTTTGGTCGTGAAAACCCGCAGCCAGGGCGGCATCCACCAGCGAGAATCGGTCAAGCAGCAGCGTGCGCAATATATCCAGGCGACGCAGGGTCACAAAGCGATAGGGGCTGGTGCCAAACAGCACTCTGAAGTCCCGAGAGAGGCTCCATCTTTCACGACCGCTGGCGCGCTCCAGCATTTCCAGCGTAATGCTCTGGTGCAGGTGAGCCATGATGAATTCCCTTGCGCGCTCGGCTGCCGGGTAATCGAGCAGTTTGCGCCCGCGAGGTTTGCCGGCCACGGCGCGCAGGGCCATAGCCAGATCAAACAGGGCGTCCTGTTCTTCCAGCGGATCAAGTGAGTAATCCATCGCCTGCACGAACGCTTCGCTGGCGCGATACAGGCGTGGGTCGCTGGACAGACCTCCGGCGATGAAGGGTAGCGGTTCACCCTTCAACACCTGCTGAATCAAAGCCGGATCGATATAGGCCATTCGATAGCGAAACCCCGCTTCGGTCCCGGCCATGCCATCGTGCAGTTCATCAGGATGCAGGAGCAAGGTGTTTCCCGGTAAGCCGTGGCGCAGGCTGCCCTTGTAGTGAAAGCTTTGCACGCCAGAGAGTGTGCGACCGATCGAGTAAGTATCGTGCCGATGTGTGTGGTAGCCATGGCCGCCAAACCGGGCTTCGATACGTTCTATCCGCCCCGGCTGTGTGCTGCGCACTACCCAATCGGAATCTGGATCTGGTCTGGACTGTTCCATGGTTTCACTGTCCTTGAGAGAAGCCTGCTGCGAGCGATGATAGCCAACCTGATCGAAAGCAGGGTGTCACCGTTGCCCTCGCGTATTTTGCGCCAGACGCTCACGCCAGTTGCCACCGTGCGTGCGTTGGCATCCTTCCTCGGAGTCGAAACGCACGTTGCGCTCTGAAGGGGACAGGTCGATATCGGCTTCCCTCAGCGCAGTGGCCGTCAGTTCGAAGAGGCGTGCCTTGGCGTCAGTCAGGGCGAGGTTTTTGTCGGCTTCGGTGTCGAACACCCAAATGACATTCAGGGTCGCCGCCAATGCGTTCAGGTCAGCGGTGTGAGTCAGCCAGGTGAAGCCCTGGATTTCAGCTTTTGCGGCTTCACATGCGTCGGTGAGCGTGGCAATCAAGCGCCGCTCGATCCGCGCCAGTTCTCGTTTTCCAGCAGGCATTGCAGATCCTTTGACGACAGTGGTGGTGTGGTCTCAATGTAATTGCTGAGGTTCACAAATTCTCATATCCAACCCGAATACCCTGTGGGAGCGAGCTTGCTCGCGAAAGCGGTAGGTCTGTTATGTCAGTGTTGACTGACTTGGCGCCTTCGCGAGCAAGCTCGCCCCCACAAAGGTTGCTGTGAACCGGGATGTCCCTGTCCAGCACAAATGTTTGTGGGAATGTGGCGTCAGTCCAGATCGCTGGCCTGATGTCGCTCCGCAACCTGACTGGCCTCGTCACCCCAGGTGCGATTGACGCGCTGGCCACGAATCACCGCAGGGCGTTGGGCGATGTCCTCTGCCCAGCGCTGCACGTGGGTGTATTCGTGGGCCGCTAGAAATTCGGCGGCCGCATACACGTTGTTGCGCACCAGTTGGCCGTACCACGGCCAGACCGCGATGTCGGCGATGGTGTAGCTGTCGCCGGCCAGATAGCGGCTCTCGCCAAGGCGCCGGTCAAGCACATCGAGCTGACGCTTGGCTTCCATGGTGAAGCGGTTGATCGGGTATTCGAGCTTCTCCGGCGCATACGCGTAGAAGTGCCCGAAGCCACCGCCCAGATAAGGTGCGGCGCCCATCTGCCAGAACAGCCAGTTCAGGGTTTCCGTGCGGCCGGCGGGATCTTTCGGCAGGAAGGCGCCGAATTTCTCTGCCAGATACAGCAGGATCGAACCGGATTCGAATACCCGAATCGGCGGCTGTGCGCTACGGTCGAGCAGCGCCGGAATCTTCGAGTTCGGATTGATCTCGACAAAACCGCTGGAGAACTGATCGCCCTCGTTGATGCGGATCAGCCACGCGTCGTACTCGGCCTCGGTGTGCCCCAGTGCGAGCAATTCTTCCAGCAGGATGGTCACCTTGACGCCGTTGGGCGTCGCCAGTGAATACAGCTGCAGCGGGTGTTTGCCCACGGGCAGGGTTTTTTCATGCGTCGGCCCGGCAATCGGGCGGTTGATGCTGGCGAAATGGCCGCCGGACGGGGCTTCGTGTTTCCAGACTTTGGGCGGTACGTAGGGCGCTTTACTCATGAAATGGGCCTCATGGTGAACTTGCCGAGAATGACCTGACGGGTATCAGACCAGACAGCATAAACGCTCTAGCTCAAGACTGCGCAACCCCCGGAATGATCAAACACGCCGCCAGACCCATCAACGCGATCCCGATGACCTTGTCGAGGAGCCGCTGTTTTTCCAGCAGGCGCCGGCGTAACCGTTCGGTGGAGAAAAACAGCGCGACCAGGCTGAACCACAGCCAATGAATGACCGACATGAACAGGCCATAGGCGAAGTTCAACGTCAGCGAACTGCCTGGCTCCACCACCTGACTGTACGCCGCTACCACGAACAACATGGTTTTCGGATTCAGTGCATTGGTCAGAAAACCTGAGCAGAACACCTTCCAGGCACGGGGTGCCGAAGCGCTCGCCTCGGCAAATGTCAGTACAGATTTATTGGTGAAGGATTTGATGCCCAGATAGACCAGGTAGCCGGCACCCAGCAGTTTCATCATCCAGAACAGCAGCGGCGATTGGGTGATGATCAGCGCCACCCCGAACACCGTGTAGAACACATGAACCTGCACGCCACAGGCGATGCCCAGCGCAGCCAGCAAACCACTGCGCCGCCCGTAGGCATAACTGTTGCGAGTGACCATGGCAAAGTCCGGGCCGGGGCTGATCACCGCCAGAACAGTGATGGCGATTACCAGAAACAATTCATTCATCCCTACGCTCCATCGCGTTATTTGCGCTACTTGAATTCACAGATACAGAGCCTGCAGCATCGCCGCCAACAGCGTGGATGGAATTAACAGGCCCTGAGCGGCGACATGATGGAGAAGTGTCTTTGGCAAAAAAAACGATTTATAGTCGCGAAAATCTGTGAGAAATCATCGTCTATATGAACCTGCCTCCGCTGGCTGCCTTTCGCTTCTTCAACACCGCCGCCCAGACCCAGAGTTTCGTCAAGGCCGCTGAGTTGCTGCACGTCACCCACGGCGCGGTCAGCCGTCAGGTGCGCTTGCTGGAGGAGGCGATCGGGGTCGAATTGTTCGAGCGGCGTAACCGCGCGATTTTTCTCAATCACGCGGGACGCTTGCTGTTCAACGTCACCGCGCCGATGTTCGAGCAATTGCAGAACACGGTTTATCGCCTGCAGCGTGAAGTCCACGACGATGTGCTGGTGGTGTCCTGCGAGCCAACCATCGCCATGAAGTGGTTGATCCCGCGCTTGCCTGACTTCCACAGCGCACACCCACAGTTGCAGGTGCAATTGCTGACGGCCGGCGGACCGATCGACTTCGCTCGTTCAGGCGTGGATCTGGCGATCCGCCGCGACGATTTCCATTGGGACGAGACCGTGCACGCCGTGACTGTTTGTGAAGAGTGGATCGGTCCGGTTTGCGTGCTGTCCAGTCGTCCTGACGGCGATCATTTGCGCGGCGCCTACCTGCTGCACAGCAAGACCCGCCCGCAGGCGTGGGACAACTGGATGCGACAGACCCGGATCAGCGCGGCAGGGGGCAGTCGGGTCGATTACGAGCATTTCTACCTGTGCATTCAGGCCGCGCTGGCCGGGCTGGGCGTCGGTATGGCGTCGTTTCTGATGGTGCAGGACGAACTCAAATCCGGCCATTTGATCGCGCCGTTCGGCTTCGTTCGCGACGGTTCGAGTTATTGCCTGCTGTCACCGCGACCCTTCGAACAGAGCGCCAATGCCATGCTTTTTCGTGAGTGGATTAGCCAGCAGATGAGTGCGTGCAGCCAATGGCTCGGGGGTGATCTGCAGCTTTGAAGACAGAGCGCTGCATTCATCAGCCAGGCATGATCAACGGGCTTGCATCGGCCAGCGCCTGTTCAGGTGCTCCGTCAAATAATCCATGAAGGCTCTGACCTTCGGCGTCATCGCTGCACGTTCCTGCACGCATGCATAGATGTCCATCGGTTCGACATGCCCGTGGGTTTCACCCGGAAGATCTTCGAACAGTTGCACCAGTTGACCGCTCTCGAGATAGGGCGCAGCGACGAATTCGGCCAGGCGCGTGACACCTGCGCCGTTGACTGCCATTTGCGCCAAGGCATCGATGTCGTCGCTGATGGCGGTGGCGTTGATCGGGGCGTCGTAGCGTTGGCCGTCGCGGATGAGGCCCCAGCGCAGAAAGCGTCCATCCAGTGGATAGCGAAACGCGAGGCAGGCGTGGTGTTGCAGCTCTTGCGGTGATTGCGGCACCCCGGCGCGCGCAAGGTAGGCGGGAGCGGCGCAGAAGATGAACGGCAGGGAAACAATCCGGCGCGCGACGATGCCGTCTTCCAGTTGCGGCTTGATCCGCAGGCTCAGGTCGATGCCGTCCTGGATGTGGTTGATTTTGCCGTTGGTGGTCGACAGCTCGACCAGCAGGCGTGGATGCAGCGCGGCGAAACTGGCGAGTAACGGCGCCAGGACGTGGCGGCCGAATGCACTGGTGGAGGCGATGCTCAAACGCCCTTGCAGTTCGCTTTCATCGCCGACGATCGAACTTTGCGCCGACTCCAGATCAGCCGCGATGCGTCGGACCTTTTCGTAATACAGCGCACCATTTTCGGTGAGGGCCATGCTGCGGGTGGTGCGTTGCAGCAGGCGAACGCCGAGGTGCGTTTCGAGGCGACTGAGGGTCTGGCTCACCGCGGCCGCACTGACGCCCAGGGTCTTGGCGGCGCCGACGATGGAGCCTGCTTCGACCACTTTGATAAAACTGGCAATCGCCGCCAACAGATTCATCCGTGTCCCGCCGCGTGGGTTTGATTCGTAAGTTGTGCTTTATAAAGTACCTGTGGCGGGCCGTCTAGTTGAGGGCAGGGGGCTTTGCTAAGGTGCCGGCTCCCTGTCAATGGATGGAAAAGCCATATGAATCAAAGAACCACTACCGATGCCTTGTATCCCAACAGGCGCAAGCTGTCGCCGCGTGCAACGCCGTACGTGTTTGCGTTGTACATGGCGACGATCATGGCGTTCCTGATGTCGCTGGTGATCACCGCTGCCAACTCCGGGATTGATAACGACTACCTGAGTAATGCCTTGCACGCCTACAAGCTGGCGATGCCGGTGGCTTTCCTTTGCATCCTCGTGGTGCGGCCGATCGTGATCAAACTGGTGGCGATGACGGTGCATCCGCATCGCTGAGATACGCCTCAGAAAAACTCGTCGAGCAACTGATAAAAGGCGATTTTTTGCTGATCCGGTTGCACTCCGTAAGCCTCGAAAAATACCGGCAGCCATTGCTCGCCCAGGTTGTAGGCGATGCTGTGGGCTGCCAGTGCCAAGTCCTGAAACCGATCGGCAACCCCCAGTCGCCCGCAGTCGACGAAACCGCTGAAGCGACCGTTGTCGGCGAGCAAGTTGGGCAGGCATGCGTCGCCATGGGTCACCACCAGGTCTTCGCTGTGCGGGCGCGCGGCCAGCATCTGCTCGAACACCGCTTCGGCGCTTTGGCCGAGGCGCGAATCGTCGAAATCTTCTTCATCGATCAAACCAGCCAGCAGGTGCTCGCGGGCCAAGGCGATTTTCGCATCGAGGCGATGATCGAATGGGCAGTTTTTGATGTCGAGCGCATGCAAGGTGCGCAAGGCATTAGCCGCCAGCGAGACAATTTGCTGCGGTGCGAGATGCTCGCTGCTGGCGAGGTCACGCCCCGGTACGGCAGTCATCAGCAACCAGAAGCGCTCGCTTTCTTCGACGCTGTCGAGCACGCGCGCCGCTGGCAGATCCTGCTCCGCCAGCCAGCGCAGGCGCTGCACTTCGCCGGGCAATTCGGCAAAGGAAATCCGCGGTTCCGATTTGACGAACAGCGGGTCTGATCCAGCGGGCGTGAGGCGGAACACGTCGGCACGGGATTCACCGATGGTTTGTTGTTCGTAGCGGATATCAGCGAAGCGTTGGCGCCATGTCTGTGGCAGATCCATTTTCATTCGTCCCTTGTGACAGTGGGCGCCAGTGCGCCTTCAAGAATTCGATAAACACTTTGACCTTGCGCGTACTGCGCCGGTGCGCCAGGTACAGCACGTAGATCCACGGGCCGAACGCGCTTGGCTCACGCCAGTATTCGGGCATCACTTCTACCAGTTCACCGCGCGCCAGATACGCTGCGGCGCTCCATTGCGGCAGAAACTGCAGGCCCTGACCCTTCAGCAGACATGCCAGCAGGAAGTCGTAATTGTCGCTGGCTACTCGCGGGTTCGGCTGGGTCAGGCGAATCCGCCGGTCCCCTTGCTTGACCCACCAGAAATGCCGGTTGAGCAGCGGGTGGCGGAAGATCAGCCACTCGTGCTGCTGATAGTTGTCCAGTGACACCTCTTTGCCCTTGCGCGCCAGGTACGCCGGGCTGGCGCACAACACCACGTGATTCTCGACGATAGGTTGGGCGATCACCCCCGGCAGGTCGATCGGGCCATCACGCAGCGCCAGATCGTAACCGCCATCCACCGGATCGTCATAGCTGTCGCTCAAGTCGACTTCCAGATGCACCTGCGGGTGGGCGTCGAGAAAACGGCAGCAGACTTCGTTGAGAAACGCCGGGGCGAAGGAGGGCGGGGCGGTGATGCGCAAGCCGCCGCTCAATTCGTGCTTGAGCTGTTCGACGCCTTCGCAGGCCAGTTGCAATTGCATCAGCGCCTGCCGCGCACCGTCCAGATAAATCCGTCCGGCCTCGGTCAGCGCCATGCGTCTGGTCGTGCGGTCGAACAGGCGCGTGCCGAGCTCGTCTTCCAGCTGCGCCACGGCTTTGGTCAGGGCTGACGGCGTCTTGCCGAGCACATCGGCGGCGCGGCTGAAATTGCCGTGTTCGGCGGTGGCGACGAACATGGTCAGGGCACTCATCTTGTCCATTGATCTATTCCTGCTGGGCACAGAAGTTGTGCGCGAGGTGGCATTCAGTTATCGCCAGGGCTTGGATAGGCTTGCTCGCAGCCTAACAAAAATAAAGAGAAGCCTCATGAAGCAGCTACTGACGCTGATGGTGTCATCGGCACTGGCCTGTGCCTCACTGGAAAGTCTGGCGTCCGCCGATCTGATCCTGCACAACGCCAGGGTCTACACCGCCGAACCCGGCCAAGCCTTGCAGCAAGCGGTTGCGGTGGAACACGGCAAGATCCTCGCCGTGGGCACGGATGCGCAGGTGATGCGTCTGAAGACGGCGGCCACGCAAGTGATCGACCTGCACGGCAAGGTGCTGATGCCCGGCTTCATCGACTCGCATTCGCACACCATCAAGGGCGGTCTGCAGATGTTGCAGGCCAACCTCGACGGGCAACTGTTGCCGCTTGATCAACTGGAACAGCACCTGCGGAAATGGCGTCAGGACGGCAAGGCGCAGCGTGGAGAATTCCTCAGTGTCGGCGGATTGCCGTCGACTTACTGGAGCGACATTGCCGGCCTTGAACAGCGCTTCAATCAGGGCGAATGGGCGAACCAGCCGATCCTGCTGCTGGGCTGGGATCTGCACACCGGCTGGGCCAATCGGGCCATGCTCGACCGCGCTGGCGTGACGGCTGAAAAGATCAAGGCACTCAAAGGCGAAGAGCAGGCGACCATCGGCCACCACCCCGACGGCAGCCCGGATGGCTTCCTCGTCGATGCCGGTCTGTACCCGGTGCAGGCCTTGCTGCCGCCGCCGACGGCTGATGAGTTGCTGGCGGGCGGGCGCGCGGCTCTGAACTACTACAAGAGCCTGGGGATCACCGGGTGGCTGGACCCGCTCGCCAACGAGGTCCCCGGCAGTGACGTTACCAACACCTCGCTCGGCGTGCTGCCGACCTACAAAAAACTCTCGGAAAACGGCGAACTCACCGCTCACGTTGCGGCGCTGCTGATGGCGGACTCCAAGGCTAGGCCGACCGACCTTGATGAGCTGGACAAGGTGCGCCAACAGTTTCTCGGGGTCAGCAACCTGACTCTGCCGGGGATCAAGATCTTCGCCGATGGTGTGGCCGAAGTGCCGGCGCAAAGCGCGGCGATGCTTGAGCCTTACCGCAACTCGAAAAACACCGGTGAGCTGCTGATCGACCCGGCGCACTTCGGCGAGCTGGTCAGTGCCGCCGATGCCCGTGGCTGGCTGGTGCACATCCACGCCATCGGCGACCGTGCGGTACGTGAATCGCTCAACGGCATCGAGCAGGCGCGCAAGGATCGGCAGAGCGGCATCGCCCATTCGATCACCCACCTGCAAATGGTCAACCCAAAGGAATTCGCCCGATTCAAGGCGTTGAATGTGATCGCCTCGATGCAGATGTTCTGGGCCGCTGCCGACGAGTCGAGCATGGATCTGGTCAAGCCTTACGTCAGCGCGATGGCCTTCATGTACACCTATCCCGCGCGCTCGCTGCTCAAGAATGGCGCGACCATCGCCGGTGCCAGTGACTGGCCGATCACCACCCCCGAACCGTGGAAGGCGATCTATCAGGCCGTCAGCCGCAAAGGCCCGAAAGGCGTGCTCAACGCCGCTGAAGACATCGACCGCCAGACGATGTTCCAGGCCTACACCCTCAACGCAGCCAAAGTGCTGCGCCTGGAAGACCGGATCGGTTCGCTCAAACCCGGCAAGCAGGCCGACATGATCGTCCTCGACCGCGATGTGTTCAGTGTCGAGCCGCAGGCCCTGCGCGACACCCAAGTGCTCAATACCTGGTTTGCCGGGCGCGAAATCTACCGCCGCAAGCCTTGACGGCATCTCTCTGTAAAGTAACCAAGGAAACCTTTTCGTGAATGTTCATTGCTTTGTCACCGACACCCGCAACCCACAGATTCGCGGGCAACAGATTGGCGCCACCTGGGCGGCTCAGATCCGCCAGACCGTCGAGCTCTATCTGGATTTCTTCAATCAGGTCGGTGTGCCTCAGGCACAGGTGCAGACCATCGGCGAAGCCAGTCTGCAAACCCTCCAAAGCTGGTGCCCGAGCCTAGCCGAAGAGATCGTCGCCACTGCTGAGGGCGCTGGCGTGCCGCTGTGGCAGCTCGCCAGCCTGAATGCCCGCACCGAGATACTCGCGGTGATGCCTGCGTCCACCGAAGGCGAGTGCTCGACCGCCGTGTTCGCCCCCAATGGCGCGAGGGCGCCACGCACCATTCAGACCTGGGACTGGCACGATTCGCTGGTGCCCAACGGGTTGATTCTGCAACTGACCACGGCCAAGGGTATGACGGTCAAGCTGTTCACCGAATTCGGCATGCTCGGCAAGATTGGCGTCAACAGTGCGGGGCTGGGATTGCATTTCAACATCCTGCATCACGCCAGCGACAACGGGTCCGCCGGGGTGCCGGTGCACGCGATTGCGCGGCGCATCCTCGAAGAAGCCAGCAGCGTTGAGGAGGCGATTGCGCTGGCGCGTTCGGCACGGGTCAGTGCCTCGACGGTGCTGACCGTGTTCTCCCGCGAGGACTCTACCCCGCGTGCGGTGAGCATCGAAATGTCGCCGGTCTTCACCGCTGTGGTGCGGCCCGACGCCGACGGCTGGATCACCCACACCAACCACTTTCTCGATCCCGAACTGAGCCTCGGCGAGCGTACCCCCGATGCCTCGACGACTTACGCGCGTTTCGATCACGTCAACGCGGCGCTGCAAAACATGGCCAGCGGCAATCTGAGCCGCAGGGCTGAGGCGATGTGCGGCGAGGCGGGCGAAGACGCGCCGATCTGCTTCCACCCGGATCTGAGCATGCCGGCCACCGAGCGTTGGGAAACCTTGCTGACCATCGGCATCGACACTGAAAACAGCGTGCTCGAATACGCAGCCGGCAACCCCGCGCAGCTGGCCCGAAACGGCCATCTGCGCTTCTGAATCGCTGCCTCCAATAAAAACAAAACGAGCATTGCACATGGCTACCGAGATTGATCGCACGAGCGGTTCCCCGTCTGCGCTGAGGACGTTTTTCGTCTCCGGCATGGGCACCGCCCTGGAATTTTACGACTTCGTGATATACGGCACCGCCGCCGCGCTGGTGTTTCCCAAGGTGTTCTTTCCGCAGATGGACCCGCTGACCGCGACGCTGGTGGCGTTCGGCGCCTTTGGTGCCGGGTTCTTTGCCCGGCCCCTTGGCGGCATGGTATTCGGGCATTACGGCGACAAACTCGGCCGGCAGAAAATGCTGGTGATCACGCTGCTGTTGATGGGCCTGAGCACTTTGTTGATCGGGTGTCTGCCGGGCTATGCGACCCTTGGTGCTGGCGCACCGGTGTTGTTGGTGCTGCTCAGGCTGGTGCAAGGCTTTGCCGCCGGTGGCGAGTGGGGCGGTGCGGCGCTGTTCGGCATCGAGTCGGCGCCGCCCGGACGACGTGGTCTGTGGGGCAGTTTCACCAGCATGGGCATCGGAATCGGCGGGATTCTCGGCGCCGGGGTTTTCGCCATTGTCAGTGTCGCGTCGCACGATGACCTGACCGGATTTGCCTGGCGTATTCCATTCTGGCTCGGTGGCGTGCTGGTGCTGATCGGTCTGTATGCGCGCTTGCAAAAACCGCTTGAACAACCCGCCGAACCGCAGACGCACGTGCGCATGCCGTTGCTCGAAGCGCTGCGCGCACGGCCCAGAGCCATGCTGCTGTGCACCGGTATCGCTTTCGGCTACGTGACCATCGCCTACATCGGCAGCACGTTCTTTCTGTCGTACGCCACGCAACTGGGCTATGGCAGCACCGATGCGCTGGTTTTCGACTTGTCGCTGTCGATCGCCATTGTGATCACTGCGCCGTTGTTTGCCTTGCTCTCGGATCGCATCGGACGCCGCAAGGTAATGATCCTCGGCGCGGTGATCATGGCCCTCGGTTTTTTTGCGTTCTTCCCGCTGGTCGGCCTCAAGAGCCTGCTGGTTTCCACCGCCGCCTACGTCGCCATCGGTGCGTTCATGGGTGCGACGCAGGGGCCGATTCCCGCGTTTCTGGCGGAGCAGTTTCCGCGACACATGCGTTATTCGGGAATGTCGGCTGCTTATCAGATCGGTGCGGCGCTGGGCGGCGGGACAGCCTCCAGTGCGGCCACAGCGATTCTGATCGCCAACAATCACAACGCCTTCGGGGTGGCAGTTTACGGTGCGATTGCGCTGGGCATCGTGGCGCTGTGTTCATTGCTGCTCAGAGAAACGGCGCACCTGAGTCTGGCGCAAATCGATGAGGCCGAGTGGCCTTCACCCATGCCCGCTACCAGTTGAACCACTTGAACCTGTAGGAGCTGCCGAAGGCTGCGATCTTTTGATGTTGTTTTTGAAGATCAAAAGATCGCAGCCTTCGTCAGCTCCTACAGGGAGCGGCTCGGCAACGCCGTCGGGTAAAAACAATCGAAACTTCGCGCGCTCCCAAGCTGTCCAGACCCATGTACTGCCCGGCGGATATCTCGCCGGGCAGGCTTCATGCACAGGTGACAGGCGAGGAACGAGATGACGACGACAGTGGGAGATTTTCTGGTTGAGCGGCTCAGCCAATGGGGCGTCACGCGGATTTTTGGTTATCCGGGAGACGGCATCAACGGCGTGTTCGGCGCGCTCGCCCGAGCCAATGGCAAGATCGAATTCGTTCAGGCGCGACACGAAGAAATGGCCGCTTTCATGGCCTCGGCCCACGCCAAGTTCACGGGCGAGTTGGGCGTGTGCATCGCCACTTCGGGACCGGGTGCTTCGCACCTGATCACCGGGTTATACGACGCACGCATGGATCATCAACCGGTGCTGGCGATTGTCGGCCAGCAGGCGCGGACGGCGCTTGGCAGTCATTACCAGCAGGAGCTGGACCTGGTCTCGATGTTCAAGGATGTGGCCGGGGCGTTTGTGCAGCAGGCGTCGGCGCCGTCGCAGGTTCGGCATTTGCTCGACCGCGCCGTGCGTACGGCGGTTGGCGAGCGGCGGGTGACGGCGATCATCCTGCCCAATGATTTGCAGGATCTTGAGTATGAGCCACCGGCGCGGGCGCATGGCACCGCGCATTCCGGCGTCGGTTACACCAAGCCGAAAGTGCTGCCCTACGAGGCCGATCTGCAGCGCGCCGCTGATGTGCTGAACAGCGGTGAAAAAGTCGCGATTCTGGTGGGCGCCGGCGCACTGCAGGCAACGGATGAAGTGATCGCCATTGCGGAAAAACTCGGTGCCGGGGTCGCCAAGGCGTTACTCGGCAAGGCTGCGCTGCCGGACGATTTGCCGTGGGTCACCGGTAGCATCGGCCTGCTGGGCACCGAACCGAGCTACAAGATGATGCACGAGTGCGACACCTTGCTGATGATCGGCTCGGGTTTCCCCTATGCCGAGTTCCTGCCCAAGGAAGGTCAGGCGCGTGGCGTGCAGATCGATCTGCAGCCAGACATGCTCAGCCTGCGTTATCCGATGGAGGTCAATCTGGTCGGCGACTCCGCCGAAACCCTTGCTGCACTGCTGCCGTTGCTCGAACAGAAAACTTCGCACAAATGGCGCAAGAAAATCGAAGGCTGGCGCAGTACCTGGGAGAAGACCCTGGAAAAACGCGCGATGTCCAAAGCCGATCCGATCAATCCGCAGCGGGTGGTGTATGAGCTGTCACCGCGCCTGCCGGATCAGGCGATCATCACCAGCGACTCGGGCTCCTGCGCCAACTGGTACGCCCGTGACCTGAAAATCCGCCGGGGCATGCAGTGTTCGTTGTCCGGTGGCCTGGCCTCGATGGGCGCTGCCGTGCCGTACGCGATTGCCGCCAAGTTTGCGCATCCCGAGCACGCGGTGATTGCGCTGGTGGGTGACGGCGCGATGCAGATGAACAACATGGCCGAGCTGATCACCGTCGCAAAATACTGGCGCCAGTGGGACAGCCCGAAGTGGATCTGTGCGGTGTTCAACAACGAGGACCTGAATCAGGTCACCTGGGAGCAGCGGGTGATGGAGGGCGATCCGAAGTTTGAAGCCTCGCAAAGCATTCCCGACGTGCCGTATCACCTGTTTGCCATTTCCATCGGCCTGAAAGGGATTTTCGTCGACCGCGAAGAAGACGTCGCCGCGGCCTGGGAGCAGGCGCTGGCCTCGGACGTACCGGTGCTGATCGAGTTCAAGACCGACCCCAACGTGCCGCCATTGCCGCCGCACATCAAGCTCGAACAGGCGAAGAAATTTGCCACCACTTTGCTCAAGGGCGACCCCGACGAAGCGGGCGTGATCGTGCAAGCCGCCAAGCAGGTGCTGGCCAGCGTCCTGCCCGGCAAAAAGTAACCCCCATGTGCTCATATCTGTTGGGCGCCGTCGACATCTGTGGGAGCGGGCTTGCTCGCGAAAGCGGTGTGTCAGGCACAGCGATTGTGGATGTGTCGACGCCTTCGCTGGCAGGCCAGCTCCCACAGATCCTTTGTCGTGCTCCAGGTCTGTGGGCATCGCCGAAACTGTGGGAGCGGGCTTGCTCGCGAAAGCGCTGCGTCAGGCGCAGTGGATTGTGGATGTGACGACGCCTTCGCTGGCAAGCCAGCTCCCACAGGTATTTCGCCATCCCTGAAATCTGTGAACGAAGACTGTGGAGATTTTCATGCGTGAAGCGGCGAGGGTGCTTTTTTGATGTTCATCGGTTGCGCAGGCTGGAGTCTGGGGCGTGAGTATTGGCCGCAGTTTCCGGCCGAGGGCACGCATCTTCAACGTTATGCCGCGCAGTTCAACTGTGTGGAAATCAACAGCTCGTTCTATCGCCCGCATCGGCGTCAGACTTATGCGCGCTGGGCGGATTCGGTGCCGCCGGGCTTTCGCTTTTCAGTGAAGGTGCCGAAGCAGATTACTCATGAGTTGCGTCTGCAAAACTGTGAGCAAGCGCTGGATGAGTTTCTCGGGCAGTGCGAAGGCCTGGCCGATCGGCTGGGGTGTTTGCTGGTGCAACTGCCGCCGTCGCTGGCCTTTGAGCCGGCACGCACAGAGGCGTTTTTCGTGGCGTTGCGCCAACGCTTCGCCGGTGCCGTGGTGCTTGAGCCACGGCATGAGTCGTGGGTGGCGGCGCCGATGCTGCAGGCGTATCGGATTTCCCAGGTCGTGGTCGATCCGTCGCGGATCAGCACCGATGGTTCGGCGCAGGGCTGGGCGGATGTGCGTTATTGGCGGCTGCACGGTTCGCCACGCATTTACCACAGCGCCTACGATGAGCGCTATCTGCAAGCGCTGGCAGAGCAAATGAAAGTCGCGGCAGCAGAGGGTGCCGCGGCCTGGTGCATCTTCGACAACACTGCCAGTGGTGCCGCGCTGGGTAACGCGTTGGCACTGGCAGCGTTGATGGCAGATTGAAGCAGGCGGACAACTACTCTAAGAAGGTTGTCGCGCCGACGAACATCAGCGGTTCAGGAAACCCAGCAGGTCTTCGTTGAGCGCCTCGGTGTGCGTCACGGCAAAACCGTGAGGTGCCCCGGCGTAGACTTTCAGCTCAGCGCCCTTGATCAGCGCGGCGGCTTGCTTGCCGGTGGTTTCGAACGGCACGATCTGATCGCCGTCGCCGTGGATCACCAGGGTCGGCACGTCGATCTTCGCCATGTCCGGACGGAAGTCGGTTTCGGAGAACGCGGTAACGCAATCCACGGTGCCTTTCAGCGAGGCGAGCAGGGCGACGTTCAGGGTTTGCGTGAGCACGCCATCGGAGACTTTCTGGCCCTGATTGGTGCCGTAGAACGGCGCGGCGAAATCAGCGATGAATTGCGCGCGATCCTTGAGCAGGCCGGCCTTGATCCCGTCGAACACCGAGGTGTCGACACCTTGCGGGTAGTCGGCTTTCTTGCCGAACAGTGGCGTCACCGCACCGAGCAGTACCAGCCCGGCAACGCGCTCGCTGCCGTGGCGGGCGATGTAGCGACTGACGTCGCCACCGCCCATGGAGAAGCCCACCAGCGTGACGTCGCGCAGGTCGAGGTGGTTGATCAGTTGCGCGATGTCATCGGCGAAGGTGTCGTAGTCGTAGCCGGTCCATGGTTGATCGGAGCGCCCGAAACCACGGCGATCGAAGGCAATCGTGCGATAGCCGCGACTGCTCAGGTATTCCATCTGGTATTCCCACATGTCGGCATCCAGCGGCCAGCCATGGCTGAACAGCACAGGTTTGCCGCTGCCCCAATCCTTGAAATAGATCTGTGTGCCGTCATCGGTAGTGAATGTGCTCATGGAAACTCCTTGCTGTGGGCGATCGTTCAGGAAGGCCGGATGCCGCAATGGCCGCCCATCACTATCGGCGCAAACCGCTGAAGTCACTTGTACGCAAGTGCTCAATTGCCAAGGCGGGGGTGTGGTTCTTTTCCAGCGTCACAGTTGTAAGATGCAACCACGCCCCGGTCTTGATGGAGAAACACCCTGTGAAGCGCAAAAGCCTGCACGGCAACGCCTGCCCGGTCGCCCGTACGCTGGATTTGATCGGTGACTGGTGGTCGCTGCTGATCATTCGCGATGCGCTGGAGGGCATCCGCCGCTTCAGCGATTTTCAGAAGAATCTGGACATCGCCAAGAACATGCTCAGCGCCCGGCTCAAGGCCTTGGTCGAGCAGGGGATCTTGCAAACGGTGCCGGCCGCCGATGGCGGTGCCTATAAGGAATACGTGCTGACCGAACGCGGCAAGGCCTTGCAGACGGTGATCGTTGCGCTCTCGCAGTGGGGCGGGGAGCACCTGTATGCGCCGGGTGAGCCGGGTTCGGTGATGGTTGATGCGCAGCAGCGGCAGCCGATCAGGAAACTGGAATTGCGTTCAGCGGATGGCCGCTTACTGGCACCTCAGGACGTGGCGACGAAGTTGGGCGTTGCGCACTGAACCAAGGATTCCCCTCGGAAAACCGCAGCCGCGTCGATTGTTCAATCCCTGTTACAAACCCGACAAAAGGATGAAACGATTGTTTGACGTCAAAATGATGGCCATCTAATATCGCGCCACTATTTTGATGTCATTCCGTATCGAGGGATCGAACATGTACCCACCCGCCCTCGCGGCGAGGTTGTGCGCAGCTTTGCTGTGCCTGTCTCCACTCCAGATTGCCTTCGCTGCACCCACTCCCGGTGAAACCGACCTGATCCGCGATCGCCAGAATCGCTTGCTCGAAGAGCAGCAGCGGCGTCTTGAAGACCTGAAAAATCTGCCCGGCAAAGAGGCAGGTCCGGCGCAACCAGCGGCGCCCACCGACACCCGTTGTTTCCCGATCAAGGACATCGAACTCAAGGGCGCCGACAGTCTGTCCGACAGCGACAAAACCCGCCTGCTCAAGCCCTACATCGACCAGTGCCTCGGTGTACCGCAACTCAACGAGCTGCTGAAAGTCATCACCGACCATTACATCGAGAAAGGTCTGGTCACCAGCCGTGCCTACCTGCCGCAGCAGGATCTGTCAGGCGGGCACCTGAAAGTGCTGGTGGTCGAAGGCAAACTCGAAGGCATGAAAGGCGCCGAGAACAGCAAGCTTTCGGAGCGTGAACTGGCGATGGCCTTTCCCGGCAAGTCCGGCGATCTGGTCAACCTGCGCGAGATCGAGCAGATGGTCGATCAGCTCAATCGCCTGCCGTCCAATCAGGCCAAGATGGAGCTGGCGCCGGGCAAAAACGTCGGCGGCAGTGAAGTGTTGGTCACCAACACGCCGCAGAAGCCATGGCGTGCCGGACTGTCGCGCAGCAACGATGGCCAGCGCAGCACCGGCGAACAGCAGTGGGGCACCACCTTCGATTGGGACAGCCCGCTGGGCCTGGCCGATCAGTTGAGCCTGCGCGGTGGTCACGATGCAATGACCGATCACCAGCACACCTCCAGCAACGCCATGCTCAATTACAACTTGCCGTGGGGCTGGTGGAACTTCAGCTACACCTACAGCCAGAGCGACTACCGCTCGCAGATCGCCGCCAACGGCTACAACTTCAAGCAGACCGGCGACAGCGAAAACCATCAGCTGCGCGTCGAGCGGGTGATCCATCGCGACTCGGTGAGCAAGACCTCGCTCAGCGCCGGTCTGTCCTACCTGCGCACCAACAACTTCATCGAAGACAGCAAGCTCAAGCTGAGCAGCAACCGCATCAGCGAAGCGCAGTTCGGCTTCAACCACGGTCGCCGCATCGGCAGCGCCTTCGTCAACTTCGACGCCGGCATGCAGGAAGGCATCGGCGCGTTCGACGCGCAGGGCAGCCACGATCCAGGCCCGGGCGAACCGGACGCACGCTACCGCAAATACACCGCGACCCTGAGCTATCTGCAACCGTTCAAAGTGTGGGGCGAATCCTTCAGCTTCAGCAGCCTGATGACCGGCCAGCGCAGCGAAGACGTGCTGTTCAGTCCGCAGCGCACCAGCCTTGGCGGGTCAGCATCGATCCGTGGCTACAAGGATCAATCGCTGTCCGGCGACAGCGGCGGCTACTGGCGCAACGACCTGCGCTGGAGCCGACCGGTGACGGCCGAATGGCTGCGCCCGGTGTTCGCTGAATACGGCACCAGCCTCGGTTACGACCAAGGCGTGATTCGCGGCGACCGTTACAACGGTGATCAGCACGGACGCATGTCGAGCAACTCGCTGGAACTGTTCGCCCGCGGTGAGCATGTGGCCGCCAGCGTGACCTTTGCGCATTCCCTCGAACGCCCGGACGTGCTGACCGAGCGTGAAGCGCCGATCTATTTCCGCCTCGACTTTTTCATCTAATTCAAATTCTTCGAGACCATCGACATGGATGTTCGTCAGTTCGCCTTCCTTGCAGGCCAGCCTTCTGCGGCCGTAAAAAACCGTGAGTCGTTCCTGGGCATGCCCAAACGCGGGCTGGCGTTCCTGCTGGCGAACGTCATGTTCTGGCAGCCGATGTGGGCGCAGGCCGACGGCATAGTCGTGGCCAACCCGAACACCTCGCTGGATCGGGCCGGCAATGGCGTGCCGATCATCAACATCGCCACGCCCAACGGCAGCGGGCTGTCGCATAACCAGTTCCACGATTACAACGTCGGCGCGCAGGGCGTCATCCTCAACAACGGCTCGACGCAAACCTCGAACACCCAGTTGGCCGGGCACATCATTGGCAACCCGAACCTGAAAAACAGCGGTTCGGCGCAAGCCATTCTCAACGAAGTCATCAGCGGCAACCCGAGCCAGTTGCGCGGTTACACCGAAGTGGCGGGGCAGTCGGCGCGCGTGATAGTCGCCAACCCGTATGGCATCACCTGTAATGGCTGCGGCTTCATCAACGCACCGCGCGTGACGCTGACTACCGGTAAGCCGGTGCTGGATGGCGCGGGCCGGCTGGATCGTTTTCAGGTTGATCAGGGTTCTGTGGCGATCGAAGGCGCAGGCCTCAACGCCAATAACGTCGACCGCTTCGAAATCATCACCCGTAGCGCGAAGATCAACGCCGAAATTCAGGCGCAGAATCTGACGATTGTTGCCGGGCGCAACGACGTCAACGCACAAACCCTGAATGCCACGGCCCGTGCCGATGACGGCAGCACCAAACCGCAACTGGCGATTGACTCCTCGGCGCTGGGCGGGATGTATGCCGGGGCGATCAAACTGGTTGGCACCGAGGCCGGGGTCGGCGTGAAGCTCGACGGTAAACTGATCGCCAGCGGTGGCGATATTCAGCTTGATGCCAATGGTCAATTGAGCCTGGTTGATACCTCGGCGGCCGGTGCGGTCAACGTCAAGGCGGCCAGTCTCGATGCGCGCGGGCCGGTGTATGCCGGCACGACATTGAACGTGCAAACCCAAGGCAATCTGACCAACCGCCAGACCCTGGCTGCCCGCGACAGTATCAACCTCAGTGCCGGTGGTCAGCTGACCAACGCCGGAGTCATCGAGGCCGGGGTCAACGCCGACGGCGGGCGCAACGCCAACGGTGATCTGAGCCTGAGTGCGCAAAACCTCGACAACACTGGCAAAAGCCTCATCGCCGGCCGCAATCTGACAGTCAGCACTGCGCAAACCCTGAGCAACCAGGGCGGTACGCTCAGCGGACAAACCACGGCGATCATGGCGGGCACACTGGACAACCGCAATGCGGGACGCGTGCTCGGCAACGCGACGCTGAACGTCACCGCCAATCAGCTATTCAACACTCAAGGGGTGATCCATAGCTCGGGCAATCTGACCGGTAGTTTCGGTCAGATGGACAACAGCAACGGCGAGTTTTCCAGCAACGGCGTCACCCGGCTCAACGCGGCAACGGTGAACAACCGCAGCGGTCAGATCCTCGGCGATCTGGGGCTGAATATCGACCTCAGCGGCGCGCTGGACAACCGTGATGGCGTGCTCGGCTCCGGCCAGTTGGTGAGTCTGCAGGCGGCCAGCCTGGATAACCGCGATGGCGGTGTGCTGGTCAGCGACGGCAGCCTGACCGTGCGTCTGCGCGGCGCACTCGACAACCGCAACAAAGGCGAGATCACTGCCAAGGGCGCCATCGACGCGCAAACCGGCAACCTCGACAACCGCGACGGCAAACTCATCGGTAAAACCACCCTGGCACTGCGCAGCGATACCGCGGACAACCGTGCCGGCGTGATCCAGGCCGATCAGCAATTGACACTCAACGTCGACCGCCTGGACAACCGCGACAAGGGTCAGATCACCGGCAAGTCCGGTATCGCTTACGCCGGTACACGTCTGGACAACAGCGGCGGACTCATCAGTGCGGTCGGTCCGGTCAGCCTCAACGCGGGCGAAGTGCAAAACGCCGCAGGTCGGATCTCCAGCCAAGGTGATCTGACTGCGGCCATCGGGTTGCTGCAACAACAGGGCGGTGCGCTGGTCGCTCAGGGCAATCTGAGCCTGACCGGCAAGACCCTCGACAACCGCAATGGCGGTCTGGTCGGCACCACAAAAGCGCTGACCCTGACTGTCGACGATGTCGACAACCGCAACGGCGAAATCTCCAGCAGTCTGCTGCTCAACATCAAGGGTCAGCGCCTGGACAACAGCGATAGCGGCAAGCTGCTGGCCGGCACCGATCTGGGCCTCGCCGTGGCGGAACTGATCAACCTGAATAAAGGCCTGATCAGCGCCAAGGGCGCAACCACGCTGACCGGCAGCAGCCTGGATAACAGCGGTGGTCGCTTCAACAGCCTCAACGGCCTGGTGATTACCCTCGACGATGCCCTGATCAACGCGCAGGGCACAATCGGCAGCGAGGGCACGCTGACGGCCAATGTCGGCCGATTCGACAACAGTGCCGGTAGCCTGAGCACAGCCGGCGTCTTGTCGGTAACCAGCCGTGGCCTGGTACTCAATCGGGCGGGTTCGATCGGCACCGACAACACGTTGACCCTGACCAGCGCCAGCCTCGATAACAGCCAGAAAGGTTTGATCAGCGCCAAAGGCGCCAGTCATGTCGATACCGGCGACTTCGACAACAGCCTGGGCGGCAAACTCACCAGTGAAGCGTCTCTGACGCTCAAGGCCGCTCAGGTCAACAACGCCACTGGCCGGATTGCCAGCCAGCAAGCGTTGAACGTATCGGTCACCGGGCTGGATCAGCAGGGTGGCGAGCTGTTCAGCAAGGCAGACCTGACGCTTGATCTGAACAACGGTCAGTTGAACAACCAGAACGGTTTGATCAACGCGCCCGGCACCCTGCTGCTGAAAAACCTCAATGGCGTGAACAACCAGAGCGGCGAGATCTCCAGCCAGCAAGCATTCACCCTCGCCGCCAATGACCTGGATAACAGCAACGGCAAGCTGATCAGCCAGCAAGGGCTGACGCTGCGTATTGCTCAAGCGCTGAATAACCTCAAAGGCGTAATTTCTGCGGCGGCACTCGACAGCCATTCCGTGAGCCTCGACAACCAGGATGGCTTGATCAGTAGTCGCGGCCCATTGCTGCTGACCACCGACAAGACCTTGAACAACCAGTCAGGCACTCTCATCGCCGACGGTGAACTGAGGCTGACCGCCGATACGCTGGTCAACCAGCAGGGCAGTATTGCCGGCAAGTCCGATGCCAGTGTTCAGGTCAAAAACCTGAACAACCAGAACGGTAAACTGATCGCCACCGGTATGCTCAAACTGAGCGCCGAGACCCTCGACAACCGCCAGGGTGGCTTGCTCGGTTCGACCAAAGCCATGACCCTGACGGTCGATGCGCTGGACAACCGTGGCGGCGAAATCACCACCAACAGCGATCTGCTGCTGACCGGTAAAAAACTCGATAACAGCGATGGCGGCAAGGTCTTCACCAGCAACGCACTGACGCTCACGGTCGATCAGTTGCTCAACCGCAACAAGGGCCTGATCGACACGGGCACGCTGCTGAAGCTGCAAGGTCGTACGCTGGACAACAGCGGCGGTGAATTGCTCAGCCAGCAGGACATGCTGCTGAACCTCAGCGGAGACTTCATCAACCACCTCGGCAAAGTCAGCAGCGAAGGCGCGCTGACCGTCAATACTGCGCAACTGAGCAACACTGGCGGCAGCCTGTCCAGCGCTGCAGACCTCACTCTTGACAGCACTGGCAAGGTCGATAACCAGGGCGGACGGATCGTCACCGATGGCCTCCTCGTGCTGAAAAGTACCGGCCTGGATAACGGGCAGAAGGGCACCCTCAGCGGCAAAGGTGCGGTCACCGTCACGACCGGTGATTTCGATAACAGCAGCGGTTCGCTGAGCAGCGCCGACACGCTCAATCTCGTCGCCGGCCAGGTAACCAACAGCGATGCCGGCAGTATCGGCAGCCAGGGCGCACTGACCGCATCGGTGACAGGCTTCGATCAACAGGGCGGCAAGCTACTCAGCAACACGCGCCTTAGCCTGGACCTGAACCAAGGCCAGTTGAACAACATCAACGGCGTGATCAGCGCGCCCGGCACTCTGCTGCTCAAGCAACTCAACGGCGTCAACAACCAGGGCGGCACGATCTCCAGCACTGAAGCGTTCACCTTGACCGCGCAAAGCCTGGACAACAGCAACGGCAAACTCCTGAGCAATCAGGGCCTGACCCTGCGCATTGCCAACGCGCTGGACAACGTCAAGGGGCTGATCGGCGCGGCGTCGATTGATGTCCGGGCAGGCAGCCTGAACAACAGCGGTGGCAGCCTGGTCAGCCGTGGCGATCTTGAACTCACGGTCGATGGCCTGCTGCGCAACGATGCCAGCGGCCTGATCAGTGCCGCGCAGGCGCTGAACATCGGCAGTGCCGATCTGAACAACCAGAGCGGCACGCTACTGGGTGTCAGCGCGGTCACGCTCAATGCGATGGCGCTGAACAACCGTGACAGTGGTTTGATCAACAGCAAGGGCGATCTGAAGCTGACCGCGACCAGTCTCGACTCCAGCAATGGCGGTGAAGTCTCCGCCGCGCGTGACATCGATCTGACCCTGACTTCGTTGACCCAGAACGGCGGCCGCCTGTTGGGCGACCAAGCCGTCACGCTGGACCTGGCCAACGGTGACCTCGATAACCAGAACGGCCTGCTCACCGCCAAAGGCCCGCTGACCCTCAAGCGTCTGCGCGACCTGAACAACCAGCGCGGTGAGATCTCCAGCAACCTGGGTTTCGACGTCATCGCTCGTGCCGTGAATAACAACGCCGGCAAGTTGATCAGCGGCGAAAAACTCTTGCTGCGTGGCACCTCGATCACCAACCAGAAAGGCTTGCTGTCCGGCTGGCAAGGGTTGAGCGTCAGCGGAGACAGCCTCGACAACCGCGACAGCGGCACACTCTCGAGCAAGCTCGGCGATGTCGCGGTCGAGCTCAAAGACGCATTGCTCAACAGCGGTGCCGGTGCGCTGGTCGCCGAGGGCAGCCTGACGGTCAAGGCCGGCAGCCTCGATAACAGCAACAAAGGCATTCTGAGCAGCGGAGCAGGGCAGACGTTCACGCTAAGCGGCGCGCTCAATAACAGTCAGGGCGGCTTGATCGCCAGCGACGGTGCGCTGGATCTGCTGAGCATGGCGCTGACCAACGTCGGCGGCGCGATCAATGCGCAGCAGGCGATCATCACCACGGTTTCGCGACTGGACAACAGTGGCGGCCAGATCGCCAGCAACGACGCGATCACCCTCAACCTCAGCGGCGACCTCAACAACAACGGTGGCCGACTGGCTGGCGCGGGCCCCGTGCTGATCAAGGGCGTGACTGATCTGAGCAACCAAAACGGCCAACTCGCCAGCCAGAAGAATCTGAACCTGTCGACCGGCACGCTGGACAACAGCAACAAGGGCACCATCGCCGCCAATGATCTGCTGCAAATCACCGCCAGCGGCGCAGTGCGCAACAACGCTGACGGCTTGATCTACAGCCAGAACTCCGCGCTGCAACTGAAGGCGGCGAGCCTGAGTAACGGCAAAGGCGCGCTGCAAAGTGAAAACGGTATGACCCTCGATGTCAGCGGCAATCTCGACAACCAGAGCGGCAAGGTCATCGCACAAAACGGTGATATGAGCATCAACGCCGCCAATATCGATAACCGTGGCGGGACTCTGTCCAGCATCAAGGGCGCGCTCGAAGCGCGCACGGTAGGTGTGCTGCGCAATGGCTACGACCTCAACAACAACCGTCAGGGCGGCATCATTCAGGCACAGGGTCTGAAGCTGTCGGCACTGGCCGGGCTGGACAACAACGGCGGACGCATCTCCGCGCAAGCGACAGACGCGAACATCACCACGGCCGGATTCGATAACCGCAACGGTGTGCTTTATGCCAAAGGTCTGGTGAGCGTCAGCGGCACCAATCTGGACAACGGCGCCGGGCAGATTGCCGGTGAGCGCATCGACTTCGGCCTCAGCGGCGCACTGAGCAACGTTGCGGGTGTCATTGAAAGCAACACGCAACTCGCCGTCAGGGCGGCCAGCATCAACAACCAGAATGGTCGTCTGCGTTCGCTGGGCAACTGGGGCAAGACCGACTTCCAGATCGGCGGCCAACTCGACAACCGTAACGGCGTGCTGGAAACCGCCAACACCGACATGACCGTCAACGTCGGCAGCTTCCTCAATGAAGGCGGGCAACTCAACCACGTCGGCCGCGGCAAGTTCGAGATCTCCACGGCCAATGTGATCGGTGCGGGGGGCAGCATCACCACCGGTGGGCTGCTGGAACTCAATGCTGATACCTGGAACAACTCCAGCGTGATTCAGGCCGGAACCTTGAACGTCAATGTCCGGCAATTCAGCCAAAGTGCCAACGGCAAGTTGCTCGCCTCGGATGTATTACAGCTGCGGGGCGGCAACTGGACCAACGATGGCTTGATCGCCAGTGATGGCTTGATCGATATGCAGTTGAGCGGCGGCTACAGCGGCAATGGCCGGCTGTCGAGCCAGCGCGGCACTTACCTCTCTGCAGCACAGATGAACATCGGCGCGAACGGCAGCTTCGCCGCGGGTACGACCTCGACCATCAGTGTGGGCGGGGCCCTCGTCAACGCCGGGCGCATCACTTCCGGCGAAGACCTGACCGTCAATGCCGGTAGTGTGACCAACTACGGCACCCTCGGTGCGGCGCAGAACCTGAACATCAACACACCTTCGTTGCTCAATGATCGCGGGCTGATTTTCAGCGGCAACGACATGACGCTCAGTGTGGGTAATCTGACCAACCAGCACGGTGATTTCTACGGGTTGGGGAATGTGACCATCAAGGGTTACGGCGGCGCCGCGCGGGCTGCTGGGGTCTACAACATCTCCGGGTCAATGGAGAGCGGTGGCGGGTTCGCGATCAATGCCGATGTTTTCGAGAACCGTACCGAAGGCCCGGTGATGTCCGGCGATCGCAAATTGATCTCGGGTTATATCGCCAATATTTGCAATGACTGCCAGGGTGACAATTACGTCTTCACACTGATGGCCAAAGAGTTTTATCAAAGTACGGACACTGATAGCAGCGCCTCGGCAGTGCTCAATGTCGGTAAGGATTTTGTTTTCCAGGGCGGTACGTTTCTCAATAGCAAAAGCACCGTCGCTGCTGTCGGCAATATCAATATCACCGCTGACAGTCTCAAAAACATCGGGGCGAAAAGCGGCACCATCGAACGCACAAGTACTTACGTACTCAGCATGACCGACGGTGGTACCAAGCGGTTCTTTGACAGTGTCGTGACGCCTTACAACCAGCGCAATAACCCTGATTTTCCGTTTGTTTATTACATCGGAGCGGGAGGCAGCATACGTAAGGCCGTTCCCAAGTCCACGCGTATCAGAGAAGGGGGGCGCGACGGCGAGTGGTTTGACGTTGTAACACTCAAGGACAGCGAAACCGGCGCGGTCGTCAGTAAGCTGCGTGGATGGGGCAACGCGATACCAGGCCTGAATTACGGGTTTGAAACCACAACTCCCTCCCTGTATGACCCGAACAATCTGGTTGAACTGCCCGGCCAGTTGACCCAGTACAAAGCGGAGTCTGTCAATGAGGTCGCTGTGGACAGCACCGGTGCCGCGAGCACCAACACTGGCCGCAATGCAGTCATCCAGGCAGGCGGCAACGTATCGATCACCGCCGCCAAGGAACTGGAAAACAGCGTTATCCACCAAGACTACGGCTCGACCGGAGGCACCAACAAGGTCGGCAGCACCAACGTCGGCAACACCGGCACTACCGTTATTCGTATCAACAGCCAACTGCCGCCGGACCTCGCCCAGCAGCAGGTCAACCCGCTGTCCCTGCCAGGCTTCTCCTTGCCAACCGGGGAGAACGGTCTGTTCCGCCTGAGCGGGCAGGGCGCCGCTGATACTGCGCCAGTCGCCGCGACCGGCCCGGCGCCGACCTGGACCGTGGGCGGGCAAACCGTCGCCACGAAAGCTCACGTCGTGGCTGGCAGCAGCGGCGGCCCGCGTAACCTTTTCATTGACGCGCCGCCCGCGGTCTCCGACAGCACGCGCGCAGTGGATACGTTCCACCGCACCCCAAGCATCGTGCAGGCCGTGGCCAGCACGGTTGACGTCAACGTGCCGGTGAACGCCGCCGGCCCGGGCATGAAAGACCGCGGCAACGACGCCAAGGAGTCGATCGACACCCGTCCGGTGACCCGCGTCACCGGTCTGCCGGACACCAAGGCGCCGTCCAACGCGCACAAATACCTGATCGAAACCAACCCGGTGCTGACCGACCTCAAGTCGTTCATGAGCTCCGACTACCTGCTGGAAAAACTCGGCTACGACCCCGACCAGAGCGCCAAGCGTCTCGGCGACGGCCTCTACGAGCAACGCCTGATCCAGCAAGCCGTCACTGCACGCACCGGTCAGGCTTTCATCGACGGCCAGACCTCCAACGAGGGCATGTTCAAGTACCTGATGAACAACGCCATCGCCAGCAAGGACGCCCTCAACCTGTCGGTAGGCGTCGGCCTCACCTCGCAACAAGTCGCCGCGCTGACCCACGACATCGTCTGGCTCGAAGAGCACGAAGTGAACGGCGAAAAAGTGTTGGTGCCAGTGGTGTATCTGGCGCAGGCCAATGGCCGCCTGGGTCCTACCGGGGCGCTGATTGCCGGTAATGATGTGACGCTGATTGCCGGTGAAAACCTGGATAACGTCGGGACGTTGAAGGCGACGAATAATCTGTCGGCGACGGCGGGTAACAATCTGATAAATAGTGGACTTATTCAGGCTGGGAATCGTCTGGATCTGTTGGCGACCAACGACATTATCAATAAATCCGGGGGCGTCATCACCGGGCGTGAAGTGTCGCTGAACACACTCAGTGGAGATGTAATCAACGAGCGCACTGTTACTTCATCCGACAGCAGTACACGTTTCGGTACTCAGCATCACGATTTCGCCGATACAGCTGCACGTATCGAAGCCACCAATGACCTGAGCATCATGTCCGGCCGCGACATTAATATCTCCGGTGGTGTGCTGCAAAGCGGTCGAGACATGGATCTTGATGCCGAGCGCGATCTCAATATCGCAGCGACACAAGTCACTAACAGCGTATTTCACGACAGCAAACACAACAGCAGTGACGTCACTCAACTGGGTGCGAACGTCAATGCGGGACGCGATTTCACAGCGCAGGCCGGTCGCGACTTGGCAGTGATCGCCAGCCAGATTGATGCTAAGCGCGATGTCTCGATGAGCGCTGCCGAAAACTTGATCATCAGTTCTGCGGCGGACGAACAGCACTCTTTGTCCAAGGGCAAGAAACTTACCGTTCAGGAAGATCATGTCAGCCAGGTCATGTCGGGGGTGACGGCAGGCGGCAGTGTGGCGCTTAGTTCTGGCGAAGATCTGACCGTCGTCTCCAGCCGGGTCACGGCGGGCGACGAGGCGTATCTGGTAGCGGGTAGCAACCTGAATATTCTCGCGGCCCAGGACACTGATTACTCGCTGTACGACAAGAAGAAAAAGGGCTCTTTCGGCTCCAGTAAGACCAAGCGTGATGAGGTGACCAAGGTCGACAACATTGGCAGTGTGATCACCTCGGGTGGTGACATGGTACTGGTGAGTAATGGCGATCAACATTACCAGGCCGCCAAACTGGAAAGTGGCAATGATCTGACCATCTCCAGTGGCGGCTCCGTTACTTTCGAAGGCGTCAAAGACCTGCATCAGGAGAGCCACGAGAAGAGCAAATCCAGCTCAGTCTGGAGTTCATCGAAAGGCCGCGGCAATACCGACGAAACCTTGCGTCAGACCGAACTGGTTGCAAACGGGAATCTCGTGATCAATGCGGTTGAAGGCTTGAATATCGACCTCAGGGATATAAACAAGAGTTCGATCAGCCAGACCATCGATGCCATGGTCAAGGCCGACCCTGGGCTGGCATGGCTCAAGGACGCCGAGAAGCGCGGTGATGTGGATTGGCGCCTTGTGAAGGAAACTCACGAGTCGTTCAAGTACAGCAACTCCGGCATGGGTCCGGCAGCCATGCTGGCGGTGATCATTATTGTCACTGTGCTGACGGCCGGAGCTGCGAGTGCGGCTGTGGGGACCGCAGCCAGCGCGACGGCGGGTTCAGGGACTGCCATGGCAGCAGCGGGGACGGCATCCGCCTCGGCAGTGGCCGGCGGCGCTGCAGTCGGTTCAACTGTGGGGGCGGGTTTGGGGAACATGATGGCCTCCGCCGTGTTGACCTCCATGGCCAGCACTGCGGCCGTCAGCACGATCAACAATAAAGGCAATGTGGGAGCAGCCTTTAAAGACGTCCTCTCTTCTGAAAACCTCAAAGGTTATGTGCTCGCCGGTGTCACCGCAGGCATAGCTGCACAGTTCGGCTTTAACCCTACAGAGTTGACGTTTGATTCGGCCGGCGCCAAGACAGTGGCAATCAAGATTGCAGCCGACACGGTGGCCAAAACGGTAATGGGCGGTAGTCTGACGGATAATCTGGTCGACGCGACGTTGGGAGCCGGGATCAGTATTGGCGGGGCACTCGGGGCCAGCAAGATCGGTGATGTAACCCTGTTTGAAAACGGTAAGTTGACGAAACTCGCAATGCACGCCGCTCTCGGCGGCCTGATGGCTGAGGCTATGGGGGGCGACTTCCGTACAGGGGCTCTGGCTGCAGGGGTAAATGAAGCGGTTGTGGACTTCCTGGCTGAAAAGCTGTTACCGGTCGGGGTCGACAAAAATAGCCTTGAGTACCAACAAGGGGTTAGTAAGCTCCTGGCGGCGTCTCAACTGGTTGGCGTGTTGACGGCGGCCGTTACGGGGGGGAATGCGTCATCCGCTGCTGCAGTGACGGCAAACGCAACGCAGTACAACAACCTCGACCACCCTTCTGCTGAACGGCTACTCAAAGAGCTTGAGGGTTGTCGGGCCACTGAGGGCTGCAGTGCACAGAACATTCACGAGATTGTTGCGCAATACGAAGACTTGTCCACCAAACGTTCGATGGCCATCAATGCCTGTGACAGCAGGGCTTGTGTAGAGTCGATCCAGAAAAGTGCGGTTTCACTGGAAGCACCGGTGGCCAAGGATTTGATGGACTTCCTGCGGCGTAATATTTCCTACGATATGGCCGGGCTCCTCACTGGGAATCCAGGGGTAATTGCTGTTCCATCGCAGGGCGTTGATGGCTGGGGAGCGCTGTTTACTTCGGATAAGCAAATAGCTTTTGCGAAGAACCTCAAGGAGGGCTGGCTGACGCCGAGCGAGTTGGCAGGGGTCGATCAATGGGCCAAGGAGACCAGTTGGCTTGATCAACAGGCTGGACGACAGCTGTCTCTGGAAGAGCGGGCAACGATGTTGACTGAGCTGAAGATCACGCTGGGTATGGCGATCTTGGGCAAAAGTCCGATAGGTGCAGGCGGCGGCGGTGCAACGAGTCCGCGTGTAAGAGTTGAGCCTGTATATAAAACGAATGCAGAGGCTCAGCAGGCAGCGAAAATGCTAGGATTTGCAAAAATAAACGAAACAGTACACGGTGGCCAGGCGGTATTTAAGCTAGGGAGTCGTTATATTACTAGAGATCTTGATGGGCATAATGGTGGTGCTTGGAAGATGGCAGATTCAGTTAGGGCTCTTGGTAGTAAAAAGACGCGATCAGGAACCTACGATGCAAACTTAAATCGCATTGGAGATTGATATGGACGATAAAATAACTCCCGGCTGGGTTGGTCGGGGGAAAACTATTAAGCAACTTATCGTTGAGTTGCAATCTTTCGAAAATCAAAATTTGTTGGTTGAAATATCAACTGATGATGGTATGACCAAAAGGCCGATTAGCTTGGTTGTGAAGTCTGGTGATACTTGCGTACTGGTACATTGCGAGCAGTAAAGGGGGCGGATTTATTTGCCTAGTCCTTCTGGAGGAGGGTAAATGGGGACAGACCACGTTTAGAAACACTCCGAAAATGTGGTCTGTCCCCGTTAACCTCCAGGCCTTATAAACGCCCTTCAAGAAATACGCAGGGAACTTCCGGATCAAGGGAATGCTGCATTCGCACAAATAAAGATTGACTCGCTATCTACCGAGCCCATGGGGTCAAGGCATACAGTAAATACAATGAGCGTGATGGATCCTATTTGCCGAAACCGCCAGGTGATGTGGATACATGGGTCTTGAAGCCGCAGGTCGCATCGAGCAAATATGTAAACTCACCGAGTACGTGCGAGATATGGATACGGAATTCAAGATTCTTGAAGCAGTGGCGCAACGGCTCGGTGATAACAAGGGTGCAGTTGAGAGAATAGACTTGATCTCCGAGAAGGCTGTCTGCCCTAGCTGTACGGATGTAATCTCCCAGTTCCGTAACCGCTATCCAAAAATTCAGTTGAATGTATTTACAGTGGAAAATTGTATATGCGAGTCGAAAGTATGTTTAATCAGGCTAGAGCTATGGTTGCAGGGAACTATAGCTACGCGATTGATGAGCTTGGTTTTCGTCCGGAACAAGCGTTTGCGTATACTCAAGATGAATTGGAGCGTCTTATGCGAAAGGATGCCCCTGGCGCTAACGCTGTTCTTCAGACTGCTATTTATATGGAAGGCATTCGTCGTGGGCTAAGGCTGTCAAGGGAAAGTCAATACGCGATTGATATGTTGGAGATTTTGGCAGATACGTACGAAAAGTGCAGCGTTGAGAGTCTTGTAGAAATCGGCGTTGATGATAAAGAATTAGAGATTATCCAGTCTGATATGGACACTGTTAGAAAAGTGTTTTTGTGATTGAAATTATTAGGCCGGGTTTCAATTGCTTCTATGAGGGTGGACCTGTGAAGAGTAAATGGGGGCAGTAAATGGGGAGACAGCAGTAAATGGGGACAGACCATGTTTAGAAAGCGCTTCGAAAATGTGGTCTGTCCCTGTTAACCGTGCGTTTCCACGTTTTCCAGGGCGATAGAACCTACAGGTTTTACCCAGAGTCAACATCGACGAAAGAGCCTTCCGCTTAATTGGATATAGCAGGAATCCAAAAAACGATTGTCAAAATCCGATTCAAGGGTAAGTAAATGGGCCTGTCAAAGACCGATTTTAATGAGGCGAGTCGGATAGCGAAAATACTATCGAATCGTCTTGAACTGAAAAAAGATCTGCCCGCGATGGTTTTTCGCGGTGCCGGGCTTGAGTATTACTTTTTTGAAAGGCCGCTGCTGAGCTCCATTGACGTCTTGCACGAATTGGTCCGCTTGAGCTATGAAACTTTTTCAACGAAAGTTTTTGTCCTGTTTGGCGAGCCGCAAAACGGCGCCTACTATGTATTAGATGGTCAGGGCCTTGAGGAAGATATTGAAAATTTAAGTGCTGGATTTCTAGATTTTTTCAAAGGAACCGTCGATTACCCAATGGTTATCGGTAATCTGGATTGTGATTGGTTGGCATTTGAAAGTGCGTGCGAAGAATATGGCGTATTGGCTTTAAATTCAGATGGCAGTCGTCTGGAGTTCTCTGAGTTCCTTCGCGAAAACTTGATAAGTTCCGAAGAGTTTCGAGGCCTGAAAGGTAATTATGAGATTCTGGATAAAATCATCGATGCCTTTCATGAATATTTCATGAGGTAAATGGGGACGGACCACGTTTAAAACCCACTCCGAAAATGTGGTCTGTCCCCGTTTACCCATGTCCCCGTTTACCCAATTTTTTAGGTGCGCAGGACGTTTGGGATAATATCGTTAAAGGAACTGTCGATGCCTATAACAAGTAAATCAATAATCAGCGGGCTATTCAAATACCGTGATTGGGTGGGGGTGGGGCTATTGCTCGCAGCGCTACTCAATGGCTACTTTCAGTTCAATGGCAGTTGGGGGCGTTTTTTTACGATACTTGCTGTTCAGTTATGGTTTGCTCAAGGTGTTTATAACTATTTAAGAGGGGCAACGGTTGCCATTGCACCCGGTGGATTAGGCAGGGATGCTGACCCCGCCGGGCGGGCGGCATTGGCAATTTTTGCTTTCTTTTTGTATGCGATATTTTTCTTTTCGGATTACCAGTATTGAATTGTTGATTGCAAAATTTCCTTTGATATTCGAACTGTTTCGGAGACACCTATAAAAAAACCGGGCTGATGCCCGGTTTTTTACAAGTCAGCTCAGCGAAACGCCGGCACCACATCCCTGATAAATAACTCCAACGACTTCTTCTTCTCCGCATGCGGCAAGCTGTTATCACACCAGAAACTGAACTCATCCACCCCCAGTTCCTGGTAATACTTGATCCGCGGAATAATCTCTTCCGGCGTACCAATCATCGCCGTCTTGTGCAGGCTCTCCAGCTCAAACTCTGGACGCCCGGCGAACTTCTCTTCCGGGCTCGGGGCGAGGAAGCCGTTGACCGGTACTTCCTTATTGCCGAACCACGCATCGAAGGTGCGGTAGAAACGCGAGATCGCCTTGGCGCCAACTTTCCAGCCTTCTGGGTCGTCAGCCGAGTGCACGTGGGTGTGACGCAGCACCATCAGTTGCGGACGCGGCACATCCGGGTTGTTATCCAGCGCAGTCTGGAACTTGTTCTTCAGGTCGACGACTTCTTCGTCGCCCTTCATCAATGGCGTGACCATCACATTGCAGCCGTTTGCCACGGCGAAGTTGTGCGAATCCGGGTCGCGGGCGGCGATCCACATTGGCGGATTCGGCTTCTGAATCGGTTTCGGCACGCTGGTGGAGGTGGGGAATTTCCAGATGTCGCCGTCGTGGGCGTAGTCGCCTTGCCACAGGGCGCGGACCACCGGGACCATTTCGCGCAGTGCCTGGCCGCCGCTGGAGGCGGGCATGCCGCCGGCCATGCGATCGAATTCGACCTGATAGGCGCCGCGCGCCAGGCCGACTTCCATGCGGCCGTTGCTGATGACGTCGAGCAGGGCGCATTCACCGGCCACCCGCAGTGGGTGCCAGAACGGCGCGATGATGGTGCCGGCTCCGAGGTGAATGGTGGTGGTTTTGGCGGCGAGGTAGGCCAGCAGCGGCATCGGGCTGGGTGAGATGGTGTATTCCATCGCGTGGTGTTCGCCGATCCACACGGTGCTGAAACCACCGGCCTCGGCCATCAGGGTCAGTTCGGTCAGGTCTTCGAACAGTTGACGGTGGCTGACGCTTTCGTCCCAGCGTTCCATGTGGATGAACAGGGAAAATTTCATGACGCTTCCTCGGATCTTTTATTGTTGAGGCTACAAAACTGTGTGGGAGGGGGCTTGCTCCCGAAAGCGGTGGGTCAATCGACATCTCTGGTGGCTGACACATCGCCTTCGGGAGCAAGCCCCCTCCCACAGTGGATTTGTGTGGGGTTGCAGTTTTGCTCAGGCCAGAACGGGCAGGGCGCCCATCTTGCCGTGGCAATACACCAGCGGCCCGGTGTGCTGCTCCGGGACGATCAGGTTCTTCACCGCGCCGACCATGATCGCGTGGTCACCACCTTCGTATTCGCGCCACAACTCACACTCAATGATAGCCGTCGCATTGGCCAGGATCGGGTTGCCCAGCTCGCTCAACGTCCACTCGATGCCCTGCGCCTTGTCCTTGCCTTTACGGGCGAAGGCATAAGCTTCGCTTTGCTGGCCACCGGAAAGGACGTGGATCGCGAAGCGCTTGTTCTTGATCAGCACAGGATAGGAGTCGGAGCTGTAGTTGGGGCAGAACAGCACCAGGGCCGGGTCCATCGACAGTGAACTGAAGGCGCTGGCGGTGAGGCCGACGATCTGGCCGTCATCGTCCAGCGTGGTGATGACAGTGACGCCGGACGGAAACGAGCCCATGACTTGTTTGTAGATGGCAGCATCGATCATTGGACGGTCCTCGGGTGTTGTGACGCGATTTTTATGTATTTGTTGGTCTGATGGTATACCAGTATTCTTTCTTTGCAAGGGCTTTTAGGCTGAACCGATAAACGTGGTGCTTTCGTCGGAAACTCAGCGTTTATTGGGCTTTCGGCTGGCCTGCAGGTCGCGGTATCAGTGAGGATGACGGATCAGATGGTGCCGTAAACTACGGATCAGTCTTGTGAAATGTTTGGAATACCATAATATGGTCTGCATCTGAGGGGCGACCCAGAGTCCCCCCGGTTTGGCTTCATACAAAGATAAGAACAGACAAACTCGAGTTCATGCATATGTCCCAGATGTCCCGGCAAGATCCGTTGATCGAGAATCACACGGTCGACTACGTCCCACTCGCGGAACGCCACGGGAAGGCCCGCGACCTTTTCACCTTATGGTTCAGCACCAACATCGCGCCACTGCCCATCGTCACTGGCGCCATGGTGGTTCAGGTGTTCCATCTCGATTTGCTTTGGGGGCTGCTGGCGATTGCGCTGGGGCACCTGATCGGCGGCGTGGTGATCGCTCTGGCGTCGGCGCAAGGCCCGCGCATGGGCATTCCGCAAATGGTCCAGAGTCGTGGTCAGTTCGGGCGTTACGGCGCACTGCTGATCGTGTTTTTTGCGGCGCTGATCTACATCGGCTTCTTCATTTCCAACATCGTGCTTGCCGGTAAATCGATTGTCGGCATCGCACCGTCGGTACCAGCGCCGCTGAGCATTCTGATCGGCGCACTGGCGGCCACGGCGATTGGCGTGATCGGCTACAACTTCATCCACACGCTCAACCGCATCGGCACCTGGGTGATGGGCAGCGCGCTGCTCGCCGGTTTCATCTACATCTTCGCCCACGACTTGCCGGCAGACTTCCTGACGCGCGGCAGCTTCAACCTGTCGGGCTGGCTGGCGACGGTGTCGCTGGGGATCATCTGGCAGATCAGCTTCTCGCCGTACGTGTCCGATTATTCGCGTTACCTGCCGGCGGATATCGGTATCGCCAAACCGTTCTGGGCCACTTATCTGGGGGCGACGCTGGGGACGATTCTGTCGTTCAGCTTTGGCGCGGTGGCGGTTTTGGCAACGCCTGAAGGCACCGAGGCGATGGCCGCGGTCAAGCAATCCACCGGGTGGCTCGGGCCGATTCTGATGGTGTTGTTTCTGCTCAATATCATCAGCCACAACGCGCTGAATCTGTACGGCGCGGTGCTGTCGATCATCACCTCGATCCAGACCTTTGCCAGTCAGTGGACGCCGAGCATCAAGGTGCGTGTGCTGTTGTCGAGCGTGGTGCTGGCGGGGTGCTGCGTGGTGGCGCTGGGTGCCTCGGCGAATTTCATTTCGCAGTTCATCGGGCTGATTCTGGCGTTGCTGCTGGTGTTGGTGCCGTGGGCGTCGATCAATCTGATCGATTTCTACCTGATCAAGCGCGGCGCGTATGACATTAGCTCGATTTTTCGCGCGGACGGCGGCATTTACGGGCGCTTCAATCCGCACGCGATCATTGCCTATTTCATCGGGATCATTGTGCAGCTGCCGTTCGCCAATACCTCGTTGTATGTCGGGCCGTACGCCAATCTGGTGGACGGTGCGGATCTGTCGTGGCTGTTTGGCCTGGTGGTGACGGTGCCGCTGTATTATTGCCTCGCCACACGCGGGCAGACGCAGAAGCAACGTGGCGAGGGGATTTATCCCCGATCGGCTGCGAAGCAGTCGTGAAATCAGCGAGTGCGGGCCCCTTTGAGATGTAAAGGGGGCCGCTTCGCGCCCCATCGGGGATGAATCCCCTCACCACAAGTGATCCCCGTCCAGCTTCCGCATTCCAGTGGTCATTCAAATTGGCCATTTCGATCCCCTTTTGGCCCATCCCCCACTGTGCCGCGACCCCGCGGTCGGCAAGAATCAAAGCCACAACGAAACGCTGGACCTTCCTTGCCCTTGGCTACCTTTACAGCCGCTGCCGTGTACAGAACATAAAAACCATCGATCTCACGTCGCATTCTGGGGAAACAACCATGGTCACGATGAAACGCATTCTGGGTGCCACCGTGTGTGGGCTGACGCTGCTGGCCAGCGCGGTACACGCCGAGCAGCGCGAGCTGCGGGTCTACAACTGGGCGGATTACGTTCTGCCGTCGGTGCCCAAGGATTTCGCCGCGAAAACCGGCATCAAAGTGACCTGGGACACCTTCGACACCAATGAATCGCTGGAAGCCAAGTTGCTCACCGGCAACTCCGGCTACGACCTGGTGGTGCCGTCGAACCAGTTCATCGACACTCAGATCAAGGCCGGGGTATTCCAGAAACTCGACAAGTCAAAACTGCCGAACTGGAGTCATCAGGATCCGGCGCTGCTCAAACTGCTCGACGCCAATGACCCTGGCAACCAGTACGGCGTGCCCTACATGTACGGCACGGTACTGATCGGTTTCAACCCGGCCAAAGTCAAGGCAGCGCTCGGCGACAACGCGCCGGTGGACAGCTGGGATCTGGTGTTCAAGCCGGAGAACATGGAGAAGCTCAAATCCTGCGGCGTGGCGATGCTCGATTCGCCGTCGGAAATTCTGCCGCTGGCCCTGCATTACCTCGGTCTCGATCCGAACAGCCAGAACCCGGCCGACTATGAAAAGGCCAAGGATCTGATGCTGAAGATTCGTCCGTACGTGACCTACTTCAACTCGGCCAAATACATGACCGACATCGCCAATGGCGACATCTGCGTGGCCATCGGATACTCCGGCAGCTTCTATCAGTTCGGCAACCGCGCGAAAGAGGCGGGTAACGGTGTGGTGGTCGATTGGCGTTTGCCGAAGGAAGGCGCGCCGATCTGGTTTGATACTTTCGCCATTCCGAAAAGCGCGAAGAATGTCGAAGAGGCGCATGAATTCCTCAACACCTTGCTCGATCCGAAAGTCATTGCGCCGATCAGCGACTTCCTCGGCTACCCGAACGTGAACAAGGATTCGATGCCGCTGGTGAACAAGGACATCACCGGCAACCCGAACCTGACGCCAACGCCTGAGGCTCTGAAAACCCTCTATGTCGTCCAGCCACTGCCGCAAAAACTCGAACGCGTACGCACGCGGGTGTGGACCAGCATCAAGTCCGACAAGTAACGCCGCGGTCACCTGTAGGAGTGAGCCTGCTCGCGATGCGTCGTGTCAGCCGACATTCAATAAAGGTGTCGGCTGACCCGACGCCTTCGCGAGCAAGCCCGCTCCCACAGGTGATAGTCAGTGGATGGAGGATCCGGAGCTGGCCGAGATCAAAGGGTGGGAGTGGGCTTGCTCACGAAGGGGCCGGCACATCCAGCATCAATGTCGGCTGACACGACGCATCGCGAGCAGGCTCACTCCTACAGGTTTTGTGGCGCGTTTTTACTCATCACCAGACTCAACACCACCGATCCCAGAATCACCCCGCCGACCACCGCCAGTGACCACTCCACCGGCATGTGAAACCAAGGCATCAGCGTCATCTTGCCGCCGATGAACACCAGCACAATTGCCAGTCCGTACTTGAGCAAATGAAAGCGATCGGCCATGTCTGCCAGCAGGAAGTACAACGCACGCAGGCCCATGATCGCGAAGATGTTCGAGGTGAACACAATGAACGGGTCGGTGGTGACGGCGAAGATCGCGGGGATGCTATCGACTGCAAACATCAGGTCGCTGGCCTCGATCAGCACCAGCACGAGGAACATCGGCGTGGCCCAGCGCACGCCGTTCTGCAGCACGAAAAAGCGCTCGCCATGAAAGCCCTGAGTGATCCGCATGTGCCCGCGCACCCAGCGCAGCAGCGGGTTTTTGTCGAGGTCCGGTTGCTGCTCGGCGAACATCAGCATCTTGATCCCGGTGATGATCAGGAACACCCCGAAGGCATACAACAGCCACTCGAACTGCGACACCAGCCACACCCCGGCAAAGATCATCGCCGCGCGCATCACGATCGCCCCGAGTACGCCGTACAGCAGCACCCGGCGCTGCAATTCCGGTGGCACGGCGAAGTAGCTGAAGATCATCACGAAGACGAACATGTTGTCGATCGACAGTGATTGCTCGATCAAATAACCGGTGAGGAATTCCAGCGTCTTGCGCTGGGCAATTTCGGCGCCGAACTCGCCATTCAGATACCACCAGAGCAATCCGGCGAAAGCCATGGCCAGTCCGCACCAGGCGATCACCCAACAGGACGCTTCCCGCACTGAAACGCGGTGTGCCTTGCGTCCGCCGAAGACGAACAGGTCCAGTGCAAGCATGGCGAGAACGAAGATGATAAACGCGCCCCACATCCATGGTTCGCCAATATTGATGTTGGTGGTTGGCATGGTTGGCTCCCTGGCTTTTATTGAATTAGGGTCAGGCAGGGCCATGCTAGCGGCGAGTTTAGATGTAAGAAAAATCGCTTATTTCTTAGCGACAGTTCGGGAAAAACGAAGTGTTGTACTGATGATGCGCGCATAGCGGTATGATCGCCGCCTTCATTGGGTCGGGCGAATGCCTTGTCCGGCAACGAAAAGGAGTTTCGTAATTGAATCAGCCAGTCAATGAGTTGCGTGCAGAAGAGGGGTTGGAACGCTACCGGAAATACTTGCGCATCGAGGTTTCGTTATTCATTGCGGCGATGCTCGGCGCATTCGTACTCAATGGCTACGCTCATCTGGAAAAATATTATCTGGTGCTGGATGTGCCGTTTGACCGATTGAATATCAGTGGTCAAAAGCTTGCTGCGTATGGCGCTGCAGGACTTGGCGCGATGATCGGCGCGTTACTGTTCGCCATAGCATTTGTCATTGCCGTTTCATTGATCATTGCCTTGACTGAGCGGCCGGGAAGGCTGCCGGTATCCCCGACAAATCCTCTGTGGCTTGTGAGGTTTCGCCAACGTGCAAGTGAATTGAACATCGTGTTCAAACTCTTCGCTTTTTCCGCAGTCCTGGCCGGATTTTCCATTCTGGCCTGGTATCTGACCGTCCACGTACCCTCGATGTCGGGCAGAAAATCTGCCCTGGATACCGCCGCGAAGTGCGAGGAGCGCACCTTGACCTTCCGCAGCCTGGACCGCTACACCGCCTGCCAGGTCGCAGAGTCTGAGGACATGTTGTATCTGCTCAAGCGCGACTCAAAAAACAACACCCAGGTTTCGTTTTATACCTTTCAGCTCCCCAAAGCCGGCCTTGTTGAAAGTAAGGGAGAAAGCAAGAAAATGAAATTCGATCCGGATGATGACGACGCGAAATAACATGACTGTCGGCATCAGGACCGATCAAGTGCGCGCACCTGATCGGTCATCTGGCGTGCCCGAGGAGGCTGCAGCTGCCGCCTCGGGTTAGTTATTTGCCACGGGCCAACGCCGGAGTACGCGGCGGCACCTGACGCTTCGATCCGGTAGCCTCAAACGCCGAGGCCAGACGCAACAGATTCGAGTCATCGTAAGCACGACCGGCGAAGGTCAGGCCGACCGGCATGCCGATGTCGGCCATGATCCCCATCGGCACGGTGACAGTTGGCACGCCGAGGTGCCGGATCGCCAGATTGCCGTTGGCGACCCAGACGCCATTGCTCCAGGCGATGTCTGCCGATTCCGGATTGATATCGGCATCTGCCGGGCCGACGTCGGCGTTGGTCGGGAACAGCACCGCGTCGAGTTTCAGCGCATCCATCCAGTCTTCCAGATCAAGCTTGCGGGTCTTTTCCAGACCGCGCAGGCCATCGGGCAGCGTCGGGATCTGGTCCCACGGAGTGATTCCGCGCTCGGCCATGCGCACGTACTCGTCCATGCCGGCGGCCAGATCGCCTTCACGGTTGGGCAGGGTACCCGGGTCGTGCGGGAAGATTTTCGGCCCGTCGACATCGGCCAGGCGATTGAGCTTCGGATCGTCGTTGGCGCGCAGGAAATCGTCGAAGGCCCAGGCCGACAGATCCCACAGTTCGTGGTGCAGGAACTCCTTGGAAACGATGCCGCGATTGAACACGGTCGGCGCGCCCGGACGGTCGCCCTCGCAGTTGGAGACCAGCGGGAAATCCACTTCGATGACTTCGGCGCCGGCCGCTTCCAGAGCAGCGCGGGCCTGTTTCCACAGGTCGATCACTGACGCACGAGTGTTGATGCGTTGCCCGGTCGGGCCGCCGATGCCCGGCGCTTCGCTGGTGCCGGCTTCAGGGTCGGCATTGATGTACATCTTCGGCACACCGAGGCGTTTGCCGGCCAGTGCCGCGGGTTTCACTGCCAGTTCGGCGTAGGACGCCGGGCGCACCGAGGTGACGCTCGGGATCGGCACCCACGGCTGCAGGCGCCACAGGTCGCCACGGGTGTCGGGGTCTTCCGCGACGACCACGTCGAGCACTTCAAGCAGATCGGCCATGGTCCGTGCGTACGGCACCACCACATCCATGGTCGGCGTCAGCGGCCAGTTGCCGCGTACTGAAATCACTCCGCGCGACGGCGTGTAGGCGCACAAACCGTTGTTCGACGCCGGGCCGCGACCGCTCGACCAGGTTTCTTCCGCCAGGCCGAACGCCGAGAAGCTCGCAGCGGTGGCGGTGCCGGCGCCGTTGGACGATCCGGAGGCAAACGGCGCGGTCAGGTAGGCGGCGTTGTACGGGCTCTCGGCCCGGCCATAGACGCCACGCTGCATGCCGCCATTGGCCATCGGCGGCATGTTGGTCTTGCCCAGGCAGATCGCCCCGGCGGCGCGCAGGCGTTCGATGGTGAAGGCGTCGCGATGCGCCACCAGATCGGCGAAGGCCGGGCTGCCGGAGGCGGCGGTCAGACCCTTGACCAGATAGCTGTCCTTGGCGGTGTAAGGGATGCCGTCGAGCGGGCCGAGGGTTTCGCCCTTGGCCCGGCGCGCGTCGGACGCCCGGGCTTCGGCCAGTGCTTCGGGATTGCGCACCACTACGGCATTCAGTGCGGTGGCGGTGTTCGGGCCGTCGTAGGCGTCGATCCGGGCCAGATAGGCCTGCACCAGTTCAACCGCGGTGGTCTGGCCGGCTTCGAGCGCCGCGCGTAATTGAGCAATGGAGACTTCAGTGACTTCGATCATGCTGTTACCGCCGACAGGTTCGCTAAAGGGGTGGGTCATTATGGTTATCGTCGAAACGTGTGAAGAATTACCGATGGGCGAAACTCTACCCTGAACTTTGCCGAATGGCATGTGCTAATTCGATAAATATCGACAAAACTCAGCGAAAAAATTCACCCGGTGTCTCGCCAAACTGTTGGCGGAAGGCTGCGATGAACGCCGAGGTCGAGTCATAACCGCAGGCCAGAGCCACGTCGGTGACGCGTTCGCCACGTTCCAGCGGGGTCAGTGCGCCGAGCAATCGCAAGCGCTGGCGCCAGGCGCGGAAGGTCAGGCCGGTGTCGCGTAAAAACAGGCGGCTGAGGGTTTTTTCGGTGACGCCGAATTTTTCGCTCCAGTGCTGCAGTGTGGTCTGCTGTTCCGGATGTTGCTCCAGGCTTTGATAGATCTGCCGCAGACGGCTGTCCTGCGGCAGCGGCAGCATCAGGTCGATCTGCGGCGCCTCGGCCAGTTGATCGAGGATCACCTGGGCCAACCGACCATGTGCGCCACCCTCGTCATATTCCACCGGGACCAGACTGAACGCGCGGATCAGTTCGCGCAGCAGGTCGCTGACGCCCAACACATGACAGCGCTCCAGCGCCCAGCCGGCCACGCTGCAGTCGATGTACAGGCTGCGCATTTCGGTGTGCGGCGAGCTGAACACTCGGTGCGGCACGCCCGCCGGAATCCACACCGCGCGCTCCGGTGGCGCGACGAAACGCCCGGCGCCGGTCTGCACTTCGAGCACGCCCTGAATCGCGTACGACAATTGCACCCACGGGTGGCTGTGACGCCGGGTCAGTGCGCGATTGGGCAGCGATTCGGTGCGCCCGTACAGCGCACGGGGCAGGCTGGGCAGCCCGGGAATGCTGCGCCTGAAGCTTTTTTCATGTCCTTTAGGCGGCATCTGTTGGCTCTTCGGCGTTAGTCGGTAATTTCTGCTCACGTTAGAGTCGCAGTCACGTACTGGCAACCCCCGGATGAACAAGCCCATGACTCGCCCAAGATTCCTGCCCGACAACTTTACCCTGACCCTGATCGGCGTCGTGCTGCTGGCCAGTTTTCTGCCGGCCAGCGGGCAGGTCGCGGTGGGGTTCGGCTGGCTGACCAATATCGCCATTGCGCTGCTGTTTTTCCTGCATGGCGCCAAGCTGTCGCGTGAATCGATCATCGCCGGTGCCGGCCACTGGCGCCTGCACCTGTTGGTGTTCGGTCTGACCTTTGTGCTGTTCCCGCTGCTCGGGCTCGCGTTGAAACCGCTGCTGTCGCCGCTGATTGGCGACAAGCTGTACATGGGCATGCTGTATCTCTGCGCGTTGCCCGCCACCGTGCAGTCGGCAATTGCCTTCACCTCGCTGGCCCGAGGCAATATCCCGGCGGCGATCTGCAGTGCAGCGGCGTCGAGCCTGTTCGGGATCTTTCTCACGCCGTTGCTGGTGACGCTGCTGCTGAACGTGCACGGCGACGGTGGCTCGACCCTGGATGCGATCCTGAAAATCAGCGTGCAACTGCTGCTGCCGTTTATCGCCGGGCAGATCGCTCGGCGCTGGATCGGCGCATGGGTGGGGCGCAACAAGAACTGGCTGAAGTTTGTCGATCAGGGTTCGATTCTGCTGGTGGTGTACGGCGCATTCAGCGAGGCGGTCAACGAAGGTATCTGGCATCAGATTCCGGTAGTGGATCTGCTGGGGCTGGTGGTGGTCTGCTGCATCCTGCTGGGGCTGGTGCTGTTGGCGTCGACCTTGCTGGGCAAGGCGTTCGGTTTCAGCCAGGAAGACCGCATCACCATTTTGTTCTGCGGTTCGAAGAAGAGTCTGGCCACCGGCGTGCCGATGGCGCAGGTGTTGTTTGCCGGCAGCACCATCGGCGTGTTGATTCTGCCGCTGATGCTGTTCCATCAGATTCAGCTGATGGTCTGTGCGGTGCTGGCGCAGCGTTATGCCAAGCGGCCGGAATCGGTGCCGGAGCTGATGGCGCAGGTTGATCCATAATGCAGTGATGCCCGGCGGTCAGCCATCGCGAGCAGGCTCGCTCCCACAGTTGACCGCGCAGGGCATTACAGCGCAAGAATCCTTCAGTCCTGAGTCACGTGTTTCGGGCCGGCCAGTGCCCAGGCAATCAGGCCAAACAACGGCACGAACACGATGGCGATAATCCACACGCCTTTGTTGCTGCCTTTGCCTGCGCTCTTGCGCACGCGGTTGATCGCCCACAATTCAACGATCACAAGAACGACGGCGAGTACGATCCAGACGGGTTCAATTTGCATGGGCTACCTCCTGATGGTCTTTCAGTTAGGTGAGTCCAAGCGCGCAGGGTTCATTTAAATTGTGCCGCTGCCTCCCGAATACTTCACCGCAGCGGCTGCCCGCGACGGCACATTGAGCGTGCGCAACAGCGACGACACATGGATGCGCACGGTGAACGGCGAGATATCCAGTTCCCGGGCGATTTCCTTGTTGGTCTTGCCTTGGGCGATCAGCCGTAACACATCCTGCTGACGCGGGGTGAGGGCGGTGCCGGTCTCCAGCGGCAGCAGCCCGGAAGGCGCGAACCTGACCAGCACTTCGCCTTCGCGGATCGCCAGAATGGCCTGACCGATCTCATCCGGGACAATGTTCTTGCCGATGAAACCGTCGATGCCGGCCGCCATCACTTCGCCGATCAATGCCTCGTCGTCGACCATCGACACCACGATCAGCGTGGTGCGCGGCAGTTTTCGGCGCAGTTCGGCGAGTTGGCTGATGCAGGTCAGGCCGGGGAAGCGCAGGTCGAGAATCAGTGTGTCCGGCTCGCTGCCGTCGGGCAGCAAGGCCAGCACGGCGTCGAGGTCGCCGGCCTCCTCGATAGCCGCCTCGGGCAACAAACGCTGCACGGTGCGCCGCATGGCTTCGCGAAACAACGGGTGATCGTCGGCTATGATGATGCGGCATGTCATGACGTGACCCTCCCTGGATCAGCGTGGTTTACGGCATGCACCTTAGCACCGCAAGCGCAGATTGCCTGCCGGCCGCTGCTGAATCTGACGACTGTCGCACAAGGACGTTGCCCATGAAGTTCGAGAAAAACACCGAGCTGGATCAGGCCAATCTGCGGATCATCATCGCCAGCATTGCCATGGTTTACATCTGCGCGCTCGGTGTTTTGCCGGGGCAGCGCTTCGATACCTATCTGCCGGTGGTGGTCTACATCTCGCTGTTTCTGCTGGCGTCGATTGTCCTGCGCCAGGCCATCGCGCGCTGGCCGGGGCATTACCCGGCGCGACGAATATTCGCGATGATCCACGATTACACCGGCACCTGTTTCGGCCTGGTGCTCGGCGGTGAAGCGGCGTTGCCGCTTTACGCGGTGATCATCTGGGTCAACCTGGGCAACGGCATGCGCTATGGCTCGCGCTATCTGGCGATTGCCACGGTGTTGGCGCTGCTGGCGTTGCTGGCGGTCTATCGGTTGACGCCGGTGTGGCAGGCGCAACCGTACATGGTGCTGATGTTGATGCTCACCAGCACGGTGATTCCGTTCTACGCGCACTTGCTGCTGGAGCGCACGCGCAAGGCCTCCGAAGAGGCGGTCGCGGCCAATCTGGAGAAATCGCGGTTTCTCGCCCAGGCCAGCCATGATCTGCGCCAGCCGATTCACTCCATCGGGCTGTTCACGGCGTGCCTGCGTGAGTCGCGGCTGGGCGAGCAGGAGCGGCAGCTGGTCGACAACATCGACCGTTCGCTGCTCAACGTCTCGCAGTTGTTCCGTTCGATTCTCGACCTCTACACCCTCGACAACGGGCGCATCCTGCCGAGGTTGCAAGTGTTCAATCTTGGCGAGTGGCTGGCCGACCTGATCCGCCAGAACGCCGAGGCGGCGCGCTGGGCCGGCGTGGAGTTGCGTCTGCGCCCCTGCCAATACTGGGTACAGAGCGATCCGGCGTTGCTCGCGACCATGGTGCAGAACGTGCTTTCCAATTGCTTCAAATACGGCGCGCAACGCCCGGTACTGATCGGCGTGCGCAAGCGTGGCAACGGGCTGGCCATCGTGATTTATGACCGCGGCAACGGCATTGCCGAGGAACATCTGCCGAAGGTCTTCGAGGAGTTTTATCGAGTGCGTCAGGTGCGCGACAAGGACGTGGAAGGCGTCGGCCTCGGGCTGTCGATCGTCAAGCGTCTGGGGCAGTTGATAGGCGTCGATGTGGCCTTGCGCTCGCAGCTTGGGCGCGGCACGGCGGTCTCCCTGTATGGCTTGCCGGTGGCCGTGGCGCCGCAGTTGCCGGTCATGCGTGACGATGTGCGGCAGGCCGGCCTGTTGACCGGGCTGAAGGTGTGTCTGGTGGAGGATGATCGCAACGTCTTGCTGGCGACCTCGGCGCTGCTCGAGCGCTGGGGCTGCGTGGTGCAAGGCGAATTGAGCGGGCAGGGGCTGGTCACCGATTGCGACATCATCGTCGCCGATTACGATCTGGGTCCACATTCCACGGGCATCGAGTGCATTGACGAGGTGCGGCGCCAGCGGGGTTTTGCGGTGCCGGCGATGATCATCACCGGGCATGACATCGAGAAAATACAGGCGGCCTTGCACGACCGCCAAATTGCCATCCTGTCCAAACCGGTACGCCCGGCCGAGCTGCGCGCGACCTTGCGCAGCCTGCGCGACCGGCAAACCGAGCCGGCCGAGCAGGTTTGACTCAACGCTTGCAGAGGTAGTCCTGAGTGATGGTGGTTTGCAGGCAGTTGAACTGGCCCATGGTGCGGCAGATGTTCTTCTCGGAACCGGTCACCTCGGCGTTCTTGTAACCCCAGGTCTTGCAGCGCTCCATCGCCACAGTCAGGCCTTGCGCGGCGTTGGTCTGGCCGCTTTCGAACTGACCCAATTCGTAGGAGACCTGGACCACGCCGTCGTTCTTGCTGCCACCGGTGGCCTCCCATTGTTTGGGCGTGGCGCAGCCTGTCAGAGCGAGGGCGGTGAGAGTGAGAGTTGCGATCAGGATTTTCATGATGGAACGTAGTCCTTTACCGGGGATGAAGGTTTACTGGAACGGAATCGGCGAGGCGCCTTTGGGCAGGCACGACAGCGGCGGGGTCATGATGCCCATGCTCGCCACCGCGATAATCGCGCCGCTGGGCAACTCGCAGTTGTACTCGCCGGCGGGGGTGTAGGCGGTGTAGTAGGTGAGGGTGCTGTCGCTGCGGATGTTGTCGATTTTCGACACCGGTTTACCGATGACCGTCTGGGCCCGTTCTTTCATGCTGGCTTCTGTAGGTTTGGCGGTCTGGCAGCCGCTGGCACCAAGCAGCAGAGCGCTGACGATGGCCACTTTGCACAGATTGGAATGCAGTTTCATGGTGTTTCTTCCTTGGTGTTGTTCTGATTTCCAGGCACGACGATCCCGCGCACTGCACAGCGGCAATGTTGGAGAGCATCGGGGGTTGCGAGGGAATATAACGCCGGGTGGCGGGGCGGTCGATTAGCACAAATGTGCTAGTGCGGCGGAGGGAGAGGCGACCCAATGGGTCGCCTCGCGCCGATTACTGAGGGGAGTTGAACTGGTCGGAATAGCTGCCGGTCATCAGCGCCGAAGCGACGCGATCAGAACCGACACCAACGCGTGAGTAGGCATAACGATTGGCGCCGACCTTGTCGGTGCCGTCGGAAGCCAGTGTGCCTGCGCCGACGTGATCGGAGCCATCGGAGGCTACTGCGCCAGCCCCGACGTGATCGGAACCATCCGAGGCGACTGCACCAGCGCCGACATGATCCGAACCGTCCGAGGCGACTGCACCAGCCCCGACATGATCCGAACCGTCCGAGGCGACTGCACCAGCCCCGACATGATCCGAACCGTCCGAGGCGACTGCGCCAGCGCCGACATGATCGGAACCGTCCGAGGCGACTGCACCAGCCCCGACATGATCCGAACCGTCCGAGGCGACTGCACCAGCGCCGACGTGATCGGAACCATCGGAAGCCACTGCGCCAGCACCGACATGATCAGAGCCATCGGACGCCACTGCAGCGGCTCCGACATGATCCGAACCATCAGAGGCCACCGCCTGCGGCTGCGCAGCCCAAACCGTTGGCAACATCACGGTCGCCGCGACCGCAAGGATGGCGCCTGACAAAAGCGTGTGTTTCATGATTTTCTCCACGACCCATCAGCCACACAGCATTCGTTGGCCCGGGGTTGACCAGGTTGGCAATTGGCACGGGCGCGCTGGATGGGCGCACGGGTGCCGACGTTTTTGCATGAAACCGCGTTAGCGAACTGAAAAGTATAGATCGGCAAAATGCAGGCGCAGGTGCGACAACATGCAAGCGATAGTCGGTTAACTTCCTTGCACACGGGCGCTTGAAGGAAATCAGTCTAAAAACACCACCCGCGACTCGATGCTTTTGCTAGCCTCAAAGGTGTAGGCGAAGACGCAGACTGATGCGCAAGCGGATAGCAAGGGGACGTGGGGCGCGTTCCGAAGGGTACACGGTTAGAAAGATCTCCGCGCTGAGATCCAGCCCTTATGCCGTGTGAGGCAGCAAAGCACCGCTCTTTTTCCATGGTTGCTTTTGTACTGTGAGAGGCCCGATAAACCTTGTAAGCCAGAGACCAGCACTGGCCGCCTACTCGAACACCAAAGCCCGCATTGCTGCGGGCTTTGTCGTTGTTGCAGGGTCAGATTTTGGTCAGTGCGTGCGCCAGATCGGCGCGCAGGTCTTCGAGATCTTCGACCCCCACCGACAGACGCACCAGGCCATCGCCGATGCCCAGTTTCGCGCGGGTTTCAGCTGGAATGGTCGCGTGGGTCATGATCGCCGGATGCTCGATCAGGCTTTCAACACCGCCCAAACTCTCTGCCAGGGCAAAGATCTTCACGTTTTCCAGAAAGCGCCGTGCGCCCTCCAGATCACTGTTCAGATCCACCGAGATCATCCCGCCAAAACCATGCATCTGCCGTTTGGCCAACTCATGCTGCGGGTGCGACGGCAGGCCCGGGTAGTAGACGCGTTTGACCTGCGGTTGCTGCTCCAGCCACTTGGCCAGTTCCAGCGCGTTGCTGCAGTGACGTTCCATGCGCAGCGCCAGGGTTTTCACCCCGCGCAGGGTCAGGAACGCATCGAACGGCCCGGAAATCGCGCCGACCGCGTTTTGCAGGAAGCCGAGTTTGTCCGCCAGTTCGGCATTCTGCCCAACCACCGCGATACCACCGATCACGTCGGAGTGACCGTTCAGGTACTTGGTGGTCGAGTGCAGCACGATGTCGAAACCCAGCTCCAGCGGGCGCTGAATGTACGGGCTGGCGAAGGTGTTGTCGGCAACGCTGATGATCCCGCGTGCGCGGCAGATGCGCGCAATCGCGGCCAGATCCGACAGGCTCAGCAGCGGGTTGGTCGGCGACTCGACAATCACCAGGCGGGTGTCGTCCTGCAGCGCCGCTTCGAACGCCGCCAGGTCAGTCAGATCGACATAGCTGAAGCGATGCCCGGCACTGCGCTGGCGCACCTTGTCAAACAGACGGAACGTGCCGCCGTACAGGTCATTGCCGGAGATCACATGCGAACCGGCATCGATCAGTTCGAGCACGGTGGAAATGGTCGCCAGCCCGGAAGCGAACGCGAACGCGCGGGTGCCACCTTCCAGATCCGCCACGCAACGCTCCAGGGCAAAACGCGTCGGGTTGTGCGAGCGCCCGTAGTCGAAGCCCTTGTGCACGCCGGGGCTGTCTTGCAGGTACGTCGAGTTGGCGTAGATCGGCGGCATCAGCGCACCGGTGGTCGGGTCCGGCGCTTGCCCGGCGTGGATCACCCGGGTCGCGAAGCCTTGGGATTTATCGTCGTGCTGACTCATGCGAGGGATCTCCGTAATTGGTTGAGCATGTCGGTGCGGGTAATCAGGCCGTGGAAGCCCGACGTGTCGGCGATGATCGCGACGAGGCCGCGACTGAGCACCGCTTCCAGCTCGGCGAGGTTGGCACCGGGGGCGAGGGTTTGCAGTTTGTCGGTCATCACGCTGGACACCGATTGACTGAAGCGCGCAGCGTCTTCGTGCACCGCCAGCAGGATGTCGGATTCGTCGATCACACCGACCAGTTGTTTGCCTTCCACCAGCACCGGCAATTGCGAAACATCCGCCAGGCGCATGCGCTGGAACGCGGTCAGCAGGGTGTCGTCGGGGCCGACGCTGATCACGCGGCCATCTTCGAAGCGCCGGGCGATCAGATCGCGCAGGTCGCCATAGCGTTTGCGCTGCAACAGGCCCTGATCGGTCATCCACTGGTCGTTGTAAACCTTGGACAGATAGCGCGTGCCGGTGTCGCAGACAAAGCTGACCACGCGTTTCGGCTCGGTCTGTTCGCGGCAATAACGCAGCGCGGCGGCGAGCAGGGTGCCGGTCGACGAGCCACCGAGAATGCCTTCGGCCTTGAGCAACTGGCGGGCGTGATCGAAGCTTTCTTCGTCGCTGATCGAGTAGGCGTGGCGCACGCTGGTGAGGTCGGTGATCGACGGAATGAAATCTTCGCCGATGCCTTCCACCGCCCATGAACCGGGCGTTGGCATCGTGCCGTCGCGGCTGTACTGAGCCATCACCGAACCGACCGGGTCGGCGAGGACCATTTCCAGATCCGGTTGTACCCGTTTGAAGAAGCGGCTCAGCCCGGTCAGGGTGCCGGCGGAACCGACGCCAACCACGATCGCATCCAGATCATGCTCGGTCTGCGCCCAGATCTCCGGCGCGGTGCTGCATTCGTGTGCCAGCGGGTTGGCGGGGTTGTTGAACTGGTCGGCGAAGAACGCGCCGGGAATGTCTTTTGCCAGGCGTGCGGCCACGTCCTGGTAATACTCGGGGTGGCCCTTGCCGACGTCGGAGCGGGTGATGTGCACTTCGGCGCCCATGGCTTTCAAGTGCAGGACTTTCTCGGTGGACATCTTGTCCGGGACTACCAGTACGACGCGGTAGCCTTTGGCCCGGCCGACCAGCGCCAGGCCCAGACCGGTGTTGCCGGCGGTGGCCTCGACGATGGTGCCACCCGGTTGCAGGCGCCCGTCGCGTTCAGCGGCATCGATCATCGCCAGACCGATGCGATCCTTGATCGAGCCGCCGGGGTTTTGTGATTCCAGTTTGAGAAACAGTGTGCAGAGGCCGGTATCGAAGCGGGTAACCTGTACCAGCGGCGTATTGCCGATCAGCCCAAGTACGGCAGGGCGTGAATCCTTTGACATTTCTTCACCTCTTGTAGTGGTGTTGATCGCGTTCCATTCGCGGGGAAAAGCTCGCGTGCAACATAGGCTTAGACATGATCCGTCGCAACCTTTAACCCGCCGCTGCGCCAGCCATTTCGATCTAACCATAGAACAGAATCGCAGCCTGCAAGCGCCCGGTTTCAGAGGGTTTACATCAAGGCGCCATCGAGTATTGAAAGGGCGTCGCCAGCGCCCCTCACAGCTTGATCTGCGTAGGAATATCCTGCAGGGCGAATCGTGTTTTCAGCGGGCATACGGCCGACAACTGATCATGAGGGAAACTTGTGATCATCAAGATTAAAATGAGTTTGTCTCACTAGAGGCTGATCCTGACAATGGCCGCCATCAACAAGACATTGGAGTTGTTTGTCATGGCACTGGCCCATTCCCTCGGATTTCCGCGCATTGGTCGCGACCGCGAATTGAAAAAAGCGCAAGAGGCGTTCTGGAAAGGAGAACTGAACGAGGCCGGCCTGCGTGAAGTGGGTCGTGAATTACGCAAGGCCCACTGGGACTTGCAGAAGAACGCCGGCATCGAGCTGCTGCCGGTGGGCGATTTCGCCTGGTACGACCAGGTGCTGACCCACTCGCTGATGTTCGGGGTGGTTCCCGAGCGCTTCCGACCGCACGACGGCAAAGCCACGCTGCAAACCTTGTTCGGCATGGCCCGTGGTGTCAGCGACAGTTGCTGCGGCGGTGCCCATGCGCAGGAAATGACCAAGTGGTTCGACACCAACTACCACTATCTGGTACCGGAATTCAGTGCCGATCAACAGTTCCAGCTCGGCTGGGAACAGTTGTTCGAAGAAGTCGAAGAGGCTCGCGAACTGGGGCATAACGTCAAACCGGTGATCATCGGCCCACTGACTTATCTATGGCTGGGCAAGGCCAAAGGCGCCGAGTTCGACAAGCTGGAATTGCTTGATCGTTTGCTGCCGCTGTATGGGCAGATCTTCGCCCGGCTGGCCGCACTCGGTGTGGAATGGGTGCAGATCGATGAGCCGATTCTGGTGCTCGACCTGCCGCAGGAGTGGAAGAATGCTTTCGAGCGTGCGTACAACCAGATCCAGCGTGATCCGCTGAAGAAACTGCTCGCCACTTACTTCGGTGGTCTGGAAGAGAACCTCGGTCTGGCCGCCAACCTGCCGGTCGACGGTTTGCACATCGACCTGGTGCGCGCAGCGGAACAGTACCCGACCATCCTTGATCGCCTGCCGGCCTACAAGGTGCTGTCGCTGGGTGTGGTCAACGGCCGCAACGTCTGGCGCTGCGATCTGGAAAATGCGCTGGCGACTTTGCAGCATGCACATGAGCGCCTGGGTGATCGCCTGTGGGTCGCGCCATCGTGCTCGCTGTTGCACAGTCCGGTGGATCTGGGCCGCGAAGACCAGCTCGATGCCGAGCTGAAAAGTTGGCTGGCGTTTGCCGTGCAGAAGTGCGAAGAAGTCGCCGTGCTGGCGCAGGCGGTCAACGAGCCGGAAGCGCCGAAAGTGCTGCGCGCCTTGGCCCAAAGTCGCTCGGTACAGACCAGCCGCGCCGCCTCGCCTCGTATTCACAAACCGGCAGTGCAGGCCCGTGTGGCGGCCATTACTGCGCAGGATAGCCAGCGCCAATCGCCGTTTACCCAGCGCATCGCCAAGCAGCGCGCCGGCCTCGATTTGCCACTGTTCCCGACCACCACTATCGGTTCGTTTCCGCAAACTGCGTCGATCCGCCTGGCGCGGCAGTCGTTCAAGCAAGGCAAACTGAGCGAAGCCGAATACACCGAAGCCATGTACAGCGAGATCCGCCACGCCGTGCAAATTCAGGAGCAGTTGGGCCTCGACGTGCTGGTGCACGGTGAAGCCGAGCGCAACGACATGGTCGAGTACTTCGCCGAGCAACTCGACGGCTACGCGTTTACCCGTTTTGGCTGGGTGCAAAGCTATGGTTCGCGTTGCGTCAAACCGGCGGTGATCTTCGGTGATTTGAGCCGTCCGCAAGCCATGACCGTGGACTGGATCCGCTACGCCCAGGGCCTGACCGGCAAGGTCATGAAAGGCATGCTGACGGGACCTGTGACCATGCTGATGTGGTCGTTCCCGCGCGAAGACGTGTCCCGTGAAGTGCAGGCGCGGCAACTGGCGCTGGCGCTCCGTGACGAAGTGGTGGACCTGGAAGCCGCCGGAATCAGGATCGTGCAGATCGATGAAGCCGCGTTCCGCGAAGGTTTGCCGCTGCGCCGCGCGCAATGGCAGCACTATCTGGATTGGGCCACCGAAGCGTTCCGCCTGTGTGCCTCCGGTGTACGCGACGAAACGCAGATCCACACGCACATGTGCTACAGCGAATTCAATGATGTGATCGAGTCCATCGCCGCCATGGACGCCGATGTGATCACCATCGAAACCTCGCGCTCGGACATGGAACTGCTGGAGGCGTTCGAGGCCTTCGATTACCCGAACGAGATCGGCCCGGGCGTCTACGACATTCACTCGCCGCGGGTGCCGGATGCTTCGGAAATGGCCAATCTGCTGCGCAAGGCAGCGCAGCGAGTTCCGGCCGAGCGGTTGTGGGTCAACCCGGATTGCGGTCTGAAAACCCGTGGCTGGCCGGAGACAGAAGCGGCGTTGGTACACATGGTCACCGCCGCCCGGCAACTGCGCAAAGAACTGGCCTGAGGAGACACCCACCAAACCCTGTGGGAGCGAGCCTGCTCGCGAAGGCGGCGTGTCAGTCGAATAATGTTTCTCTGATACACCGCTTTCGCGAGCAGGCTCGCTCCCACACTGAGTTCAGTGATCGGTCAGTGACGGCTCATCAAACCATGCAACACACCGAGGCGCAGCCCCGGTTCCGACGGCGCCATCTGCGAAATGCCAAACACCTTGAACGCCGCCAGCATCAGCACCAGCCCTCCCGGGAGGATGCTCTGGCGATGCGGCTGCAAGCCTGCCAGCTTCAATTGCTGAACGTTCTTCACCTTCAGCAGCAACAGCGACAAACGCAACAACCCACCATAGGTGATGCCATCCTGACCGAAGTCATTCAAGCGATTGGCCTTGAGCACCTTCGCCAGCATCCGCGCCGTGCCGGAGGAACCAATGGTCTGTTGCCAGCCCTGCGCGCGATAGCGGCGGGCGACTTTTTCGAATTGCAGGATCGCCACGCGCTCGGCTTCCTGCAGTGCACCGGGCGCGATGCGTCCGTCAGGGAAATAGCGTGCGCCCAGGCTGCCGCTGCCGATGGCGATGCTTTCGGTGAGCAGCGGTTGCGACCCCTGGCCGAGAATCAGCTCGGTGGAACCACCACCGATGTCGACCACCAGCCGCATGTCCTCCGCCCCCGGCAGGGTATGAGCGACGCCGGCATACACCAGTTGCGCCTCTTCATGGCCGGAGATGACGTCGATGCGAAAACCCAGATGGCGTTCGGCACTGTGCAGAAACAACTGCGCATTGTCGGCCTCGCGCACCGCGCTGGTCGCCACGGCCCGCACCTTGCCGGCCTCGAAGCCGCGCAGTTTCTTGCCGAACCGCGCCAGCGCCTGCCAGCCACGATCCAGCGCCATTTCGTCCAGTGCACCGCCGTCGAAGCCTTCGGCCAGCCGCACCGGTTCACGCAGGGTTTTGACTTCCTGAATCATGAAGCCTTTTCGACTGCGAACCGACTGGCCGATCATCAGGCGAAACGCATTCGAGCCCAGGTCGATGGCGGCAAACAGCGAGGCGTCTTCTTTCATGGGAATCCCTGCGAAACATCCGTCGAAGGGTCAAGACGGTTTGCGAGGATTCTGCGATGCGCTTGATGACATCCTGATGACGGGGCAGGGGCGGTTCAGTGAATTGTTGGCTGTCATGACACTGTCATTATCCGGCGTCTATCCTGAGCCCAATACATCGCGTGTTCTTAAAGTTTTTGCTGCCTCTTTGGGCAGCTTTTTTTTGCCCGCGATTTGGCAAGCCGTGCGCAAGGTTTGCAATCGTGGGCGTCCCTTGGCTAATATACGATCCATATACACTTCGTATCGGATTCGGATATGGGCATCGTAAAGATTTCAGAAGACATGCACGAGAACCTGCGCATCTCCAGCACCGCGCTCAGCCGCTCGATCAACGCGCAGGCCGAGCACTGGATGCGCATCGGCATGCTCGCCGAGCTGCACCCCAACCTCGACCACAGCGCCATTTGCCGCTTGCTGATCCGCGCCGAACAGAACGGCGGGCTGGATCTGCATCAACTGACTCAGGAAGCCGTCAGCGCATGAGAAATCAGATCAAGATCAATACCCCTGCGGAAATCGCGAAGTCGCGCGCGGCGGGCAAACTCGCCGCCGAAGTGCTGGCAATGCTGGTACCGCATGTGAAGGCCGGCGTGACTACCGATGAGCTGGATCGGTTGTGCAACGATTACATCGTCAACGTGCAGAAAGCCATTCCGGCCAACGTCGGTTATCACGGTTTCCCGAAAACCGTCTGCGCCTCGGTCAACGACGTGGTGTGCCACGGCATCCCGTCGGGCACGCCGCTGAAGGATGGCGACATCGTCAATCTCGACATCGCGGTAATCAAGGACGGCTGGTTCGGCGACACCAGCCGCATGTACGTGGTCGGCGAGGCGACGCCTGAAGCACAACACCTGATCAAGACCACCTACGACGCCATGTGCGCCGGCATTCGCAGGGTGCGTCCGGGCGCGACACTGGGCGACATCGGTCATGCGATCCAGAGCCTGGCGGAGAGCGAAGGTTTCAGCGTGGTGCGCGAGTATTGCGGGCATGGCATTGGCAAGGTGTATCACGATGAACCGCAGATCCTGCATTACGGTTTCCCCAATCAGGGCATGAAGCTCAAGGCGGGGATGATTTTTACCGTTGAACCGATGCTCAATGCCGGCAAGCGCCATGTGAAGAACATGCCGGACGGCTGGACGGTGCTGACCAAGGATGGCTCGCTGTCGGCGCAGTGGGAGCATATGGTCGCGGTGACCGAAACCGGCTTCGAAATCCTCACCGCCTGGCCGGACGCAATAGAAGGTTTCACCCCTATCGCCTGAACACCACCAGACCCCTGTGGGAGCGGGCTTGCTCGCGAATGCGGTGTGTCATTCAACATAAACAGTGACTGACACGTCGCCTTCGCGAGCAAGCCCGCTCCCACAGGGGGGATTTGCGGTGCTGCCGAGATCCTCAGTGAGAACCGGCGGCTTTGTTGAGGTCGCTTTCAGCCCATTCGGTGTAGACGCAGGCATCCGCCGTAGCCCAGCGCACTCGCACCGGATCGCCAGCCTTGAGCGGCATGCCCGCCGCCGACAGCGCTTTAACCGTCATCGAAGTACCGCCCGACGTCACCACGCTGCACGTCTGGCTTTCGCCAAGAAACAGCACCTCCACGACCTTGGCCGACACCTCATTCCAACCCGCTGCCAGCGGCTCCTCGCTCGCCTGCTGCACGCTCAGCGCCACAGCTTTTTCCGGCCGCACCATCAGCAGCACATCCTGATCGGTATGCAAGCCAGCGGTCAGTCGAATCGACAATGACTGTCCTTCAAACGAAGCCGCCGCATTGCCCTGGGCCTTGAGCTTGAGGAAGTTCGAGTTGCCGAGGAATGACGCGACAAACGCGTTCGGCGGATTCTGATACAGGTCATAACCGCTGCCCAGGCCAACAATCTTGCCGTGACTGAAAATTGCGATGCGCTGCGACAGGCGCATGGCTTCTTCCTGATCGTGGGTCACGTAGACGATGGTGATGCCCAGGCGCCGATGCAGCTGGCGCAGTTCATCCTGCAAGTCTTCACGCAGTTTTTTATCCAGCGCGCCGAGCGGTTCGTCCATCAGCAGAATACGTGGCTCGTAGACCAGCGCCCGGGCGATGGCGACCCGCTGCTGCTGGCCGCCAGAGAGTTGCGAAGGGCGGCGATGGGCGAATTGTTCGAGCTGCACCAGTTTCAACATCGCATCGACACGCTTGTCACGTTCGGCGGCGGCGAGTTTGCGGATCGCCAGCGGGAAGGCGATGTTGTCGCGCACCGACAGATGCGGGAACAGCGAATAGCGCTGGAACACCATGCCAATGTCGCGCTTGTGCGGCGGCACGTTGACCAGCGACTGACCGTTGACCAGGATCTCGCCGCAGCTCGGGGTTTCGAACCCGGCGAGCATCGACAGCGTGGTGCTTTTGCCCGAGCCGCTGGAGCCGAGGAAGGTCAGGAACTCGCCGTCCTTGATGTCCAGCGAGATGTTGTCGACGGCGGCAAAGTCGCCGTAGTGCTTGTTCAGATTGCGCAGGCTGACCAGGGGTTTGTCGTTCTGCTGGGATGCGTCTTTGATCACGGCACTCATGTCGTACTCCTGGGCGCTCAGGCGCTGATTTCGTTGCGCCGGCGCAGCGCGGCGGCGATCACCATGACCAATACCGACAGGCCGATCAGCAGCGTCGAAGCGACGGCGATCACCGGGGTCAGGTCCTGGCGCAAAGTGGTCCACATTTTCACGGGAAGGGTTTGCAGGGTCGGGCTGGCCATCATCACGCTGAGCACCACTTCGTCCCACGAAACCAGAAAGGCGAAGAGGGCGCCGGCAACCATACCCGGACGGATCGCCGGGAACGTCACCTTGAACACCGCTTGCAGGCGTGAGGCGCCGCAGATCACCGCCGCGTCTTCAATCGACTGATCGAACAGCTTCAGCGAGTTGATGATCGAGATGATGGTGAACGGCAGCGCGACGATCACATGGCTGACCACAAACGCAAACATGGTCCCGGTGTAACCGAGCTTGAGAAACAGCGCGTACACCGCCACGGCGATGATCACCAGCGGCACGATCATCGGCAGGGTGAACAGGCCGTAGAGCATTTCCCGACCGGGGAAGCGCCCGCGCACCAGAGCAAACGCGGTTGGCAGACCGAGGGCCACGGCGCAAATCGTGGTCAGCACGGCAACCTTGAGGCTGGCCGCCGCAGCGTTCATCCAGTCGGCGTTGGAGAAGAACTGGCCGTACCATTTCAGCGTCCAGCCCGGCGGTGGGAACACCAGCCACTGCGACGAGCCGAACGACAGCAGGACGATGAACACGATCGGCAACAGCAGGAACAAACCGATCAGTCCGGTGGTTGCATACAAGCCGAAACGCATCCGCCGGCTCATGGCATTGGGAGTCAGGAGCATCTCGGCTTACCTCGCGTTGCTGGCGCCAACCGGGGATTCCGGCTGAAGCTTCAGGTAGAAGTAGAACAGCACCAGCGTGATCGCGATCAGCAACGCGGCGCCGGCACTGGCCAGGCCCCAGTTGAGGAACGATTGCACCTGCTGAATGATGAACTCCGGCAGCATCATGTTCTGCGCCCCACCGAGCAGCGCCGGGGTCACGTAGTAACCGAGCGACATCACGAACACCATCAACCCGCCGGACGCCAGACCCGGCCGGCACAGCGGCAGGAACACCCGGAAGAAGTTGGTCCACGGGCTGGCGCCGCAGATCGAGCCGGCTTGGAGAATCATCGGGTCGATGGCCTGCATGGTCGCCTGCAACGGCAGGACGATGAACGGGATCATGATGTAGCTCATGCCGATCACCACGCCGGTCAGGTTGTGCACCATTTCCAGCGGCTGATCGATGATGCCCAGCGCCATCAGCGCCTTGTTGATCACCCCCGAAGCTTGCAGCAGCACCAGCCACGAATAGGTGCGGGCGAGCAGGCTGGTCCACATCGATAGCAGCACGATATTGAGGATCCAGCGGCCCCAGCCGCGCGGCACCAACGTGATCGCCCAAGCCAGCGGAAAGCCCAGCAACAGGCTGAAAATCGTCACCAGCCCGGCCACCGAGAAGGTGTTGAGCAGCACCCGCGCATACGCCGAGTTGGCGAACAGTTGTTCATAGTTGCCAAGGCCCGGGGTCGGTTCGAGCACGCCGCGCAACAGCAGGCCAATCAACGGCGCGAGAAAGAACAGGCCGAGGAACAGCAGTGCCGGGACCAGGTTGCCGGCACCTTTCCAGCGTTGTCTGAAGGTGTGGGTCGAGCCGGCAGCGCCGGTGGCGCTCCCGGTCACCGTTGCAGGACGGGGCGCAGTGGCCGCCATTTTCATTTGACCAGCCATTCGTTCCACCGTGTCGCGATGGCCGGGCCGTTCTTGGCCCAGTACGCGAAATCAAGAGTGATCTGATCCTTGGCGTAGGCCGTCGGCAGGTTCGGGGCCAGCACCGAGTCCAGGCGCGCCACGCTGTCGACGTTGACCGGGGCGTAGGCGGTCAGGTTGGAGAAGTCGGCCTGGCCTTTGGCACTGCTGGCGTTGGCCAGGAACTTCATCGCCGCGTCCTTGTTTTTCGAGCCTTTTGGAATCACCAGAATGTCGGCCATGACCAGGTTCTGTTTCCAGCTCACACCGACGGGTGCGCCATCTTCTTGCAGGGCGTGAATCCGGCCGTTCCAGAACTGGCCCATGCTCGCTTCACCGGAGGCCAGCAGTTGCTGCGACTGCGCGCCGCCGCCCCACCAGACGATGTCTTTCTTGATGGTGTCGAGTTTCTTGAAGGCGCGATCCAGATCCAGCGGGTAGAGCTTGTCAGCCGCTACGCCGTCGGCCAGCAGCGCCAGTTCGAGCACGCCGGGGCTCGGCCATTTGTACAGGGCGCGTTTGCCGGGGTAGGTCTTGGTGTCGAACAGGGCGCTCCAGTCCTGCGGCTTGTTGGCGCCGAGTTTGCCATCGTTGTAGCCGAGGACGAAGGAGAAGAAGAACGAGCCGACGCCGTGATCGCTGACGAAGCGCGGGTCGATCTTGTCGCGCTGGATGACTTTGAAATCGAGGGGTTCGAGCAGGCCCTCTGAAGCGGCGCGCAGGGCAAAGTCGGCTTCGACATCGACCACGTCCCATTGCACGTTGCCGCTCTCGACCATGGCCTTGAGTTTGCCGTAGTCGGTCGGGCCGTCCTGCACCACGGTGATGCCGCTGGCCTTGCTGAACGGATCGGCCCAGGCCTGTTTCTGCGCATCCTGGGTGCTACCGCCCCAGCTGACGAAGTTCACGCTTTCGGCGGCCATTGCAGCCTGGCCGGTCACGCTCAGCAGTCCCGCAAAAAGGATTGCGGTTGCAGCTTTGTTCAACACCATTTTTACGCCCTCATTGTTGTGTTTTTGAGCGGGCTTGCGTTGTTGCCCGCCTGTCGGGAGCAGTAGCCGGACGGTTTTTCAGGTCGCTCGGTCTATGGAATATCATATTATGGTATTCCAAACTTTGTGCAAGCACTTTGCCTTACCGGTTATCTGGCGGATGGGCTTTTTGTGAGCTCGAGGGAATTAAATTGAAATGCAAAACCCTGTAGGAGTGAGCCTGCTCGCGAAAGCGGTGTGACGTTCTGCGATGATGTTGGCTGATCCACCGCTATCGCGAGCAGGCTCACTCCTACAGTTGGAATTGTGGTTGGCGTGGATTATTCGCTGAAGGGGATGCTCTCGACCACTTCCAGGTCATACCCGGTCAACCCTGCATACTTCAGCGGCGGACCCAAGTGGCGCAGCTTGCCCACCCCCAGGTTCTGCAGAATCTGCGCCCCGGTACCCACCTCCGAATAAATCCGTGATTGCGAGCGGCTGAACTGCCGCGGCGGCTGGGTCAATTGCGGCACGCGCTCCAGTAGCGCCTGCGACGATTCATGATTGGCCAACACCACGACCACGCCATGGCCTTCCGCCGCGACCCGTTGCAGCGCCGCCCACAACGTCCAGTTGCTTGGCCCGCTGTACTCAGCGCCGACCAGATCACGCAGCGGATCAATCACATGCACACGCACCAGCGTCGGCTCTTCGCGGTGCAGATCGCCCATCACCATCGCCATGTGCACGCCACCCTCGATGCGGTCTTCGAAAGTGATCAGACGGAACGTGCCATGCACCGTCGGCAGCTCACGTTCGCCGATGCGTTCGATGGTGTGCTCGGTGCTCAGGCGATAATGAATCAGGTCAGCGATGGTGCCGATCTTGATTCCGTGCTTGCGCGCGAACACTTCCAGATCCGGGCGGCGGGCCATGGTGCCGTCATCGTTCATCACCTCGACGATCACCGAGGCCGGGGTGAAACCGGCGAGGCGGGCGAGGTCGCAGCCGGCTTCGGTGTGGCCGGCGCGGGTCAGCACGCCGCCTTCCTTGGCGCGCAGCGGGAAGATGTGCCCAGGCTGCACCAAGTCTTCGGCGCGGGCGTCTTTGGCCACAGCGGCCGCGACCGTGCGTGCGCGGTCAGCTGCAGAAATGCCAGTGGTGACCCCGACCGCCGCTTCAATCGACACGGTAAACGCGGTACTGAACACGCTGCCGTTGCTCGGCACCATTTGCTCAAGGCCCAGGCGCTGGCAGTGCTCGTCGGTCAGTGTCAGGCAAATCAGCCCGCGTGCTTCACGGGCCATGAAGCTGATCGCTTCGGGCGTGCAACAATCGGCGGCCAGCAGCAGGTCGCCTTCGTTTTCCCGATCTTCGTCATCGACCAGCAGGACCATTTTGCCGAGGCGATAATCTTCGAGGATTTCTTCGATGCTGTTGAAGGCCATGCTGGACTCTCAGGGTTGGTTGCAAATAATATTGGTATACCATAATACAAAATCAACAAAGAGGTCACTATGAAGGCGTACTGGATTGCCCACGTGGATGTCGACGATGCCGAGCACTACAGCCAATACACCCAGCGCGCACCGGCAGCCTTCGCCGCGTTCGGCGCGAAATTTCTGGCCCGGGGCGGACGCAGCGAAGCGCTCGAGGGCAGGGCTACCCCTCAGCGTAGCGTGGTGATCGAATTCGAGAGCTATGAGAAGGCCGTGGCGTGCTACCACTCGGCGGCGTATCAGGAGGCGAAACGTTATCGCGAGGAATGGGCGAGGGCGGAGATCGTCATCGTAGAAGGCATCGCCCCACTTTAAGCAACACCACAAATCCCCTGTGGGAGCGGGCTTGCTCGCGAAGGCGGTCAATCATTCAACATTTCTATCGACTGACACACCGCCTTCGCGAGCAAGCCCGCTCCCACAGGGGCGAAGGTGATCCTCAGCGGATAAAGTGGATCTTCCCGCTGTCATCATTGCCCATGTAGATCCCATACACCCCGGCCTGACGCTCCTCGATGTAACGCTCAAGAATCTGCCGGATCGCCGGGTAATAGATCTGCTCCCACGGAATGTCCTCAGGGGCGAAGAATTTGTAGTCGAGGGTTTCCGGGCCGTACTGCCCGGTGATCTCCAGCGCGATCGCGCGGAAGATGATGTACACCTCGCTGATCTTCGGCACGCTGAAAATCGAATACGGCGAGACTATTTCCGCGCGCACGCCGCTTTCTTCCCAGACTTCGCGCAGCGCCGCCTGCTCGGTGGTCTCGCCGCTTTCCATGAAGCCGGCCGGCAGCGTCCAGGTGCCCGGGCGCGGGGGGATCGCCCGTTGGCACAAGAGATATTTGCCGTCCTGCTCGATAATGCAGCCGGCGATGATTTTCGGATTGACGTAGTGGATATAGCCGCAGCCGCGGCATATAAGGCGCTCGTGCGTATCGCCCGGCGGTACCTGCTGACCGAGGTCAGGGCCACCGCATTTCGGGCAAAAGCTCGGGCTGAACATGTCAGTGACCTATACGCGGTTCTTTCAGCGCGATCGGCAGGGTGATGTTCGGCGTGGCGCCGGTCTCTTCCTGTTTGCGCTTGAGGTAGTCGAGGGCCACGGCGGCAGCGGCGCGTACGTGATCGACACAGGCCTGATGCGCCGCCAGCGGATCGCCGCTCTTGATCGCCTCGACCATTTTTTCCATCTCGTGGTTGCTCGCGCCGCGCCGGTTTTCCTGGGACACTGAGGTCGCCCGCAGGTAGCTGATGCGCGCTTGCAACTGGCGTAATTGAGTGGCCGCCACATGGTTGCCCGAGCCTTCGAGCAGCACGTCGTAGAAGCCCTGTACCGAGTCGATCACCTGCTGCAGTTCGCCGTCCTTGAGCGCCTTGCGGTTCTCGTCGAGGGCTTTTTCCAGGGCCTTGATGTCCTTGGCCTTGGCACGCAGGGTGAACAGCTGGACGATCAGACCTTCGAGCACGCAGCGCAGCTCGTAGATGTCGACTGCATCGGCGAGGGTGATGATCGCCACCCGTGGGCCTTTGGCATCGGCGAACTCGACCAGACCTTCGGACTCCAGGTGGCGCAAGGCTTCGCGCACCGATGTGCGGCTGACACCGAGGCGATCGCACAGATCGCGTTCGACCAGACGATCACCGGGCATGAGCTGAAAATTCATGATCGCGCTACGCAGTTTATCCAGCACGATTTCGCGCAGGGTAACGGGGTTGCGATTGACCTTGAAGCTGTCGTCGAGTGGCTGGCGTTTCATGGGGTCCGCTCTTTAAGTTGGCTGTCCATGCCAGACGGGCATCTAAACAGCCGAGGGGTTAACTGGAGGCCTCGGCGTCGGCTTCGGCGAAGGCTTCACGGGCGAGCCGGAAACTGTCCACGGCTGCCGGGACGCCGCAATAAATACCGACCTGAAGCAGAATTTCGCGTATTTGCTCACGACTCAGGCCGTTACGCAAGGCGCCGCGCACATGCAGCTTGAGTTCGTGCGGGCGGTTGAGCGCCGAGATCATCGCCAGGTTGATCATGCTGCGCTCCTTGAGCGACAAACCCTCACGCCCCCAGACGTGGCCCCAGCAGTATTCGGTGACCATTTCCTGCAGTGGGCGGGTGAAGTCGTCGGCGTTGTCGATGGAGCGCTGCACATAGGCTTCGCCCAGCACCTGGGTGCGGATCTTCAGGCCTTTTTCGTACTTTTCGTTACTCATCATTCCTCCTGTCACCCTGTTTCCCCTGTGGGAGCGGGCTTGCTCGCGAATGCGGTAGATCATTCAATATTTATGTCGACTGACACGACGCCTTCGCGAGCAAGCCCGCTCCCACAGGGGGATCTATGTATCCATCAGGCCAGGGTTGGCAACGGCCCGAGCTTGCCCTTGTGATAGATCATCGGCGTCACCGGTTGCTCGGGCAGGATCAGGTTCTTCACCGCGCCGACAATGATCGCGTGATCACCACCGTCGTATTCACGCCACAACTCGCACTCGATGATTGCCGTGGCCTTGGCGAGGATCGGGTTACCGAGTTCGCTCAAATGCCACTCGATGTGCTTGGCCTTGTCCTTGCCTTTACCAGCAAAGGCATAGGCTTCGGCGGTCTGGTCGGCGGACAGCAAATGGATCGCGAACTTCTTGCTGTCGCGCAGCACCGGGTAGGTGTCGGAAGCGTAGTTGGGGCAGAACAGCACCAGCGCCGGATCAATCGACAGCGCACTGAAGGCGCTGGCGGTGATGCCGACAATGGCGCCGTCCGGGTCGAGGGTGGTCACCACCGTGACGCCGGACGGAAACGAGCTCATGACGTCTTTGTAAATGCCGGGTTCGATCATGTCGCAGGACTCCTAGCGCATCACAAACGGATCAGGCATCGGAGCCTGAGAGAGATTGATCCACACCGTTTTCAGTTCGGTGTAGGCCAGCACCGAATCGATGCCGCTTTCGCGTCCATAGCCACTGTTCTTGAAACCGCCGATCGGCGCCATGGCCGAAACTGCGCGGTAGGTGTTGACCCAGATGATCCCCGAACGCACATCCCGCGCCAGACGATGGGCGCGACCGAGATCGCGGGTCCAGATGCCGGCGGCGAGGCCGAACTGCGAGTCGTTGGCGATCGCCAGCGCTTCGGCTTCATCTTTAAAGCGAATCACCGATGCCACCGGGCCGAAGACTTCTTCCTGCATGATCCTCATCGAGTTGCGATCGCACTCGAACAGCGTCGGCTCGTAGAACCAGCCGTCACCGAGATCGGTCGGACGCTTGCCGCCGGTGCGCAACCGCGCGCCTTCAGCAAGGGCATCAGCCACCAGACCTTCGACCACCGCCAATTGCTGCGCGGTGGCCATCGGACCCATTTCGCTGCGGTCTTCCTGCGGGTTGCCGATGCGTATGCGCTGGGCGCGTTCGACCAGGCGGTTGACGAACTCGTCGTAGATTTCGTCCTGCACCAGCAGGCGCGAACCGGACACGCAGCTCTGGCCCGAGGCGGCGTAGATCCCGGCGATGGCGCCGTTGATCGCGCTGTCCAGATCGGCGTCGGCGAAGATGATGTTCGGCGATTTGCCGCCGAGTTCCAGCGACAGTTTGGCGAAGTTTTCGGCGCTGCTGCGCACCACATGCCGGGCCGTGGCCGCGCCGCCGGTGAAGGCGATCTTGCGGATCAGCGGATGGCGGGTGAGGGCGGCGCCGGTGCTCGGGCCGTAACCGGTGACAACGTTGACCACGCCCGGCGGAATCCCGGCTTCGAGGGCCAGACGTGCCAGCTCAAGGATGGTCGCCGAGGCGTGTTCGGAAGGCTTGATCACGATGGTGTTGCCGGCGGCGAGGGCCGGGGCCAGTTTGATCGCGGTCAGGTACAGCGGGCTGTTCCACGGAATGATCGCGGCAACCACACCCATCGCTTCGTGCACGGTGTAGGCAAACAGGTCGGGCTTGTCCAGCGGCAACGTACCGCCTTCGAGCTTGTCAGCCAGGCCTGCGGTGTAGTGGAAGAACTCCGGCAGATAGCCGACCTGACCCCGGGTTTCGCGGATCAGCTTGCCGTTGTCGCGGCTTTCCAGCTGCGCCAGTTGTTCCTTGTTTTCCGCGATCAGGTCACCGAGACGCCGCAGCAGCTTGCCGCGCGCGGTGGCGGTGAGGCCGCGCCAGGCCGGGCTGTCGAAAGCCGTCTGCGCCGCTTGCACGGCGCGTTCGACGTCAGCTTCACCGGCGTCAGGCAGTTCGGCCCAGGCTTGCGCGCTGGCCGGGTTGAGGCTTTCGAAGGTCTTGCCGGAGAGGGCGTCGACCCATTCTCCGCCGATGCACATCTGGAAGCGTGCGAGTGTCATGCAACGATCCCCTTTATAGGGTTTTGTCGGGAGTGTGCGTATTCGAGGAATTCCAGCAGCGTCTGATTGACCAGCCGCGGCGACTCTACCGGCATCATATGCCGTTGCTCGGGCAGCACCGCAACCTTCGCGCCGGGGATGCGCCGCGCCAGTTGCTCGGCCATTTCCGGGGTGGAACCGGGGTCGAGTTCGCCGGTGGCGATCAGCGTCGGCGCCTGGATGCTGCCGAGGTCGTCGGCGCGGTACATGTCCTGGGTGGCGAACAATTCGTAGGTGGTCAGGTAACCCTGCGGGTCGTTGCCGGCCAGGGTCTGACGAATGGCTGCGATCTGCGCCGGGTTGGCCGCCTGATATTCACGGCTGAACCAGCGCGACAGCGCCGCTTCGGCGTTGGCATCCGGGCCGTGCTCAGCGGCCTGCGCGGTACGGGCGATAACCCCGGCGCGCTGTTCTTCACTGCGGTTGAACACGCTGTTAAGCACCACCAGGCTTTGCAGGCGCTCCGGGTAGTGCAGGGCAAACGCCCGTGCCACCAGTCCGCCCATGGAGAAACCGATCACCGCTGCCTGGGGCAGATTCAGGTGATCGAGCAGCTCCAGCAACTGATCGGCATAACCGAGCAGGCCGGTGCCGCTGGCCGGGCGCGGGCTGGCGCCGTGGCCGAGCATGTCGTAGGCGATCACCTGGTATTGGGCAGACAGGCCAACGTTCTGGCCGCCCCACATTTCTTTGTTCAGGCCCACGCCGTGGATCAAGACCACGGGCTGGCCTTGGCCGGTCGCCAGGTAACTGGTGCCAGCCGGGGTGAGTTCAGCGGTGAGCCGAATCATGGAGCGCTCCTGCAATGCCTTTTTATTGTGATTACTGGGCTTTTTCGGCGGCCAGTTCTTCCAGATCGATGTAGCGGTTGCCGATGCGCGGGTGCAGGCGACCACCGTCGGCGCAACCGAGCACCACCACGATTTCGTCGGCACGCGGCGCGTCTTCGATCTGCATTTCCAGGGTGATGTAGTGCGAACGCTGGCCTTCGTCGTCCTTGTGCATCATCGGGATCTGAATCGAAGTGCCCGGGCCGCCGCGCTTGTTGGTGAAGCTCAGGTAGCTCTTGGCCTTGACCGCCTCGCGGTAGTGATTACCGAAGCGCAGGGTATGGATCACCGCCGAGGCGTGTTCGATCTCACCGTCGGCGCCGACCACTGCCGCTTTGCCGTACGCCTCGATCTTCTCGGCGCCGCCGATGATGCCCACCAGACGCTCGACCATCGTGGCGCCGAGGTCGGAGCAGTTGGCGCGGATCTGCGGTTTCAGATCCTCGACGAAACCGTTGCCGACCCACGGGTTCTTCATCACCACGGCCAGCCCGACCATGGTCACCGGCTTGTCAGTGGCCTTGCCGCCTTCGATGAAGGTTTCTTCGACATAGCTGACGATCTTGCGAATTTCGAAACTCATGAGCTGCTCCGTAGGGGGATTGAGAGTGTCTGTGCGTCTGATGGTATACCATAATACCGATCGTGCAAGTCCCCCACGCAAGATTTGCCGCATCCATCCGGCGAATGGCGGTGTATTCACTGCCAGCCCCAATCTCACAAACACCATTACACCCTGTGGGAGGGGGCTTGCTCCCGAAAGCGGTGGATCAGTCGACATCTCGGGTGCCTGACACAGCGCCTTCGGGAGCAAGCCCCCTCCCACGATGGAAATCACCGCTGACAGGGGGGGGCATCCGGTTAACAAAAGATAACGTGGCGCCGATTGTCAGACGTTTCCAAAGCCCGATAGGATGAGCCAGCTTCCCAAGGCGCTCTGGACTGCGGGTTTCACGGCTATGCTTGTGACCTGTCAGTCACCACGAGCACCCTTGCGGCGCCCTAAGGCCCAATGGCCTAACAATAATAAATAGGGGAAGGTCTATGAGTCGTTGCCGCCCGCCGGCGTTTCGCAACACCGCGTTGCTGGCCACAGCCCTCACACTGCTGGGCTGTGCTGCCTTGTCGGCACCCGTGCTGGCCGCCGAAGCGCCCGCCGACGGGGTGTATTCCACCGAATCGGCCAAAGCCGCCAAAAGCCTGATACTCGATGTTGTCCACGCCGGCACCCGGTTGGTGGCGGTGGGTGATCGCGGGCACATTCTCTATTCCGATGACCAGGGCAAGACCTGGACCCAGGCCAAGGTGCCGACCCGGCAACTGCTGACGGCGGTGTATTTCGTCGACGACAAGCACGGCTGGGCGGTCGGTCACGACGCGCAGATTCTCGCCAGCGAAGACGGCGGCCTGACCTGGAGCAAACAGTTCGAAGACCTCAAGCGCGAAGCACCGCTGCTCGACGTCTGGTTCCAGGACGTTAATCACGGTGTTGCGGTCGGTGCTTACGGTGCGCTGCTGGAAACCACCGACGGCGGCAAGAACTGGCAAGACGTCAGCGACCGCCTCGACAATCAGGATCAGTTCCACCTCAACGCCATCGCCGCCGTCAAGGACGCCGGGCTGTTCATCGTCGGCGAGCAGGGCAGCATGTTCCGCTCCCCGGACTGGGGCCAGACCTGGGAGAAAATCCAGGGCCCGTATCAAGGCTCGCTGTTCGGCGTGATCGGCACCGCGCAGGCGCAGACTCTGTTGGCCTACGGCCTGCGCGGCAACCTCTACCGCTCCAGCGATTTCGGCAGCACCTGGCAGCAGGTCGAACTCAAGGCCGCGCGCGGTGCGCTGGAGTTCGGTCTGTCCGGCGCCACGTTGCTCGCGGACGGCTCGATCGTGATCGTCGGCAACGGCGGCTCGGTGATCAGCAGCAGCGACAACGGCGAAACCTTCAGCGTGTTCAACCGCCCGGACCGCATCTCGCTGTCCTCGGTCACTGCGGCCGGCGACGGCAATCTGATTCTGACCGGGCAGGGCGGCGTGCACACCACGCAGCCCAACGGCGCCGAGATCAATAATAAGAAGGCGGGGCTATGACTTCCTTGATCACTCCTCAGCAGGACAAAGCGACGCTCCTCGAACGTCTGATTTTCAACAACCGCCCGGCCGTGATCCTGATCTGCCTGGTGGTCAGCATCTTCCTGTTCTGGCAGGCCACGCTGATTCGCCCATCCACCAGTTTCGAAAAAATGATCCCGCTCAAGCATCCGTTCATCGAGAAGATGATGGAGCACCGCAACGATCTGGCGAACCTGGGCAACACCGTACGGATTTCGGTGGAAGCCAAGGACGGCGACATCTTCTCCAGGGAGTACATGGAGACCCTGCGGCAGATCAACGACGAGGTGTTCTACATCTCCGGCGTCGACCGTTCCGGCCTCAAGTCGCTGTGGAGTCCGAGCGTACGCTGGACCGAAGTGACCGAGGAAGGTTTTGCCGGCGGTGAAGTGATTCCGCAGAGCTACGACGGCTCGCCGGACAGCCTCGACATGCTGCGCAACAACGTCCTCAAGTCGGGGCAGGTCGGGCGTCTGGTGTCCAATGACTTCAAGTCGAGCATCGTCGACATCCCGCTGCTGGAGTCCTACCCGGACCCGCAGGACCAGGGCAAGTTGCTCGCCCTGGACTATCGGAAGTTCTCCCATGAACTCGAAGACAAGATCCGCAACAAGTTCGAAGCACAGAACCCCAACGTCAAGATCCACATCGTCGGTTTCGCCAAGAAGGTCGGTGACCTGATCGACGGCTTGGTGATGGTGGTGATGTTCTTCGGCATCGCTTTCGTCATCACCCTGATCCTGCTGCTGTGGTTCACCAACTGCCTGCGCAGTACCGTCGCGGTGTTGAGCACCACGCTGGTGGCGGTGGTCTGGCAGCTCGGGCTGATGCACTTCTTCGGTTTCGGGCTGGATCCGTACTCGATGCTGGTGCCGTTCCTGATCTTCGCCATCGGCATTTCCCACGGCGTGCAGAAGATCAACGGGATCGCCCTTCAATCCAGCGAAGCCGATAACGCCTTGACGGCGGCGCGGCGCACCTTCCGGCAATTGTTCCTGCCGGGGATGATCGCGATCCTCGCCGACGCCGTCGGCTTCATCACTCTGCTGATCATCGACATCGGCGTGATCCGCGAACTCGCAATTGGCGCCTCCATCGGCGTGGCGGTGATCGTGTTCACCAACCTGATCCTGCTGCCGGTAGCGATTTCCTATGTCGGCATCAGCAAGCGCGCCATCGCCAAGAGCAAGAAGGACGCGAATCGCGAACATCCGTTCTGGCGCTTCCTGTCGAACTTCGCCAGCCCGAAAGTCGCACCGATCTCCATCGCTTTGGCGCTGATCGCTTTCGGCGGCGGCCTCTGGTACAGCCAGAACCTGAAAATCGGCGACCTCGACCAGGGTGCACCGGAGCTGCGTCCGGACTCGCGCTACAACAAGGACAACAACTTCATCATCAACAACTACTCCACCAGTTCCGACGTGCTGGTGGTGATGGTCAAGACCGCCACCGAAGGCTGCTCGCGCTACGAAGCCATGGCGCCGATCGACGAACTGATGTGGAAGATGCAGAACACCGAGGGCGTGCAGTCGGCAATCTCGCTGGTGACCGTGTCCAAGCAGATGATCAAGGGCATGAACGAGGGCAACCTGAAATGGGAAACCCTGTCGCGCAATCCGGACGTGCTGAACAACTCGATCGCCCGCGCCGACGGCCTGTACAACAACAGCTGTTCGCTGGCGCCGGTGTTGATCTTCCTCAACGACCACAAGGCCGAAACCCTCGACCGTGCGGTACACGCGGTGCAGGAATTCGCCAAGGCCAACAACAAGGACGGTCTTGAATTCATCCTCGCCGCCGGTAACGCCGGGATCGAAGCGGCCACCAATGAAGTGATCAAACAGGCCGAACTGACCATCCTGATCCTGGTGTACATCTGCGTCGCGGTGATGTGTATGATCACCTTCCGCTCGTGGGCGGCCACCCTGTGCATCGTCCTGCCGCTGGTGCTGACCTCGGTGCTGGGCAACGCGCTGATGGCGTTCATGGGCATCGGCGTCAAGGTCGCGACCCTGCCGGTGGTGGCGCTGGGCGTGGGGATTGGCGTGGACTACGGCATCTACATCTACAGCCGTCTGGAGAGTTTCCTGCGCGCCGGTCTGCCGTTGCAGGAAGCCTATTACCAGACCCTGAAATCCACCGGTAAAGCGGTGCTGTTCACCGGTCTGTGCCTGGCCATCGGCGTGTGCACCTGGATCTTCTCGGCGATCAAGTTCCAGGCCGACATGGGCCTGATGCTGACCTTCATGCTGCTGTGGAACATGTTCGGTGCGCTGTGGCTGCTGCCGGCGCTGGCGAAGTTCCTGATCAAACCGGAAAAGCTGGCGGGGCAGAAGGGCAACTCGCTGTTTGCTCACTGATCCGGATGCCTGAAACGACGAAGCCGCAACCTTGGGGTTGCGGCTTTTTCATGCCTTGAACTTCACGCTGACCCCCTGTGGGAGCGGGCTTGCTCGCGAATGCGGTGTGTCAGATAAGTTTGTGCCGACTGACACACCGCATTCGCGAGCAAGCCCGCTCCCACAGGGGATTTGTGGTGTGTCAGGAGAGCTCGGTGCCTAGCACGACGCTAAGCGCACTGCGCGCATCATCCAGCTGCACCAGCGTTGCATGCCTTGCACCCAGCGCATCACGGTTCTCGATCGCCGTAAGAATCGCTTTGTGCCTCGGCAGCGCCAGTTCATGCAGATTCGGGCGCTGGTTGGAATGCTTCAACGCCTCGGCAATCGCCACCGAAAGCATGTTGCACAGGTTCGCCAGCAGATCGTTATGGGTCGCGTCAGCGATGCGGCTGTGGAAGTCCAGGTCCGGTTGTAGCAAGGCTTCCGGCGTCGGCGCTGATTCCATGCGTTGATAGGCCTCGCCGATGGCGGCGATGTCGGCCTCGGTCGCGTGCTGGGCGGCGAGGGCGGCAGCGGCCGGTTCGATGATGCTGCGCACACTGGTCAGCACATTGAAGAATTCATTCTGCGGGCTGCTTTGCATCAGCCAGTGCAGCACATCCGGGTCGAGCATGTGCCACTCGCGACGGGCCTTGACCACCGTGCCGACGCGCGGTTTTGAATACACCAGCCCCTTGGCCACCAGCACTCGCGTGGCTTCGCGCAACACCGGGCGACTCACCGCGTATTCCTCGCACAACAGCGCTTCGGCGGGCAGTTTGTCATCGGGCAAAAAGCGTCCGGAGACGATCTGCATGCCCAGTTCCTGGACAATGCGCGAGTGCATGCTTTTACGGTCGGAAGGTTTGCGGTAATCCATGGGGAACGGCGCGATCCTGAGCGATGGAGATGCCGCGCATCATAGCAGGCACGGCGCATTCTTGAGGTGGATACACAAAGCAAATGTGGGAGCTGGCTTGCCAGCGATGGTGGGGTGTCAGTCAACATAAATGTCAGCTGGCAGACCGTAATCGCTGGCAAGCCAGCTCCCACAGGGGCGACGGTGTCAGTGGGAATGACGCGGGACTTCCGCCCCTCGGCAACCTACCAGGAAGTCGAAGTCACAGCCCTGATCCGCCTGCAGCACATGGTCGATGTACAGCTGACGATAGCCGCCGACCAGTAGCTGCTGCGGTGGTTGCAGATCCGCCATGCGCGCCGCCAGTTCGGCATCCGGAATGTCCAGATGCAAACGCCCGCTGGCACAATCCAGCTCGATCCAGTCGCCTTCCTGCACCACCGCCAACGGCCCGCCGGCTGCCGCTTCCGGGGCGACGTGCAACACCACCGTGCCGTACGCGGTGCCGCTCATTCGCGCATCAGAAATGCGCACCATATCGGTCACACCCTGCGCCAGCAGCTTGGCCGGCAAGCCCATGTTGCCGACCTCGGCCATGCCCGGATAACCCTTCGGCCCGCAGTTCTTCATCACCAGAATCGAATCTTTATCGACATCCAGTTCCGGATCATTGATCCGCGCCTTGTACATGTCGAAGTTCTCGAACACCACCGCACGACCGCGATGTTGCATCAGCTCAGGTGTGGCGGCGGACGGCTTGAGCACCGCACCGAGCGGCGCCAAATTGCCGCGCAGCACGCAGATGCCACCGTCAGCGCGGATTGGATTGTCGAGGGTGCGGATCACTTCGTCCTCGCCGTAGATCGGCGCGTCTTTGGTGTTCTCGCCCAGCGATTTACCGTTGACGGTCAGCGCATTGGGATTGGGGATCAGATTGGCTTCGCCGAGACGCCGCAGCACCGCCGGCAAGCCACCGGCGTAGTAAAACTCTTCCATCAGGAAACGCCCGGACGGTTGCAGGTCGACGATGGTCGGCATGCCGCGTCCGATACGGGTCCAGTCGTCCAGATCCAGCTCGACACCGATGCGCCCGGCGATGGCTTTCAGGTGAATCACTGCGTTGGTCGAACCGCCAATAGCCGCGTTGACCCGAATGGCGTTTTCAAAGGCTTCCTTGGTCAGGATTTTCGACAGGCGCAAGTCTTCGCGCACCATCTCCACCGCGCGCATGCCGGACATGTGCGCCAACACGTAACGTCGCGCATCGACGGCCGGAATCGCCGCGTTGTGCGGCAACGACGTGCCCAGTGCTTCGGCCATGCAGGCCATGGTCGACGCGGTGCCCATGGTGTTGCAGGTACCCGCCGAGCGCGACATGCCGCCCTCGGCCGCGAGGAAGTCGTCGATGGTGATGGTGCCGGCCTTGACCTGCTCGCTGAGCTGCCAGACCACGGTGCCGGAGCCGATGTCCTTGCCCTTGTGCTTGCCGTTGAGCATCGGCCCGCCGGTGACGACGATCGCCGGCACATCGCAACTGGCCGCGCCCATCAGCAGCGCCGGGGTGGTCTTGTCGCAGCCGGTCAGCAGCACCACGCCGTCAATCGGGTTGCCGCGAATCGCTTCCTCGACGTCCATGCTCGCCAGGTTGCGGGTGAGCATGGCGGTCGGGCGCAGGTTTGACTCTCCATTGGAGAACACCGGGAATTCCACCGGAAAGCCACCGGCCTCGATCACCCCGCGTTTGACGTGCTCCGCAATCTGGCGGAAATGCGCGTTGCACGGGGTCAGTTCCGACCAGGTGTTGCAGATGCCGATGATCGGCTTGCCATGAAACTGGTGGTCGGCGATGCCCTGATTCTTCATCCAGCTGCGGTACATGAAGCCGTTCTTGTCGGCAGTGCCAAACCATTGGGCCGAGCGCAGGGTGGGTTTCTTCTCAGACATGATCGATTCTCTTATTGTAAGACTATTGTTTGCGAGTTACGGCTAAACATAAGCGCAAAATCGCCGCTTTGGAAGTGTTGTTGGGTAATTAGTATTACTATATAGTCGTTTTCGACGGAGGGATTGGCCCTGGCGGTTTTCCGCGAGAGGCGTCCCCCGAGGTTCTATAAAAACAACAATCGGAGACCGATCCCATGAGCCAGGAACTGCGGCTTGTTCGCCGCATCACGCTGAAACTGATTCCCTTCCTGATCCTGCTGTACCTGATCGCCTATGTGGATCGCTCCGCCGTCGGCTTCGCCAAACTGCACATGGGCGCCGACATCGGCATCGGTGATGCGGCCTACGGTCTCGGTGCCGGGCTGTTTTTCATCGGCTACTTTCTTCTCGAAATCCCCAGCAACCTGATGCTCGAGCGCTTCGGTGCGCGGCGCTGGTTCGCGCGGATCATGATCACCTGGGGCGCGATCACCATCGGCATGGCGTTCGTCCAGGGGCCGCACAGTTTCTACGTGATGCGCTTTCTGCTCGGCGCGGCGGAGGCGGGGTTCTTCCCTGGCGTTCTCTACTACATCACCCAATGGTTCCCGGTGCGCCATCGCGGCAAGATCCTCGGCCTGTTCATCCTCTCCCAGCCGATCGCGATGATGATCACCGGCCCGGTGTCCGGCGGCTTGTTGGGCATGGACGGCATCCTCGGCCTGCACGGCTGGCAGTGGCTGTTCATCGTCATCGGCACCCCGGCGATCCTGCTGACCTGGCCAGTCCTGCGCTGGCTGCCCGATGGCCCGCAAAACGTGAAGTGGATGGATCAGGCCGAGAAAGACTGGCTGACCGGCGAACTGAAAAAGGATTTGCAGGAATACGGCCAGACCCGTCACGGCAACCCGCTGCATGCACTCAAGGACAAACGCGTGCTGCTGCTGGCGCTGTTCTACCTGCCGGTGACCCTGAGTATTTATGGCCTCGGCCTGTGGCTGCCGACGCTGATCAAACAGTTCGGTGGCAGCGATCTGGTGACCGGTTTTGTCTCGGCGGTGCCGTACATCTTTGGCATCGTCGGTCTGCTGATCGTGCCGCGCAGCTCCGACCGCATGAATGATCGCTACGGCCATCTGGCGGTGCTCTATGTACTGGGTGCGCTGGGCCTGTTCTTCAGCGCGTGGCTGACCCTGCCGGTGGCGCAACTGGCGGCGCTGTGCCTGGTGGCGTTCGCGCTGTTTTCCTGCACCGCGGTGTTCTGGACCTTGCCCGGGCGGTTCTTTGCCGGTGCGAGTGCGGCGGCGGGGATCGCGCTGATCAACTCGGTGGGCAACCTCGGTGGCTACATCGGGCCGTTCGTGATCGGCGCGCTGAAGGAGTACACCGGGAATCTGGCTTCGGGGCTGTATTTCCTCAGTGGGGTGATGGTGTTCGGTTTGATTCTTACCGGAATCGTCTACCGCGTGCTTGAGCGCAAACACGTGCTACCGGTCGAGCAGTTCGCCGCCAGTGCACGCGGTGCTACCCGAACCTGATATCAAACGAACCATCACCGCAAACCCTGTGGGAGCTGGCTTGCCAGCGATGGCGGCGGTACATCCAACATAGTGGTGTCAGACAGATTGCTATCGCTGGCAAGCCAGCTCCCACAGGGTTTTGCAGTGTTTCGAAGTTTTGTTTACAGGAGAAATTTATGCATCTGGTTCAATTCGAATTGATTGACGCCGAGCGCCGCGTCGGCGTGGTCGACAACGGGCTGATCCGCGAAGTGCAGGACGCCCGCAGCGTACGCGATCTCGCGCTGGCCGCGATTGAGGCCGGCGGCACTCTGGAGCAGCAAGTACAAACCCACGGCCTCGGCATCAGTCATGACTACGCGCAGTTGCTCAAAGACCGGCGCATCCTGCCGCCGCTGGATCACCCGGACCCGGCGCACCTGCTGGTCAGCGGCACCGGCCTCACGCACCTGGGCAGCGCCTCGGCGCGGGACAAGATGCACCAGCAGGCCGGCGACGAAGCGCAAATGACCGACACCATGCGCATCTTCAAATGGGGCGTGGAGGGCGGCAAACCGGCGGCGGGGCAGGCGGGCGTGCAGCCGGAATGGTTCTACAAGGGCGACGGCAGCATCGTCGTGCGTCCGGGCGAAGCGTTCCCGTTGCCACCGTTTGCCGAGGATGCCGGCGAGGAACCGGAAATGGCCGGGCTCTACGTCATCGGCCACGACGGCAAACCGTATCGCCTCGGTTTCGCGGTGGGCAACGAGTTCTCCGATCACGTCATGGAGCGCAAGAACTACCTGTACCTGGCCCACTCGAAACTGCGCAGTTGCAGCTACGGCCCGGAACTGCGCACCGGTGAATTGCCGCAGCATCTGGCCGGCAGCAGCCGCATCCTGCGTGACGGCGAAGTGCTGTGGCAAAACGAATTTCTCAGCGGCGAAGCCAACATGTGCCACAGCCTCGCCAACCTCGAATACCACCATTTCAAATACCGCCAGTTCCTGCGTCCCGGCGACGTGCACATCCACTTTTTCGGCACCGCGACCCTGTCGTTCGCCGATGGCATCCGCACCCAACCGGGCGACCGGTTTGAAATCAGCCAGGCCGAATTCGGCGCACCGCTGGTCAACGGCATCGCCCCGGCAGCAGCGGCTTATCAACCGGACAGCATCGGCACCCTTTAAGGAGCTCCCATGACTCAGATTCTTGGCCACAACTACATCGGCGGACAGCGCAGCGCAGCGGGCAATGTGAAACTGCAAAGCGTCGACGCGACCACCGGCGAACAGCTGCCGTACGATTTCATTCAAGCGACTGAAGCCGAAGTCGATGCCGCCGCCAAAGCCGCCGCCGCAGCGTACCCGGCCTATCGCAGCCTCAGCGCCGAGCGCCGCGCACAGTTTCTCGACGCGATTGCCGATGAGCTGGATGCCTTGGGTGATGATTTCGTCGCGCTGGTCTGCCGTGAAACCGCGCTGCCGGCTGGGCGGATTCAGGGCGAGCGCGGGCGTACCAGCGGGCAGATGCGCCTGTTCGCCAAAGTCCTGCGGCGCGGTGATTTCTACGGTGCGCGAATCGATTTGCCATTGCCGGATCGTCAGCCATTGCCGCGTCCAGATCTGCGCCAATACCGCATTGGCCTCGGCCCTGTCGCAGTGTTCGGTGCGAGCAACTTCCCGCTGGCGTTCTCGACGGCCGGTGGCGATACCGCTGCGGCGCTGGCCGCCGGTTGCCCGGTGGTGTTCAAGGCCCACAGCGGCCACATGGCAACCGCTGAACTTGTCGCCGATGCACTGATTCGCGCCGCCGAAAAAACCGCGATGCCGGCAGGCGTTTTCAACATGATCTACGGCGGTGGCGTTGGCGAATGGCTGGTCAAGCATCCGGCGATCCAGGCAGTGGGTTTTACCGGTTCGCTCAAGGGCGGTCGGGCACTCTGCGACATGGCAGCGGCGCGGCCGCAACCGATCCCGGTGTTCGCCGAGATGTCGAGCATCAACCCGGTGATCGTTCTGCCTCAAGCCTTGGCTGAGCGCTCGGAAACCATTGCCCGCGACCTGACCGCTTCGGTGGTGCAGGGCTGCGGCCAGTTCTGCACCAATCCGGGTTTGGTCATTGGTATTCGCTCGCCGCAGTTCAGCGCCTTCGTCCAGCAAGTCTCCGGGCTGATTGGCGACCAACCGGCGCAGACCATGCTCAACGCCGGCACCCTCGGCAGCTATGGCAAAGGTCTGCAAAGGTTGCTGGCGCATCCCGGCATCGAGCATCTGGCGGGTAATGCGCAGCAGGGAAGTCAGGCGCAGCCGCAACTGTTCAAGGCAGACGTCAGCCTGTTGATCAACGGTGATGAAGTGCTGCAGGAAGAAGTGTTCGGCCCGACCACGGTGATCGTCGAAGTAGCGGACAAGGCCGAGTTGAGCGCGGCGTTGCAGGGCCTCCACGGCCAACTGACCGCGACGATGATCGGCGAACAAGCCGACTTCGAACGCTTCCCGGAACTGACGCCGCTGCTCGAACAGAAAGTCGGGCGGATCCTGCTCAATGGCTATCCGACGGGTGTGGAAGTGTGTGATTCGATGGTGCATGGCGGGCCGTATCCGGCGACGTCGGATGCGCGCGGAACGTCGGTGGGGACGCTGGCGATCGACCGGTTCCTGCGCCCGGTGTGCTTCCAGAATTACCCCGACAGCTTGCTGCCGGAACCGCTGAAGAATGGCAATCCGTTGCGCATTCAGCGGCTGGTGGATGGCAAGCCCTCGCGCGACGCCTTCTAACCCACACCGCAAATCCCCTGTAGGAGTGAGCCTGCTCGCGATAGCGGTTTCACATTCGACATCTTGGTTGGATGACACACCGCCATCGCGAGCAGGCTCACTCCTACAAGGGCCGGGCACGACAATGAGCTATCATTGGCCCTTTCCCCCCTAAGAAAGACTGTTTGCCATGACTGCCCAAACCCTTCTCAACGCCCTCGAACACTGCGGCATGGTCGAAATCGATGGCTTGCATGCCTTCGAATTCGCCCTCGACGAAGACGACAACCTGCACATCGAATGTATCGATGGCCGCACGGCCAAGCATTGGGAGTTCACCCCGGCGCAGGTTACGGCGGCGACGTTTGACGAAGATCTGCAGAGCTGGCTGATCATTGGCTACGCCAGCGACACCAAGACCACCGGCGAGCACCGTCTGGTCTGCCTCGGTGATGTAGTCAGCAGCAGCGATGACGAGGAAGATGATCAATGAACATGCGTAAATTCTGGCCACTGCTGATGGCCGGCAGCGTCGGTGCGATGGGCCTGTCCAGTGCCAGCGCCGAGACCTATCAATTGCTGGTGGGCTCCTACACTGCCGGCACCAGCCAGGGTATCTATCGAATGAATTTCGATAGCGCCACCGGGCAGATTGCCGCCCAGCCACTGCAAGTGGTGAAGAGCGAAAACCCGTCGTGGCTGACCCTGTCCAAAGACCAGAAGCAACTGTTCGTGGTCAACGAAAACGGCCCCGGCCAGAAAGATCCGGTCGGCCGCGTCAGCAGCTACTCGATCGATTGGAAGACCCACGCCCTGACCCTGATCAATCAAGTGCAGAGCCTGGGCAACGAGCCGACCCATTCGAGCCTCAGCGGCGATGCCAGCCATCTGTTCGTCAGCAACTATTCGGTGGTCGAAGATCCGGGTGGCACCCTCGCGGTGTTGCCGGTCGGCGCCGATGGCAAACTCAAACCGGTGGTGCAGATGAGTGCGCACCCGGCGAGCCGGGTCAATCCCGAGCGTCAGGCCTCGAACCACGTGCACTCGACGGTGTCCTCGCCGGATGGTCGCTACGTGTTCTCCAACGACCTCGGTGCGGACAAGGTCTTCATCTACCAGTTCGACCCGAAGGCCAACCCGGACCTGCCGCTGACCCCGGCGAAAACCGCTTCGGTGAGCCTGCCGGCCGGCAGTGGCCCGCGTCATCTGCTATTCAGTGCCGACGGCAAGCATGCCTGGCTGACCATGGAAATGAGCGCGCAGGTCGCGGTGTTCGACTACCACGACGGCGTGCTGACCCAGACGCAAATGGTCGATCTGGCCGCCGGTCAGCCGACCTCGGACAAAGCCGCCGCCGCGCTGCATGCCTCGGCCGATGGCAAGTTTCTCTACGTCAGCAACCGTGGCACCGCCAATCAACTGCTGGTGTTCAGCATCGATCCGGCGAACGGACAGCTCAAAGAGCTGCAAAAACGCTCAGTTGAAGGCGATCACCCGCGTGAGTTCAGCCTCGATCCGAGCGGCAAGTTTCTGCTGATCGCCAACCAGAAGAGCAACGAAATTGTCGTCGTCGAGCGCGACGCCAAGACCGGTCTGCTCGGCAAAACCGTGCAAAAACTGCCGATGGACGCCCCGAGCGATCTGAAGTTTCTAGTGCGACAATAAGCCACAGGCCCCGGTTTACGGGGCCTGTCTCGTTGTATTAATCGCGCTGATATCCGGTAATGCTACAAAGCATTTCAAGCGATCAACCCTCGAGCGTTAAGTTTGCTTCACGGCCCAACCGGGCAAAGCAAGCCAACCGAATACGAGGGTTACCGCCATGAATTTCAATCTCTTCTCTATCATCGCCGCTTCCGCCATCTCCGCCACCGTTGCATTGCCAGCCAGTGCCAGCGTTGAAATCGCCGGCAAAAAATCCCACACCCAGAGCTACACCCAGAAATATCTGCAACAGAGCGCCAACTTCTACGCCGCGCTGGATCACAAAGCCCAACACTGAAATGCCCGCTTCGAACAACTCCCTGTAGGAGCTGCCGAAGGCTGCGATCTTTTGATCTTCAACGTCAAAAGATCGCAGCCTTCGGCAGCTCCTACACGTATGTGTGATCGAAAAATCTGCGCTCGATAGGTTTTTCCCAACGCTGAGATAGAAGGTCTAAATAATCAACCAAGCTGATGTTTACTATGGCAAACCCTGAGTGGTTAGCGCGGCTTTTTTGATCGATCCTGACGGCACTGAAACATGCCCACGGAGCACATCATGGCCAGTTCAATCATTACCTCAGCCAAGCGCGGCGCCTATCTGGCCATCGGTCTTTACCTGGCCCTGGTGCTGTTTGTCAGCATCGCCGCGCAAACCCAACACAGCTTCGACGCACCGATCCAGGTCGCACACCCCGGCATCCAGTTCGAACACCGCGCAGACGTGCTGGTTGATCGCGCTGAACTCGCAGGAGTGGGCGGCGCATGAAAGGCTACAGACTCTGGGTCATCGCCAGCCTGGCACTGATGACCAATGGTGCGGCGTTGCTCGGCTTTGGCCAAGGCTCGGTGGGTGCGCTGGCTCGGGCCATAGAGGCCAATCACAGCATCGCGCACAACATCGAACGGGCCAACTCCCAAGGGTTGCTGGCCGGCAATCCGCCAATCAAGGCTGAGGTCGATTTTCTCGGGCCGTTTGAAGTGGATTGCATGGCACTAGGCATGTGCAACGCCTTGGCTTAGACAACCCGATCATTGTGGTGAGGGGATTCATCCCCGATGGGCCGCGAAGCGGCCCCAGACCCGGCGAACCGGATTATTCTGATACACCGAGGTGTCTGATTTCAGGGCAGCTTCGCCGCCCATCGGCGATGAATCCCCTCGCCACAAGGAGTTCGGTTTACTTCTTCATGATCGCCGTGAACAGCTCGGACTCAAGAAAACCTTGCAACCACGCTTGCAACCGCACATAAGGCGTCTGCGCAAACCACTCGCGATCAACATGCGCAAACTGCCGAACGAACGGCAGCAACGCGATATCTGCAAGGCACGGATGATCACTCAGCAAATAATCCCGACCTTCAAGCAACCCATCCAGCCTCTGCAAAAACAACGCCCCCTCAGCCCGATAAACCTCCATCGGCTGCTCGGGATAGCGCTCGGCGTATTTGTAGCGGTTCAAATGCACCTTGAATGCCTGATCGTTGGCTTCGATCAACTCGGCAATCCGTGAATCACCGCCGAGTAGCCAATCGTCCGGATCATTCTGTGCCAACGCCCAGCGCATGATCTCCAGACTTTCATCAATCACCTGTCCATTGGCATCCAGCACCGGCACCGTGCCTTTGGGCGAGATCGCCAGCATCTCGGCCGGTTTGGCCTTGAGTCTGACTTCGACGATTTCCACCGGCACGCCCGAATAGCGCAGGGCCATCCGCGCGCGCATCGCGTACGGGCAGCGGCGGAACGAGTACAGCGTGTTCATTTCACCTCCAGCGTACTCAAGCCGTTGCCTTGGCGTTGCACCTGAATCTGCACCGGAATCCGTTCGTGCATTTCCTGCACGTGGGAAATCACCGCGACTTTGCGTCCCTGGGCCTGCAAGCCATCGAGGGCGTCCATGGCCAGTTGCAGCGATTCCGGATCGAGGCTGCCGAAGCCTTCGTCGATGAACAGCGATTCGATTTTCAGCGTGCTCGAGGCCATCGATGCCAGCCCCAGTGCAAGGGCCAGCGACACGAGGAAAGTCTCGCCGCCGGACAGCGAATGCACCGAGCGCAATTCGTCGCCCATTTCGGTATCCATCACCAGCAGGCCGAGCATGCTGCCGCCGCGTTTCAGGCGATAGCGTTTGACCAGTTGGCGCAACTGCACGTTGGCGTGATGTACCAGCAGGTCGAGGTTGTAGGCCTGGGCGATCTTGCGGAAGGTGTCACCGGTGGCCGAGCCGATCAACGCATTCAAACGCGCCCAGCGCTGGTACTCGGCATAGGCGTCGGCAATCTGCTGCGCGAGTGCCTGATTGGCGTTTTTCCGGCGCTGATCTTCGGCCTGTTCGGCGCGCAGTTCGGCGCACTGTTGCTCGCTGAGGTTGAACTGGTTTTGCAGATCAGCGAGGGCGCTGGCGAGTTGTTCGGCATCGAGATTGCCGTTGTGCTGCGCCTGATGATCGGCCAGACGCTGATCACGTTCCTGCAGCAGCACCTTGGCCTGTTCGATGGCTTTTTCGTTGTGCTGCAAGCGCTGGCGCAATTCGCTGAGCTGCGTGTCATCGACGCGCAACAGGTCTTCGAGGCCGCCGTCATCCAGTTCAGGATGGCGTGCGCGCCAGTCGGCAATCTTCTGCGTCAGATCGTCGTTTTCACTTTGCAGCGCCTGCCAGCGTTCTTGCTGAGCCTTGAGTTCGGCACTGATCTGCACCCGTTGCGTGCGCACGCTCTGCAGTTCCGCAGCGGTGCTGGTTTCGGCGTTGCGCGCCTGTTCCACAGTCTGTTCCAGTTGCTGCTGCCAGTGCTCGGCGCTGCTGTGTTCGCCCAGCAGTTGCGCGAGTTTTTCCTGACTGGCCTGTTGCTGCTCGGACAGTGCACTGAATTGCTGCTCGGCGCTTTGCAACTGCTGTACGCGGCTGAGCTGGCGATCCTGTTCTTTCTCCAGCGTCTGCTGGCGTTGTTGCTGTTCGGCCAACTCTTCCTTCTGCTGATCAACCTGCGCCAGGCGCTCGGCAATCTGCCGGTCCAGCTGCATGAAGGTTGCCGCTGGCTCGACGCGCAAGGCTTCGAGGGTGTCGGCCGGCAGCAGGCTGGCGAACGCAGCGAGCTCTTCGTCGAGACGCTGACGGTCGCTGCTCAGTTCGCGTTGTTGGTTGCTCAGGTGCTGCGCCGCTTGCTGATGCGCGGTTTCGGCATTGCGCAGTTGCTGGGTCAGACGCGCCGCGTCCTGTTGCAGGGTGAGCAGGGCGCTCTGGCGTTGTTCGTCCTGGGTGATGCTCTGATTCAGTTGATCGTTTTGCCGGGTCAGCCAGGCGTCGCGTTTGTCGGCGTCCTGGTTCAGTAACTGAGCGGACAGCGGATGGGCGTCGAGGCTCGGCGCTAGTGCCTGTTGTTGCGCGACCAGTTGTTCCTGTTGTTGCAGCAGCTCCTTTTGTTGAGCGATCACGCCACCGACTTCGGCGCGCAGTTCGATGAGCTTTTCCTTGAGCTGATCGACCACTTGCTGGGCGTTGGCCTGTTCGCTTTCATCATGACGGCCGAGGCTTTGCAGCAGCGCTTCCGGCTGATGATACGGATGCTCGTTGCTGCCACAGACCGGGCACGGCTGATCGTCCTGCAACTGCGTGCGCAGCTCTTCGACACTGGCGCTGCGGGCCAGACGCTGGCGCTCGAGCAGTTCACGGGTGACGTTGAGGGTTTGTTCGGCGACGGTCAGCTCGGCCTTGGTTTTCACCCCGTCCTGGGTCAGACGTTCACGTTCCTGCTGTGCATCGAGCAGGCGCTGTTGCAGCTCTACGCCGCGTTTTTCCAGCTCCTGCTGGCTGGCCCACAACCGCGTCAGATCTTCGATGGCACGCAGTTGTTTGCGGTTGTCCTGCAACAGATTGCCGAGGATACCGATCTGCTCGGCGACGGCATCCGGCTCGGCGCCGGCCTCTTTGAACAGCACTTCCAGTTGCTGTTTTTGCGTGGCCAACGCGTCGGCGCTGTGCGCGGCGTTCTGTGCGAGGGTCGCCAGTTCGGCCTGGCCCTTGTTCAGGCGATTGCCGATCAGCATCAGCTGTTGCAGGCGATCGCGATAGGCATTCCACGCATCGCTGAGCGGTGCCAGATCGGCACTTTGTTCCAGCTCGGCGGCGATTTTCTGCAAGCGCTCAGCGACTTCGGCCTGTTTCGTCTGCAACGCTTGAATCGCGCTCTGGCCTTCGGTGCAGGCTTGCTCGGCGGACTGCCGGGTCTCGGCGCTGAGTGCGGTGTCCTTGGCGAGGCGGGCGAGGGTGCTTTGCTCATCGAAGGCCTGACGCAGCAGCGGGGCACTTTCGCTGTGCCGCTGCTGCGCTTCGCTCAGGGCGATTTTCGCCGCATCCAGCGCCTGTTCCAGTTGCGTCTGGCGCTCGTTGAGCTCGCCGTGTTGCTGGGTATGCGCGGCAATTTGTGCGGCCAGCGGCGTCAGCTGCACATCGAGTTCAGTCTTGCGCGCGAACTGGTGACGTTGCGGGGCGAGTTGTTCCAGGCGCGTCAGTTTCAGGCGTTCACCCGCCAGACCTTCCCACTGTTGCTGCGCACTGTGCAGTTGCTCGGCGGCGGCTTGCTGCGCGTCCTGCAACTGGCGCAAATCCTTGAGCCAGCTGTGCTGTTGTTCCAGTTGCTTGAGTTGCGCCTGCTGCAACTTCAACTGTTGCTGGGCAGCGTTGAAACGCTCATCCAGTTCGGCCCGGGCTTCGGGGGCCAGCGGGGTGACGCCGGTGGCTTGATCCTGCAACAACTTGTGCGCTTCGCGGGCCTCTTTGGTCTTGTCGAAGGCGCGGCGGCCAAGACGAGTGTAGAGCGCGGTGTCGGTGAGTTTTTCCAGCAGTTCGCTGCGGTCGTTGTCGTCGGCCTTGAGAAATGCGCTGAACTCACTCTGGGCCAGCAGCACGGCACGGGTGAACTGTTCGAAGTTCAGGCCCAGCGCGGCTTCGAGCTGGGTCTTGTATTCGCCTTTCTGGCTGGCGAGCAGTTGATCCTGATCGATGTCGCGCAGGCTCTGCCGGCTGGCCTGCAACTTGCCGCCGGCCTTCTCCCGGGCACGGTTGGCTTCCCAGCGCGCACGGTAACGGCGGCCATCGACGCCGACGAAATCCACTTCGGCATAACCTTCACCAGTGCCGCGCCGCAGCAAGGTGCGCGGGTCGCCGGTGGCGATTTCGCCGTCGGCATCCGGAACCTTGGCGTCACGGCCAGTGTTGTTCAGGCGCGGCACGGCGCCAAACAACGCCAGGCACAGGGCATCGAGCAAGGTACTTTTACCGGCGCCGGTCGGTCCGGTGATCGCGAACAAACCGGCACTGGCCAACGGCTCGGCAGTGAAATCAATCTCGAACGGCCCGGCCAGCGAGGCGAGGTTCTTCAAGCGAATGGCGAGAATCTTCATGGCTGCTCGCCCTCCAGTTGTACGTCCTGCAGCAGTTCGGCGAAGTCCTTGAGCGTCTGCTCATCGACCTCATTGCCGTAGTTGTCGAGCCAGGCGCGGCTGAACAGCTCCTGCGGAGTGAGTTGATCCAGTTCGACCAGCGCGCTGCCGTCGTCGCTGCCATCGGCGCCACGGTTGCCGGCGTACTCGGCGGCGATCCGTACCAGTCGCACGGCTTTGCCTTGCAGGGCGTTTTCCACCTGATGGCGCAGATCCGGCTGCGGCTCATCGAGGGTCACGCGCACTTCCAGCCATGGCTGGCGCTGGGTTTCGGCGAGCAGATCGATGTTCGGCAGGTCGGCCAGTTGCAGCAGGATCTCCGCCAGCGGCGCCGGGCCGATGCGTTGCAGGTTGACCGAGCGCGGGATCAGTTTCGGTTCGACGCTGACCAGGGTTTCGCCATCGAGGGTGACGTCGAGAATCTGGTGCTGATAACCGATCTCCGAAAACGACAACGGAATCGGCGAGCCGCTGTAGCGAATGCGTTCTTCACCGTTGACCTTCTGCGGCTTGTGCAAATGGCCGAGGGCGACGTAGCTGATGCTCGGCCCGAACAGGCTGGCGGGCAGCGCTTCGGCGTTACCGATGATCAGGCTGCGCTCGGAGTCTTCCGAGACCGAGCCGCCAGCCATGTGCGCGTGGCTGATGGCGACCAGCGCCTGACCGGGTTTGCGCTTGGCGTTGGCCGCTTCGATCAGCCATTCATGCACCTGACCGATGCCGCGCAAATAGTTGTCGCCCAGATGCGCACCGGTCACCTCGGCTGGACGCAGGAATGGCAGCGCCAGGCACCAAGCGGCGATTTCGCCTTGGGCATTCGGCAGTGGCAGCAGCAGCCGTTCGGCGTCGAGCTGGCCGTCATCCAGCCACAACACCCGCCCCAGCGCATGGGTGCGCAAGCGGCGCATCAACGGCGCCGGCAGTTCGATGCGCGAGCCGGAATCGTGGTTGCCGGCAATCATCACGATGGTCAGCAACGGCTGCTGCTCGTGAGCGCTGACGATGAAGTCGTAGAGGCGTTCCTGGGCTTTGACCGGCGGATTGACCGTGTCAAAGATGTCCCCGGCAATCAGCAGCACATCCGGCTGCGCCAGTTGCAGTTGGCGCAGCAGCCATTCGAGAAAGCACGCATGCTCGAAATCGCGCTCCTGGCCGTGCAGGTTTTGCCCAAGGTGCCAGTCGGAGGTGTGGAACAGACGCAAGGTGGACTCCGCTACATAAACAGGTGATGGCCGCGGGGAAATGATGGGCGGCTAAAGAGGGGGGAGTTTACTGGCAAACGGGCGGACTTGCCCAAAGGCTTGAGAGATCAGGAGGTCGTGGCGGATGCCGTCTGTCGCTACTGTCAGATCTGACAGTAGCTGGCCGGCAGCTTCGGGTGATGGGATACCGCAGTCGCCAAGGCGTGAGGCCGGGGCTTTCAGTCACTTGAGGATTTGCTTGTATGAAAACGCAATCACCAACAGCCTCTACGTCTTCTGATCCAGGCGTGAGCGCGCTCAAGCCCATAAGGATCACCAAACTCAAGACTCCCGTGCAGGGCTATGACGGTGGTTTGCCGGTGGCCGCCGTGGAGGGAGGCGTCGAATTTCTGGTTCCTCCCTGGCTGGTTATGGAGGCGGGTGATCTGCTTGAGGTGTTCTGGGGCGACCTGCAGGCGCCGGTCTGGAGTAAAGACATCGAGCCGGAAGATGAAAACGAACTCATCAAAGGGGTTATCGATGAGGGGCATATCCGCAGAGGGGAGGCCTATCCGGTTTTTTATCGAGTGACCCGGCCGTTTCAGGAACCTGAGTCAACACCGCTGCAAAGGTTCTTCGTCAAACTGGATCGCCCCGGCGGCTTCGATGACGACCAGTCAACGCCCGGCAACCAGAACCTGTGCTACCACATTCTCCAAAGCATCATCGACAACGGCGTCGGCCCCGGGGAGGCCGCGGCGGGTGTGCCGATCACGATCCTGCCGTACCCCTTCATGCGTATCAACGACCGTGTCAAAGTGGCGTGGGGCAGCGTAGAGAAAAACGTCCTTGTCGAGCAAAAACATATTGGCGACCCTGACGACCCTGACTACAGCCCGCTGGTCGTGACCATCGATCAAGCACTGATCGAGGAGGCGGGCGACAGCGCCGGGGTGATCGTGGTGTACCAGGTGATCGATGAGTGTGGCAATTATCCGGATCCACGGTCACCGTGGTCGGCGGAAACCCGCATCTTGGTGGATCTGAAAGGAAGTCGTCTGGATGCGCCTATCGTGCTGGAGGCCGATCCTGTCAGCAATGTCATCGATCTCGACGAGTTGCAAGATGACGATGTGAACGTTCTGGTCAATACCCCCGCTAGCGTCTTCAAGTTGCAGGACATTGTCGCATTGACCTGGCAAGGCACTAACGCCGAGGGCGCGCCGATCAATCATGGCCCGCTGGAGTTGCCGGTGACGCGAGTCGGCGTTGCGCTGACGTTCACTGTCCCGAACGACAAGGTGTGGGCCATCGCCAAAGGCCGGGCCAGTGTCTCTTACGTACTCAAGCGAACAGGCGAGGCTGATCGGCCGTCGAAGAGTGTCGGTATCTCGGTAGAGGGGGAGGCCATCCGTCTGCCGGCTCCTACGGTGGATGAAGCCCCCGCCGGTACGCTGGACCCGAACGAGCATTGGGCCACCGTGCGCATTCCATGGTTTGCGGGACGCGCCGCCAGTGACCTGTTGACGCTGATCTGGGAGGCCACGCGTCCCGGCGGCGGCATCGTCTATTACGAAGACCCGCGCCCGGTTGGCGATGTGCCGGATGACGAGCCGGTGTTGCGCAATGTCTCGAACGCGGAGATCCAGCGTTTCGACGGCTTGCAGGTCTCGGTGTTTTACACCGTTGCCAATGATGATGAGGCGACACTCAACGTGCGCGAGTCGTTGCGGTTCGAGATGCAGGTGGGCGAAGTGCAACCGCTGTTCGTGACGCCGCGCGTGGAGGAGGCGGTGCCTGGCACGTCGTTGATCGATCCGGAAGCCGTCCCGCCGTTGGGCTGTAAATTGATTGTGCCGTATCTGCAGACACAGCCCGAAGACCTGGTGAATTATCGCTGGCGCGGTACGGGCGGTAACGGCAGCACCAGTGGTTCACTGCGTCTTACAGCGCAAACTGCGGGTAAGGAAGTGCCGTTCACGGTGCCGAAACAGTTTGTGACCAACAACCTCAATCGCCGGATCGTCATCGACTATTTCATCGTGCGTGACGGCAAGACCCTGGGTTACTCCTTTCCACTGACCTTGCGGGTCGGCAATACCCTGCTGGATTTCGATCCGCCCTCAATTGACGACGCGCGCGGCGACCAGATTGATGCGAGCGCGGTGCCAGCGGTAGGTGCAACCGTGCGTCTGGCTGCGGCGTATGGCCTGAGGGCGGGCGACAGCGGCGAGATCCGCTGGATCGGCGTTGCCGGCGGCGGCACGGCCATCGTGCCGTTTCGCGTGGAAAGCGGAGAAGCGGGGCGCGACAAACTGGTCAGCGTGCCGCAGTCGGTGGTGTTGGCCAACGTCGGGCGGGAGATCTCGCTGGACTGCACCGTGGTGCGTCAGGCCGGTGGTCGCCAGTATTCGCGCGTGGCGGTTTATGACGTGCGTGCATCGCTGGGGACAGGCCGGTTGCTGGTGATGGGCGCGCGCTCGCGGGGTAATTACCAGATGTATGGCGGCGGGACTGCGTGGTTGACCGCGCTGGATGCAACCACCCGGCAGCCGGTCAAGGCCTGGTGGCGGTATAACGGCGAGGAGGGCGAGGTCAGTGGCACGACGTTCCGTGACACTCGACCGGATCGGCTGCTGCATGTGCGGATCAGTGATGATCAGGTGACAATCAATCCGCAGAACCTGTGCGGGAACGGGAATTTTATAGCCAGCCAAGAAGAAAATAGCGCCGCCTTTGCGGCGCGCACCGAACGTGGAGCCCTGGTGGCATGGGGTAAGCCTGCCCGTGGTGGGGATCTGGGGGATTCGTTACCGGCCATTTCTGATGCCATATCGCTGAGTGCTTGCGGTTATGCCTTTGCGGCACGACAGGCCTCGGGTGCGGTAGTGGCTTGGGGGCTGAGTGGAAACGGAGGAGAGGTGTCGGAACCCATCAGTCCTTTGCGGGATATCGTAGCGGTAAGCGGCAACGGTTATGCGTTTGTCGCGCTACGTCGTGATGGGAGTCTGGTGGCGTGGGGAAGCCCTACTTGGGGTGCAGCACTTCCAGAGCCGGTAGCTGCACTGAGGGATGTCGTCAGAGTGATTGGCAACCTCCACGCCTTTGCTGCGCTTCGGGCTAATGGTTCGGTGGTGGCTTGGGGGCACCAAACCCATGGAGGTAATGTGCCTGCGGCCATCGCGGCGTTGATTGACGTTGTTGATGTAGTCGCTACCGACTACGCCTTTGCAGCCCTGCGTGCCAATGGTGCTGTAGTTGCATGGGGAGACTACGGTTACGGGGGATCCGTGCCTGGCAGGATCAAACTGCTTACAGACATTGTGGAACTGAGTGGGGCCGAAGCAGCCTTTGCCGCACGACGCAGCAATGGAAGCGTTGTTGCTTGGGGGTACCCTTCAGCTGGCGCAAGCGTTCCTGCGCCGATCGCCTTATTGACAGACATCCGCACGGTAACGGGTAACGAATGGATCATTCGTTGCACTGCTCGGCAGCGGGCGTGTCGTGGGATGGGGACGTCAGGCAATCCCAACACCGATTGCATTACTGGCTGACGTCGTACAGGTGGTATGCGGGGGAGTTGCTTTTGCTGCGCTGCGAGCCAACGGCACCGTTGTAGCCTGGGGGACCGCTGATCGAGGTGGTGAGATCCCGGATTACATTGCCGCAAGACTGGTCAACGTCCGCGCCATTTATGGCAACACCCATGCCTTCGCCGCACTGACCTCCAGCGGCGAGGTCGTGACCTGGGGCCGTGGCCCGGCCGGCGGTAACAGCGATGCCGTCGCCGACCAGCTCAACGGCAAAATCTTCTACGAAGCTACAGCGCTGTCCCGTGGTTTGGGAATGCGTGAGACACGACTGCTTGAAGCGGCGGAAAGTGAACAAACCTCATAACACCGTCAACGCCTGAAAGATCGCAGCCTGCGGCAGCGCCTACACGGACTAAATATAGGAGCTGCCGCAGGCTGCGATCTTTTGCTTTTTACTTCGGATAAAGCGGCGGCAACCCACTGTCACCCACCGGATCCTGCACCCGCTCCGCCGCCGGAATGGTACGAATCGCCCGCCACAAATCCTCACCCTGCCAATGCTGCCCCGTCTCGCTGTACAGCGCGCCATTGAGCCCATCCAGCGCGTCCGACAACGGCACAAACCGCGCCGCCATATCGGCCAGTGTCTCCGGCTGCTGCCGCGCCCATGCATCCAGTGCCTGCCGGGTCGCTTGCGGATCATTCGCCTGGCACGCCCGTTTGATGTCGTCCAGCAAGGTGCGCGGGCTCGGCCCGGTTTGTGCGGCGCGATGCACCGCCGGTTGCCAGCGCGCGCGCCACCACAGGCCGAAGCCGAGCAGGGTAGTGCAGGCGAGGATCAAGGTGCTGAGTTTCCACCACCACAACACATCATTATCGGCGGCGTTCGCTTGTAATGTGCCGGCCGGGGTGTCGACCTGCAGGCTCGGGTTGTTCGCCACTTGCAGGGTGCGCGCCGGCAGGCTGGTGTGTTCCAGATGATCTTCGAAGGTGTTCCACCAGATCACGTCGACGGTCGGCAACTCGATCGCGCCGCTGCGGCTGGGCACCAGCGCTTCGCGTTCTTCACGGCTGCCGATCAGGCCGCGCTCGCCGCTCTGGTTGCTCAGCACCGGTTGATCCGGGTAGCGGCGCAGGCCATTGGCTTCGGTACCGGGCAGGGCCGGCAACTGCGAACTGGCCAGGCCTTCGGCTTTCAGGGTCAGGCTGCGGGTCAGGGAGTCGCCGACCTGAAGATGATCCGGCTCCGGGTTCCAGCTTTCGCTCAGGCTCAGGCTGCGTGCGGGCAACCACGGCGCATCGGCCGGGTAGGTCAGCGGTTTCGGTTTGACCGTCAGCGGAATCTCTGAGGAGCTGACGTGCAGCAGCTTGCCCGGTTTCGGGCCCTGCGCGGTCGCGTCCTGAGCGGGTTGGGTATCGACCAGTGTGGCGCTGAAGGTCTGCGGGGCGATGGTCAGCAAACCGCTGTGCTGCGGGTAGATCGCATAGCGCATCTCGATCACGCCATGGCGCACGCCGTTGATGTCTTTCTCGTAGGTGCGGGTGTCGCCCAGTTGCTCGATACGCGCGTCGGCGATCTGCAGCGGGGTCAGGCTGCTGTCGTCGTACAGCGACACCGAATGGTAGATGCGCAGGGTCAGGATCGCCTGGGCCTGCACGTAAACGCTGGACTGGTCGAGACTGGCCTCGATGAACACCGGGTCCAGGTTGTTTTTCTCTTCGCGGGTGTCGCTCTCGACCACTTGCACGGTGATCGGCTGGCTCTGCACCTCACCCAGTTGCAGCGGTGGAATGACCACGCTGCCATTCTCTTTCGGCAGCAGGGTGATGATCCAGCGCGTGGTGGCGCGGCTGTCGCCATTGAGGGTGTTCAACTGGTTGACCTGACGTGTGCCGCGCACCTCGAACAGCGGTTCCAGCGGGGTCAGGTCGGGTTTGCCGAACTGCGTGACATCACTGGTTTCAAGAGTGAGTTCGACCGTCTCGCCGGAGTTCAGGCGACTGCGATCCACGCTGGCCGTCAGCTCGGCCGCCTGGGCGGTGGCCGTGCAGAGCAGCAGGGGCAGCAAGAGAGCGGTGAAACGGGTCATCGAGTTTTTTCCTGATCCTGATGTTGTTGCTGTTCGTACCAGAATTTGCGTCGCAGCAGTTCGCCCGGGTCGTCGGGAATCTTGCCCAGCCATTGTTCCAGTGCCTGACGCTGCTCGCCTTCGAGGTTGTCTTCGCTCGGGCGCAGCGTTGGCACGGTGTCGGTTACTTCCGCGTCATCGCTGCCCGGCACTTCGTTGGGGCCTGGCTGCGGCGGGGTGGTCGGTGGCGGTTCGCTGGCCGACTCGCCGGGCTGGGCCTCGCTCGGGGTGTCACTTTTCACCGCGGGTGGTGGCGCGGTCGCTGGTGGCGATTCATCGCCGGGCACATTCGGCTGCGCCGGTTGTGGCTGTGGTTCGGCCGGTGGCGGGGTGTTCTTCTGCTTGAGCAGATTTTCCACCAGGGCCTTGTTGGTCAGCGCCGGGCGCAAATCCGGTTGCAGTTCCAGCGCCTGTTCATAGGCATCGATCGCCGCTTCCAGCTCACCACTTTTTGCCAGCGCGTTGCCACGATTGTAGTGGGCGCGGGCATCGCTGCCTTCGGCGAAACGCTGAGCGGCGCCACTGTAATCGCCGGCCTCGTACAACGCCACCCCTTGCCACTGATGATCTTCGAAGTGTTCGGCAGCCTCGGCCGGGCGTTTCTGCTTGAGCAAGTGCAGGCCCTGTTGATCGGGGCGCAGCCACAGGTCTTCGAAGTCAAAAGCGTAGCTCGGCTGCGGCAGGCACAGCAGCAATGGCAGGCAGAATAACCATCCACGTCGTCCGGCGCAGGCAGCCAGCAGCAATAGCGGCAATAGCAACCAGTAACCCTGATCGGCCCAGGTGTCGAGGCGCACGGTCTGGCCATCGTCGCGCAGGCTGCGCGGGCCATCGAGCAGGCCGAGGGCGCGCAAATCGGACTCGTCCAGTCGCGCGCTGTGGTACTCGCCGCCGACGCTGGCGAGGAATGCGCCAAGGCCCGGGCTGTCGAGTTGCGGCACGCGAATCGCGCCCTGTTCGTCCTTGAGGAAACTGCCGTCCTCCTGAGCGATCGGCGCGCCTTCAGCGGTGCCGATGCCGAGCATCAGCAGTTGCGCCGATTGCTCGCCGAGGGCGCGGCGGATGCCTTGGCGTTCTTCTTCGGTCAGCGAGGAGCCGATCAGCAGAATCCGTCCCTGACCGAGGGCGCCTTGCTTGAGCAAGGCCAATGCTTTGCTCACGCCGAGATCAGCGCGATGGCCGCTTTCCGGCATCAACGAGGGCTTGAGGGCGTCGAGCAGATTGCGACTGGTCGCCAGGTCATCCGACAGCGGCACCAGCGTGTGCGCGCTGCCGGCGTAGACGACGATCGCGGTCTGCGCATCGCTGCGCGCCTGCAACAAGTCAAACAGCTTGCGCCGGGCCTGTTCCAGTCGCGTTGGCGGCGAGTCGGTGGCGAGCATTTCCGGGGTCAGCTCCAGCACCACCACCAATGGATCGGCAGGTTTCTGGCTGGTCTGCTCGACGCGTTCCCAGCTGGGGCCGAGCAGGGCGACGATGGTCAGCAGCCACGCCACGCCGAGGGCGACCCACGGCAGTTTGCTGGTGCGCCCATTGCCTCCGCTGAGCAGCGTCGAGTGGAACGCCGGCGGCAGAATCATCTGCCAGCGTCCGGCGCGTTTCTGCCGGTGCCAGAGTTGCCAGATCAGCCAGCCGAGCAGCGGCAGGAGCAGCAGCCACCAAGGGCGGAACCAGTGCGGCCAGAGCGCGATCATCGGCGCCTCCGCAGACGCAGGCGCTTGAGACGCTCGCGCCAGTCAGGCAACGGACTTTGCAGATACAGCTCCTTGGTAAACAGGCGTTGCAGCGGGTTGTCCGGCCACAATTCGCGGGCGACCAGCAACAGGCTCAGCAGCAGGGCCAACGCCAGCGGCCACTGATACAAGGCTTTGGCAGGGCGCGCCTGGGTCGGTTGCTGGGTCACCGGTTCGAGTTGATCGAGGGTGTCGCGGATCGCTTGCAGCTCTTTGCCGTCGCGGGCGCGGAAGTATTGGCCGCCGGTGGCGTTGGCGATCGCTTTGAGGGCCGGCTCGTCGAGGTCCAGGCTCGGATTGACCCCAAGCAGGCCGGTGCTGCCACTGTCTTCGGGGTCGGCGCCGATGCCGATCGGGTAGATTTTCACCCCTTCGCTGGCGGCCAGTTTCGCCGCAGTCAACGGATCGATTTCGCCACCGTTGTTGGCGCCGTCGGTGACCAGAATCAATACCCGGCTTTGCGCCGGACGCATGCGCAAGCGCTTCAGCGCCAGACCGATCGCATCGCCGATGGCGGTGTTCTTGCCAGCGATGCCGATGCGCGCTTCATCGAGCCAGACGCGCACGGTATGCCGGTCGAACGTCAGCGGTGCCTGCAGATAGGCCTGACTGCCGAACAGGATCAGACCGACGCGGTCGCCATCACGGCTTTCAAGGAAATCCCCGAGCAGATGCTGAACCAGCGACAAGCGACTGACGTCTTCGTCCTGCCACTGCATGTCGGGAAAGTCCATCGAGCCGGACACGTCCACCGCCACCAGCAGATCGCGGCCGCTGGCGGCAATCGGCAACGGTTCGCCGAGCCATTGCGGACGCGCCGCGGCGCTCAGCAGCAACAGCCACAGCAGCAGGAACGGTGCTTGCTGGCGCCACGCCGGCAGGTTGGCGCGGGCCCGGCGCCGTGCCAGACCTTCGAGGTCGGAGAGGAAACTCACGCGCAGCGCCGGCTCGCCGCTGTCGGCCACCGGCAGCACCAGACGCATCAGCCACGGCAGCGGCAGCAGCACGAAGATCCACGGCCAGGCGAACTCAAACATGCTTGCGAATCCAGGTGTCGACGGCTTGGGTCAGGCCGGCGATGGCTTTGTCGTCGAGTTTGCATTCGGGTTTATAGGCGCCTTCGACCAGCACCATCCAGCGCGTCAGGCCGGCGGCCGGGCAACGGTTGTCGAGAAACGCCAGCCATTTGCGGCCATTGAGCGTGTGGCTCTGGCTGTAGGGGTAGTGGTTGCGGCACAGGCGTTTGAGCAGACCGTTGAGCTGCTGCAGCCAGGCCCCGGCCGGTGCGCCGTCGTAGGGTTTGGGCATCTGCGCCAGTTCGGCCAGTGCGGCGATGCGCACGGGGTCGAGCGGTTGTTCGGCGCGCACGATCGGGCGTTTCTTGATCGGAATGAAGCGGCGCAAACGCCACACGGCGAAGCCCAGCAGCGGCAGCAATAACAGCAGCAGCCACCAGCCCGGCGCCGGTGGCCAGAAGTCGATCGGCGGCGGGGAAATCAGCGGTTGCAGTTGTTCGAGGCCGTTCATCGACTGCTCCCCGGGCGCTGCGGATTGAGGAACTCGCGCATCTGCTCGACCATTTCGCTTTGCGTGCTCAACGGCATCAACAACACCCGCAGTTTTTGCGCGAGCAATTCCCAGCGGGCGATGCGTGCTTCGGCCTGAGCGCGATAGGTCTGGCGCAGCTCGAAATTGAGCGTGTCGAGTTCCAGTTGTGCGCCTCTTTCCGCGAATCTCAGCAGCCCGGCGGCAGGCAGGGCGTGGTCCAGCGGATCGGACAGCGGCAACAACAACAGATCGCAATGACGCGACAGCAGGCTTAGTTGCTGCTCGGCGCTGTCGGACAGCGCGCGCTCGTCGCAGATCACGATCACCAGGCTGCCCGGGCGCAACACCTCACGCGCCCGGCGCAGCGCCACGCCGAGGGCATCGCGGTCCGGTTCGCGTTCGCTGTGCAGCGACTGATTGACTTTCACCAGGCGGTTGAGCAATTGCAGCAGGCTCTGCTTGCTGCGACGCGGTTTGATTTCGTAATGCTCGTTGTCGCCGAACACCAGCCCGCCGACCCGGTCGTTGTGCCCCAGCGCGGCCCAGCCGATCAACGCCGCCGCTTGCGCTGCGAGCACTGACTTGAACATCAGCCCGGAGCCGAAAAACAGCCGCGTGCTTTGCTCGACCATGATAAAAATCGGTCGCTCGCGTTCTTCATGGAACAGCTTGGTGTGCGGCTCCTGCGTGCGCGCGGTCACGCGCCAGTCGATGGTGCGCACGTCGTCGCCGGCCTGATAGACCCGCACCTGATCGAAGTCCACGCCACGCCCACGGAATTTCGAGTGATGCAGACCGATCAGCGGACTGCGCTGACTGGGTGTGGAAAACAGCTGCACTTCGCGCACACGGTGGCGCATCTCGATCAGATCGGTGAGGCTGATGCGGATGCCCGGTTCGGACGGCAGGGGGGCGTTCATGGGGGTCAAGCGACGGCTACGACGTCGAGAATCCGCTGCACCACCCGATCCTGATCGATGCCGGCGGCTTCGGCTTCAAACGACAGAATGATGCGGTGACGCAACACGTCGAACAGCACCGCCTGAATGTCTTCCGGGCTGACGAAGTCGCGCCCGGCCAGCCAGGCGTGGGCCCGGGCGCAGCGGTCGAGGGCGATCGAGCCACGTGGACTGGCGCCATAGGCGATCCACTCGGCCATTTCCGGGTCGAACTTGGCCGGGGTGCGCGTGGCCATGACCAGTTGCACCAGATATTCCTCCACGGCGTCGGCCATGTACAGACCGAGGATTTCCTTGCGCGCGGCGAAAATCGCCTGCTGGCTGACTCGGCGTTCCGGTTTGGTTTCGCCGTTGAGCGCTTCGCCACGGGCCTGCTGCAGGATCCGGCGTTCGACGGCGGCGTCCGGGAAACCGATTTTCACGTGCATCAGGAAACGGTCGAGCTGCGCTTCGGGCAACGGGTAGGTGCCTTCCTGCTCGATCGGGTTCTGCGTGGCCATCACCAGAAACAGCGGCGACAGCTCGTAAGTGCTGCGCCCGACGCTGACCTGACGCTCGGCCATGGCCTCGAGCAGCGCCGATTGCACCTTGGCCGGGGCCCGGTTGATTTCGTCCGCCAGCACCAGGTTGTGGAAGATCGGCCCTTGCTGGAACACGAAACTGCCGGTTTCCGGACGATAGATCTCGGTGCCGGTGATGTCGGCCGGCAGCAGATCCGGGGTGAACTGGATGCGATGGAACTGGGCTTCGATGCCCTCGGCGAGTTCTTTGATCGCTTTGGTCTTGGCCAGACCCGGAGCGCCCTCGACCAGCATATGGCCGTCGGCGAGCAGGGCGATGAGCAAACGCTCGATGAGTTTTTCCTGGCCGAGAATCTGCGTTGAAAGAAAGGTTCGCAGCGCCAGCAGCGCTTCACGATGTTCCATCGGTGACTGTTCCTGGAAAGGGTGGCCGCAGGCGTTCGGATAACGCCGGGGCTGGGGGCGTTACTTTAATCCATCGAGGGGGGCGGCGACTAACGGCATTTTGCGCAAAGTGCGGGAAATGACTGGGGGATTTGTTGGAATTTTGTAGCCGGAGAAAGGTGCAGTGTTCTTTCGGACGCCTTCGCGAGCAGGCTCGCTCCCACATTTGAACGGCGTACACCCGTCAAAGTGGGAGCGAGCCTGCTCGCGAAGGGGGCAGTCCAGACAACGTCAAATTTCGCCTCATCGCTGGCAAGCCAGCTCCCACGGGTATCAGAAGTGCGAATGCGATTTGTGCAACACATCGGCCACTGTGGGAGCTGGCTTGCCAGCGATGAGGCCAGTCCAGTCAGCATCAAATCTGGCTGATATACGTTCCGGTGCCATCCAGGATGTTCTTCAGGGTTTCTTCAACTTCAGCCAGATCAACCATGTCCGGGTTGAAGGTGATCTCCAGCACATCATCGCCATTCAACGCATCGGCATCTGCCGCAGCGATTTCGATCTTCAGCAGGGTCTTGGACAGGGTGACTTTCACGCCGTCGAGCGTCGAAGGCTCGCCATCCAGGGTGATCTCCAGCTCGTCCTCGTCCGGGTAGCGGCTCATCAGAAACATGTCGCCCTTGTCGCTATGGCAGCAGAGCATGGCCATGTTGTCTTCTTCGTCGTCGCACGGGTTGACGATCAGTAGGGCGGTGGTCATTTGCATGGGGGAATTCCTGGCCGACGGGCGCTAAGTGCAATCGAAAGCGCGATTTTGCCAGCCTTGGCGCATTTGCGCTGCTCTCTTGCGTGGGTTGCTTTATTGACGACTGCAACAAGAGGGTGCGTGAAACCTGGCGGAATCAATGAAAAAGGAAAATTCCGACAGATGAATTCTGGGTTGAGGGTTGAAATTTCCGAGGACGCCGCAGGGAAAATTACTTGTTTGAACTTGGCAGCCATTTTCTGCTTTTTCGCTTGTTTTATCGCCACGATTGTCATTATTTTGCGGTTCGAACGCAAAGGAGTGCGTCATCTCAAACCGAAAAAGGGACCTCTTTCAATGCATCCGTATTTCGAACGCGCTGAGGAAATTGCACACCTGTCCGACGATCAGATTGAGCAGATTTATCAGCGATATCTGGACGGGGAAAAAAGCGCTGCGCTTCTGGTCGAGTATCAGATCCCTGCCACTGTCCGCAGCTTGCTCAAGGTTTTGCCGCCGATTGTCAGTCAGGATCTGAAGTGCCCTTATTGCGATGTGCCGATGTGGGTACGTCGGCACGCCCGGGGCACTCCGGTCTCGCAGCGTCATCCTTACAAATGCATACGGTGCGAGCACCGATACTCAGCATCCGCCCGCCATGGCCGACGCATGGCGTGTACTTGCCAGGCATGTTGCCAGGTTCATCAGCAACAATTGGCGGCGCAGGCCGAGCGTGATCGACGCGAACTTGAATCGCGCTTCGGTGTACCGAGTCCCGCGGTGCCGTATTCGACCCTTGGGTTTGTGCAGAAACTGACGTTGCTGGCCTTGCTTGACGATGGCAATGGCAGCCATCCCGAATGGATCGCGCCGTTGAGCGCGACATCCCGAAGCGAACATCTGGCACCGAGCGTCGAGGCCAGCGAGGAAAGATTGAAGAGTCTGCACGAGGCTGGCGTGTTAACGGTCGCGACGAGCTCTGATATCAGGGCCTTCGATCGCACTGAGGGTTGCAGTATCAGTGACTATTCTGCAGTGCGCTGGCAGCCTAATGTGGCACTCGGCGGAGTTGCGCGCTGTAATCGGGAAAGCCTGTACCTGACGCTATATCAGGAGTTATCCGGCGAGATTCAGGTCGCCTGGAAGAGCGAACTCTACGGGCTGATTTTCGATCTGGCCCGAGAAGAATCGCTTCAATACATCCGTGTGCTGGCCAACGAAGTCAGTTTTTCGTTCACGGCCGAGGCGCGTGCCGAAACGGTTGTGGGGCAACTCCTGCAGGATTTTTCCGTAAGCCAGCTCTACTACTTCGCCCGCCTGGCAGTAAAAAACGCTGCGCACTTCTACGCCACCGACAACTCCAAAGGTCGCAATCACGCGTCCAACACCATCCCGCGCAACATGCTCGGGACCGCTCAGGATGCCCTGACTCGGAACTGGCGCAAAAACGCACACCGTGATTCGCGGGTACCGCAATCGGCGTTGCATCGGCTGTTGTACGACGTAGTGCTCAAGGACAGCGGTGCCGGGTTTTCCAAGTCGCCGGGAATGTATTGGCGCGATGAACTGGTGCCGCAGTTCTTCTCCCGTGCAGCTTTTGACAGCGATCTGCTCGGTCATTTGAGGCTGTTTTGCCGAGAGTGTGACTCCAGCAATATCGACGCCAGCATGGATAAACTGGTCCTGAAAACCCTGTGTTACGACTGTGCCACGGTTAGTAAATTCAGGGCGTTCGAGGAGCTGCCTGACTGATGTTAATGGGGGCTGTAAACAGCTCAGGAAAAAGGGAAGGCATAGCGCTCAATGAGAGTGGCGGCGTTCCCTTTTTTCCTTCCAGTTCTTGATCAGCAAGTACGGAAAGTAAAAAAAGATTCGATGGATCAGAAATGGGATGACAAAGAAGAGTATCAACATGCCTGAAGAGAATATCGAGTAAAACAATATGTTTTGTCCAAACAGGTTTCCATATTTTCCGGTGCCTTTTCCAAGATCTGTTTCGGTTAAATAAAAAGCTAATATAAAAAACATAATCATAAAGGCTGTAAAGAATATTCCGGTGATGAATCGAGTTAAAATCCTGTTTTTGTACTGGGCCGGGTCAATCTTCATTGTTTTGTAAGTTTTGTAGAATAGAATTGGCGCAAATATTGGCCCAACAGTCGCTACATAGTTTGCGGTTGCTTTGGAGCTGAAGGGGAATAAGGAAGACCAGAATCCGCTCAAGCCGAAAAGCTGGTTGTCCAGGAAGTCGTTGATGGCAAAATCCAGGCTGCTTTGCGGGAGTGCAGGAAGAAGAAGGTTTATAAAAAAGATCGGCGCGCAGAAAAGGGAAATCAATAATGGAGGTACAGTCAGTTCAGGCGGGTTTTTATTCATCTTGGTGTTCTCCAGTAGGCTGGCTGTGTTGTCTGTTTAACAGAGCCAGCCGGAAGGCTGGCCCGTTACAGATGTTTGCTATCCGTTTGAGGACGCGCTATTGAACTGATCAAGAATCAGTGTATTTATTTTTTCCACGTTATCAGCGCTCAAGAAGGCTGCTGCCAAGGCAATCAATAAGCCGACTACCACGATGCCGGGTACGGTGGTGAGCAGGGCTGGGGAAAAGCTGGCGGCGGTCACTGCCAGTAGTGCGCCTGCCCCCATACCAGCCGCAATACTCTCAAGCTCCAGCATCAACGGTTTCCAATTGCCTTCTTGGAAACCAATCGCAGTTTTCTCGATCACCGAGTGCACCTGCACGATTTTTCCGGTTACGCCAAATCCTTTGGCGAGCCGATTGACACTGTCCATGTAGGTCGCCTTGTCCAGCGCGTTCAGTGCGTCGACAACCGCACGGGTATCCTGCGGGCTGAGCCTTGCATTCGGGTTGGTTCGCACCTGCTCGAACGTTCGCAGCGCCTCGTTGTAGCTCCTGATCTTTTTCCCTGATACATCCTTTTGAAGATCCATCACCACTTGATGCAGCTTGACGCCGTATTTCTCGAGGATGAATTTGTTCGCGTCGGCGACGTAAGCCACCGCGCGTTTGTAGTCATCAATACGTTTGGCCTCCGCTTCGGCAGCGATCCGCTGTTTTTCTTCCTCCAGTCGCAGAGCAGCCTGAAGCGCCTGCTCTTGTCTTTGCGCCTCTTCAGCTTGTCGCGCCGCTTCGGCGGCCTGCTGTTGGGCGAGGGCCTCGGCCTGTCGCCGAGCTATTTCGGCATACAGTCTGGTCTGGCGGTCTTGAAGATTTGCGATTTGTTCGTTCAGAAGCATGGCGTCGTAAGTGGCTTGTAACTTCGCATATTGTTGCGACGTTTTAATATCCCTTAATTTTTGCTGCAGCTCGGTGTTTTTTTGAAAAAGTAATTCATTGACAATATTGGTGGCTTTGTTTAGCCATGTATCGGGAGTAGGGTGGGTCAGCGGTGGGTGCCTGCTGTCTATAATATTCAACTCAGTTTGCAAGCCTTGCTCTAAATTGTGCTTTTTTTCAGATAGTCACTTTCTATCGCCAGTGTGAGCCCATGCATCGGGTTGCCCAGCGGATAGTTCTTGAGAATATCTCCGCGAATGCTGCCAGGGTTCAAATTGATAATTTCCCAAGGGCCATCGCCGTAGATTATCGTTGTCGGAAGTTCAAGTTTTCGCATGTGCTGATTCCTTTCTTTGATGGAGACCCGTTCCGTGGGTCAGGTTGACAAATGATGTCTGGTTTTTTATGGGGTGCGCTTATATAGATAGCACTGCAGATTTTTGCGTTCAAATCGTGCTGTAGGAATTCGGTCTTCAAATTATGTGAGACATTTCTTGTCAGTTTGTAAGCATTCTTTAGTGTGTTTCTACTTGTTGTTTTTATTGGTTTTTTTAGTGCGAACAATCGAAGGCTGTGTAAGCTCTGGCTGGGTGATTTTCCAAGGAGGAAAGGTGTGGCAGGAACGAATTTCAGGTAATCGGTCATTTCAGGTGCGCTTGCCTGTTGAACGGCCACCTGAAGCGCGAGAATTCTCTTTCGCTGCTAATGTTTACCGGTGCGCGGGCCCGCGTTTACGTGCCAATGACCGAATATGTCGCAGCACCGCAAGCAGACACATTGTCGCACCCATTAAGCTGCGCAACGGATGAGCACCCGTAAAGACATTGTCGGCGGCCTCGACAGTCGTTTTTGCAGATGCCCATTCAATGGAAGGTGAATGTGACCTGAGTGTCTCGTCCAGCTTCACCCACCTGTCCCCCTGTTTCCTCTGCCCGAGAATCAGGAACAGGGCGACACAAGCCCCGAAAGGGGTGTTGCACGCGACGCTTTCCATCAATAACAAGCTTAAGCGGAGTACCACAGATGGCGTTCTTCACCGCAGCCAGCAAAGCCGACTTCCAGCACCAACTGCAAGCGGCACTGGCGCAGCACATCAGTGAACAGGCACTGCCACAAGTGGCGCTGTTCGCTGAACAATTCTTCGGCATCATTTCCCTGGACGAGCTGACTCAACGTCGCCTCTCCGACCTCGCTGGCTGTACTCTTTCCGCGTGGCGCCTGCTTGAGCGCTTCGATCACGCGCAACCGCAAGTGCGCGTCTACAACCCCGATTACGAGCGTCATGGCTGGCAGTCGACCCACACCGCGGTCGAAGTCCTGCACCATGACCTGCCATTTCTGGTCGACTCGGTCCGCACCGAGCTGAACCGCCGCGGCTACAGCATCCACACCCTGCAGACCACCGTGCTCAGCGTACGTCGTGGCAGCAAGGGCGAGCTGCTGGAAATCCTGCCCAAGGGCAGCACTGGCGAAGGCGTGCTGCACGAGTCGCTGATGTACCTGGAAATCGACCGCTGCGCCAACGCGGCCGAACTGAATGTGCTGAGCAAAGAACTGGAGCAGGTGCTCGGTGAAGTGCGCGTCGCGGTCGCTGATTTCGAGCCGATGAAGGCCAAGGTGCAGGAGATCCTCACCAAGCTCGATCACAGCGCATTCGCCGTCGATGCCGACGAAAAGACCGAAATCAAGAGCTTCCTGGAATGGCTGGTGGGCAACCACTTCACCTTCCTCGGCTACGAAGAGTTCACCGTTGTCGATCAGGCCGATGGCGGCCATATCGAATACGACCAGAATTCCTTCCTCGGTCTGACCAAACTGCTGCGCACCGGTCTGACCAACGAAGACCGGCACATCGAAGACTACGCGGTGAACTACCTGCGCGAACCGACCCTGCTGTCGTTCGCTAAGGCTGCGCACCCGAGCCGCGTACACCGTCCGGCCTACCCGGACTACGTGTCGATCCGTGAAATCGACGCCGACGGTAAAGTCATCAAGGAACACCGCTTCATGGGCCTGTACACCTCCTCGGTGTATGGCGAGAGCGTGCGGGTCATTCCGTTCATCCGTCGCAAGGTCGAAGAAATCGAACGCCGCTCCGGCTTCCAGTCCAAGGCTCACCTGGGCAAGGAACTGGCGCAGGTACTCGAAGTGCTGCCGCGTGACGACCTGTTCCAGACCCCGGTCGACGAACTGTTCAGCACCGTGATGTCGATCGTGCAGATCCAGGAACGCAACAAGATCCGCGTGTTCCTGCGCAAAGACCCGTACGGTCGCTTCTGCTACTGCCTGGCCTACGTGCCGCGCGACATCTATTCCACCGAAGTGCGCCAGAAGATCCAGCAAGTCCTGATGGAGCGCCTGAAGGCTACCGACTGCGAGTTCTGGACCTTCTTCTCCGAGTCCGTACTGGCTCGCGTGCAGTTGATCCTGCGTGTTGATCCGAAGAACCGCATCGACATCGATCCGCTGCTGCTGGAAAAAGAAGTGGTACAGGCCTGCCGCAGCTGGCAGGACGACTACGCCGCACTGACCGTCGAAAGCTTCGGCGAAGCCCACGGCACCAACGTGCTGGCGGATTTTCCGAAAGGCTTCCCGGCGGGTTACCGCGAGCGTTTCGCGGCGCATTCGGCCGTGGTCGACATGCAGCACCTGCTGAGCCTGAACGAAAAAAATCCGCTGGTGATGAGCTTCTATCAGCCGCTGGGCCAGGTTTCCGGTCAGCGCGAGCTGCATTGCAAGCTGTACCACGCCGACACCCCGCTGGCGCTGTCCGACGTATTGCCGATTCTGGAAAACCTCGGCCTGCGCGTGCTGGGTGAGTTCCCGTACCGTCTGCGTCACACCAATGGCCGCGAGTTCTGGATTCACGACTTCGCGTTCACTGCCGCTGAAGGCCTGGACCTCGACATCCAGCAACTCAACGACACCCTGCAGGACGCGTTCGTCCACATCGTCCGTGGCGATGCCGAGAACGATGCGTTCAACCGTCTGGTGCTGACCGCCGGTCTGCCATGGCGCGACGTGGCGCTGCTGCGTGCCTACGCCCGTTACCTGAAGCAGATTCGTCTGGGCTTCGACTTGGGCTACATCGCCAGCACCCTGAACAACCACACCGACATCGCTCGCGAGCTGACCCGGTTGTTCAAGACCCGTTTCTACCTGGCGCGCAAGCTGGGCAGCGATGATCTGGAAGACAAGCAACAGCGTCTGGAGCAGGCGATTCTGACCGCGCTGGACGACGTTCAGGTGCTCAACGAAGACCGCATCCTGCGTCGTTACCTGGACCTGATCAAAGCCACTCTGCGTACCAACTTCTATCAGACTGACGCCAACGGCCAGAACAAGTCGTACTTCAGCTTCAAGTTCAACCCGCACGCGATCCCTGAGCTGCCGAAGCCGGTACCGAAGTTCGAAATCTTCGTCTACTCGCCACGCGTCGAAGGCGTGCACCTGCGCTTCGGCAACGTGGCGCGCGGTGGTCTGCGCTGGTCCGACCGTGAAGAAGACTTCCGTACCGAAGTGCTTGGCCTGGTAAAAGCCCAGCAAGTGAAGAACTCGGTCATCGTGCCGGTGGGCGCGAAGGGCGGCTTCCTGCCGCGTCGCCTGCCACTGGGCGGCAGCCGTGACGAGATCGCGGCCGAGGGCATCGCCTGCTACCGCATCTTCATTTCCGGTCTACTGGACATCACCGACAACCTGAAAGACGGCGCGCTGGTGCCGCCGGCCAACGTCGTGCGTCATGACGACGATGACCCGTACCTGGTGGTGGCAGCGGACAAGGGCACTGCGACCTTCTCCGACATCGCCAACGGCATCGCCATCGACTACGGCTTCTGGCTGGGTGACGCGTTCGCCTCCGGTGGTTCCGCCGGTTACGACCACAAGAAAATGGGCATCACCGCCAAGGGCGCGTGGGTCGGCGTACAGCGCCACTTCCGCGAGCGCGGCATCAATGTCCAGGAAGACAGCATCACTGTGGTCGGCGTGGGTGACATGGCCGGTGACGTATTCGGCAACGGCCTGTTGATGTCCGACAAGCTGCAACTGGTTGCCGCGTTCAACCACATGCACATCTTCATCGATCCGAACCCGAACCCGGCGACCAGCTTCGTCGAGCGTCAGCGCATGTTCGACCTGCCGCGTTCGGCCTGGACCGACTACGACACCAGCATCATGTCCGAAGGCGGCGGCATCTTCTCGCGCAGCGCGAAGAGCATCGCCATCTCGCCGCAGATGAAAGAACGCTTCGACATCAAGGCCGACAAGCTGACCCCGACCGAACTGCTGAACGCCTTGCTCAAGGCACCGGTGGATCTGCTGTGGAACGGCGGTATCGGTACTTACGTCAAGGCCAGCAGCGAAAGCCATGCCGACGTCGGCGACAAGGCCAACGACGCACTGCGCGTGAACGGCAACGAGCTGCGCTGCAAAGTCGTGGGCGAGGGCGGTAACCTCGGCATGACCCAACTGGGTCGTGTGGAATTCGGTCTGAATGGCGGCGGCTCCAACACCGACTTCATCGACAACGCCGGTGGCGTGGACTGCTCCGACCACGAAGTGAACATCAAGATCCTGCTGAACGAAGTGGTTCAGGCCGGCGACATGACCGACAAGCAACGCAACCAGTTGCTGGCGAGCATGACCGACGAAGTCGGTGGTCTGGTGCTCGGCAACAACTACAAGCAGACCCAGGCCCTGTCCCTGGCGGCGCGTCGTGCCTACGAGCGCATTGCCGAGTACAAGCGTCTGATGAGCGATCTGGAAGGCCGTGGCAAGCTGGACCGTGCCATCGAGTTCCTGCCGACCGAAGAGCAGATCAACGAGCGCGTTGCGGCAGGCCATGGCCTGACCCGTCCCGAGCTGTCGGTGCTGATCTCGTACAGCAAGATCGACCTCAAGGAACAGCTGCTGAACTCGCTGGTGCCGGACGACGACTACCTGACCCGCGACATGGAAACGGCGTTCCCGCCGACCCTGGTCAGCAAGTTCTCCGAAGCCATGCGTCGTCACCGTCTGAAGCGCGAGATCGTCAGCACCCAGATCGCCAACGATCTGGTCAACCACATGGGCATCACCTTCGTTCAGCGACTCAAAGAGTCGACCGGCATGAGTCCGGCGAACGTGGCTGGCGCCTACGTGATCGTGCGTGACATCTTCCACCTCCCGCACTGGTTCCGTCAGATCGAAGCGCTCGACTATCAGGTCTCCGCTGACGTGCAACTGGAGCTGATGGACGAGCTGATGCGTCTGGGCCGCCGTGCTACCCGCTGGTTCCTGCGTGCCCGTCGCAACGAGCAGAACGCTGCCCGTGACGTCGCGCACTTTGGTCCGCACCTCAAGGAGCTGGGGCTGAAGCTCGACGAACTGCTGAGCGGCGAAATCCGTGAAAACTGGCAGGCGCGTTATCAGGCTTACGTCGCGGCCGGTGTGCCGGAGTTGCTGGCGCGTATGGTGGCGGGTACCTCGCACCTGTACACCCTGCTGCCGATCATCGAAGCGTCCGACGTCACTGGTCAGGATCCGGCTGAAGTGGCCAAGGCCTACTTCGCCGTGGGCAGTGCGCTGGACATCACCTGGTACCTGCAACAGATCAGCGCGCTGCCGGTTGAAAACAACTGGCAGGCCCTGGCCCGTGAAGCGTTCCGTGACGATGTGGACTGGCAGCAACGTGCGATCACCATCTCTGTCCTGCAACAGGGCGACGGCACTCAGGACGTGGAAGCACGCCTGGCGCTGTGGATGGCACAGCACGAAAGCATGATCGAGCGCTGGCGCGCCATGCTGGTGGAAATCCGTGCTGCGAGCGGCACTGACTACGCCATGTATGCAGTAGCCAACCGTGAACTGCTTGACCTCGCGTTGAGCGGTCAGGCGGTAGTGCCTGCGACTGCTGCGAATGCCGAGCTTGAACTGGCCTGAGTAGTGGTTGAATGAAGAAGCCCCGGTGTCGTGAGATGCCGGGGCTTTTTTGTGTCTGTTGGTTTTGTGGTGGTCGGGCTGGCCCCTTCGCGAGCAGGCTCGCTCCCACATTTGAAATGCATTCCCCCTGTGGGAGCGGGCTTGCTCGCGAAGAGGCTCTCTGGATCAATACAACTTATGTGCTTGTTTGTTATCCAGCATCGACACTTTATCTGTCGGTCTGGTCAATAAATTACTCAGCGACTGATCAAACTTCTGCAACGCCCGAACTTGCACCTCCTGCTGTTGATTAATATCAGCGACGATCTCTTCCGAACGTTTGAAGTCCGCCCAAACCGGTGTCAGTTCTTTGGCCTCCGAACCTTTCGCCGTACCGATGTAATTCAACTTCGCATCATAAAAATCCGCACTCACATCAGCCTTGATGTCGGAACTGCGCGAGGTGATCAACTGGCTGTGGGTGTCGACGATCGCCACCACATCGGGGTGCGCCGCGCGCAGGCTCTGCATGTCCGGGTACACCGTGACCGAACCGAACTGCCGTTGCAGCGAGGCCTTGACCCAGTCCACGGCCATGTCCGGTTTCGAGGTGTTGACGTAGGCGTCGTGGATCGGCTGCACCAGCAGGCTCTGGCCGAAACCGGTGCCGGCGTTGGCCTGATAGTCACGCAGATATTCACGGTTGGTCTGGGTACTCGGGCTGTAGACCACGCCCAGTGACACGCCGGGACCGCTTTTCACCTGCGCGGCGCTGCTACGGCCGACCGGTTGGGTGAACAGGGTATCGAGGGACGACACCGCTTTCGACGCGGTGGGTACTGAACAGGCGGACAAGGCTAAAACCGATATCGCCAAGGTACTGGCAAAAGCAAGTTTCATGATGAGTCTCCCGTGAAGCAACTTCAGTCGGAAAGTCAGAATTGTCGCGGCTGTGGGTGACGGGCGCACGACAGTTGATTCAGACTAAACCCGCCAACCTGTAAATAAGCTGACAATTTTTCCAGTTATGGCGATGCATTAGTTTTATTGGCTTTAAGGCAAATCGGTTAATTGCCTCGGGAAATAAAAAGGCGAAAAACGGTGTTTTGCGCCTTTTTATTTATGGCTGTGCAAACAACCATCAGTTTTTCAAGGGGATCAATACTTGCTCGTCCGGGGCCAACACCATGAACACCAGCAACTTCGCCGGTTTGCTGTTGCTGGCGTTTTTTGACACCAGGTGTTCTGAGCCGGCCGGTTCGTACCAGAACTGGCCTTTCTTGTAGGTGATCGCCTGTTCGCCCTTGACCTGGGAAATCACTTCGCCTTCGAGCACGTAGGCCATGGCGGTGCCGTCGTGTTTGTGGGCGATCGAGGACTGGCCGGGTTTGTAGTCGACTTCGATCATCATGGCTTTCTTGCCGGGGGCGTTTTTCAGCATCTGGTCTTGCAGGACGGTGACTTTCTCGGATGGGTCGTGAGCCAGGGCGGCGGCAGACATGGACAGGGCGATAACGGCGGTGAAGAGGTGCAGGGCTTTCATGTTCGATCACCAGTTGGGGAGGGGTGGTGACCACAGTAGTCTGCGGAGTGGGGTATTCAAACGGCCAATATTCGGGAAGATCGGGTGACCAATCCGTCGTTCGGCGGTGCAGCTGAATACGTCTTCGCGAGCAAGCTCGCTCCCACAGTTGAATGCATTCCAATGTGGGAGCGGGCTTGCTCGCGAAGGCGTCCGGTCAGACGATGGGGAAACTGTTGAAGTCCACACTATTGGCCAAGCGGCTATCAATAAGGTCTATAAACCCCTGCGCCTCGGGCCGGTTGAAGTGCGCCTGCATCGCCGCTTCCGACTGCCAGCGCGCACTCACCGTCCAGCGCTGGCTGTCCTCGGGGCAGCGGTCGACCATATAGGCGTCGCAGCCCGGTGTCTGACGCAAGGTGTCTACGATCTTCTGCAACTGCCGACCGAGCTCTTCCGAACGGCCGGCGGCGGCGCGCACCTGGACGGTGTTGATCACTTCGTTGGACATTGCTCACACTCCTGAATCAGGCCGGACGAATCCTGCTCATTGAGGGATAACGCCCATGCAGAATAGGCCTGCACCTGCTGATCACCAATAACCAATCGGCGGTTAATCGCCCAGACCAATCATTCACGCCAGTTGTTGCAGAATGTCGCGCAGGCGATCCAGAGCGGTGTCGATATCGAGGGTTTCAATGGCGCCGAAGCCGAAGTACAGGCCGCTCTTCACCGGCTGTTGATAATGGAAAATGTCGATGGAATACAGCCCGACCTCGACTTTTTTCGCCAGTTCGATCACCAGCGCCAGGTCGATCGGCACCTTGCACAGTACTGCCATGTGGAACCCGGCACTGGGCGGTATCGCCTCCAGCCACGGCGCCAGATCCGTGGCCATGCGCGCCAGAATCCGCTCGCGGCGCTGGGCATAAATCGTGTGACAGCGGCGGATGTGCTTGAGCAGGCAACCTTCGGCGATGAACTTGGCCAGCGCCCATTGCGGCAGGGTCGAGGCGTGCAGGTCGGTGAGTTGTTTGGCGCGGATCACCGCCTCGAGAATCGCCGGCGGCAGGATCGCGTAACCCAGGCGCAACTCCGGCAGCAGGGTCTTGGAGAAGGTGCCGACGTAGGCAACGATGCCGCGCTGATCGAGGCTGAACAGTGAGTCCGTAGGCCGCCCTTCGTAGCGGAACTCGCTGTCGTAGTCGTCCTCGATGATGATCGCGCCTAGCTCATAAGCCCTGGCGAGTAAGGCCTCGCGGCGCGCCTGGCTCATCGGCATGCCCAGCGGGAACTGGTGCGACGGCGTGACATAAATCATCCGCGTGCCCTCGGGAATCTGCTCGACCACAATCCCCTCGGCATCCACCGGGATTCCGACCACCTCGGCGCCGTGGGTGCCGAACAGCAGGCGCGCGGGCGGATAACCCGGGTCTTCCATCGCCACTCGACTACCGGGGCTGATCAGCACGCGGGTGATCAAGTCCAGCGCCTGTTGCGCGCCGTTGCACACCACGATGTCCTCGTCCTGACAGTTGATCCCGCGCGAAAACGCGATGTGCCGGGCAATCGCATTGCGCAGCGCCGGCAGGCCTTCAGGCACGCTGTAGAAACCTTTGGAGCCGGCCATCTGGCGCATCGCGTGCGACACGCAACGGCGCCAGTCGTCATGCGGGAACTGGCCCTTGCTGGTGGCGCCGCCGATGAAGTCGTAGCGCAGCGAGCCTTCCAGCGACGGGTGGCGCAGGAACACCGGCAGATTACGCCAGCGCTCGATCACCTCGGCGCTGGCCAGTTCGGTGTGGCTTTGCTTGCGCTGAATCTGCGCCGGGCGCGCATTGACGTACGTGCCTTTGCCGATCACCCCGGTGAGAAAGTTTTCGTAAGTAAGCTGCGCGTAGGTGTCGGAAATGGTCTTGCGCGAGATCCCCAGTTGCTCGGCCAGCAGACGGCTGGGCGGCAACTGCGTGCCGGCGGCCAGGCGCCCGGACTCGATGGCGCCGCGCAGTTGCTTGTACAACTGACCGGCCAGATCCTTGCGGCCATTGATCACGACGTGAAGTTCCATACCGACGCGGCTCCGGAGGGCGATTGAAGTGTCGGCCAGATTACCGCTGTTGCGTGATGGGCAGTAGTTGCCTACCCGAAAAACTCCAAATTGGTCACTAACCCATGTGGGAGCGAGCCTGCTCGCGAATGCGGTGTGTCATTCAAAAATGGGCTGACTGACCTGACGCCTTCGCGAGCAGGCTCGCTCCCACAGGGGATCTGTGTGGAGGTTGAGGGCAGTGGTGTAGCGATATTCCGTGGAATTGGGGCTGTAACGCCGGCAGTTCTGCGCTTACCGTGAACTCATCATTCCGCTTCCCGAGACCTGCCCATGTCCCCGCGTCTGGACTACTACAACGCATCGCCCAAGGCGATGAAAGCGATGATCGCCATGGAGGCGCTGACCAGCGACCTGAGCATCGAGGCGCCGCTGTTGCAACTGATCAGGATTCGCGCTTCGCAGCTCAACGGCTGCGCGTTCTGCACCGACATGCACTCGGTGGACGCGCGGCGGGCCGGGGAGAGTGATCGGCGTTTGTATGCGATCGCGGTGTGGCGCGACAGCGGCTTTTTCAATCCGCGTGAGCGGGCGGCGTTGGCCTGGGCCGAGGCGGTGACGCTGTTGGCCGAAAGTCATGTGCCGGACGATGTTTATCAGTTGGCCAAAGCGCAATTCAGTGAGGCTGAACTGGTGGATCTGACCATGGCCGTGACCACCATCAATAGCTGGAATCGTCTGGCCGTGAGCTTTCGCCAAACCCCGAGCGATTGACGTGCATACCCTGTAATTGGGGTATTTCTAGTGATTGAGGTATTCCTTGTGGTGAGGGGATTCATCCCCGATGGCCTGCGCAGCAGGCCCAAAACTATCCGCCGCGGGTCCTTCAGATAAACCGAGTCAGCGGGATTGACGACTGCTGCGCAGCCGATCGGGGATAAATCCCCTCGCCACAGGTGTGTTTCCCCTTCCTCTAAGTGTGTGAGTTTCTTAGCCTCAGGTGTTTGATTCATTTATTGGTTAATGGGGATGTTCCGTTATTGGCGGGTGGGCGTTGTGGTTTGACTGAGGTGCCGAAGGTGTTGCCCATGCGTGTTCCAGTTGCGGCCGGGGTTGCGAGGCCAACCTGATTTGGTGGCCGTTTGTTCACGGGAACGTTCATTGCTTCCTGATTTTTCTGCGCTGCGGCAGCACCCTCGGGATTGTTGCCCATCTGCTGACTCAGACAATCATAATTCGGCGCCTTGTAGCCGCCCACCGTCACCTCCACACAGCCCAACGGTTGTTCGGCGTGGGCGCTGGCGAAAGCGCTCAGCAGCAGCCCGCCGAGGGCGAATTTCCACAGTGATTTCATGCAAGCCTCCTGGCCGGCCCGAAGCGGCCGTTCTCTGATTGCAGTCTAGTGCAAGCCTTGCGCGAATCCCGTGATGGTTTTTTTGCACCGCCCGTCACACCAGATTCATAAACAGCCATCAGGATGACGGTTTTCAGGGGTACGTCAGCCGTGCAGCGAGGCAGTTCCAGGGACGGTCTTCAGCGTTCAGCGACTCTCGTGCGCCGGGTGAGTCTGGGGCTGCTGCTTGGCTGGTTCAGCGGCGGGGCGACAGCCGAACCGGTGCCGGCGGACTTGCGTATGACGCTGCACATTCCGGCGCAGGATCTGGCCCGGGCGCTGGATCAGTACAGCCACGCCACGGGCGTTGCGGTGCTGGTCGACAGCCAGTTGAGTCGCGGCCGGCGCTCGTTGGCGGTCGATGGCGAATACACCGCTGCTGACGCCTTGCGCCGCTTGCTCGGCGGCAGCGGTCTGATGGCGCGGTATGCCCGCGACGATGCGTTCACCCTGCAAGTGGCGCAGGTCGAAGACGTGCCATCGGCCCAGGACAAAACCACCCCGGCCAGCGCCGCCGTGAGTCGCAGTTACGCCACCGCGGTGCAAGCGGCGATCGAGCGCAACCTGTGCCGTTCGCCACTGACCCGTCCGGGCAGTTATCGCGCGGTGTTGCAGGTCTGGGTCGGGCGCGACGGCGTGGTGCAGCACAACCGGTTGGTCACCACCACCGGTGATGAACGGCGCGATACCGCGCTGGTGGAGAGCTTTCGCAATCTCAGGATCGACCGGCCGACGCCCAGCGCGTTGCGTCAGCCGGTCACGTTGCTGTTGTTACCGGAGTCGTCAGGGAAACGCATGGAATGCACCAAATGGGAAGGAGTTTCCGGGGGATGAAAGACACCGGACAAGGTTCGATGGTCCAGCTGTTCCTGACGTCCTACGAGGACTTTCGGGTGCGCTTGCGACGCCGTCTCGGCTCGGAAGACCTGGCCAACGACGTGCTGCACGAAACCTACCTGCGGGTCGACCGCATGGAGACGCCGCCGAACCTGCTGCGGCCCAACGCCTACCTCTATCGCATGGCCCTGAACATCGCCGCCGACCGCCGTCAGGCCGATGCGCGCCTGCTTACCGGCGAGGAAGTCGAAGAGCTGCTGCAAATCGGCGACGAGGCGCTGGATCCGGCGCGAGTGGTCGGTGGGCAAAAGGAAATCCAGTCGCTGCTCAGCGCCCTCTACGAACTGCCAGCGCGGCGTCGCAGAATCTTCATCGCCGCGCGGCTGGAGGAGGCGCCACACCTGGAAATCTCCCAGCGTTTCGGCATCTCCACGCGCATGGTCGAGAAGGAAATCAAAGCTGCATTGGGCTTCTGCGCGGCGAAACTGGAAAGAAAAGTGTTTCAGCGGTTCGGTCGCGGGGCCGGAAAACCGTCTTCTGAATAGTGCCCGATCAATTCGTTGAGAATCTGCGCGTTTGAACATCTTTCGACTGACACCTGCCGAGCCATCGGCGGCCGAGAATCTGCACAGCGAAGCCCACGACTGGTTGGTCCTGCTGACCTCCGGCCGCGCCACCGTGGCCGACGCCCGCGCCTTGCGCGACTGGTGCGCGCAGAGCGCCGAACATGCCCGCGCTTTCGAAGAGGCCAAGGTGTTGTGGCACAACCTGCAGCCTGCCGCTGAAATGCTGCAGTCGCCTCGGCGCTTCGGCCGGCGCGCGTTTCTCGGTGGCGCCATCGCTGCATCGGCGGCGTTCATGCTGGTGCGCGGGACGATTCCCGGTGGCTTTGGTGGCCTCGGCGCCGATTACATCACTGAAGTCGGCGAGCAGCGCCGGGTCGAACCGGCCGATGGCGTGAGCCTGGAACTGAATACACAAACCCGCATTAACCAGCGCTCCGGCGATGACGGCGTGCAGGGTTTCGAACTGGTCAGCGGCGAAGTCGAAGTACAGACCGCGCGGTTGCCACTGGCGATGCAGGCCGGGGGCGGGTGGTTGCGGGCGAGTCAGGCGCGGTTCAACCTGCGTAACACCGATCAGCAAGTCTGCGTGACCTGCCTGGATGGTTCGGTGGACGTCAATGTCGATGGCCGCAGTCTGCGTTTGCAGCCGGGTGAGCAACTGACCTATGACGGGCAACAGGTGGGCGCGGTGCAGAGCGTCGACACCGCAGCAGTGATGAACTGGCGCCAACAGGTACTGGTATTCAACGGCGCGACCCTCAGCCAGATGATCGACGAGATCAACCGCTACCGCCCCGGCATGTTGCTGCTGCTCAACCGCGAACTCGGCCAACGCCGCGTCCAGGCCCGCTTCAGCCTCGACCAACTCGCCGGCGTCGCCCTGCTGATCCGCGACGCCTACGGCGTCAAATGCACCGAACTCCCCGGCGGCGTCGTCGTCCTCAGCTAACCCAATCCCACCACTCCCTGTGGGAGCGAGCTTGCTCGCGAAGGCGGCCTTCCAGCCAACTCATCTCTCTCAGACTGCATACCATCCACTTGTAGGAGTGAGCCTGCTCGCGATGACGGCCCGACAGCCGACCAATATCTACCGGCTTGTGGGAGCTGACCTACCAGCGATGACAGCTCACAAGCCAACCATTCCCCAATTGACCAAACCCAATCCAATTGTGGGAGCGGGCTTGCTCGCGAAGGCGTCCACTCAGCCAAATCATCATCAACTGACCCACCGCATTCGCGAGCAAGCCCGCTCCCACAGTTTTTGCAGTGATTCAGATTATTGCAGCGGCCCCATCACCTGCCGATACCGCTCCACCCCCTGCGCCGTCTCCCGCGTCAACCGAACCTCCAACCCCGACGGATCCTCCCGCCGATTCCCACTCAACTGCCGCCAACCCTTATCCACCTCCCAAACCCGCACCTGCACATCACTCACCCCCTGCAACACCGCCACCCCAGCCCCCGGCGCCGGCAACGGATAACGACTGCGCGCCTCAGCCACCGCCCGATACAACGTATCCCCCTTGACCCACCAACGCACCCGCTGCAAGGCCCCAGGCTGATCCGCCGCACTACGAATGATATCCAGCCGAAACCCCTTGCTATCACTGCTCCGCACCGTCAGCGCAGGCGGCGCGCTCGGCGGCTCATCATCCACGCCAACCTTCTTCGGCTCAGTCAATTCAATCCCCGCACGCATCTCCACATCACGCTGCAACTGATTCAACGCCCGCAACAAACTGTCACTCTGCTCACTGCTCGCCTGCAAATGACTGTCCGCCCGCGTCACACTGTCCAACCCGCGCCAAGCAATCAGACTGACCACCGCCATCAACAGAATCGCGACCATCACCTCGATCAGGGTAAAGCCCCGTTGATCGTTCATTGCACACTGATCCTTCCACTGGCATCACGCAGCACACTCAGCCGATTAAGCCCATCAGACAGGGTCAACTGCAGCGGCGGATTGATCCACTCGGCGTTAAGCACCACCTTCTGCTTCGGCTCCACCCGCACCTCCAGCTTCGGACTCTGCCAGGTGCGCGGCCGCAACTGCGGATCATCCTTGAAATGCTCAAACCCCCGACCACTGTCACTGCGCCGACTGAACCGAAACCCCTTGCCATCACTCACCCAAACAATCGGCCGACCATCCGCCCGCGCCTCCGCCTGCGCCACCTGCAGCAACTGCGCCACCCGCTCGGCGTCCTTGCGCAGCAATTGCAGCGGATCCGGCTTGATACTCAGGCTGATCGCCGCACTGGCGATGCCGATGATCACCAGCACCACCATCAGCTCAATCAGCGTAAAGCCCTGTTGCTTGCCCACATTCATCGGTTGCGCGCTCCGTTGCGTCCGGCCCCGTCCCAAAAAAACATCCTGCACGGCCAACATGTAAGACGTGTGAAATAAAACCGTGAGAATTGCCGCGTAGCCTGTCAGCAGGGACAAAAAGGAGATTCAGCCCGTGATGCTCACCACCCGCATATCCCCCCCGCAAACCGTCCAGGCCCTCGCACTGCTCGCCGCCCTGGTCGGCGTCGCGACCTGGTCGTCGCTACTCCTGACCTCCGCCGAATCCCACACCCCTCCGGCGCCACCGCAAATGCTCGCGGCGCGCAGTGACAGCCCGGCGTTGCAGTGGTTTTCCAACCAGACGGCGCCGGTGGACATCAAGGTGAGCGGGGTGATGGCGGGGAGTCGGGGGGCGGTGGCGATTTTGAGTTTGAACGATGGACCGCCGAGGAGTTTTTTGCAGGGGGAGAGGGTGGGGCCTGGGGTGAAGTTGGTGGCTGTGGAGGGGGATGGGGTGGTGATTGAGCAGGGGGGGGAGAGGGTGCGGTTGGGGGTGGAGAGGTTGGGGGAGGGGGTGGAGATGCCTAGGTTGGTTAGGCCGTGAGTTGTTGGGGGGGGGGGCAGTAATCGGCGTTTCGATAGAGGTAGATACTGTATTTCGTTGGGAGGGTGAAAAAGCCAATCCTCGCAAATTCTCTTGTGAAAGAGATAGGTAAGGATGAAGTAAAGGAGAGTTGGATTTCTATATCTCTAAGCATCGTTGATGCTGGCTTGATGCTTTAAGCTGCTTGTGTTAAAAAATGCCGCCCGCCCAAGGCTCGCATTTCTGAGGCGTAAACGCCTCAGCTTGTAGCGCTTAGTACTTTGACTCTTCGAGTCTGTTTGTCGCCAAATTATCGCGTTGGCGATGTTGGAGCCTTGGGTGTGGCTCCATTTTTGTATCGTATGAAAAAAAGTAGAAGGGAATTTACGCGTATGGTGTCGCTGAATTTTTACTTAAAAGAACAGGCGGCAGAATACAAGGTTTTAAGTAATAAACACATGGCGCAGATTTTGGGAGTTAAAACTTCTGTACTGGCGTACTATGCGTATTATTTGCCAGATAATAAAAAATATAACTCTTTTAATATAGCGAAGCGTGGCGGTGGTTTTCGATTGATTGAGGCGCCGAATAAGCGTCTAAAAGATCTTCAAAGGATCATCGCTGAATACTTAGGGGGTTACTACAAGCCCCGGGCTTGTGTTTTTGCGTATGTGGGGAAACGTGGAATTGTCGAGCATGCAAGTGTGCATGTATGCCAGCGTTGGTTGCTTCGGTTGGATCTTAAAGATTTTTTCCATTCGATAACTGCGCCTAGACTGGCAGGGCTCTTAAGCGCGCCTCCTTTCCTGCTAGCACCCGGTGTAGCACGTACCATCAGTTTTATTTGCACTAAAGATGGTCGTCTTACTCAGGGTGCCCCCGTGAGTCCGGTGATTAGTAATATTATATGTCGCGGTCTAGATTATAGTTTAAAGACGTATGCGGCTAAAAATAAATGTTATTATACGCGTTATGCTGATGATATATTTTTTTCAAATAATGGTGCTGTATTCCCTTCTTCACTAGCTCGCAAAGATGAAGCTGGTACAGTGATTCTGGGGGATGAGTTAAAAGACATCATAAAAGCTTCGGGTTTTTTGATTAACGATAACAAAACCTTTTTGAGAAGTAGGGCGGAGCGCCAAATCGTTACCGGAGTGGTTGTAAATAAGAAGTCTAACGTTCCAAGAGAATATATACGTCAGATTAAGTCGGCGCTCCACTCTTGGAAAAAGTTTGGCTTGGAGTCCGCTGAGAATTATTGGAGTGAGAAGATTGATAAACGTAATCGTTGGAATGGCGCATCAATCAGTTTCAAACTGGCGTTACGTGGGCAGATAAATCATGTTGGGCACGTTAAGGGATATTCTGACTCGGTCTATTTGATGTTGGCGCGTAAACTCAGTCAGCTTGACAATACTTTCAATTTTGATGAGAGATCAATTGCCGAATCAATTGCCGAAGAGGTTCATGTCTTTTGTGAGGGTGAATCAGATATTTTGCATTTGAGGCATGCATTTCAATGCTTGAAATCAGAATATCCTTCGTTGAATTTGATATTCAAGTTGCCAGGAATTGGGAAGGGTGATGGAAGCTCTGTGTTGAAAAATTTCTGCGATATGGTAAAGAACCATACACAGCGCCATCTCACAATTTGCCTGTTTGATCGAGACGAGCCAAATATTATTCGTGAGATGTCTGGTTCTGCTGTTCCATATAAGGATTATGGGGGGAATGTATTTAGCCTTGTCATGCCCTCGCCGGATTTTAGGAATGAAAATATCTGTATAGAGTTTTTATATAAAGACGTGGATTTGTTGCGGCAAGACACTCAAGGGCGAAGACTGTATTTGGGTGAAGAGTTCGACCAAAATAGTCGATTTAAGGGACAGGGAACAATTTTTAAGAAAATCCCTAAAAGCTCCCTCATTCTGGATTCAGATATCATAGATTATCAAACCGGAAATAATGTCGCCTTGAGCAAGGTTAAGTTTGCTGAATATATCTCAAATGGTGTTGCACCTTTTGATTCTGTTGATGTTTCAGCTTTTAGTGTGATATTTAATCAGATTGCCGCTATTAGGGATTCGTATATGAGTCTAGGCGTATAATGAAGAGCTAACTTTCTAGAAAATTAGGGGTTTGTTTAATAAATAATAGATGTTCCCGTTTTTTGCGTGTGTCATAATTGAGTGGCCTCAATTATTAGAAAGTGTGGGCGCTCTAAGTAATTGTTCGAATACCCTCAACGAAGGGGGGATTTATTTCCCGATAATACACCAGTCCCCTTTATTGTCCTCGCCTGCCTAAGCGCACGAGAACTGATCGAGTATTTCCGCTCTGCGTGATGATCGCTGTGTTGAATTGAAGTACAGCGGTGTTGGCTATGAGCAGTCGGCAAGGCATTTGCCGGCTTATCTATCATCGCGCAGAACAGATATTATCGGAGTTTGACTTCACGAGGATCACTGCTGTCTATTTTTTTCTGCCAACAGTCTGATTCTTGAACATAAGACCTTCCGCGTCCGATTTTTCAATTGGATATGCTTTCCAGTGGTACTCGGTATACCGGCATCCCTTCGCGGGGAGTGAGATTCGTTGCTGGCCATGTAAACCCAGCTCTTTCCCCAACAGTTGCCGTCGTAACTGATTCGTCCTCGACTTTTATAGACGTTATAATGCTTTCGTCGTATACCATTCCTGACATTAACGCAATTTTATCGCCTATTTTCACAGAGCTTTTTGTGAGGTGAACTCCAATTCGACCCGAGAAAACCTTTCCGATGGTGCCGATTTCCTCGTAATGGGATGGGATCATCTTAATCCGGCCCTTTCTGTAAAAAACATCCATAACAAATTTGGACGGCCAGTTGTGTTTTCGCATTCCGTTTAGAAGGTTGTATAAGTCAAAGCTGGTCATGAGACCAAGATCTGTATCATTTGAAATGTCAATTATTTCTTGACGAAATGCTTGATTGTCGCGGGATAGAGGAGGGAGATGCCTGTAGTGGTTTATAATGGAGAGGCCCTGAACATCTGTACGATTCATCTCTTTCATGTTTATCAGTGCGTGCTTGTTGGCTTGTGTACTGTCGCTATCGCTTGGGGCACCTCCGACTCCTTTTATGTCAACAATCAGAAGAGGACTTCGGTCTTCAATGCGCAGATCCTCTCGCCGCGCCTTATTCTCGGCGTCTCGAATTAGATCCATGTCAATCACTTTCTGGAAGCCAATTTCTTTCATGGCTTTCTTAACAGCCAAAACTAGCTGGTCACCTGTACCGTCCAATAGACTATGGATCCATCCATGCTCTACCTTGTATTGATCGATCTCTGCATCAAGAGTCGCTAGATTTTTTTCGGCTTCTTTTTTGACCCTGGTTTTTTCAGATTCCAACTCGGTAATTCGCGATAGTTCATATTCTTTACTATGCACCCAAGAACGTTTTTCTACTTCGGGAAAAAGATGAGGTAGCATGGCGGGGAGAACACTACCTAATAATTCAGCTAAAAATACTCCTTTGTCCTTTATCTGAGGTAGTACCAAGATTGTACCGTCGCCATCGCTTCCAATTGCTGCCACTGGGCGCCGAAATTTGCTTTCAGCTAAAACTTTCCATTTTTCTTGATAATATCCAAAGCCTAGGGTGCAGGTGTGTCGAGCACCGTTTAAATGTCTTTCAATCAAAGCTCCTATTGAGGACTTATCAACAACAGTGATGTTTTCTCCTTCGTCGGCAGTTATTTGGAAGGTACGGAATGCTGATAACATGCTCCAGATATTTTGTTCTATTTTTGAATTTAAATGCAGGTTGTCTCGAATAATTCTTGCGTGGCACGCATCGGCTGGGCTCAACTTGTCAGCGAAGACTACACAAATGCCACCCGATTTAACAATTCGATCCAAATCCTCTTGGAGTTTAATAGAACCTAATAACCTCGAATCTAGATGTCCATGATCTAATTTGGCCCACATATCCTCATGACGCTCGGGGATTAAAGAAGTAGGTGGAGATTTTGTTGAGAGTTCTTTTACGCTTAAATCTATGATGACAATGTCTGACTCTTCATGGTCGTTAATGACGAAGCATGGTGTGATCTTTTGCCATTGAGGACTTTTTACAACTTCAAATACCTTCCCAAGTGAACCATGTTTCACATCAAGCCATTTTTCCTCAATAACCAGTCTATCTGGCTGAGGGATGTCGATCATGTAGATTTTTGGTTTTGAGAACTTAAATTTTTCATTGATGATTGCGTAGCTGGGTGAAAGCTGCGATTCTATATTTATATCCGGGGGGCGGGTTTCTTGGACCTCTTCAGTCAAGTTGGTTGGCTTGGCAGTTGCAGGAGTGCTACTGACCTTTTTTTGGAGTTTTTTTAACAGTTTGAACATTGAAGCTTTTCCCTGCTTGCTCTTGATAGTCTGAGCAGAGCCGTCCTCAACCATCTGAGCTGTCAATGTGTGCATCTGAATGGGTGCTGGTCGGTTTGCCGCTGTCAATATTACCTTCAATTCGCAGGTTTTGTATCAACCTTTGCGGTGCTGAAAAGGGAGCGAATTTATTTGCACAGGAGGGTTTCTGATAGAGTCCGCACTCGTTCAATCCGCTGACAGGGAGTCAAGCACATGGCAAAGCCTGCCGCACAAATCACTGATCCAACCTCCTGCCCGATGCCCGGGCATGGCCCAAAAGCCATCTCATCAGGATCTCCCGACGTGTTCTTCGACGGCCTCGCTGCCGCCCGTAAAGGAGATACCTGTACCTGTGGAAGTGCTCTTGTTTCGGGTGTTTCCGCTACGGTGTTCATCAATGGCAAAAACGCTGCTCTGATCGATACCACGGGTTCGCACGGCGACGTTGTGATTGGTGGTTCGGGGACAGCCATCATCGGGGATTCGCATACCCCGGCACCTTTCATTCCTCCTTTACCTCTCGCCATTCAGAAACGATTCGGGCAGTCGTTCAGTGTTACCGACAGTGAGACGGGTAAGCCGTTGGCGTTTCGTGACTACGTTGCGACGGTCAATGGCGTCGAGGCCAAAGGCGTCACCGATGCTGATGGCATCGCACACATCAAAACGCCGACGTCCAATGCCCAAATCTCACTTCACATCACGTTCAATGTCCCAGCTCGAACGCTTCATGAATTTTCGGAGAAACAGTCATGGCCGCCAGTTTTGCGACACAGGCAACTGCTCAGGAGATTAAGCCAGGCGAGTTCATGTGCCCTATACCGGTGGCTGTGAATGATCGAGCGGCTACTCGTGAGGCGATAATCAAACGGGTTCGGGATTTGGAGGTCACGTTTGTCGAGCGCTCGTCCTGGAAAGCGATGAATGGCAAGAAGGACATGGTCAAGGATTGGGACTACACCATGATCGCTTTGCACCACGCGGGCCGCAGCCATAGCTGCACTCCGGGTGCGGAGCAGATGAAAGGACAAATGGGGACAGATTTATTTTCGAAAGATAAATCCGTCTCTATTTGTCTTGTGCGTTTTTCCAAATGACTCTGAGTTCATATAGGGGCTGGAGTACAAATTATTACACGATCAAGGTCGTAAAGATCAGCCTCTGTAGATACCTTGTTCTTTTCAAGCAGCACCTGCTTCATCCAAGGTTCTAGTCTTTTGATTTTTCTGGTGAGTTCTTCCCTGCTTTTTTTACCAGGTGGGTTTTCATACACGGAGAGCGCGCACCCGGAGTAACCAGCAAGGGCTTCGTTAACAAAATTATTATCTTGACGTTGTTTGTATGCGGTATAGCTAGCGTAAGCGCTCAACGCGATTGCTAGTGTGCAAACAACTGGTAAACTGATAAGTAATATCTTCGAAGATAGATCGGGATAAGCTTGGGCCATCGCCCTCTTGCTCATGAATTTCGTGATTAGTTTTCCATCAACGAGAACTTGGTCCACGGAAAAGTTTTCGTCCACATTAAAAAGCTCTATTTCGATGCTCTCGTTGGGGGGAGTGTCGTAAAATACGAATTCATTGTTTTCACTGTCGTGCTCCCATTTTACAGGTACGCTCCGGCGTCCATAGGAGACCTTGGGTCTAAATTTAAAGCTACCGCTGTACAGAACTCGAAATTCAGCCTTTGAAACACCTGAGTAGTTGTACACGACCAAAGCAGAGCCGGTGATAGTGCTATCGAATTTTGCTTGCTCATCGCTAATTGCTTCCAATATCTCCTCAGGAAGAGAAAACCCATAGGGTCCAATAAACTTCCAGCCAACAGCCTCCGGTAGTTTTTCTCCCAGATTTACCATTGCAAGTAACTGATCAATCACGACGAGATCCTTTTAAGTCAGAAGATATATGCGATGCTCTTACAAGCTAGAGTCAGGAACTTAGAGCAACGCCTGTGTTTTTATCGGCGGGAGCGGTGAAAATCTTAAAGGCACGCAGTTGAGCTAATCGCTCACGCCGACGTTTAAAAATACATTTCCAGATACTCACTCAGGCTACACATCCTTGCGCCTTTGCCTACAGCTACGCCAGAATCCGCCGGCTTGTGCGCCTTGGGGGCGGGTTCTATTGTGGTTCGGTCGCTGAATGTTCAGTGACCGGGTTTAGCAGCTCGCCAATTTTCAAGGCACGCAGGTTCCGCCATAACGTTATGGTGGCTTTGCGTGGGGCACTTCGGTGCGCCGGGATCCTTGAGCCTGGTCTGCTAACCCGCGTAAAGCCGCCACCTCTTCGTTTAGCAGCGATGGCTGTCGGCTCCATTTCTCAAGGAGCTTCACCATGATCAAACCTACACCCAACCCACCCGAAACCGCGTCGGTTTCCCCCTACGAATCCATCGATTCCAAAAAACTCCACGAAGCTGCCGACCGCGCGCTCGACCATTACCTCTGTCCGCCCGGTTCCACGCCGCCGCCACGTAAACACCGTGGGATGTATGCGGTGACGGCGGACAACAAAACCGAAGAGCTGCTGGTGGATGCCAGTGAAACACTCGCTTCGGCCAAAACTCTCGCGCAGAACATCGCCAGCTTGTTGCCGGTGTCGCAGCGTCACGCGCTGGCGGGGATTGCGCAGTTGATTATGCTCGGGGAGTTGGCGGTGAATCGGGCTTTGGATAATTTGCAGTTGCCGGGGTGATGCGGGTGTCGGGATCACCTGGTGTTCATTCTGGCGCCTTCGCGAGCAGGCTCGCTCCCACAGGGTTTTATGTTGGTCGAAGATTTTTCGTACGACGTTGGAGTCTGGGGGAAGTTGGCTTGTCGGCGATGTGATGGTGCATGCGCACATTCCGTTGCCTGAGATGTTTGTGTAGGAGCTGCCGGAGGCTCGGGCCGCGATCGGACGATCTTTTCATTTTGGTTTTAAAAGATCAAAGTCAAAAGATCGCAGCCTTCGGCAGCTCCTACAGGGGGCGGTTCAGTAGGGTTTCCAGGCGGGCCAGGGGTGGGGCGTCCTGGTTGCGGTTGAAGACCTGGATGCCGACCTTGAGCAATCGGCCGTTTTCGGCTGTGGCGATTACCTGCTCACACCGCAACAACAACCGCCCTTGATCACAATCAACAGCTTTCACACCGGTCGGCAATCGACCTTCCAGCCGCAACTCCGCCATGCGTGTCTGCGCCGCAATCATCGCCACCGAGCGATCCCGCAGAACTCCGCTGCTTTGGGTCATCAACCCCGCCACGCGCACAGCCGCCGACATCGCCACGGCAATGATCGCCAGCGCCACCAGTACTTCAATCAGGGTGAATCCGTTTTCTCGGGAGCGCGTAGGCATATAAGGCCCAAAACCCAAACTCAGCCCTCGACCCTAACCCCCCGTCCTTGACGGCTTGACGACGAAAACTCCCGAGGATTTTCAACATCCCTGACATATCTTCTTGCAACACTGCGCGTCGAATCGAATCAAGCCAAGGGAATGTCGAGATGGATATCGCGCAGTTCAAACAGCCCGGACGACCGAGCCGGATGCCCCGTGGGCAGCAGGGTTTTACCCTGATCGAGATCATGGTGGTGGTGGTGATTCTCGGGATTCTGGCGGCGATGGTGGTGCCTAAGGTGCTCGACCGGCCGGATCAGGCGCGGGCCACGGCGGCCAAGCAGGATATTGGCGGTTTGATGCAGGCGCTGAAGTTGTATCGCCTCGATCACGGTACTTATCCGAGCCAGAGTCAGGGTTTGAAAGTGCTGGTGGAGCGGCCGGCGGATGCGAAGAACAGCAACTGGCGTTCGTACCTGGAGCGTTTGCCGAATGACCCGTGGGGTCGTCCTTATCAATACCTCAACCCCGGCGCGAATGGCGAGATCGATATCTTTTCCCTCGGTGCCGACGGTCAGCCTGACGGCGACGGTGTGAATGCCGATATCGGTTCCTGGCAGCTGTAAGGCCGGTGATGAATAGCCAATCGAACCAGCAGGGGATGGCGATCATCAGTGCGCTGTTGATTGCGGCGGTGGTCGCGGTGATTGCGGCGGGGATGTTGACCCGGCAGAGCGTTTCGACCCGCGCGCTGGAGGCGGATCAGCAGCGCGTGCAGGGGCGCTGGGTGTTGCACGGCGGTCTGGAGATCAGCCGACAATTGCTCTGGGATGCGCGGCAGCGTGATCCGTTGACCCGGCTCGATCAGCCATGGGCGCAGCGCTTGAATGCGCAGGGTTTCGACGGGCGGCTGGAGGATGAGCAGGGCAAGTTCAACCTGCGCAATCTGGTGGCCAACGAGCATGTCGATGAGGCGCAGGTGCAGGCGTTTCAGCGGTTGTGCGAGTTGATCGGCATCAGCGCCGGGTTGAGTCAGCGCATCAGTCAGCGGGTGATCGGCTCTTATCCGTATCTGTTGAATCCGCAGATTGCCGAAAACACCGCGAGCAAAAACGCCTTTGACAGTGGCCGCGCCACGTCGCCGAATGCGTCGCGCAAGCCGCAGAATCCGAAGTTGCCGATGCTGCGCAGTGTGGATGATCTGCGCAGCGTCGAGGGTGTGAATGAGGCGGTCATCGGCAAACTGGCGCCGTACCTGACGGTGATTCCGGCGACCACCTGGCTCAATGGCAATACCGCCACTGCGCCGGTGTTGGCCGCGTATGTGCCGGGGTTGTCGCTGGAGCGGGCGCAGGCGCTGATCAATGAGCGCGATGCCGGGCGCTGGTTCATCAACCGTGGCGATTTTGTCAACCGCTTGCGCATGCCGAATCTGGAGCTGACCAGCGTCAAGGTCGGCATCACCAGCGACTGGTTTCGCCTGCGTGGCGAGGCGCGGCGTGATCAGCGTCGGGTCAGCCTCGATGCGTTGTTGCACCGCAGCGAGGATCGTCTGCCGCAAGTGATCTGGTCGCGGGTGGGCGTATGAGTCAGTTGCGTGTGAGTTTGCCGCCACTGGCGGGGTTGAGTCTCGACAGTGAAATGGACTGCGCGTGGCTGGATCGGCAGGGGCAGGTCATTCGTGAGCAGCGCCAGACTTTTAGCCAACTCGGGCAGTCAGCGAAGCAGCCAGCGCTGAGCGCTTTTCTGCACCCGGCGGACAGTCTGTTGGCGAGCATCGAATTGCCGCCGCTGCCAGCGAACAAGACCGCAGCGGCGGTGCAATGCGCGGCGCAGGCCTTGATGCTCGGCGACTGCAATGACATGCACATCGCTCACAGTTCGCGGGATGAAGCGGGGCAGGTGCAGATTGCCTGGGCGCCGCGTCAACGCTTGCAGCATCTGGGGCAATTGCTGAAGCAGGCCGGGCTGAATCTGCGCGGTCTGTACCCGGCGGCGTACCGCTTGCCGGTGCTGCCGGGCACGGTGGCTTGTCGGCAGGACGGCCATTTGTTGCTGCGCGAAAGCGTGCAGGTGGCGCGGGTGCAGCCGCTGTTCGACGAGGAGATTGGCGATTGGCTGCTGAGCTGCGGCACGCCGCTGCACTGGATCGGTTCGACGCCACCGCCGGATGCGCAATTGCCGATGGCCGAGGCGCAACGCTGGACCGGGCCGTTGCCCGGTTGGGGCCTGCAGGGTGCGGTGCAACAGCAGCGCAGCGAGCATCGCGGTTGGGGCCGGGCGCTGGGGCTGTGCGGATTGGCGGTGGCGGTGTGGGTCATCGGCTTGAACCTGTATGCCGCCCGCGAAGCCAGTCAGGGCCAGCAGCTCAAGGCGCAGATGGCGCAACGGGTGAAGCAGGTCTTTCCCGAGTTGCCGGTGATCCTCAATCCGCTGCAGCAGGCGCGTCAGCAATTGGCGGCGCGGCAGAAGGGCGCGGCGGAGGATCCGGCGCAACCGTTCAATCGGCTGGTGTTGCAGGCCGGCAGTGGCATGCCGTTCATGGCCGGCACGGTCGAGCGCCTGACGTTTGTCGATGGCACCTTGCAGTTGAGTCTGCTGGCCGATGCCCGGCGCGGCGCCAATGACAAGGACAAGGATTGGCAAGCCGCATTGGCCCAAGTCGGGATCAGTGCGACGGCTGATGATGAAGGCTGGCTGCTGCGCCCGAGCGACGAAGTCACCACTCCCGATGAAAGCACCGACGACAGCGGAGCAGAAGATGAATAAGGCATCGCTCGCGTTGTACCGCGCCCGCTGGCAGGGTTTCAGCGCGCAGCTTCAGGCGCGTTGGCAAGCGCTTGCCCTGCGCGAAAAACGCATGGTCGGCGGCATGGCGGTGGTGCTGCTGTCGCTGTTGGTGTGGGTCGCGCTGATCCAGCCGCCGCTGAAAAAAATCACTTACTGGCAAAGCGAAACGCCGAAGTTGCGCGCGCAGACTGAAGCGCTGGAAGTGCTGTTGCGCGAGGTCAGCGTGCGCCCGGACGGGCAGAGCCTGGCGCAGTCTCTTGAACAGACGCTGCAGGCCAGCGGCCTGGCCGGGCACTACCAGTTGCAGGCCGGGGAGACTGGCGCCTGGCAGCTGACGTTCGACGCGGCGCCGGCCGATGCAGTGCTCGACTGGCTGTTGAGCAACCCGGCACAACTTTCTCTGCAAGTGGTCGAGGCCCGTCTGCAACGCGCCGACAACGCTTCGACCGAAGTCACTGCCGGCACATTGTCAGGCACCGTTCGCATGGATCAGGCGCTGGGCGCTAAGGAAGCTTCATGAAGGGGTCAGGATCCAAACCGGCACGTCTGGCGTTGCCGATGCTGCTGATGGCGTTGAGCGCGTGCAGCAACACCACCACGCCGCCGAATCAGCCGCCGTTGCTGGTGGACAGCGAACTCGGCCGCCCATTGGCCAACACCCAGCGCAGCGGTGATGCGCTGCTCGACCGTCAACGCGCCCAGGCACAAACCGCGCCGCAACCACGGCAGATGCACAACATCACCGAGCGCGCACGCAGTGGCGGCGCCCCACGCGGTAGCACACTGCCGAGCAATCCGCTGGGCGAGCAGCCGGTGACGCTGAATTTTGTCGATGCCGATATTCAAGCGGTGGTGCGCGCGTTGTCGCGTTCAACCGGCCAGCAGTTTCTGGTCGATCCTCGGGTCAAGGGCAGCCTGACGCTGGTCTCGGAAGGTCAGGTACCGGCACGCCAGGCTTATGACATGTTGCTCGCGGCGTTGCGCATGCAGGGTTTCAGCGTGGTCGATGTCGGCGGCGTCGCCCAGGTGGTGCCGGAAGCCGATGCGAAACTGCTCGGCGGGCCGATCTACAGCCCGGACAAACCCGCCGGCAACGGCATGCTCACGCGCACCTTTCGCCTGCAATACGAAAACGCGGTGAACCTGATTCCGGTGCTGCGCCCGATCGTCTCGCCGAACAACCCGATCAATGCCTACCCCGGCAACAACACCATCGTGGTTACCGATTACGCCGAGAACCTGACCCGCGTCGCCCAGTTGATCCAGACCATCGACACCCCGAGCGCGATCGACACCGACGTGGTGCAGATTCAGAACGGCATCGCCGCCGACATCGCGCCGATGGTCGCCGATCTGCTCGACGCGCCGGGCAACGATCCGACGCAGAAAATCGCGGTGATCGGCGACCCGCGCTCCAACACCATCATCATCCGCGCCGGCAGCCCCGAGCGCACCGAGCTGGCGCGCAATCTGATCTACAAACTCGACAACGCGCAGAGCAATCCGAGCAACCTGCACGTGGTTTATTTACGTAACGCGCAAGCGGCGAAACTGGCGCAGGCCTTGCGCGGACTGCTCACCGGCGAGAGCGACAGCGGCAACAGCGACAGTGCGCGCTCGGTGCTCAGTGCCATGGGCAGCAACGGCAACAACAATGGCGGATCGAGTGCGCAGAGCGGCACGCAAACCAGTGGCAACACTTCGACCACGTCGAGCACGGGCAGTACTGGCGGCAGTTATGCCCAGGGCAGCAGTTCGACCGGCAGCGGCGGCAGTCAGGCCAGTGAGCAGAACGTTGCGTTCAGCGCTGGCGGGGTGACGATTCAGGCTGATGCGACCACCAACACCTTGCTGATTTCTGCGCCGGAGCCGTTGTATCGCAACCTGCGCGAGGTCATCGATTTGCTCGACCAGCGCCGCGCACAAGTGGTGATCGAAAGCCTGATTGTTGAAGTTGGCGAGGACGATGCCAGCGAATTCGGCGTGCAGTGGCAGACCGGCAATCTCGGCGGCAAAGGCGTGATCGGCGGGGCGAATCTTGGCGGTTCGGGGATCAACCTCAACGGCAAGACCAGTCTCGATGTGCTGCCCCAGGGTTTGAACCTCGGTTACGTCAACGGCACGGTGGACATCCCCGGCATCGGCAAGATCCTCGACCTGAAAGTCTTGGCCCGAGCCTTGAAGAGCAAGGGCGGCACCAACGTGCTATCGACGCCGAACCTGCTGACACTCGATAACGAAGCGGCGAGCATTTTTGTCGGCCAGACCATTCCGTTTGTCAGCGGCAGCTACGTGACTGGTGGCGGCGGGACCAGCAACAACCCGTTCCAGACCGTGACCCGTGAAGAGGTGGGTTTGAAGCTCAACGTGCGGCCGCAGATTTCCGAGGGCGGGACGGTCAAGCTTGATATCTATCAGGAGGTCAGCAGCATCGACGAACGCGCGTCGGCCAGCGCGACGTCGGCGGGGATCGTGACCAACAAGCGCGCGATCGACACCAGCATCCTGCTCGACGACGGCCAGATCATGGTCCTCGGCGGCTTGCTGCAGGACGGCTACAGCCAGAGCAACGAAGCGGTGCCTTGGCTGGGGACGTTGCCGGGGATCGGAGCACTGTTTCGCAACGAACGCCGGGCGATCACCAAGACCAACCTGATGGTGTTCCTGCGCCCGTACATCATCCGTGACAGCGAAGCGGGGCGCAGCATCACCCTCAACCGCTACGACTTCATGCGCCACGCCCAGGGCGGGCTGCAACCGGAACGCAGCTGGGCGATGCCGGACATGCAGGCGCCGCAGTTGCCAACGGCGGCGCAGGGGGTGCCGAGTCCGGTTCCGGCTTCGGGACCTCGCGCGACGATCAAAGCGGTGCCGATCGAAGGGAGTACACGCTTTTGAATCCGACCCTCAATCTGAGAAGTAAACCTGTGGTGAGGGGATTTATCCCCGATGGGCAGCGAAGCGGCCCCAAAACCTATGCACGCGGTCAGTCAGATGTATTCGGATATCAGGTTTCGGGGCTGCT
>NZ_AZVL01000014.1:0-194147 GCF_000514195.1 Pseudomonas sp. URIL14HWK12:I6
TGCATGACGAGGTTGAAGGGATCGAGATCTTCAGGGCGCCGGGGTTGAGGTAGAAGTTGATGGCGCGGTCGGTGGCCGCTTTTATCTTCTGCGGGTCGAGGGCTGGGTCGTACGGGATTGAGGTGTCCGGGGGGTTGGGTGTGGCTTTGAACATGGATGAAGCTCCTGCTTAGCAAAAGTAAGGAGCCATCACTCTCGCTACCAAACGAGGGTGGCGGCCATACGCGGGTTGGTAGACCGGTCTAAGCAGGAAAACCCGGCGCTCCCGAAGGAGCCCCACGCATGGCCACCATAAAATCGAGCCCCTGAAAAGGGACTGCACACGGTGTCGCCATCACACTTAGAAACGGGCTACCAAACCCGATCACTGATTTTCAGTGACAGGGAAACGATATAGCCCGCCCCATAGCCGTGTAAGCCGGCGGATTCTGGCGTACGTGTAGGTAACGGCGCAAGGCGTTGTAGCCGTTATGGCGTAACGGGTCGTGTATTTTAAACGTGGTTGCGGCGATGCGTTTATGGTGCGTGTAGAGAACCGGGATTGCTCCTGTAGTTTTGATGTCGTCTGGCAGACCGCTTTCGCGAGCAAGCCCGCTCCCACAGTTGGATTGAGTGCATTCAGGTGGGAATTGGTCGGCTTGTAGGCCGTCATCGCTGGCAAGCCAGCTCCCACCATTTGACCGAGTGCATTCAGTCAGGGATTGGTCGACTGTGAGGCCGCTTTCGCGAGCAGGCTCGCTCCCACAGTTGGAAAGCGAAAAACAGGGACGGGTTCATCACCCGTCCCTTTCGATGTGTGAACTTCAGACACCAGCCCGGCCAATCAGCTTCGGCAATCAGTCCCGCGCCAGCGCCTCGATCGGATCGAGGCGCGATGCATTGCGCGCGGGGACGAAGCCGAAGACGATGCCGATCAGCGTCGAGCAGATCACCGCCGTCAGCACCGAGGCCATGGAGAACACCATCTCCCATTCCTTGATGAACAGCGAAAACAGATGGCCGATGGCGTACGACAGGGAAATGCCGATGGCCCCGCCGAGCAGGCAGACCATCACCGCCTCCACCAGAAACTGCTGACGGATGTCCGACTGACGCGCGCCGACCGCCATGCGAATGCCGATCTCGCGGGTACGCTCGGTGACCGACACCAGCATGATGTTCATCACCCCGATGCCGCCGACCACCAGCGAAATCACCGCGATCAGCGACAGCAGCAAGGCCAGCGAGCGGCTGGTTTTCTGCACGGTCTGCATCACGCTGTCGAGGTTGTTAGTGTAGAAGTCCTTGATGCCGTGGCGTTGCAGCATCAATTGGGTGACGTGATTTTCCACGACTTTGCTCGACTGGCCGTCCTTGATCCGTACGCTGATGCTGTCGAGAAAACGTTGGCCCAAGATACGCCCGGCGGCGGTTTCGTAGGGCACCCAGACGTTGAGGGTTTTGCCCGAGGCAAACAGGTTCTTGTTCTCGGCGGCCACGCCGATCACGGTGCATGGCAGGTTACCGATCAGGATCACCTGCCCCAGCGGATCGACGCCCTCGCCGAATAACCGATGCCGGGTGTTGAAGTCGATCACCACCACCTGCGCCTGACGCCGCGCGTCGCTCTCGCTGAAGGTGATGCCCGCCTCCAGTTTGATTCCGCGAACCTGGAAATACTGGTCACTGACACCGTTGATCTGCGCATCGAGGTCGATGTTGCGATAACGCAGAAGCATGCTGCGACCGACCACCGGGGTGGCGCTGTCGACGTAATACAGCTGATTCAGCGCGGTGACGTCGGCCGGCACCAGTGTCTCGATCGAGGCGGCGCGCTTGTCGCCGAAACTGCTGCCGGAATAGATATCGATGGTATTGCTGCCGATCGCCGAAATGTCCTTGAGCACGTAGTTTTTCGCGCCCTCACCGATCGCCGAAATCGACACCACCGAGGTGATGCCGATGACAATCCCGAGCATGGTCAGCAAGGTGCGCATGCGGTGCGAAATCAGCGCCACCCAGGCCATGTTGAAGGCCTCCTTGAACAGCCCGAGGCTGGCGACCAAACGGCGTGTCGCCGGTGGTTTGGGCGGCACCTCCTCTTCGTCCGACAGTTGCCCGGTGTCGCGCTGATTGCGCCGGTCGCTGAGGATTTCACCGTCGCTGACTTCGATGATGCGTTCGGCGTTGGCCGCGACTTTAGGGTCGTGGGTCACCAGAATCACCGTGTGCCCGGCCGCGTGCAGCTCCAGCAGAATACGCATTACCTCTTTGCCGCTGGCGGTGTCGAGGGCGCCGGTGGGTTCGTCGGCGAGGATCACTTCACCGCCGTTCATCAAGGCCCGGGCGATACTCACCCGTTGTTGCTGACCACCGGAGAGCTGACTCGGCCGGTGGGTCAGGTGCCCATCAAGGCCCAGCCGTGCCAGCAATTCGCGGGCGCGGGCATGGCGTTGCGGCGCCGGGATCCCGGCGTAAATGGCCGGCATCTCGACGTTGTGCATCGCGCTCAGGTGCGGCAGCAAGTGATAGCGCTGGAAGATGAAACCGAAGTAATCGCGGCGCAGTTCGGCCAGCGCCTGATCGTCGAGGTCGCGGGTCTCCTGGCCGTTGATCTTGTAACTGCCGGCGGTCGCATAGTCGAGGCAACCGAGGATGTTCATCAGGGTTGATTTGCCAGACCCGGACGCGCCGATGATCGCCACCATTTCTCCGGCATTGATCGTCAGGTTGATGTTCTTCAGTGCGAGAAATTCACGGTCGCCGGCGGTGAAACTGCGGGTGATGCCGGTCAGTTGCAGCAACGCTTGCGTCATGCTCAAGCCCCCGCCACGGCAGGCAGCGGATCACCGATCACCACCCGCTCGCCTTCGCTGAGGCCCTGATTGATCTGCACTTTGACGTTGTTGTTGATCCCGGTCTGGACGTTGCGCGACTGCGCTTGGCCCTTGGAATCGAGCACCCGCACCGGAAAGCTGCCATCGGCGTTGCGTGGCCCAAGCGCGGCCACCGGCACGGTCAGCACCGATTGCGCGGTATCGAGGACGATGCGCACTTGCGCGGTCATCGAGATGCGCAAGCGATGGTCGGGATTGGGCACCTCGAACAGCGCGTTATAGAACACTGCGGTGTTTTGCTTCGGGGTGCCGGCCGGCGGCGTTTCGAGGAAGTTCTGCGGCGCCGGCTCAGTGCCGCGCAGCTTGCCGTAATAGCGTTTGTCTTCGCCGAGAATAGTGAAATACACCTGCTGCCCCGGCGCGATATGAATCACGTCGGCCTCCGAGACCTGGGCCTTGATGGTCATGGTGTCCAGATCCGCCAGTTTCAGCAGGATCGGCGCCAACTGGTTGGCGATCACGGTCTGGCCTTCCTGGGTGACGATGCCGACCACGTCGCCATCGATCGGCGCGACGATCCGCGTGTACGCGAGGTTGACCTTTGCGGTATCGATCTGGATGTGCGCACTTTTGATCTGCGCGTCCAGCGACAGCAGGTTGGCCTGCTGCACCTCGTAGTCCGATTGCGCGGTTTCGAAATCCTGACGCGAGATCGACGCGTCTTCCTGCAGGTTCTGATAGCGCTGGTAAATCGCTTTGGTCTGTTTGAGCTGGGCCTGCGTGGCGCGCTTTTGCGCCTGCAGGTTTTCCTCATCGACCTGCGCCTGACGCAGGGTGTTCTGCAGCACCAGCGGATCGATCTCGGCCAGCCACTGGCCCTTCTTCACCTTGTCGCCAACCTTGACCTTGAGCGACTTCAACTGCCCCGACACCTGGGCACCGACGTCCACCTGCTTGACGCCTTCCAGCAATCCGGTGGCGAGCACGGTGTTTTCGATATCCGAGCGTTCGACCGGGGCGGTCTGGTACTTCGGCGCTTCGGCCGGTGCCTGCACCGTGTACAGCACCAACCCGGCCACCGCCGCCAATGCCAACCCCATACCGACTTTGCGCAACTTCGACTTTTCCATAAATAACCACAAGTCCGTTCAGGGATGAACCCGGCCAGCGGCCGGGTCTTGATAGAACAACCACACTCAGGACAGCACTTCGCCGACCGTCAGCGCCAGGCCGTCATGCCACCACGCGGCGAAACTGAAGACGTTGGGCGCCTTGAGAATCGTGAAGTGATTGCCCGGCCCGTACCACACCGCCAGATCGCTGACCTGCCGCTGCCAGCCTTCAAGCACCGCCGCCTGTTCGCGCTGATTGCCCCACTCGTCCAGCGTCGGGTCATCGACTAGTACCAGCCGCACCGGCCCGGTATAGGCCAGTCGCGGTTGATAGACCGTGCGCAAGGCGCTGGCGAAGGTGCGTACCGGGCCATGCATCGCGTCCGGCGCCGCGCGCTCCGACAACACCCCGGCGCGCACCATGCCGTCGTGCAGCATGCGCAATTGCGTGGTGTCGTCAGCGTCGGCGAACAGCACAGGATCGATGCCCAGCGACTTGCCACAGGACAGTTGCAGGGTGTCGATCAGCCGTTGCAGCGCGGCAGTGGCGGTGTATGGTTTGCCCGCCGTGCCGTCACCGCCCGGTGCCTCGCTGTCGATCAACGTCAGCGAAGCCACCACGCGCCCGGCCGCCTGCAACTGCGCGGCCATGGCATGCGCGACCCAGCCGCCGAACGAATGACCGATCAGGTGCAGCGGCCCCTGCGGGTGGATCTGCTCGATGGCTTGCAGGTAGAACGCGGCAGCGGCTTCGACCGCGCTGTGCGGCACACTGACGCCGTCCAGCCCGCGCGGTTGCAAGCCGATGATCGGCCACTCCGGGCCGATCGCCTCGGTCAGGTGAATGAACCCGGTGACGCTGTCACCCGCCCCCGGCACACAGAAAATCGGCGCATGCCCCGACTGCCCGGTCTGAATCGTCAGCAGCGGTTGATACAGCGCCGGTTCCGGCGTCACCAGGGTTTCCAGCGCCTGGGTAATGGCCTGGCCAAGCGCTTGGATGTGCGGGTGCTTCATCATGGTCCGGTGATCGCCGGGGATGTCGATGCAACGCAGCAAGCCAATGTTGAAGCGCTCTTCCCAGCCGCGCGTCGGGCTCGGCAATGACTGGCCTTCCATCAGTTCCTGTGCACGGAACAGGTGGATCGGCTGGCTCGCCGGGCTGACCCGGTAATGCGCCAGCGCCAGACGATGCGCCGCTTCGCGATCAAAGTAATGCCAGGCGTCCGCCGCGCTGACCGTGGCCAGTTCCGGATCGGTCAGTTGCTGCGCCTGACAGCGCTTGAACAGCTCGGGGAAATCCAGCTGTTCGACTTGCGCTTCCAGCACTTGCACCGCCGCCAGCGCCGCCTCGGTTTCGGCACCCAGCATCAGCGAACGCCCTCGGCAATGGCCAAGTAACTGGCGCTTGTCGAGGCCCTCGCCGCTCCACATTGCCTTGTCCTGGGCGAGCGGGTTTGGCGCGTAGCTGTCGAGCATGCCGATGAAATCCACCGGCTCATCGAGGCCGAGCAATTGCTGCGCGACCTCATGCGCCAGCACCCCGCCGAACGACCAGCCCGCCAGCCGATACGGCCCGTGAGGCTGTACCGCGCGGATGATTCCGACCATGCGCTGCGCCATGCACTCAAGCGTGCGCAATTGCGCTTGCCCCAGCGGCACACCGGGCAAACCGTAAATCGGGAACTCGCCACCGATGTGCTGGGCCAGCGTCGGGAAATACACGTCCCTGCCGCTGAATTCATGCAGCAGAAACAGCGGCGTACCGTGCGCCCCGGCACGCACCACGACCAGCCCGTCAGGCTGACTGAGCGCCTCGCCCTGACTGAGCAGCGCGGCGGCAGACTCGATGCTCGGATACTGGAACAGCTCGGCCAGCGACAGTGGCAGCCCGGCCCGTTGCAGCAGATTGACCAGCTTCACCGCCAGCAACGAATGCCCACCGAGTTCAAAGAAGTTGTCGTGCCGTCCGACCTGTTCGACGCCAAGCACCTCGCCCCAGATCTGCGCCAGCGCGGTTTCGACTTCACCCTGTGGCGCCACGTATGGGCGGTTGATCACCGCGTCTGCACCCGGTTCCGGCAAGGCTTTGCGATCAATCTTGTCGTTTGGCGTCAGTGGCAACGCGTCGAGCAGCACAAACGCGCCCGGCACCATGTACTCCGGCAAACGCTCCAGCACATGGCTGCGCAAGGTATCCAACGATGGCGCGTCGATGCCGGCGCGCAAGCTGTACCAGGCCACCAGACGCTCATCGCGGACCATCACCACCGCCTCGCGAATCGCCGGATGCTCAATCAACCGCGCCTCGATTTCTCCCGGCTCCAGACGCAAGCCCCGCAGCTTGATCTGGAAGTCATTACGGCCGAGGAATTCCAGTTCCCCATGATTGTTGTAGCGCGCCAGATCCCCCGTTCGATACAGGCGATCACTCGGCACAAACGGGCTGTCGATGAAGCGCTCGGCCTGCATCTCCGGCAAGCCGTGATAACCACGTGCCACGCCGACGCCGCCGATGTGCAACTCACCGCTGACGCCTTGCGGCACCGGTTGTCCGTACGCGTCGAGCACGTACAGGCGTGTATTGCTCAAGGCTGTACCGATTGGCACCACGTTGTCCGGCACCGGCATGTCCGGCTCCAGCGTCCAGCCCGTGCTGTCCACCGTGGTTTCAGTCGGGCCATAAACGTTGTGCAAACGCACCCACGGCAGGCGATTACGCACTTGGCGGGCCAGCGCCGCGCTGAGTTCGCCGCCACCGTTGAGCACATCGGTCAGGCTGGTGCACTGTTCGACACCGTCCTGCTCAATGAACTGCTGCAATAGCGCCGGCACGAACTTGACCACCGTCACCTGCTGCTCGCGAATGGTCTGCACCACATACGCCGAATCGCGGTTGCCATCCGGTCGCGCCAGTACCAGGCGCATCCCGGAGCACAGCGGCCAGAAGATCTCCCACACCGAACTGTCGAAGCTGAACGGCGCCTTTTGCAGCAGCGCACCGTGTTCGGTCGGCGGACTGAGCTGCGAGCCCCAGTGCACCATGTTGCAGGCGCTGCGATGCTCGATCATCACGCCTTTCGGCAACCCGGTGGAGCCCGAGGTGTAGATCATGTAAGCGAGGTTCGAGGCGCTGAGACCAGGCACCTGCAAATCATGTTCCGGCAGGTGCTGCCAGGTACTGCGGTCAAGGTCGATCACCGTGGCGGCCGCCTCATCGAACAGTCCGCAAGTAGCGGTCTGCACTAGCACCGCGGTCGGCGCGCTGTCCTTGAGCATGTAGGCCAGACGCTCCACCGGATACCCCGGATCCAGCGGCACATAGGCACCACCAGCCTTGAGGATGCCGAGCAGACCAACGATCAGATCCAACCCGCGCTCGACGCAGATCGCCACCCGTGCATCCGGCTGCACACCGAGTTCGCGCAGATGCTGGGCCAAACGGTTAGCACGCTGATTGAGCTCGCGGTAGGTCAGGTTGCCTTGCGCGGACTGCAGCGCGACAGCGTCCGGTTTGCGCCGCACCTGCGCTTCGAACAAGCCGTGCAACGGCTGCTCCAGCGGACAATCAACGGCGCTGGCATTGAAATCGACCAGCAAACGCTGCTGCTCCTGCGGTGCGAGCAACGGCACTCGCGCAAGCACGGCCTGATCATCGTTGACCAACGCCGCCAGCAGCCGCTGGAAGTAGCCGACGAAACGCTGCACCGTCGACTCATCGAACAACGCCGTGGCGTAGCGCAACGAACCGCGAATGCCGTCGTGCGAATCGCCAAGACTCAGCGACAGATCGAATTTCACAAAATGGCTGTCGCCGGCCACCCCTTCCAGGGTCAGGTCGCCGAGGGTCAGGCTCGGATCGTCGTTGTTGTCCCAACTGAGCATGGTCTGGAACAACGCGCTGTGCGACAGGCTGCGGACCGGTTTGCTGATGTCCACCACTTGCTCGAACGGCAGATCCTGATGCGCCTGAGCGTCCAGAGTCCGCGCCTTGACCCGCGCCAGCAGCGCCTCGCCGCTCGGTTCGCCCGAGGTGTCGATGCGCAGCGCCAGGGTGTTGACGAACATGCCGATCAGGCCTTCGATCTCGGCCCGGGTACGGTTGGCCACTGGCGAGCCAATCACCACGTCGTCCTGCCCGGACAAACGGCTGAGCAACATCGCCCAGGCGCTCATGATCACCATGTACGGCGTCACCGCGCGACGCTGACACAAGGCTTTCAAACCGGCGCTCAAGTGTTGATCGAGCAGCATGTCGACGCGGCTGCCGGAATAGTCCTGCTGTGGCGGACGCGGACGGTCGGTGGGCAGGGTCAGCAGGGCTGGCGCGCCGGCCAGCGTCTGCTGCCAGTAATCGCTTTGACGCTGCAGCACCTCGCCGCTGAGCCAGCGCCGTTGCCACACCGCGTAGTCGGTGTATTGCAGCGCCAGCGACGGCAGCGGATCGTCTTCGCCACGGCTGAAGGCCTGATACAACGCGGCCAACTCGCGGGTCAGCACGCCCATCGACCAGCCATCGGCGATGATGTGGTGCAGCGTCAGCAACAGCACATGATGGTCGTCGGCCAGACGCACAAGACGTCCGCGCAGCAGCGCATCGTGCTGCAGATTGAACGAGGCGCAGGCCTGTTCCTCGATCAGGCCACGCAAGGCATTGTCAGCCTGCGGGTGCTGACGCAGGTCTTCTACCGCCAGCAACAAACTGCTCTCGGCCGGCAGAATCCGCACTTGCGGCTGATCGTCGATCTGGCTGAAACGGCTGCGCAGGGTTTCGTGACGGGCGACGATGCGTGCCAGTGCCCGTTGCAGCGCGTCCTCATCCAGCCGACCACGCAGGCGCAGACCGACCGGGATGTTGTAGGCGCTGTTGCCGCCGTCCATCTGCGCCAGGAACCACAGGCGTTGCTGAGCGAAGGACAGCGGCAATAGCTGATGACGCGGTGCCGGCAAAATCTCCGGCAAGGTGCTGCGCCCTGCCCGGCTCAGCACCTCGGCGACAGCGGCCAGCTCGGGGTTGGCGAACAGCTCGGCGAGTGTCAGCTCGACGCCCAACTGCTGGCGCACCTGCGACAGCATGCGCATCGCCAACAAAGAGTGCCCGCCCAGTTCGAAGAAGTTGTCGTGACGACCGACCTGTTCGAGCTGCAGCAAACCGGCCCAGATCCGCGCCAGATGTTCCTCCAGCGCCGAGATCGGCGCGACATACACCCGGCTGAGCATCGCTGCCTGGGTCGGCGCCGGCAGCGCCTTGCGGTCGACCTTGCCGTTGTTGTTCAACGGCAGGACATCCAGTTGCACCCACGCGCTCGGCACCATGTATTCCGGCAGTCGCGCCAGCAACTGCGCATGCAGATCGGCGCTGTCCAGGCGCCCGGCGTGCGCGGTGTAGTACGCCACCAGACGCGTGATGTCCTGACCATCGCGGCGCGCCAGCACCACCGCTTCCTTGATCCCTTGGCAGTTGAGCAGGCGGTTTTCGATTTCGCCCAGTTCGATACGGAAACCGCGAATCTTCACCTGATCGTCATTGCGCCCGATGCAATCGAGCTGCCCCGGTGCCAGCCAGCGTGCGAGGTCGCCGGTGCGATAAAGCAACGCACCCGGCTGCTCGCTGAACGGATCGCGCAGGAACTTCTCGGCGGTCAGATCGGCGCGATTCAGATAACCCAGCGCCACGCCCTGCCCGCCGATGTACAACTCGCCGGTCACGCCCATCGGCACCGGTTGCTGATGCGCGTCGAGCACATAAACCTGAGTGTTGGAGATCGGCGCGCCAATCGGCACGCTCTCGGCGTTTTCCGCCACTTCACGCACTTCGAAGGTGGTGGCGTAAGTGGTGGTTTCGGTCGGACCGTAGCAATGCACGATGCGCAGCGCCGGCGCCTCGGCCAGCAGTCGACGGAACGCCGCCGGGTCACCGCGCTCACCGCCACACAGCAGAATGCGCAAGCCTTTCAGCGCCTGCGGAATCAGCTGCACGTACTGGTTGAACAGCGCCGTGGTGACGAACAGCACAGTCGCCCCGGAGGCGCTCAATTCATGGCCGAACGCGTGCGGATCAAGCAGGGTCTGATGATCGAGCACCAGCACCCGCCCGCCGTTGAGCAGCGGCCCCCAGATGTCCATGGTACTCGCATCGAACGCCGGGTTGGAGGCGAATACCACGCGGTCCTGCGGGTTGAAATCGGCGTAACCGTTGTTCAGCACCAGGCGGCCGATGGCGCGGTGCGGCACCATCACGCCTTTCGGCGTGCCGGTGGAGCCGGAGGTGTACATGATGTACGCCAGCGACTCCGAGGACTGCGCCAGATTCGGGTTGTGCGTCGGTTGGCCGCTGAGGGTCAAGCGGTCGAGGTCGATGCGTGGCGCAGCGTAGTCGATGACTTCACTGCTGAGGGTCAGCAACGCCGCCGCGTGACAGTCTTCGACCATGAACGCCTGCCGCTCGCTCGGCGCATTGATATCCAGCGGCACATAGGCCGCCGCGCACTTGGCAATCGCCAGTTGCGCCACCAGCAATTCCAGCGAACGCGGCAACAGGATCGCCACGTGGTCGCCCGGCTGCACGCCCTGGCTGATCAAGTGATGCGCCAGACGGTTGGCCTGGGCGTTCAGTTCAAAGTAGCTCAGCGAATGCTCGCCATGCACCGCCGCCACCGCCTTCGGATGCGCCGCTGCCTGCTGCTGGAAAATCCCGTGCACGGTCAACGTCTGCGGGTATTCGCGTGCGGTGGCGTTGAACTCGTAGAGCAAGCGCTGACGCTCTGGCTCGGTGAGTAACGCCACCCGCTCCAACACCGTCTGCTCATCGCTGACCATCGCCGCCAGCAGGCGCTGCAGGTAGCCGACATAACGCTCGACGGTCGCTTGATCGAACAACGCCGTGGCGTACTCCAGCGATCCGCGAATCACCCCGTTGACCTCACCCAGGGTCAGGGTCAGGTCGAACTTGGCCACCTGGCCCGGCGCGGCCACACCTTCGAGGCGCAGATCGCCCAACGCCAGGTTCGGCCCCACGTTGCTGTCCCAGCTCAGCGTGCTCTGGAACAACGGGCTGTGCGCCAGACTGCGCGCCGGCCGGGTGATTTCCACCACTTGCTCGAACGGCAGATCCTGATGCGCCTGCGCCTCCAGCGTGCGCGCCTTGACCCGTGCCAGCAGCGTGGCCACGTTCGGTTCGCCCGAGGTGTCGATGCGCAGGGCCAGGGTGTTGACGAACATGCCGATCAGGCCTTCGATCTCGGCCCGGGTGCGGTTGGCCACCGGCGAGCCGATCACCACGTCGGACTGCCCGGACAAACGACTCAGCAACAGCGACCAGGCACTCATCAGGGTCATGAACAGGGTCACACCGTGCCGCTGACTCAGGGCTTTGAGCCCGGCGCTCAGGCGCTCGTCCAGCCGTACTTCGACGCTGCTGCCGGCAAAGTCTTGCTGTGTCGGACGCGGACGATCGGTGGGCAGGGTCAGCAACGCCGGCGCGCCGTCGAGGGTCTGCTGCCAGTAATCGCTCTGGCGCTGCAGCACTTCACCGCTGAGCCAGCGCCGCTGCCACACGGCGTAGTCGCCGTATTGCAGCGCCAGTGGTGGTAACGGATTCGGTTGCCCATGACTGAAGGCTTGGTACAGCGCCATCAGCTCACGGGTCAGCACGCCCATCGACCAGCCATCGGCGACGATGTGATGCACAGTCAGCAACAGCACATGGTGCTCGTCGGCCAGACGCAGCAGGCGTCCGCGAATCAGTGGATCGCTTTGTAGATCGAAGGCTGTCGCGGCTTCCTGCGCGAGCAGCGCCTGCACGCTGGCTTCGGCCTGCGGGTCCTGGCGCAGGTCTTCCACTTGCAACAGCAGACCGCTATCGACCGGTGCAATCGTCACCTGCGCCTGATCGTCGACGCTGACGAAGCGGCTGCGCAGGGTTTCGTGGCGCGCAACGATCTGCGTCAGCGCGCGCTGCAAAGCTTCGACATCGAGTTGCCCGCGCAGGCGCAGGCCAAGCGGAATGTTGTACGCCGAATTGCCGCCGTCCATTTGCGCGAGGAACCACAGGCGTTGCTGGGCGAAGGACAGCGTGCCGTCACGCGGCACCGCTACGATCTGCGGTTGGCTACTGACCTGCGCTACGCAAAGGCATTCGGCGACCGCCGCCAGTTCAGGGTTGGCGAACAGATCAGCCAGCACCAGCTCCAGCCCCAGTTGCTGACGCACCTGCGCGACCATGCGCATAGCCAGCAGTGAATGCCCGCCGAGTTCGAAGAAGTGATCATGGCGGCCAACCCGCTCGACCTGCAGCACCTCGGCCCAGATCTGCGCCAGCGCGGTTTCCAGCTCACCTTGCGGCTCGATGTATTCGCGGGTGAATAGCGCAGTCAGGTCAGGTTTCGGCAATGCCTTGCGATCAACCTTGCCATTGGCGGTCAGGGGTAACGCGTCGAGCCGGACAAACGCCGCCGGCACCATGTACTCAGGCAATTGCGTGAGCAGGTGCGCGCGCAGATCAGCGACGCTCAACGATGCGCCCTGCTCGGTGTAATACGCCACCAACCGTGGCTGACCGGGTTCGTCCTCACGGGCCAGCAACACCGCATCCTGAACACCGGGGAGCTGATTGAGCCGGGTTTCGATCTCGCCCAACTCGATACGCACGCCGCGGATTTTCACCTGATCGTCGTTGCGCCCGAGGTACTCGAGCGTGCCGTCCTCACGCCAGCGCGCAAGGTCGCCGGTGCGGTACATACGTGCATTTGGCAGGCTGCTGAACGGATCGCGCAGAAAGCGTTCGGTGGTCATCTGCGGACGGTTCAGGTAACCACGGGCCACGCCGGCACCTCCGACATACAACTCGCCGATCACCCCTAGCGGTACCGGGCGTTGCCGTGCGTCGAGCAGATACACCATGGCATTGCTCACCGGTTTACCGATATGCAGCACCTCGCCCGCCGCAATCAGGCCGGAGGTAGCAACCACCGTAGCCTCGGTCGGGCCATAGTTGTTGATCACCCGGAACGGCTGGTTACGGTTGAACTGACGCAGTCGATCGCCGCCGATCAACAGGGTTTTCAGGGTTGGATGCGCCGGCTCCTGACTGAAGGCGTATTCGGCCACCGGGGTCGGCAGGAAGCTCACGTCCAGCGGCTGCGCACGCCACCAGGCAAGCAGTGCGTCGATGTCTTCGTTGCCGTCATGGGTTGGCGCCAGATGCACGGTCGCACCCACGCACAGCGCCGGCCAGACCTCCCAGGCCATGGCGTCGAAACCGAACCCGGCCAGGCTTGAGGTATGGCTGCCGGCGTGCAGATCGAAGGCCGCGCAGTGCCAGTCCACGAGGTTGCTCAGCGTCTGGTGCTCGACCATCACGCCTTTCGGCAAACCGGTGGAGCCGGAGGTGTAGATCACGTAAGCCAGATGCTGCGGGCTCAGGGCCGGCAGCGATGGGTTGTCGATGCGCTCGTTTGACCATTGGCGCAGATCAAGGTCGATCAGCGGCACCGTCAATGCCGGCAGGCGTTCACGCAGATCGCTTTGGCTCAGCACCACGACGGGCGCACTGTCTTGCAGCAGATAGCTCAGGCGCTCCGCCGGGTGCGCCGGATCCACCGGCACATAACCGGCGCCGGCCTTGAGAATCGCCACCAGCCCGACCAGCGTATCGAGACCGCGCCGGGCGACGATGGCCACGCGGTCGTCAGGCTGTACACCCGATGCAATCAGATGATGCGCCAGACTGTTGGCCTGGCGGTTCAACTCGGCATAGCTCAGCGAAGCACCGGCAAACACCGCCGCCAGCGCCTGCGGTCGTTCAAGCGTTTGTTGCTCGAAACGCTGGGCAATCGTCAGTCTCTGTGGGTAATTGGCGCGGGTCGCGTTGAAGCTGTGCAACAACTGCTCGCGCTCCCCATCCGGCAGGATCGACAGGTGCTCGAAACCTTGGTGCGGCGCGCGTTCCAGCGCATCCACCAGCCTGTGCAAGGCGCATTGCAGATAGTCGCAGGTACGCCGCGCATCGATGCCGGCACCGGCCAGCGCCGTCAGGCTGAAGCCTTCACCGAGATCGTCGACACTGAGGGTCAGGCGATAGTTGCTGTGTTCTTCGGCCTCAAGCAATTGCATGCCTTGCCAGGCCGTTTGGGCCTCGGCAGAACCGCCCTGCGCCGAGGCACCATGACGATAATTGAACAACGAACTGAACAGCGGCGTGCTTGGCGCCATGGCGCTGCAATGCTGGATGCGCGCCAGTTGCGCGTGTTCGTGCTGCAGTAACTGACTGAGCCGTTGATGCGTCGCCAGTGCCGCGCCCTTGACGCTGTGCGCACGCAGATCGACGCGCAGCGGCAAGGTGTTGATGAACACCCCGAGCGCGCGTTCGGCGCCCTCGCCGCCCTGCAAGCGACCGAGCAATACCGTACCGAAAACCACGTCATCGCGACCGGACAACTGCCCCAGCACCTGCGCCCACGCCAGGTGCATCAGGCTCGCCGCGCTGACACCCAGACGCCGCGCCTGACTGCGCAGGTTGCGGCTCAGCGCGGTGTCGAGGCTCAACTGTGCCTGCGTGGCCAGCCCTTCCGGCGCCGGGTTCTGCCCGTAAGGCAAGGTTGGTTCGTCGACGTCACCGAGCATCTCGCGGAAGAACTCTTCGTGCTGCTGGTCGCTCATCCCCGACAGGGTATGCGCCACATAATTGCGATACGACACCGGCTCGGCCAGACGCTGCGGCTGGCCGCTGAGGAACGCCTGCATTTCGTGTTGCAGCACCTCCAGCGCCACGTGGTCCATCACCAGGTGATGAAACAGCAACAACGCCACCACACGCTGATTGGCGGCGTCCCACGCGTGCACCACGCGCATCAGCGGCGCCTGATTGACGGCCATGCGGTACTGCGCGGCGTCGAAGCGCCGGCGCAATTGCTCCAGCACATCGCCGTCCGCGCCATTCAGTTGCAGCGCTTCGCACGCCAGCGGCGCCTCACGCCAGACCACTTGCACCGGGTCTTGCAGTCCGTCCCAGAACAGCGAAGTGCGCAGGATGTCGTGGCGCTGGATTACGTTCTGCAAGGCTTGGGTGAAGCTGTTCAGGCGTTGCTCATCGGCAAACGCGAACTGCGCCTGCAACACATACGGATCGCCCTGTGCGGCGGACAAATGGTGGAACAGGATGCCGGTCTGCAACGGCGCCAGCGGATAAATATCCTGCACGTTGGCCGCACCGCCGGGGATGCTCGCGACGATGCGGTCGATGCTCGGCTGGTCGAGCGCCACCAGTGGCAACAGCTCGGGGGTGATGCGCGTGCAGTCCGCAGTGATCAGGTTGGCCGCGACTTCGGCCTCGGGCTCACCGCCCACGGCAGCGGCCAGCGCGGCGAGGGTCGGCTGGTTGAACAGCACGCGAATGTCGGCGCTCAGGCCGGCACGGCGCATCCGCGCCACCAGATTCACCGCCAGCAGCGAGTGACCACCGAGTTCGAAGAAATGGTCGTGGCGCCCTACCCGCTCAACCTTGAGCAATTCAGCCCAGAGCTGCGCGAGCGCGGTTTCCACTTCGCCGACCGGGGCTTCGTATTCACGGGCGGTCTGCGCCGCCAGATCGGGGGCCGGCAGCGCCTTGCGGTCAAGTTTGCCGTTGGGGCTCAGCGGCAATGCTTCGAGATGCACGAACACGGCGGGCACCATGTAGTCCGGCAGGTTTTCCAGCAAGTGGCCGCGCAGTTTTTCAATTTCCAGCGGTGCGCCGGTGTAGTACGCGACCAGACGCTTGTCGCCCGGCACGTCTTCGCGGGCCAGTACGGCGGCCTCCTGAATGCCGTCGATCTGGGTCAGGCGCGCCTGGATCTCGCCGAGTTCAATGCGCAGGCCACGGATCTTCACCTGATCGTCGTTGCGGCCCAGGTATTCGATATTGCCGTCCGGCAGATAGCGGGCGACGTCGCCGGTGCGGTACATCCGCCCGTTGCTCTGGAACGGATCGTCAAGGAAGCGTTCGGCGTTCAGTTCCGGGCGATTCAGATAACCGCGCGCCACCTGCACGCCGCCGATGTACAGCTCGCCGACCACGCCGTGCGGCACTGGTTGTTGCTGGGCATCGAGGATGTACATGCGGGTGTTGGCGATCGGTTTGCCGATCGGTGTGTTGTCCGGAGTGCTTTCCAGCGGCCCGGCGCAGTTCCACGCGGTCACGTCCACTGCCGCTTCGGTCGGGCCGTAGAGGTTGTGCAGTTCGCTGCCCGGCAGTTGCTGTTTGAAACGCCGCACCACGCTGCCCGGCAACGCTTCGCCGCTGCACATGACTTGCCGCAGGCTGCTGCAACGTGCGGTGTCGGCGTGGGCGAGAAAGACGTCGAGCATCGACGGAACAAAGTGCAGCGTGGTGATGTGTTCGCGTTCGATGATTTCGCTGAGGTATTGCGGATCCTTGTGCCCTTCAGGTCGGGCCATGACCAATCGGGCGCCAGTCATCAACGGCCAGAAAAACTCCCAGACCGACACGTCGAAGCTGAACGGGGTCTTTTGCAGCACCGTGTCAGTGGAACTCAGTTGGTAAGCGTCCTGCATCCACAGCAAGCGGTTGACCACCCCGGCATGTTCGTTGATCACGCCTTTCGGCTGGCCAGTGGAACCGGAGGTGTAGATCACGTAGGCGGTGTGCTGCGGGGTCAATTCAGCGAGCGGAAGGTTTTCCGTCGACAGCGATTGCCAATGCGGCAGATCCAGATCGATCACCGGCACGCCAACGTCACTGAGCAACGAACGCGTGGTTCCCTGCACCAGCACCGCCAGCGGCGCGCTGTCCTCCAGCATGTAAGCCAGACGCTCCAGCGGATACGCCGGGTCGAGCGGCACATAACCGCCGCCGGCCTTGAGGATCGCCAGCAGCCCGACCACCATGTCCAGATCGCGCTCGACGCAGATCGCCACCCGTGAGTCCGGCCCTACGCCCAATTCGCGCAGGCGCCGTGCCAGTTGATTGGCCCGGGCGTTGAGTTCGGCGTAGCTGAGTTGCTGCTCACCCGCGATCACGGCGGGCGCCAGAGGCGAGCGCACCACTTGCGCTTCGAACAGACCATGAATGGTCTGCTCAAGGTTGTAATCGACATCCGTGGCATTGAACTCGACCAGCAAGCGCTGCTGTTCTTCCGGCGCCAGCAGCGGCGCCTGTTCCAGCAGCGCCTGATCGTTGGCGACCATCGACTGCAACAGACGCTGGAAGTAACCGGTGAAGCGCTCGACCGTGCTCTGGTCGAACAATGCTGTGGCGTATTCCAGCGATCCGCGAATGATGCCGTTGGACTCACTGAGGCTCAGCGACAGGTCGAACTTGGCGAAGTGGCTCGGCTCGGCCACGCCCTCCAGCGTCAGTTCGCCGAGGGCCAGCGCCGGGCTTTCGAGGCCATCCCAACTGAGCAAGGTCTGGAACAACGGGCTGTGGGCCAGGCTGCGCACGGGCCGGGTGATTTCCACCACTTGCTCGAACGGCAGATCCTGATGCGCCTGCGCTTGCAGGGTTTGCGCCTTGACCCGCGCCAGCAGCGCTTCGACGCTCAGCTCGCCCGAGGTGTCGATGCGCAGCGCCAGGGTGTTGACGAACATGCCGATCAGGCCTTCGATTTCGGCGCGGGTGCGGTTGGCCACCGGCGAACCGATCACCACTTCAGCCTGCCCGGACAAGCGGCTGAGCAGCATCGCCCAGGCACTCATCAGCGTCATGTACAGGGTCACGCCGTGGCGTTGGCCCAAGGCTTTGAGCCCGGCGCTCAAGCGTTCGTCGAGCACTACGGCAACGCTGCTGCCGGCATAGTCCTGCTGCGCCGGGCGGGGGCGATCGGTCGGCAGCATCAGCAGCGCCGGAGCACCGGCGAGGGTCTGTTGCCAATATTCGCTCTGGCGCTGCAGCACTTCGCCGCTGAGCCAGCGTCGTTGCCATACCGCGTAGTCGGTGTATTGCAGCGCCAGTGGCGGCAATGGATCCGGCTGGCCGTGACTGAACGCCTGATACAGCGCCATCAGTTCACGGGTCAAAACGCCCATCGACCAACCGTCAGAGATGATGTGGTGCAGGGTCAGCAACAGCACATGGTGATCGTCGGCCAGGCGTACCAGTCGCCCGCGAATCAACGGATCGTCCTGCAAGTCGAACGGTCCGGAGGCTTCGCCCTGAATCAGCGCTTGCAGGGTTTCCTCGGGTTGCGGGTGCTGGCGCAGGTCCTCGACCCGCAGCAGCAGACCGGTATCCACCGGGGCAATCAGCACCTGCGCTTCGTCGTTGAATTGGGCGAAGCGGCTGCGCAGGGTTTCGTGGCGGGCGACGATCCGCGCCAGCGCGCGTTGCAGCGCTGCGTCGTCGAGACGGCCACGCAGCCGCAGGGCCACGGGAATGTTGTAGGCGGTGTTGGCGCCTTCCATTTGCGCGAGGAACCACAGGCGTTGCTGGGCGAACGACAGCGGCAACGCGCCGTCACGCGGGACCGGCACGATCTGCGGTTGCGCACAGCGCCCGGCCTCGTTGAGTACTGACGCGACCGCCGCCAGTTCAGCGTTGGCGAACAAATCGCTCAGCGCCAGCTCGACACCCAGGCGCTGGCGCACTTGCGAGACCATGCGCATCGCCAGCAACGAATGCCCGCCAAGTTCGAAAAAGTGATCCTGGCGCCCAACCCGCTCGACCTGCAGCACGTCGGCCCAGATCTGCGCCAGCGCGGTTTCCACCTCGCCTTCGGGCGCTGCGTACTCGCGAGTGAACAGCGCCGCGAGATCCGGCGCTGGCAAGGCCTTGCGGTCGACCTTGCCATTGGCGGTCAGCGGCAGCGCGGCGAGTTTGACGAACGCCGTCGGCACCATGTACTCCGGCAAACGGCTGAGCAATTGCGCGCGCAACTCGCCCACCGGCAACGCTTCGACCTGCGGCTGTTCGGTGAAGTAGGCCACCACTCGCGGCTGGCCGGGCTGGTCTTCGCGGGCCAGCAACACCGCCTCCTGAATGCCCGGCAACTGGTTGAGGCAGGTTTCGATCTCGCCCAGCTCGATGCGCACGCCACGGATCTTCACCTGATCGTCGTTGCGCCCCAGGTACTCGATGTTGCCGTCCTCGCGCCAGCGTGCAAGGTCGCCAGTGCGGTACATCCGTGCGTTCGGCGCGCGGCTGAACGGGTCACGCAGAAAACGCTCGGCGGTCATGTCCGGGCGATTCAGGTAGCCACGGGCGACCCCGGCACCGCCAACGTACAACTCGCCCGCCACGCCAAGCGGCACCGGGCGTTGTTGTTCGTCGAGCAGGTACACCGTGGCGTTGCTCAGCGGTTTGCCGATGTGCAGCGCATCGCCGCTTGCTACCCGCCCTGAAGTGGCGACCACTGTGGCCTCGGTCGGGCCGTAGTTGTTGATCACGTCGAAATGCTGGTTGCGATTGAACTGCCGCAAGCGGTCGCCGCCGATCAGCAGCGTGCGCAGGGTCGGGTGTTCGAGGTTCTGGCTGAAGGCGTATTCGGCCACCGGGGTCGGCAGGAAACTCACGTCCAGCGGCTGCGCGCACCACCACGCGAGCAAGGCATCGATGTCTTCGCCGCCCTCGTGAGTCGGCGCCAGATGCAGGGTCGCGCCCACGCACAGCGCCGGCCAGACTTCCCAGGCCATCGCATCGAAACCAAAGCCGGCGAGGCTTGAGGTGTGGCGCCCGGCGCAGAGGTCGAACGCCGTGCAGTGCCAGTCGACCAGATTGCTCAAGGTGTGATGCTCGACCATCACGCCTTTGGGCAAACCAGTGGAGCCGGAGGTGTAGATCACGTAGGCCAGGTTCGCGGTGCTCAGGCCCGGTACCTGCGGGTTTTGCGTAACCGTCAGCGGCCAGTTGCAGTGATCGAGGTCGAGCACCGGCACGTTTAGCGCCGGCAGTCGCTCGCGCAAATGACTTTGGGTCAGTACGGCGACTGGGGCGCTGTCGTCGAGCAGGTAGTTCAAACGCTCGGCCGGGTGCGCCGGGTCAATCGGCACGTAACCGGCACCAGCCTTGAGGATCGCCACCAGTCCGACCAGGGTGTCCAGCCCGCGACGGGCGACGATGGCGACACGGTCGTCGGGTTTCACGCCCAAACCGATCAGATGCTGTGCCAAGGCGTTGGCCTGACGATTGAGTTCGGCGTAGGTCAGTTGCGCGTCGGCAAACACTGCCGCCAGCGCGTCCGGCCGTTCGGCTACCTGTGCCTCGAAACGTTGCTGGATGGTCTGTGCAGCCGGGAAATCCACTTGAGTGGCATTGAACTCGAGCAGTACCTGCGCAAGCTCCGCCGCCGGCAGGATCGGCAGTTGATTGACCGGTGTCTGCGGCGCCTGCTCCAGCGCGAGCACGAGGTTTTCCAGCGCGCAGTGCAGGTAGTCGCAGATGCGCTGCGGATCGGTCTGGGTGCTGGCCAGCAGGGTCAGGCTGAATGCATCACCGAGGTCATCGACACTCATCGTCAACGGATAGTTGCTGCGCTCTTCGGAGTGCAACGTGGAGATACCGTCCCACGCCGCGAGGGTTTCGGCACTGGCGGTGGCGACGTTGTGGCTGTGGCGATAATTGAGCAGTGTGCTGAACAGCGGCGTCGGCGCCACCACGTGACTGCAGCGCTGAGCCAGGGCCAGCGGTGCGTGTTCGTGCCGCATCAGCGTGGTCAACCGGGCGTGGGTGGCGTTGACCGCCGCGCGCACGTCCTGCCTGTCGATGTTCACCCGCAACGGCAAGGTGTTGATGAAAATCCCCAGCGCCCGGTCAATCGCTTCGGCGCCCTGCATGCGGCCCATCAGCACGGTGCCGAACACCACTTGCTGCTTGCCGGTCAGCGCGGCCAGCACCTGCGCCCAGCCGAGGTGGAACAGGCTGGCGACACTGACGCCGAGCGTCCGTGCCTGCGCCCGCAAACGCTGGCCCAATAGCGCCGCAACCGGCACGCTGAGTTCGACGATTTCGCTGCCGTCACCTTGCACATCCTGCAAGCCGTAGGGCAGCGTCGGTTCGTCGATGTCGCTGAGCATCTCGCGGAAAAACGCCTCGTGCTCGGCCTCGCTGACGCCCAGACGTGCCTGCGCCACGTAGTTGCGAAACGGCACCGGGCGCCCGAGCAGCTCGCGCTGCCCGGTGAGGCAGGCGCGCATTTCGTGGCGCACCACGTCGAGGGCCGAGTGGTCGAGCGCCATGTGATGGAACAACAGTGTGGCGATCACCCGTTGCCCCGCTTCATCCCAGGCGTAGGCCAGACACATCAGCGGTGCCTGGGTGACGTCGAGGCGGAAGTGCCGGGCGTCGAAGCGCTCATGCAGATACGCCAGCACGTCGCCATTTGCATCAGGCAACGTCACCTCTTCCACTGGCAGTTCGGCCCGGCGCCAGACCACCTGCACCGGCGCGTCCAGCCCTGCCCAATGCACAGCGGTGCGCAGAATGTCATGGCGATCGATCACCGCTTGCAGCGCTTGAGCGAACGCTTGAAAACGCTCGCGGCTGGCGAAGGCGAAATGCGATTGCATGACATACGGATCACCGTCACCGCCACTCACGTGGTGATACAGGATGCCTTCCTGCAGCGGCGCCAGCGGGTAGATGTCCTGCACATTGGCTGCGCCGCCGGGGACTTGTGCGACGAGGTGGTCGATGGTCGCCTGGTCGAGTTCGACCAGCGTCAGCATCGCCGGGGTGATGTGCGTGGTGCCCGAGACGATGCCATTGGCCGGCACCTCGACCTGGCCGTGCTTGCTGGCCGAGTACTGCCCGGCCTTGATCAGTTCGATCAGCGCCGGTTTGTGCTCGCGCAACAGCGCCAGCAACGCCGGGTCGTTCAACGCCTGCTTGTTGCCATTGACCCGCAATTGGTCGTCCGCGACCGCCAGCTGGATATCTTTAGCCTTCAATGTGGCCAACAGTTCGATCACGTTCACAGGACGATCTCCATTCGTTCGGTAATTGCGGCGTAGCCGGCCAGGGTCGGATGTTCGAACAGCGACCTGACATCGGCTTCCATGCCTTCCTGACGCAAGCGGCCGATCAGACTGACCGCCAGCAGCGAGTGACCACCCAGTTCAAAGAAATGATCGTTGCGCCCCACCCGCTCGACGTTGAGCAACTCGGCCCAGAGCCGTGCGAGGGTGATTTCCACCTCGCCCACCGGGGCTTCATATTCGCGCACAGGCAATGCGGCCTGATCCGGGGCCGGCAGCGCCTTGCGGTCGAGTTTGCCGTTGGGGCTCAGTGGCAATGCATCGAGATGCACGAACAGCGCAGGCACCATGTAGTCCGGCAGATGCTCCAGCAAGTGGCTGCGCAGCACGTCGATTTCCAGGCGTGCCCCGGTGTAGTACGCCACCAGACGCTTGTCGCCGGATGCATCTTCGCGGGCGAGCACGGCGGCTTCCTGAATGCCGTCGATCTGGGTCAAACGCGCCTGAATCTCGCCGAGTTCGATGCGCAAGCCACGGATCTTCACCTGATCGTCGTTGCGGCCCAGGTATTCGATATTGCCGTCCGGCAGATAGCGGGCGATGTCGCCGGTGCGGTACATGCGTCCATTGGACTGGAACGGATCGGTGAGGAAGCGCTCGGCGTTCAGTTCCGGGCGATTCAGATAACCGCGCGCCACCTGCACGCCACCGATGTACAGCTCGCCGACCACGCCGTGCGGCACCGGTTGTTGCTGGGCATCGAGGATGTACATGCGGGTGTTGGCGATCGGTTTGCCGATCGGCGTGTTGTCCGGGGTGTATTCCAACGGCCCGGCGCAGTTCCACGCGGTCACGTCCACCGCGGCTTCGGTCGGGCCATAGAGGTTGTGCAATTGGCTGGCCGGCAGTTGCTGTTTGAAACGCCGCACCACGCTGCCCGGTAACGCTTCGCCGCTGCACATGACTTGCCGCAGACTGCTGCAGCGTGCGGTGTCGGCGTGGGCGAGAAAGACGTCGAGCATCGACGGAACAAAGTGCAGTGTGGTGATGTGTTCGCGTTCGATGATTTCGCTGAGATACAGCGGATCCTTGTGTCCCTCGGGCCGGGCCATGACCAATCGGGCGCCAGTCATCAACGGCCAGAAGAACTCCCAGACCGAGACGTCGAAGCTGAACGGGGTTTTCTGCAACACCGTGTCGCTGGCGGTGAGTTGATAGGCGTCCTGCATCCACAGCAGGCGGTTGACTACCCCGCTGTGCTCATTGATCACGCCTTTCGGTTGGCCAGTGGAACCGGAGGTGTAGATCACGTAAGCGGTGTGCTGCGGGGCCAGTTCGGTTATCGCAAGATTGTCTATCGGCAGCGCTTGCCAATGCGGCTGATCCAGGTCGATCACCGGCACGCCAACGTCACCGAGCAACGAGCGCGTCGTTCCCTGCACCAGCACCGCCAGCGGCGCGCCGTCCTCCAGCATGTAGGCCAGTCGTTCCAGCGGATACGCCGGATCCAGCGGCAGATAACCGCCACCGGCCTTCAGGATCGCCAGCAGCCCGACCACCATGTCCAGACCGCGCTCGACGCAGATCGCCACCCGTGAGTCCGGCCCTACGCCCAATTCGCGCAGGTGCCGCGCCAGTTGATTGGCCCGGGCGTTGAGTTCGGCATAAGTCAGTGGCTGTTCATCAGCGGCCACCGCTGGTGCCCAAGGCGTGCGCGCCACTTGCGTCTCGAACAAGCCGTGAATGGTTTGCTCAAGGTTGTAATCGACCTCCGTGGCGTTCAGGCCGAACAGCAGATGCTGACGCTCGGCATCCGCCAGCACCGACAGACGATTTAACGCCTGCTGCGGAGTCTGCTCCAGCGCTTCGACCAGCCCCGCCAACGCCTGCTGCATGTAGCCACACAGCCGCGCCGCGCCAATCGGCGAAGGGGTCATGGCCGTGAGATCAAAGCCCTGACCGAGGTCATCGACGTTGAAACTCAGCGGATAGTTGGTGCGCTCCTCGCTGGAGAGGTTTTCGATGCCTTGCCAGGCCAAGCGATTGGCTTGCAACTGTTCCGCGCTGACGCTGTGCCGGTAGTTGAGCATGGCGCTGAACAGCGGCGACGGCGCGGCCACCCCGCTGCAACGCTGGGCCAATGCCAGTGACGCATGTTCATGGCCGAGCAATGCGGTCAGTTGCGCATGGGTGGCGCGCACCCCGGCACGCACCGAAACATCGCCTAAATCCACCCGCAGCGGCAGCGTGTTGATGAACATTCCCAGACCACGATCAGCGCCGGTACCGCCCTGCATCCGCCCCAGCAGCACGGTGCCGAACACCACGCGCTCATGTCCGGAAGTCGCCGCCAATACCTGGGCAAATGCCAGATGGAACAGGCTCGCGACACTCACGCCCATCTGCCGCGCCTGGCTGCGCAGGCGCCGCGCCACGGCGTCGGGCAGGCGCTGACGGACTTCTTCGATGTCATGGCCGTCACCGTGCACGTCCAGCAGACCGAACGGCAGCGTTGGCTCGTCAATCTCGCCAAGCATCGCGCGGAAGAACGCTTCATGCTCCTGCTCGCTGACGCCCAGCCGGGTCTGCGCCACGTAATTGCGATACGGCACGGCGGGTATCAGCGCTTCGCCGTGACCGAAGAGCAGCGCCTGCAGTTCCTGCTGCACCACTTCCAGCGCCGTGTGATCCATGGCGATGTGATGGAACAGCAGCATGGCGACCACTCGATCATTGGCCGGGTCTTGTGTATACACCAGGCGAATCAACGGCGCCTGACTGAGGTCGATGCGGTAATGCCGCGCGTCGAAACGCTCATACAACTGCGCCAGAACATCACCGGCCGCCGGGTCGAGGGCTACTTCCTGCACCGGCAGCTCGGCTTCACGCCAGACCACTTGCACCGGCATCGCCAACCCTTCCCAGACCACGCCGGTGCGCAGGATGTCGTGCCGGGTCATGACCTGACGCAGCGCGGCGGCAAAGGCCTGCAAGCGTTCAAGGCTGTCGAATGCCAGGCGCGATTGCAGCAGATATGGATCGCCCTGCCCGGCGCTCAAGTGGTGATAAAGAATGCCTTCCTGCAAGGGCGCCAGCGGATAAATGTCCTGCACGTTGGCGGCACCGCCCGGCACCGTGGCCACGATACGCTCGATGCTCTGCTGATCCAGTTGCAACAGGGTCAGCATGTCTGGAGTGATATGCGTGCAACCGAGTGGAATCAGGTTGGCCGGCACCGCGACTTCGCGACCGCTGCCGACGGCGGCCGCCAGCGCGGCGAGGGTTGGCTGGCTGAACAGCACGCGCACGTCGGTACTCAGGCCGAGCTGACGCATGCGCTCGACCAGGGTCACCGCCAGCAGCGAATGTCCGCCCAGTTCAAAGAAGTTGTCGTGCCGCCCGACCTGTTCAACTTGCAGCACCTCGGCCCAGACCTGCGCCAGCGCGGTTTCCACCGGCCCTTGCGGCGCTGCGTATTCGCGGCTGAGCCAGGCGTCCTGATCCGGTTCGGGCAAGGCCTTGCGGTCGAGTTTGCCGTTGGCGGTCAGCGGCAGCGCCGGCAGGCGCACGTAGGCGGCGGGCACCAGTGCCTGCGGCAAACGTGCTTGCAGATGCTGGCGCAGCTCTTCGATTTCTACCGCAGTGCGCGCGGTGAACCAGGCGATCAAGAGCGCCTCGCGCACCTGCACCACCGCGTCCTGCACCGCCGGATGGCTGGACAGCGCGGCTTCGATTTCACCCAGTTCCACCCGCACGCCGCGCAGTTTGACCTGATCGTCGTTACGCCCCAGATACTCGATATTGCCGTCGGCCAGCCAGCGCGCGAGGTCACCGGTGCGGTACATGCGCGCCTGCGGTTCGTCACTGAACGGGTCTTCGAGGAAGCGTTCGGCGGTCAGCTCGGGACGGTTCAGATAACCACGGGCCACACCCGCGCCACCGACGTACAGCTCGCCCGCCACGCCAACCGGCACCGGACGTTGTTGTTCGTCGAGCAGGTAGATTCTGGCGTTGCTCATCGGTCGGCCGATGTGCAGCAATTGCCCGGCATGGATTTGCCCTGAAGTCGCAACCACCGTGGCCTCGGTCGGGCCGTAGTTGTTGATGACGTCAAAGGTCTGCCCACGCGAGAACTGGCGCAACTTGTCGCCACCGATCAACAGCGTGCGCAAGGTCGGGTGACCCAGCTCACGACTGAAAGCGTATTCGGCAATCGGCGTCGGCAGGAAGCTCACTTGCAACGGCTGCGCGCGCCACCAGTCGAGCAGTTCATCGAGGTGTTCGTTGCTGATCGACGGCGGCGGCAGGCGCAGGGTCGCGCCGACACACAGCGCCGGCCAGACCTCCCAGGCCATCGCGTCGAAACCGCAACCGGCGACGCTGGCGGTGTGGCTGCCGGCGCGCAGGTCGAACGCCTCGCAGTGCCAGTGCACAAGGTTTTCCAGGGTTGCGTGTTCGACCATCACGCCTTTCGGCTGACCGGTCGAACCCGAGGTGTAGATCACGTAGGCCAGATGCGCCGGGGTCAGCGTCGGCAGTTGCGGATTGGTAGCCGGCAGGTGCTGCCAGAGGGCGTTGTCCAGATCGATCACCGGCACTCGACCCAGCAGCTCGCGGGTCGCGCCCTGCGCCAGCACCGCCACCGGATCGCTGTCCTGCAACAGGTAGGCGATGCGCTCCGCCGGGTACGCCGGGTCGATTGGCACGTAACCGGCGCCGGCCTTGAGAATCGCCAGCAGCGCCACCAGCATCTGCGGGCTGCGTTGCAGGCACACGGCAATCCGGTCGTCCGGCTGCACGCCGAGGCCGAGCAAGTGATGCGCCAGGCGATTGGCCTGCTGATTGAGTTGCGCATAAGTCAGTTGCTGCGTGCCCTGGACCACCGCCAGTGCCTGTGGCTGCTGCTCGGCCTGCGCTTGCACCAGCGCCTGAATCGTTGCGCCGCGCGGGTATGCCGCCGCCGTCGGGTTGAAACCGATCAGCAAGCGTTCGTATTCCTCGACCGAAAGAATCGGCAAGCGGTTGAGCGGACGTTGCGGCGCCTGTTCCAGTGCGTGCACCAGATGCTCCAGCGCGGTGTGCATGTAGCCGCAGATCCGTTGCGCGCCGATCTGCGCCAACGCCAGCACGGACAGGGAAAAGTCTTCGCCGAGATCGTCGACGCTGAGGGTCAGCGGATAGTTGCTGCGCTCTTCGCCGCCGAGCAATTGCACGCCTTCCCAGATGCCCTGACCGTCACGCGGCTGCGCTTCGGCAGCGGTATGCCGGTAGTTGAGCAAGGCGCTGAACAGCGGCGCGCCGGACACCGCGCTGCAACGCTGGGCCAGCGCCAGTGGCGCGTGTTCATGGGCCAGCAGCGCGGTCAGCCGTGCGTGGGTGGTTTTGACTGCAGAGCGCACGCCTTCGCTGACATCCACCCGCAGCGGCAAGGTGTTGATGAACACGCCGAGGGTGCGATCCGCGCCCTCACCGCCCTGCATCCGCCCCAACAGCACCGTGCCGAAGACCACGTCACGGCGGTTGGCAAGCACGCCCAGCACTTGCGCCCAGGCCAGGTGCATCAGGCTCGCCGGGCTGACGCCGAGTTGCCGGGCCTGCTCGCGTATACGCAGGGTCAACCCGGCATCGACGGCTTGCTGCGCCTCCTCGATGGCGCCGCCATCGCCTTGCACGTCGTGCAGACCGAACGGCAGAGTCGGTTCGTCGATATCGCCGAGCATGTCGCGGAAGAACGTTTCGTGCTCCCGTTCGCTGGCCCCCAGACGCGCCTGCGCCACGTAGTTGCGATACGGCATCGGCGTGCCGAGGCTGTCGGCCTGATTGAACATGAACGCGCGCATTTCCTGGCCCACCACCTCCATGGCGGTGTGGTCGAGAATCAAGTGCTGGAACAGGATGATCGCCACCACCCGTTGCTGCGCCGGGTCCTCGGCGTAGACGATGCGCATCAGGGGTGCCTGGCTCAGGTCGAGGCGGTTGTGCCGGGCGTCGAAGCGCGCGTGCAACTGTTCGAGAACGTCGCCCTGCGCCGGATCCAGCGGCACCGCTTGCACCACCAGCGGCGCCTGACGCCAGACCACTTGCTGCGGACTCGCCAGCCCTTCCCAGACCACACTGGTGCGCAGAATGTCGTGACGCGCGATGACCTGCTGCAAGGCTTGGCTGAAGGTGCGCAGGCGCTCGACGCTGTCGAAGATCAGCCGCGATTGCAGCAGGTACGGATCGCCCTGTTCGGCGCTCAAGTGGTGGTAAAGAATGCCTTCCTGCAAGGGTGCCAGCGGGTAGATGTCCTGTACGTTGGCGGCACCACCCGGCACCGTGGCGACGATGCGCTCGATGCTCGCTTGATCGAGTTCAGTCAGGCTGAGCATGTCCGGGGTGATGTGCGTGCAGCCCGGCGGAATGCGGTTGGCCGGCACCTCGATTTCGCGACCGCTGCCCACAGCGGCGGCCAGTGCGGCCAGAGTCGGCTGATTGAACAGCACGCGCACGTCGGCCGCGAGGTCAATCTGGCGCATGCGTTCGATCAGGCTCACTGCCAACAGCGAATGCCCGCCCAATTCGAAGAAGTTGTCGTGACGCCCGACCCGCTCGACTTTCAGCACGTCGATCCAGATCTGCGCCAGCGCGGTTTCCACCGCACCCTGTGGCGCTTCATATTCGCGGCTGGGCCACGCGCCCTGCTCCGGCTCCGGCAAGGCCTTGCGGTCGATCTTGCCGTTGGCGGTCAACGGCAATGCGTCCAGACGCACGTAAGCCGCCGGTAGCAGCGCATCCGGCAAGCGAGCCTGTAAATGCGTGTGCAACAGTTGAATATCGACCGCCGTACGCTCGGTGAACCACGCAATCAGCCGCTCGTCGCGAACCAGAACCACCGCCTCCCGCAGCGCCGCGTGGCTGCCGAGCGCAGCTTCGATTTCACCGAGCTCGATACGCACACCACGCAGTTTGACCTGATCGTCGTTGCGCCCCAGGTACTCGATGTTACCGTCGGCCAGCCAACGCGCCTGATCGCCGGTGCGGTACATGCGCGCCTGCGGCTCGTCGCTGAACGGATCGAAGAGGAACTGCGCAGAGCTCAGCTCGGGGCGATTCAGATAACCGCGCGCCACACCCGCCCCGCCGACATACAACTCGCCCGCCACACCCACCGGCACCGGGCGCTGCTCGGCGTCCAGTACATAGATTTTGGCGTTGGCGATCGGGCGGCCGATATGCAGCGGCTGATCCAGCGAGACCGGTCCCGAGGTGGCGACCACCGTGGCTTCGGTCGGGCCATAGTTGTTGATCACCTCGAAGGTTTGCGCGCGACTGAACTGACGCAGTCGGTCGCCGCCAATCAGCAGCGTACGCAAGGTCGGGTGCTGCAATTGCCGGCTGAACGCGTATTCGGCCACCGGCGTCGGCAAGAAGCTGACCTGCAACGGCTGCGCGCACCACCAGTCGAGCAGCTCGTCGAGGTGCTCGTTGCGGATCGACTGCGGCGGCAGGTGCAAGGTCGCGCCGACACACAGTGCCGGCCAGACTTCCCAGGCCATGGCATCGAAACCGAAGCCGGCGACGCTCGCGGTCTGGCTGCCGGCCTGCAAGTCGAAGGCTTCCGCGTGCCAGTGCACGAGGTTTTCCAGGGTCGCATGCTCGACCATCACCCCTTTCGGTTGGCCAGTGGAGCCGGAGGTGTAGATCACGTAAGCCAGATGGTTCGGGGTTAATGCCGGCACCTGCGGATTGGCATCCGACAGGTGCTGCCAGAGGTCGCGGTCCAGATCGATGACCGGCACGCCACCGAGCAGATCGCGGGTCGCTGCCTGCGCCACGACGGCCACCGGGGCGCAGTCCTGCAACAGATAGGCGATGCGTTCCGGTGGATACGCCGGATCGACCGGCACATAACCGGCGCCGGCCTTGAGGATCGCCAGCAGCGCGACCAGCATGTCCGGGCTGCGCCGGGCGCACAGGGCGACCCGGTCATCGGGCTGCACGCCCAGTCCGATCAGGTGATGCGCCAGGCGATTGGCCCGCTGATTGAGCTCGCCATAGCGCAACTGCTGCGCGCCTTGCACCGCCGCCAATGCCTCGGGGTGCGCGGCCGCCTGGGCCTCGAACAAACGCTGCACGGTTTGCGCCGGCGGGTATTGGCGACCAGTGATGTTAAACCCGACCAGGACCCGCTGGCGTTCGCTCGGCGACAGCACCGAGATCTGCCGCAGCGGCATTGCTGGCGTGTGCTCCAGCGCCGTCAGCAAATTGTGCAGCGCAGTTTGCAGGTAATCGCAGACCCGTACGCCGTCCACTTGCGGCACCGCCTGCACGCTCAGGCGGAAACCTGCGCCGAGATCATCGACGCTGACCACCAGCGGATAGTTGCTGCGCTCGCGCGAGCTGAGAATCTCGATCCCGTCCCAGGCCACGCCTGCCGGTTCGGCCGCGCTGTGGCGATAGTTGAGCAAGCTGCTGAACAGCGGCAGCGATGCGGCAACACCGCTGCAACGCTGGGCCAGCGACAGCGAGGCCTGCTCATGCGCCAGCAGTTGCGCCAGACGCTCATGAGTAGCGCGCACGCCTTGCTCCACCGCAGTCGCGCCAACACTGACCCGCAACGGCAAGGTGTTGATGAACATGCCGAGTGCGCGATCGGCGCCCTCGCCACCCTGCATGCGCCCGAGCAGCACGGTGCCGAACACCACCTCTTCGCGCCCCGAAACCTGCGCCAGCACCTGGCCCCAAGCCTGGTGCACCAGACTGGCGGCGCTGATGCCGAGGCGGCGCGCCTGCTCGCGCAAGCGCTGGGCCACGCTCGAATCCAGCGCCTGCTCGCTGTCGACGATGCTGCTGCCGTCGCCATGTACGTCCTGCACACCGAAGGCCACGGTCGGCTCGTCGATGTCGCCGAGCATGTCGCGGAAGAACGCTTCGTGCGCCTGAGTATCGGCGTGCTGTTGCGCCTGCGCCACGTAGTTGCGGTACTGCACCGGCATCGGCAAATCGGCGCCGCTCGGGTACAGGCTGTCGTTCATTTCCGCGAGCAACACTTCCAGTGCGGTGTGATCGAGCACGATGTGGTGCAGCAACAGGATGCCGACCCAGCGCTGCTGTTCCCGGTCTTCTGTGTAGGCCAGACGCATCAGCGGCGCCCGGCGCAGGTCGAGGCGGTAGTGCCGTGGATCGAACCGCGCCTGCATCTGCTCCAGCACATCGCCCTCAAGCAGGTCGGCATCGACCCGTTCCAGCGCCAGCGGCGCCTCGCGCCAGACCACTTGCACTGGCTCCTCAAGCCCTTCCCAGACCACGCTGGTGCGCAGAATGTCGTGACGCGCAATCACCGCATTCAACGCACGGACGAAGGCCTTGATCTGTGCCAGACCGGCGAAGGCGAATTGCGCCTGCAATACGTAGGGATCACCGGCGCTGGTCGCCAGATGGTGGTAGAGAATCCCCGCCTGCAACGGTGCCAGGCCGTAAATGTCCTGCACATTGGCAACGCCGCCGGGCACGCTGGCGACCACGCAGTCGATGGCGGCCTGATCCAGCGTGGCCAGCGGCAGCATGTCCGGGGTGATCCGCGTGCAATCGGCAGCAATCAGATTGTCCGGCACCCGCAGGGCGTGACTGTGGCTCAGGGTCGCCGCCAGTGCCGCGACGCTCGGCTGGCCGAACAGAACACGTACGTCGCACTGCAAGTCGTGCTGGCGCATGCGCTCGATCAGTTTCACCGCCAGCAGCGAATGGCCGCCAAGTTCGAAGAAATTGTCGTGCCGCCCGACCTGCTCGACACCGAGCAGGGTCTGCCAGATCCCGGCGATCAGGGTTTCCACCGGCCCCAGCGGAGCTTCGAAGCCGCGCCGGGCGAACGCATCGCTGTCCGGTTGTGGCAAGGCTTTGCGATCAAGTTTGCCGTTGGTGGTCAGCGGTAACGCGTCGAGGCGCACAAACGCGCTCGGCACCATGTAGTCGGCCAGCGATTGCAGCAACGCGTCGCGCAATTGCGCGGCGCTCGGTTCAGTGCCTTCGGCGGCCAGCCAGTAGGCCACCAGACGCTTGTCACCGGGGCTGTCTTCGCGGGCGATCACCAGCGCTTCGCGCACACCGGCGCAGGCGGCGAGGCGAGCTTCAATTTCACCGAGCTCGATGCGAAAACCACGGATCTTCACTTGATCGTCGTTACGCCCCAGGTACTCAAGGCTGCCATCGGCGGTCCAGCGCGCCAGGTCACCGGTCTTGTACAGACGCGCCTCGGCACGGCCGCTGAACGGGTCGGCAATAAAGCGCTCGGCGGTCAGCGCCTCGCGGTTGAGGTAGCCGCGGGCAACCCCGGCGCCACCGACGTACAACTCGCCGATCACGCCGACCGGCACCGGTTCGCGCAGCGCGTCGAGCACATACAGTTGCAGGTCGGGAATACCCACACCGATCGGGCTGCGCCCGACCAGTAGCGAGTCCGCTGCCTCCAGTGGCCGATAGGTCACGTGCACCGTGGTTTCGGTGATGCCGTACATGTTCACCAACCGCGTACCGGCATTGCCGACCCGCGCGTACCACGGTTTGAGCAGGCCCGGTTCCAGGGCTTCGCCGCCGAAGATCACTTCGCGCAACGAGTGCTGCAACGGGCTGCGGCCCTGCGCCGCGATCAACTGGCGGAAGGCGCTCGGGGTCTGATTGAGCACGGTGACGCCAGTGCGGCACAGCAGCGCGTAGCAGTCGTCCGGCGAGCGGCTGACGGCCTGCGGCACCAGCAACAACTGGCCGCCAAACGCTAGCGCACCCCAGATTTCCCACACCGAGAAATCGAAGGCGAAAGAATGGAACAGCGCCCACACGTCCTGCGGGTTGAAGTTGAACCAGTCATGGGTCGCCGAAAACAGGCGCACCACGTTGCGGTGTTCGACCATCACGCCTTTGGGCAACCCGGTGGAACCGGAGGTGTAGATCACGTAGGCGAGGTGATTTGGGCTCAGCTCGGGAATCTGCGGATTGCTGCTGAGTTCAGCCTGCAACTGCAGGCTGTCCAGATCGATGATCGGCACGCCAAGCGCGCCAACCCGATCCAGCGTATCGGCCTGGGTCAGCACCGCCACCGGGGCGCTGTCCTCCAGGGCGTAGGCGATGCGCTCCAGTGGATAGGCCGGGTCGATCGGCACGTAACCGGCGCCAGCCTTGAGGATAGCGAGCAGGCCGATGATCATCTGCGGGCCGCGCTCGACGCAGATCGCCACGCGCTGATCCGGACGAATCCCCCGCGCCAGCAGGTGATGCGCAAGTTGATTGGCGCGGCGATTGAGTTCGCCATAGCTCAGCGTCTGCTCCTCGAACAGCAGCGCTGTGACCTCGGGGCGCGCCGCCGCGTGGGCTTCGAACTGCTGGTGAATCAGCGGGGTTTCCGGGAACTGCGGCAACGGCGAATTGACCCCGTGCACCAAGTATTCGCGCTCGGCCGCCGGCAGAATATTCAGGCGTTGCAGCGGCGCATCCGGGGTCGATTGCAAGGCCTGCAGCAGGCTGTGCAACGCGGTGTGCAGGTAAGCGGCGATGCGTTCGGCACCCAGCGCCGCATCCGCCAGCGCGGTGATGCGCAAGTCTTCGCCGAGGTCGTCGATGTTGATCGTCAGCGGGTAGTTGGTGCGTTCGCGGGCGCCCAGCACTTGCACGCCGGGGGCCAGTTCGCTGACCTCGGCGATCTCTTCGCTGCTGCTGTGGCGATAGTTGAGAATCGCGCTGAACAACGGCGTCGGCACCGCCACCGCACTGCAACGCTGGGCCAAGGCCAGCGAGGTCTGTTCATGGCCGAGCAACGCGGTCAGGCGTCGATGGGTGGCCAGCACCCCGGCACGCACGCCGTCCTGCCCGACATCCACGCGCAGCGGCAAGGTGTTGATGAACATCCCCAGCGCCTGTTCGCCGCCCTCGCCCGCCTCCATCCGCCCCAGCAACACGGTGCCGAACACCACGGCGGTGCGGCCCGACAACTGGCCGAGCACCCGCGCCAGCGCCAGGTGCATCAGGCTCGCGACACTGACGCCGAGCTGACGCGCCTGGCCACGCAGTTGCCGGCTGAAGTCGGTGTCGAGCATCAGCACAGCTTCTTCGATGCTTTGGCCGTCGCCTTGCACATCCTGCAGACCACAGGGCAAGGTCGGCTCGTCGATGTCGGCGAGCATCTCGCGGAAAAACTGCTCGTGAGTCTGTTCGTCCAGACGCAGACGGGCCTTGGCCAGGTGATCGCGGTATGGCACCGGCGGCCCGACCTGCGCGGTCTGGCCCAGCAGGTGCGCACGAGTTTCGCGGCGCACCACGTCGAGGGCGACGTGGTCCATGATCAGGTGATGGAACAGCAACAGTGCGACCACGCGCCCGTTGGCCGGATCCATGGCGTAGACCAGACGCAGCAGCGGCGCCTGCTGGATGTCGAGGCGGAAGAACCGTGGGTCGTGGCGCTCCAGCAGTTGCGTCAGGACATCCGAGCCCGGGTCGAGGGCGATTTCTTCGCAGTGCAGACGAGCCTGCCGCTGCACCACTTGCAGCGGTTCGTTCAGGCGTTCCCAGACGAAGGAAGTGCGCAGAATGTCGTGGCGTTCGATCATCCATTGCAGCGCCTCGGCGAAGGCCTCCAGATGTTCGCGGCTGTCGAAGGCGAATCGCGCTTGCGACACGTAGGGGTCACCGGCGGGCGCCGACAGGTGCAGATAGAGCATGCCTTCCTGCAGCGGCGCCAGCGGGTAAATGTCCTGCAGGTTGGCGGCGCCGCCGGGTACTTTGGCGACCAGGCGATCGATGGTCGGCTGATCCAGAGTCACCAGCGGCAGCATGTCCGGGGTGATGCGAAACGCCGGGCTCAGCCAGTCGCCACCGTTTTGCGCGACCAGTTCCAGCAACTGCGCCTTGTGTTCGCTGAGGCTGTCCCACAACGCATCGTCCAACGCGTCGTCGCTGCCCAGAATGACCAGGTCTTCATCTTCCTGTTGAAGGCGGATCGCATGGGTGGAAAGAACAGCCATCAGTTCGCTGAAATGCATGGGATAACCTGCTGTAAATACGAGAAAAAGGAGCGCGCAGCGGCGAGTCCGTGCCTGCTGTGCGCAGCCTGGAAAAACTAAAACATCGGGGCTTGCGGGGCTGACATGGGAAGCGGGGACAAGCTGCCGGCTCGGTCACCGCAATACCCCTGTGGGAGCGGGCTTGCTCGCGAATACGGTGGATCAGTCGATGTTGATGGCGACTGTTACACCGCATTCGCGAGCAAGCCCGCTCCCACAGGGTTTGGTTTACACAATCAGTTCCGGGTCAGAGCCGCCGTTTGCGATTGAGGCTCGGGATGGTGGTTTGCGGAATGACCACGTGCTGCGCCTCTGGCGTGGTACTGAGCGCCAGCGCCGCCAGAGTCGGCTGACTGAACAACGCGCGGGCGTCGGTGTGCAAACCGCTCTGACGCATGCGCGCCACCAGACTCACTGCCAGCAGCGAGTGCCCACCCAGTTCGAAGAAGTTGTCGTGCCGACCGACCTGTTCGACGCCGAGGACTTCACCCCAGATCTGCGCCAGCGCGGTTTCGACTTCACCCTCGGGCGCCACGTATGGGCGGTTGATCACCGCGTCTGCACCCGGTTCCGGCAAGGCTTTGCGATCGATCTTGTCGTTCGGTGTCAGCGGCAAAGCGTCGAGCAGCACAAACGCACCCGGCACCATGTACTCCGGCAAACGCTCCAGCACATGGCTGCGCAAGGTTTCCAACGATGGCGCGTCGATGCCGGCGCGCAAGCTGTACCAGGCCACCAGACGCTCATCGCGGACCATCACTACCGCTTGGCGAACCGCCGGATGTTCGATCAGCCGCGCCTCGATTTCCCCCGGCTCCAGACGCAAGCCACGCAGCTTGATCTGGAAGTCATTGCGGCCGAGGAATTCCAGTTCCCCATGATTGTTGTAGCGCGCCAGATCGCCAGTGCGGTACAGGCGATCCCCCGGCACAAACGGGCTGTCGATGAAGCGTTCGGCCTGCATCTCCGGCAAGCCGTGATAACCACGTGCCACGCCGACGCCGCCAATGTGCAACTCACCGCTGACACCTTGTGGCACCGGTTGTCCGTACGCGTCGAGCACGTACAGGCGGGTGTTGCTCAACGCCTTGCCGATTGGCACCACGTTTTCAGGCACTGGCATGTCCGGTTCCAGCGTCCAGCCCGTGCTGTCCACTGTGGTTTCAGTCGGGCCGTAAACGTTATGCAAACGCACCCACGGCAGCCGATCGCGCACCTGCCGCGCCAGCGCTGCACTGAGTTCGCCGCCACCGTTGAGCACATCGGTCAGGCTGGTGCACTGCTCGACACCGTCCTGTTCGATGAACTGCTGCAACAGCGCCGGGACGAACTTGACCACCGTCACCTGCTGCTCACGAATGGTCTGCACCACATACGCCGAATCGCGATTGCCGTCCGGTCGCGCCAGTACCAGACGCATCCCGGAGCACAGCGGCCAGAAGATCTCCCACACCGAACTGTCGAAGCTGAACGGCGCTTTTTGCAGCAGCGCACCGTGTTCGGTCGGCGGACTGAGCTGCGAGCCCCAATGCACCATGTTGCAGGCACTGCGATGCTCGATCATCACGCCTTTGGGCAACCCGGTGGAGCCCGAGGTGTAGATCATGTACGCGAGATTCGAAGCATTCAGGCCAGGCACCTCCGGATTTCCTGACGACTGCTGCTCCCAACTGCCGTGATCCAGATTGATCAGCGTCACACCCGGTTCGCCGAGCAATTGCCGCGTGGCGTCATGCACCAGCAGTGCGACCGGCGCGCTGTCCTGCAACATGTAGTTCAGACGCTCCAGCGGATAGTCCGGATCCAGCGGCACATAGGCGCCGCCAGCCTTGAGGATGCCGAGCAAACCAACGATCAGATCCAGTCCGCGCTCGACGCAGATTGCTACGCGCGAGTCCGGTTGCACGCCGAGTTCACGCAGGTGATGGGCCAGACGGTTGGCGCGCTGATTGAGCTCAAGGTAAGTCAGGGTTCCCTGCGCGGATTGCAGCGCGATGGCGTCCGGTTTACGCCGCACCTGTGCTTCGAACAACCTGTGCAACGGCTGGTCCAGCGGACAATCGACCTCGGTGGCGTTGAAGGTGATCAGCAAGCGTTGCAACTCATCGGGCTGCAGGATCGGCAAGCGGTTCAACGGCTGTTGCGGGGTCTGCTCCAGGGCCTGCAGCAAACCGTGCAACGCGGCTTGCATGTAGCCGCAAATCCGCTGCGCGCCGATCTGCGCCACGGCCCTGCCGGTGAGGCGCAAGCCGTTGCCAAAATCATCCACGCTCATGGTCAGCGGGTAATTGGTGCGCTCCTCGTTGGCCAGGGTTTCGATGCCTTGCCAGGCCTGACTGGATGGCTCCAGCAGTTCGGACTCGTCACTGTGCCGATAATTGAGCAGCGCGCTGAACAACGGTGACGGCGAGGCGACGCCGCTGCAGCGCTGAGCCAGTGCCAGCGAAGCGTGCTCATGCCCGAGCAGCGCGGTCAGCCGCGCATGGGTGGCGCGCACCGCGTCGAGCACCCCGGCATCGACGTCGATGCGCAGCGGCAAGCTGTTGATGAACACGCCCAAGGCCCGGTCAGCGCCCTCGCCGCCTTGCATACGCCCCATCAGCACCGTGCCGAACACCACACGCTGCTGGCCAGACGTCGCCGCCAGCACCCGCGCCCACGCCAGATGAATCAGGCTCGCCACACTGACCCCGGCCTGTCGCGCCTGGGTGCGCAAGCGCTGATAGACGTCAGCCGGCAACGCCTGCTGCGCTTCGTCGATGCCGCGCCCGTCGCCCTGCACTTCCTGCAGACCGAATGGCAGGGTCGGCTCGTCGATGTCGGCCAGTTGCTCACGGAAAAACGCCTCATGTTCCTGCTCGCTGACGCCCAGTCGCGTCTGCGCCACGTAATTGCGATACGGCACCGGCGGCGCCAGCGCCACGACCTGCCCCGACAGGCTGGCCTGCATTTCGCTGCGCATCACTTCGAGGGCGATGTGATCCATGGCCAAGTGATGGAACAACAGAATCCCCACCACCCGATCCTGCGCCGGGTCACGGGCATACACCAGGCGCATCAGCGGCGCCTGGCTGACGTCGAGGCGATAACGCCGGGCGTTGAAGCGCTGGTGCAACTGCTCGATGATCGAGCCGTCGGCCGGGTTCAGTTCGACCTCCCGCAACGGCAGAATCGCTTCGCGCCACACCACCTGCACCGGGGTGCTCAGGCCTTCCCAGAGCACCGAAGTGCGCAGAATGTCGTGCCGCGCCATGACTTCTCGCAACGCTGCGGCGAAAGCCTCGACGCGTTCAAGACTGTCGAACGCCAGTTGCGATTGCAGCAGGTACGGATCGCCCTGCTCAGCGGTGATGTGGTGGTAGAGAATGCCTTCCTGCAGCGGTGCCAGCGGATAGATGTCCTGCACGTTGGCCGCGCCGCCCGGTACCGTGGCGACGATCCGCTCGATGTCCTTCTGCTGCAGTTGCACCAGCGGCAGCATCTCTGGCGTGAGGTGGGTGCAATCGGCGGCGATGCGGTTGGCCGGCACTTCGATTTCCCGACCGCTGCCGACCGAAGCCGCCAGCGCCGCCAGGGTCGGCTGACTGAACAGCACGCGCACGTCGCTGCTCAGATCGAGCTGACGCATGCGCTCGATCAGAATCACCGCCAGCAACGAATGCCCGCCGAGTTCGAAGAAGTGATCGTGACGCCCGACCCGCTCGACTTGCAGGACTTCGGCCCAGATCTGCGCCAGGGCGATTTCGACCTCACCCTGCGGCGCCTCGTATTCGCGGCGGATCAGATCGTCCGGCCCAGGCGCCGGCAGTGCCTTGCGATCGACCTTGCCGTTGGCGGTCAGCGGCAGCGCCGACAGACGCACGTAGGCGCTCGGCAGCATGGCGCTGCTCAGGCGGGTTTTCAGCTGCGCGTGCAGCTCATTGATGTCCAGCGGCGCCTGCTCGGTGAACCACGCCAGCAATTGCCCGTCGCGCACCAGCACCACCGCTTCGCGCACCGCCGAATGGCTGGCGAGTGCGCTCTCGACCTCCCCCGGCTCGATCCGGATGCCACGGATTTTCACCTGATCATCGTTGCGCCCCAGATACTCCAGATTGCCGTCGGCGCGCCACCGCGCGAGGTCGCCGGTGCGGTACAGGCGCGCGCCCGGTTCAGCACTGAACGGGTCGCGCAGGAAACGCTCGGCGCTCAGCTCTGCGCGGTTCAGGTAACCACGGGCTACCCCGACCCCGCCGACGTACAACTCGCCCGTCACGCCAAGCGGCACCGGTTGCTGCTGCTCGTCGAGCAGATACACCGTGGCGTTGCTCACCGGTTTGCCGATGTGCAGCGCCTGCCCGGCGTCGATGCGCCCCGAGGTCGCCACCACGGTGGCTTCGGTCGGGCCGTAGTTGTTGATCACTTCGAACGATGGCTGACGCGGGAACTGGCGCAGGCGATCGCCACCGATCAGCAGCGTGCGCAACGTCGGGTGATCGAGCTGGCGGCTGAACGCGTATTCGGCGATCGGCGTCGGCAAAAAACTCACGTCCAGCGGCTGCGCACGCCACCAGTCGAGCAGCGCATCGATGTCTTCGCTGCCCTCGCTGGCCGGCGCCAGGTGCAGGGTCGCGCCCACGCACAGCGCCGGCCAGACTTCCCAGGCCATCGCATCGAAACCGAAACCGGCCAGGCTTGAGGTATGGCTGCCGGCATGCAGGTCGAAGACATCAGCGTGCCAATCGACCAGATTGCACAGGGTGCGGTGCTCGACCATCACCCCCTTGGGCAGGCCGGTCGAGCCGGAGGTGTAAATCACATAAGCGAGGTTGGCCGGGGTCAGCCCCGGCACCTTCGGCGCGCCGACATATTCGGCGGGCCAGCTCGGCTGATCCAGCTCGATCACCGGCACCGACAACGCCGGCAAATGCCCGCGCAGCGCGCGCTGGGTCAGCACCGCGATGGGCGCGCTGTCCTCCAGCAGATAGCTCAGGCGCTCGGCCGGATGCGCCGGATCCAGCGGCACATAAGCGGCGCCAGCCTTGAGGATCGCCAACAGCCCGACCAGCGTGTCGAGCCCGCGCCGGGCAACGATCGCCACCCGGTCATCCGGGCGCACCCCGAGATCGAGCAGATGATGAGCCAGCGCGTTGGCGCGTTGATTGAGTTCGGCATAGGTCAGGCTTTGCCCCTGATCAACCGCCGCCAGCGCGTGCGGCCGTAGCGTCGCCTGCGCTTCGATACGTTGCTGAAGGGGCGTCGGCGCCGGGTAGTCCACCCGCGTGGCATTCCACTGTTGCAGCAACGCGGTTTCTTCCGGCGTGCTCAGATCGAAATCCGCCACCGCCAGATTCACCGCTTCCAGCCCCTGCTCCAGAATCAGCAACCAGCGTTCAGCCAGTGCCTTGACTTCATCGGCGCTGAAATACGCCTCGCTGTAGATCAGGTACAGCCGCGCGTCGTCATTGGCCAGATTGCTCAGCAAGTGCACCGCCAGCGGTGTGGCCTCCTCGACGTTCGAGGCCTTGATGATCCGTCCCGACGCCTCGCCGTAGCGATAATCGTGAGTGCCCTGCTCGTAGGAAACAGTGACTTCGAACAGCCGCGAGCGCTCCTCCCGCAGCAGGCCAAGGGCGCGGTTCATCTCACTCACGGGGAAGCGCTGATGGCGGAAATCCTTGCGCAGTTCCTCACGGATCGCTCTGACCAGTTCAGCGAACGTGCAGTGGCGACCGAAGCCCATGCGCACCGCACTGACCTGGGCGAACAACCCAAGCGTGGATTTGAAGCGCGCGCCGGAGCGGTTGAGAATCGGTAATCCAACCACCCATTCGTCACGTTGTGCGGTGCGGCTGAAGTAGACATGCAGCGCCGCCAGCAACACATGGAACGCCGACGCGCCGAACGCTCGGGCCACCTGCTGCATGCGCTCGTGCAGCAACGCCGGCAAGGGCTGCGCGTAGACCTGCGTCTGCGCGGTCTGGCCGGCCAGACTCTGCTGATGCCGTGGCAGCAACAGCGGCTCGGGCAATTGTCGGTACTTGTCCAGCCAATAGGCGCGATCCTGCGCATAACGCGGCGACGCGTGATAGCGCGCATTGTCCTCGATGAAGTCGATGTACGACGGCGCCGCGACCGGTGCCGGTTGACCGTGTGCCAGCGCGTTGTAGATCTCGTCCAGCGACTTGAACATTTCGCCGAAGCCCCAGCCATCGACGATCAAGTGATGCGCCTGCACGGACAGCCAGTGTCGCTGCTCATCGAGGCGAATCAATAGAAAGCGCAACAGGCAGCCGCCGTCCAGTACAAAGGGTTGATCGATGCGTGCTTGCACCAATGCCCGCGCCGCCGATTCCGGGTCGCTGTGCGCCGACACATCGTCGATCGGCATCGGCACCGCTACTGACCGGGCGAACTGCTGCAAAGGCAGACCATCGGCGCCAGCGCCCGGCAGCAGAATCGTGCGCAGCGCGTCATGCCGGGCTACCAGTGCTTCCAGCGCAGCCTGCATCCGCGCCGGATCCAGCGGCCCGCTGAGGTCCAGGTAGCCGCCGATGTTGTACAGCGGCGAATCCCCGTGACTCAGCTGATCCAGCCAGATATCCAGCTGCGCTGCGGTCAGCGGATACGTCTGGAGCGATGCGGACGGCGTGGCCACCGCAGGGGCAGAAATAGGCGGCATAAGATCCTTCTCATGTGATTTTGCGCCTATTCAAGCATCGGCCCCGATGCCGACATGACACGTAAAACCCGGACAACCCCGCCCCGGGCGCTGGCCTGTCAGCGCTTGTAGCCCCTGATTGGGTGGGAACCCACTAAAAGTTCGGAGAGGAAACACTGAAAATCCTGTAGGAAAAATGCCACACACCAGCGCTGCCATCGACCTGAGTTGTGACCTCAAAAAAACACAACTGCCCCGGTTTTCAAGGTCTTGCCGTGACCAAACAGTCACACGATGCGCAACACCTGTAGCAAACGGCGTCAGAAGCCCGGCGCCAACTTTCAGAAATGATGGCACTTTGTGTCCCTGTTTTCCCCTACAGACGTAGGACAAATCCATAGGCTTAAATCCCGCCCCAGATCAGTTTCAAGGAGAGACGATTGCGTGGGCGGCTTTTGCATAAACAGCGGACGACTCGGTGATGACTCGGAACCAGGGATGACAAGGATATGAATCTGACCGGCAGCATTCGCAACATGGAAAACCCGCATTTCTACTGGCAACTAGGGGAACTGATTGCCAGCACCGGCGACGATCATTTCGCCAGCAACCTGTTCCAGTTGGTCGACACCCTGGTGCCGGTCAATCGCGTCGATCTCAGTGAGTGGACGCTGGACGAACGTCAGGCCAGCGTGGTCGAGATCAAGGCGCTGGGCAGCGCCGGACTGCCGCAGACCTTCCCGCCACCGGACCCGTTGAAAAGTCCGGACGATCATCCGTTGTTGCAGAAGATGATCGAGATGAATGATTCCCTGCTGATTCAACTCAAAGCGTCGCTCCAGCCGCAACATCCGCAGCACAGCGTGCACCAGTGCAATCTGGTGTCCCGCACCTCTAATCGCCGCTGTGTCATCTCGTTCTACCGACCGCATACGCAACGGGTGTTTTCCCTGCCGGAACTGTCGTTTCTCAAAAGCCTGTCCGACACCCTGTTGCCGCTGATCGAACGGCACGCGCAGCTCAGTCGGCAGATCGTCGCCAAACAGCCACGCCAGCCCTTGGCCGATCTGGAGCAGGCGCCGTTGCAGAAGGTGTTCGACGAACGTCTGGCGCTGGGTGGCATCGTGCTGTCGGCGCGGGAAAAGGAAGTCTGCCTGGGTCTGCTGACCGGCGGTACCGTGCCGCAACTGGCCGAGATACTGCGGGTCAAGAGCAGTTCGGTCGAGACCTACCTCAAACGGGCGACCGCCAAACTGGGGGTCAGCGGACGGCACGGTCTGGCGCGCTGGATGGCCGGGGCGTAACCGCACAGTCGTGTTCAACAGTGTTCGATGGTGGTGTGGGGACGCGGTCCCCGGCACGTGTTTTTTCTGCATGAGAGCGTTCGATGCTGCGCATTTCCCTGCTGTCCTTCGCCGTCCTGCTGGCCGGTTGTTCGTTGATTCCCGAGTACCAGCGCCCTGCGTCACCGAGCGCGGCGCAGTATCCGCAAGGCGCCGTTTACCCGGCACCGACACCCGCCGCAGCGCGCACTGAAGACTGGCGCACGCTGTTCAACGACCCGGCGCTGCAACAGTTGATCGAAAGCGCGCTGGTGAACAATCGCGATCTGCGGGTGGCGGCGCTGAACGTCGAGGCGTTCCAGGCGCAGTACCGGATCCAGCGCGCCGATCTGCTGCCGGCGGTGTCGGCCAATGCCAGCGAGTCACGCCAGCGCATGCCGCCCAGCGTGACCCGCAGCAAAGCCATGATCAATTCGACCTATGCGGTGAATCTGGGTGTCAGTGCCTATGAGCTGGATTTTTTCGGCCGAGTGCGCAGCCTCAGCGAGCAGGCGCTGCAAACCTGGCTGGCGACCGAACAGGCGCGGCGCAGTGCCGAGCTGAGTCTGGTAGCCAACGTCGCCAACGCCTACCTGACCTGGCGCGCCGATCAGGAGTTGCTCGAACTGACGCGCCAGACCCTGGCCGCCGATGAGCAAAGCCTGCGCCTGACCACGCGCAACCGCGACGCCGGCAAGTCTTCGGCGCTGGAACAGGCGCAGGCGCAAACCAGCGTCGACAGTTCGCGAGCCAATCTGGCGCGATACAAACGTCAGGTGGCGCAGGATCTCAACAGCCTGACGCTACTGGTTGGCGCTCAGATCCCCGAGCAACTGCCGGCGCAACCACTGGCCAGCGATCTGGTTCAGCAATTGCCGGCCGGGTTGCCGTCGGATCTGCTGCAACGGCGCCCGGACATTCTCCAGGCCGAGTACAAACTGAAAGCGGCCAACGCCAATATCGGTGCAGCGCGCGCGGCGTTTTTCCCCAGTGTCAGCCTGACCGCCAGCGCCGGCACCTCCAGCCGCGATCTGTCCGGCCTGTTCAGCGCCGGCTCCGGGGCGTGGACGTTCCAGCCGCAAATCAACCTGCCGATTTTCAACGCCGGCGGCCTGCGCGCGAGTCTGGATTATTCGAAATTGCAGAAAGACGTCGCGGTCGCCGAATACGAGAAATCGATTCAAACCGCGTTTCAGGAAGTTGCCGACGGCCTGGCAGCGCGCAGCACTTATCAGCAGCAATTGCAGGCACAGCGCGATCTGGTGCAGGCGACACAGGACTACTACAACCTGGCGCAGCACCGCTATCAAAACGGTGTCGACAGCAGCCTGACGTTTCTTGATGCGCAACGTTCACTGTTCAGTTCACAGCAGGGGCTGATCACTGATCGGCTGGCGCAGCTGGTTGCCGAGGTCAACCTGTACACCGCGCTGGGCGGCGGCTGGCAGGCCGATGAGGCCCGGGTTCAGTAGCCCCTCGTCACTTTTTCTTACACCTTTTGTCGCCCGATACGACGCCGCGCGGCGATCCGTGGCCGGCGTCTGCCGTCAGTTTGGTATCATGCGCCGCTTTTACGGTTAACCCCCCGCCAGTCCTGCCGACTGACGGGCTGCAAAAGGCGGTATTAGATGACGGCTTTGTTGACTCGCCGCAAGGTGCTTGCGGGAATGGGCGTGCTGGGCCTGGGCCTGCTCGCCGGCTGCGACACCCGTGGCCAACTGTCGTACAAGTACGGCAAGGACCTGAGTGACAAGATCCTCGGACGCACCTTCAAGCTGAAGAACACCGACGGTGAAACCATGACGCTGTCGAGCTTTCGCGGGATGATGCCGATGATCTTCTTCGGCTTCACCCAATGCCCGGCGGTGTGCCCGACCACTCTCGCCCGCGCCGCGCAAATCAAGAAGCTGATGGGCAAGGACGGCGACCGTCTGCAGGTGATCTTCATCACCCTCGACCCGGAACGCGACACGCCGCAGATCCTCGACGCCTACGTCAAAGCCTTCGACCCGAGCTTCGTCGCACTGTACGGCACGCTGGAAGAAACCCAGGCCACCGCCAAGGAATTCGACGTGTTCTTCGAGAAGGTGCCGGCCGGCGAAACCTACACCATCTCCCACACGTCCACCAGTTACGTCTACGACTCGCGCGGCCAGTTGCGCATGGGTCTGTCTGTATCGCTTTCGGCACAAGAGTGCACGGAAGATTTGCTCACCGTTATGGAGGTCTGCTGATGCACCCCGTTTTGAACAACATCAAACGCGCCGTTTTCGCCCTGTCCCTGCTGGGCCTGGCGTTTCAAGCCTCGGCTCAGACCAAGGTCGATGATGCCTGGGTGCGTGCGACCGTGCCGACCCAATCGGCCAGCGGCGCGTTCATGACCGTCACCGCGGACAGCGACAGCAAACTGCTGAGCGTGGCCTCGCCAGTGGCCAAGGATGTGCAGATCCACGAAATGTCGATGAAGAACGACGTGATGAGCATGGGCCCGGTCAAATCGGTTGACCTGCCAGCCGGCAAAGCCGTCACCTTCGACCCGAACGGCTACCACGTGATGCTGATGGGCCTGACCGGCCAGCTCAAGGAAGGCGAAAGCGTACCGCTGACCCTGACCGTGGAAAACGCCAAGGGCGAGAAAGAAACCGTCGAAGTCAAAGCCGAAGTGCGTGCGCTGACGCACATGGAAGGCCACGATCACAGCAAGATGCATTGATCTGACTTGGCGGTAATAAAAAGGGGCGGCCTGATTGATGATCAGGTCGCCCCTTTTTTATCGCGCATGTCAGCCGCGCTTGCGGGCCAGTGCATTGCGCACGCTTTCTCTCGACATCCCCGAGCGCGATGCCGCTGCAGTTTTCTCCACGGGCGCCACAGCCAACTGCTGCTTGCGCTTCAACACCTGACTCCAGCGATAACCGAGATAACCGGCCGCCGCAAAAAATCCCAGCCAACCGGTGATCAGGTTGACCACTGTCCACAGCCCAAGGGTGATCAGTACGGTTTTCCAGGTGAACAGCTTCAGGTTGTTGTCGACGGGCACCGTTTCAACCGGTGCCTGCTGCGCCACTGGAGTCTGCTGCACTCCATCCAGATCAAAGCGCAATGAGAAGTCCGCCCCCGGTACCTGGACATTTATCTGATTGCCTTCAGCGGTATGCACCCGCACTTCGCCATTGACGACCGACACCGAGCTGAAACTGATCTGGGTTTCGTGATGAATCTCGCCGTTGACCAAGGTCACGACCGTTCGTTGTTCGCCATTGGGGGTGTCGCGCATGTCGATTCCTTGAGAACTCCACGTCGGACGACGTGCGAAGGGAAAATCCGTTGGGCTCGAATGCTACTGAGTGGCCATCAGGCTGTCCAGAAACAGCCAAAGGTTTCAACGCTTTGGCGAGCCGTTATCAGCTCCCCGCGCCGCCATGCGCCTCTTCAAAGAAGTAATCCTTCCAACTGTCGGCCTTGTTCTTCAGCACGCCCAGTTCCTGCAGTTTCTCGGCATAGATGAACGTGCGCTGCGGCACCACTGTGAAGTCGATTTCCGGATCGGTGACGATCTGCTCGACCAGCGCCAGCGGCAGCTTCGACTGTTCGACGCGGATGTACGCCTGGGCGGCGGCGGGTTTGTCGGCCTTGATGATTTTTTCCGCTTCGGCCAACGCGTCGTAGAACGCCTTGTAGGTCCTGGGATTTTCGTCGTGGAATTTTTCCGTGGTGTAGAGCACGTTGAACGTGGCCTGACCGCCGAGCACGTCGTAGGAACTCAGCACTTTGTGCACGTTGGGGTTTTGCAACGCCTGATACTGGAACGGCGGGCTGGAGAAGTGCGAGTTGATTTCCGAACCACCGGCAATCAGCGCCGCCGTGGCGTCCGGATGCGGCAGGCTGACCGAGATGTCGTCAAATTTTTTGTACTGGTCATTGCCGAATTCCCTGGCCGTTTCGATCTGCAGGGTCCGCGACTGGAACCCCACGCCCGCCGCCGGCACGGCGATGCGATCCTTGTCGCTGAAATCCTTCAGGGTCTTGATGTTCGGGTTGTTGGTCAGCAGGTAATTGGGCATCGAGCCGAGCGAGGCAATCGCCTTGACGTTCTGTTTGCCACGGGTGCGATCCCACACGGTGAGCATCGGCGGCACCCCGGCGGAGACCACGTCCAGCGCGCCGGTCAGCAGCGCTTCGTTCATGGCGGTGGCGCCGGAGATGCTGTTCCAGTCGACCTTGATCTCCAGCCCCTGCGCCTTGCCGTGTTTTTCGATCAACTGCTGATCACGGACCACATCGAGAATCAGATAACCGATGCCGAATTGCTGGGCGATGCTGATCTTGCCTTCGGCCTGGGCACCGCCGCTGAGCAGAAGACTGCCTGCCAGGGATGCGGCCAACAGAATCAGCGCAGAACGTTTGAACGGTATGGCCATGACAACCTCGCAGCTGGGTGAATTGGCTGAAAGGCCGAACTCTATCGCTATAAAAAACAGAAATTAAATACCGTTATCGAATATCCATAGCACGCTCACGTTTGCCGTCATGCGCTGATTTAAACAGCCTGAAACAATAAATCTGCCATCGATTACACGCTGTGCGTCAGCCGTCAGCGCGCTGACACCAACGCCAGTCACGGCCTCAAGCCCTGCGCCGTGCCTGCGAGAGCGGATCAGCCGGTAGTTTAAAAGGGCGATCAGACAGCCCACCCTTGGTATCATCGCGCACACTTTTATGACGGTTTGATGGCTGGAAGGTCTTTGTTTGTGAGCGTTTTATTGCGTTGGTTGCGGCAGCCGCATGCCCGCCTGTTTTCCCTGATTCTGCTGGTGCTGATTGTACCGGTGTGCCTGCGCGCGGCGTTGGGCTGGTCGTCGTCGCCGGGCTATTTGTCCGACCTGGCGATTGGCAGTTTGCTGGTGCTGGTGCTGCATCGTCGTGCGTGGTGGCTGGCGTTGCCGTTGCTGCTGTTCTGGGGGTTGCTGGCGGTGGCAACGGCCGAGTTGGTCAGCGCTGTCGGCCGGTTGCCGAACCCATCCGACCTGCATTACCTGATTGACCCGCAGTTCGTGGAGAACTCCACCGGTGGCGGCTTTGCCCATCCGACGCTGGGCGTTGCCCTGTTGCTGGCGCTGCTGCTCTGGTTGCTGACGCGTTTCGCCAATCGCGCGCAGCCCGCTGCTGCCCTGCCCCGTGCCGTGTGGGCGGCCCCGGCGCTGCTATTCGCCGCGCACTGGGGCGTGCAGAACCAGTGGCCGAACGATGAGGATCCGTGGCGCCTGTACAACCTGCCGCATCAGTTGCTCGCCTCGCAAGTCGCCGAGCTGCAGTTGCAGGCCGAGGAATGGCTGGACGGTGACGTCGAACCCGCCGCGCCACAGATGGCCGGGCTGACCGATCTGGATCTCAATGGCCACAAGCTGCTGGCCGCACCGGGGCAGGCGCGCAATGTGCTGATCATCGCCCTGGAGGGCATCCCCGGCGCGTACATCCGCGCCAATCGCGAGGCCATCGGCAGTCATTATCAGGAAGAACTGATGCCTCATCTCAGTCGCTGGGCCGAGCGCGGCATGAACACCCCGGATTACGTGCTGCATACGCACCAGACCATTCGTGGCCTGTACGCCATGCTCTGTGGCGATTACGACAAGCTCAACAACGGCACGCCCAAAGGCGTGGAAATGCTCACCCAGCAGGAGCGCAATCAGGCCTGCCTGCCGGCGCAACTGCGGCAGAACGGCTTCAGCACTCACTACCTGCAAGGCGCCGGTCTGCGTTTCATGGCCAAAGACAAGATCATGCCGCACATCGGTTTCGATGCGACCCATGGTCTGGAGTGGTTCAGCAACGCCAACTATCTGGAGTTTCCGTGGGGCAAGGATGACAAGGCGTTCTTCGAAGGCGCGCTGGATTACGTCGGCCAACTGAAGAAGCAGAAGCAACCGTGGATGCTCACTCTGTTGACCGTCGGCACGCACCAGCCCTACTCCGCACCGGAAGACTATCTGGCGCGCTACGAGACGCCGAAACAGGCTGCCGTCGGTTATCTCGATGATGCGCTGGAGCAGTTCCTCAGCGGTCTCGAACGCCAGGGCGTACTGAAAGACACGCTGGTGGTGATCACCTCGGACGAATCCCACGGCATCGATGGCGTGCGTCTGGCGTCGTCCTGGGGTTTCAACCTGACTCTGGCACCGGAACACGAGCAACTGCCGCGACTGAATGCCGGGGTCTACGGTCATGTCGATCTGAGCGCGTCGATCCTCGACTATTTCGATCTGCCGGTGCCGTCGGCGCTGAGCGGCCGTTCGCTGTTCCGCGACTACGACAGCGGACGCGAAATCATGTCCTACACCAACGGCAAGCTGCGCTACCACAACGGCCAGGGGATCTTTTCCGAGTGCGACATGCCGCGCCGCTGCCGCTACTACGAAAGCGCCGGGTTCATTGCCGAGCGGGCCACCTTCAAGGGCAATGAAAGCAGCCAGCAGGCCCGGCAGATTGCCGCGCGGGCCATGGCGCTGGACCTGTCGCTGCTGCGCACCCCGCTCAATCAGCGTTACCAGTTCGGCAGCAACAACGTCATCCCGCTGCAGGCGCAGATCAAGGATGACTGGGCCGATAACCTGATCGGTGCGCAATACCTGGAAATGCCCAAGGGTTCGCACACCCGCGTGCGCCTGACCGTGCGCTCGGTGGACCCGCAGCAGGCGGCGTACATTCAGCTCAAGGCCAAGGAGTTCGAACAGGACGTGCAACTGGGCCTGCCGACCGAGATGGTCGCCACGGCCGATCAGCCGCTGCAGATGGATTTCAGCTTCGACAACCCGCAACAGCGCAAGGCCTTTTCGTTTCACTTGCTGGGTTATGGATTGGGTGCGGTCGAGGTCACGGATTTCAGTGTGATTACTGAATTGCCGGGGCAGGAAGATCCGCTGGATGCGTTGCCGGAGGATGAAACTGTGCAATCGAGTTGAAATCGGGGAAGGGGCGGATTGGTTGGATCCGTCCCTTTACGTTTACTCACGGAGCTTAATTTCAAATTTACCTGTTATTTTCCCTACTCGAGGCAAACTAAAATCGATTTCACCTTTAACACCGTATTTATATTCGCCGCTTTGTAAGAACGTCACAGTTGCCACCCCTTGTTGAATCTCGTGAAAATCGCCGCCCTTACTAATGCTCCAAACCAGACCACCTTTGTACCACTTCACCTCGTGAGGGCCTTCTTTTATAGCCCATGGAACACAGAAGGCTACGGAGTTTTTATTATCTCTATCAGCCCCAACAATGTAATATTCCTCTCCTGCCCTGTGAAACACCACGTTCGTATCCGCGAACATGAACTCTACGTTATCAACGCTAGCTTTAAACGTGCCTTTATATTTACCGCGACCTTCATGAATCAGCTTAAGAATTTGCTCTTCTGGTTTAATTGAATTTTTCATGCAAATACACTCCCGACTCGATTGCCAACAAAGGTTTGTGATTCATCAGGCCCTTAACATGCAGCCAATATATTTTTTATTAATTCCTCCGCGCACTGTCAGAAATGACAGTCGTTTAGTCTATTTCGAGCTAAAAACCTTTCAACTCATTCCATAGCATCATTCATTGAAGAGTTTGCCTATCAGCCTCCAATAGTCGGCCTATTAGCTGACTGCCCAAGTCGGGTCTAGCCTTACTAGTCCGAAGTCGGCATGAGCCGGCCGCACAAGACCTGATAAGGACTCGAACATGGCAAACGAATCGAAATGCCCGTTCAACCACGCCGCCGGTGGTGGTACGACGAACCGTGACTGGTGGCCGAATCAACTGAACCTGAAGATCCTCAGCCAGCACTCGCCCAAGTCCGATCCGCTGGGCAAGGACTTCGACTACGCCAAAGCCTTCCAGAGCCTGGACTTCCAGGCCCTGAAACAAGACCTGCGTGCGCTGATGACCGACTCCCAGGACTGGTGGCCGGCCGACTTCGGCCACTACGGCCCGCTGTTCATTCGCATGGCCTGGCATAGCGCCGGCACCTATCGCACCGCCGATGGCCGTGGTGGCGCCGGCTCCGGGCAACAGCGTTTCGCTCCGCTCAACAGCTGGCCGGACAACGTCAGCCTCGACAAAGCGCGGCGCCTGCTGTGGCCGATCAAACAGAAATACGGCCGCAATATTTCCTGGGCCGACCTGATCGTGCTCACCGGCAACGTCGCTCTGGAGTCGATGGGCTTCAAGACCTTCGGCTTCTCCGGTGGACGTCCCGATGTCTGGGAACCGGACGAAGACGTCTACTGGGGTTCGGAACGCGAATGGCTCGGCGGCGACAGCCGTTACGGCAAAGACAAGTCAGCCATGCAGGAGCCCGGTGACGGCACGCTGGTGGCCGAACCGGACTTGCACGGCAAAGAGCAAAGCCGTACCGATCAGGGCGAACGCAATCTGGAAAACCCGCTCGCCGCGGTGCAAATGGGCCTGATTTATGTGAACCCGGAAGGCCCAGAGGGCAATCCGGACCCAGTAGCTTCGGGCCGCGATATCCGCGAAACCTTCGGCCGCATGGCCATGAACGACGAAGAAACCGTCGCGCTGATCGCCGGCGGTCACGCCTTCGGCAAGACCCACGGCGCCGGCCCGGCCGACAATGTCGGACCTGAGCCGGAAGCGGCCGGCCTGGAAGAACAAGGCCTCGGCTGGCGCAACGCATTCGGCACCGGCAAAGGCGCCGACACCATTACCAGCGGCCTGGAAGTGACCTGGACCACCACCCCGACCCAATGGAGCAACAACTACCTGGAAAACCTGTTCGGCTTCGAGTGGGAACTGTTCAAGAGCCCGGCCGGTGCGCACCAGTGGAAACCGAAAAACGGCGCGGGGGCTGGCACCGTTCCCCATGCGCACGATCCAAGCAAAAAACTCTCGCCAACCATGCTCACCTCCGACCTGGCGCTACGTTTCGACCCGATCTACGAGCCGATCGCCCGTCGCTTCCTGGCCAACCCGGATCAACTGGCCGACGCCTTCGCCCGCGCCTGGTACAAACTGATCCACCGAGACATGGGTCCGCTGTCGCGCTACCTCGGCCCGGAACTGCCGAACGAAGAACTGCTGTGGCAAGACCCGATTCCTGAGGCCACTCACCCACTGATCGACAGCAACGATGCGGCAGCGCTGAAAAGCAAAGTGCTGGCTTCCGGCCTTTCGGTGTCGCAACTGGTGTCCACCGCCTGGGCCGCGGCATCGACCTTCCGTGGTTCGGACAAACGGGGGGGCGCCAACGGCGGACGTCTGCGTCTGGCCCCGCAGAAATTCTGGCAGGCCAATCAGCCGGAGCAACTGGACAAGGTGCTGAAAACCCTTGAGGGCATTCAGAACGAGTTCAACGCCGGCTTATCCGGCAAGAAAGTCTCGCTGGCAGATCTGATCGTGCTGGCGGGTAACGCCGGGGTCGAGCAAGCGGCGAAAAACGCCGGGCACTCGGTCTCTGTGCCGTTCAATCCAGGACGCACCGACGCGACTCAGGAGCAAACCGATGTCGAGTCGTTTGGTTTCCTCGAACCGATTGCCGATGGTTTCCGCAACTACAGCAAGGGCAAATACACCGTGTCGGCCGAAGCGCTACTGATCGACAAGGCGCAATTGCTCACCCTCTCCGCTCCGGAAATGACCGTACTGGTCGGTGGTCTGCGGGTATTGGGGGCGAATGTCGGGCAGAGCCGGCATGGCGTGTTCACCTCGCGCACGGAAACCCTAAGCAACGACTTCTTCACCAACCTGCTGGACATGGGTGTGGAGTGGAAGCCGACGTCGGCAGCGGCGGACGAGTTCGAAGGACGCGACCGTAAAACCGGTAGCGTGAAGTGGACGGCGACGCGGGTTGATCTGGTGTTTGGTTCCAACGCGATACTGCGCGCGCTGGCCGAGGTGTATGCGAGTTCTGACGCGAAGGAACAGTTCGTCAAAGACTTCGTGGCGGCGTGGGCCAAGGTGATGGAGCTGGATCGATTCGACCTGAAATAACAGCAAACGCAAAAACCTGTGGGAGCGGGCTTGCTCGCGAATGCGGTATACCAGTCGACATCTCCGTGTCTGACACACCGCTTTCGCGAGCAAGCCCGCTCCCACATTTCGTTATGCGTTACGCCAGGCTTTTGCTCACCACTTCATATACATCGCTGGACAGCTGACCGGAAGCCAGAATCCGCTCCAGCTCCGCCTTCATCAACGCCTGACGGGCGCTGTCGTATTTACGCCAGCGAGTCAGTGGCGCCAGTTGCCGCGAAGCAATCTGCGGGTTGAAGCCGTTCAGTTCGATCACCAGATCCGCAAGGAAGCGGTAGCCCGAACCGTCGGCGGCGTGGAAGTTGATCAGGTTCTGCCCGGCAAACGCACCGACCAGCGCACGCACCTTGTTCGGGTTCTTGATATTGAACGCCGGGTGCTGCATCAACGCCTTCACCCGCGCCAGACCGCCCGGCAGTGTGCTGCCGGCCTGCACGCTGAACCACTGATCCATGACCAGCGGATTGTCCTTGAAGTGCTCGGCGAACGTCGCCAGCGCTTTGGCCTTGTGTTCTTCGAACGGCGAGTTGACCAGCACCGCCAGCGCGGTCAGGCGCTCGGTCATGTTGTCGCTGTTTTCGAACTGTTCCTGCGTAGCGGCCAGCACTTCGGGCTTGCCGCTGAGCATCAGGTACGACAGCGCAATGTTCTGCAGCGCGCGACGGGCAAAGTGCTCGGCCTCGGCCACATACGGCGTCTGCTTCGACAAGTCGCGGTTGGCCTGATAACGCAGCCACAGCGCTTCGAACAGGTTGTCCGCGAGTTGCTTGCGAGCGAATTCGCGAGCGTTGTGGATCGCCTCGACATCCGCCACTTCGCTGATTTCGGTCAGATACGCTTCGCTCGGCAGCGAAAGCATTTCGGCGACCATGGCCTGATCCAGCGACTCATCGGACAGCACGGTTTTCAGCGCCGAGATCAGACGCGGATCGAGCACCAGGCTCTCGCCCTTCTGCTGCTGGGCGATCAGCTCCTGCAGGACCTGCACCGACAGTTGCTGACCGGCATCCCAGCGGTTGAAGCCGTCGCTGTCGTGCTGCATCAGGAACATCAACTGGTCACGGTTGTACGGGAAGCTCAGTTTCACCGGTGCCGAGAAACCACGCAGCAACGACGGCAGCGGCTGTTCAGCGATGTCGACGAAGGTGAAGGTCTGCTCAGCCTCGGTCACCGAGATCACGCGGGTGGTGCCCTGGGCCGACGCTTCACCCGCCAGACGCAGCGCGATCTCGTGGCCTTTGCTGTCGAGCAGACCGAGTTCGACCGGGATCACGAACGGCAGTTTTTCCACTTTGTCCGGGGTTTCCGGGCAGCTCTGGCGGAAGGTCAGGCTGTAGGTTTTCGCCGCGGCGTCGTAGGACTCGCTGACCGCCAGACGCGGCGTGCCAGCCTGGCTGTACCAGCGTTTGAACTGGGTCAGGTCGACACCGTTGGCGTCTTCCATGGCTTTGACAAAGTCGTCGCAGGTCACGGCCTGGCCGTCGTGGCGTTCGAAGTACAGGTCACTGCCCTTGCGGAAGCCTTCGGCACCCAGCAAGGTATGGATCATGCCGACCACTTCCGAGCCTTTTTCGTACACGGTCAGGGTGTAGAAGTTGGAAATCTCGATGAAGCTGTCCGGGCGCACCGCGTGGGCCATCGGGCCGGCATCTTCGGCGAACTGGTGGGTACGCAGGTACGCTACGTCCTGAATGCGCTTGACCGTGGCCGAGTTCATGTCCGAGGAGAAACCGGCGTCGCGGAATACGGTGAAGCCTTCCTTGAGCGACAGCTGGAACCAGTCGCGGCAGGTCACGCGGTTACCCGACCAGTTGTGGAAGTATTCGTGGGCGACGATTGCCTCGACCCGCTGGTGCGCGGCGTCGGTGGCGGTTTCGGCGCGAGCCAGCACGGCGCTGGAGTTGAAGATGTTGAGGCCCTTGTTCTCCATCGCGCCCATGTTGAAGTCGTTGACGGCGACGATCATGAAGATGTCCAGATCGTACTCGCGACCGTAGACCTCTTCGTCCCAGCGCATCGACTTCTTCAGGCTGTTCATCGCGTGCTGGCACTTGTCGATGTTTTCCGGCTCGACGTAAATGCGCAGTGCAACATTGCGATTGGTCATGGTGGTGAAGGTGTCTTCGACACACCACAAATCACCGGCCACCAGCGCGAACAGGTACGCCGGTTTCATGAACGGGTCTTCCCAGGTCGCCCAGTGTCGGCCGTCTTCGCCCGGGCCGGAGGCAATCGGGTTGCCGTTGGACAGCAGCACCGGATAGCTGTGCTGCTCGGCGACCACCGTGGTGGTGAACTTGCTCATCACGTCCGGGCGGTCGAGGTAATAGGTGATCTTGCGGAAGCCTTCGGCCTCGCACTGGGTACAGAACATCGTGCCGGACTTGTACAGGCCTTCCAGCGCGGTATTGGTTTCCGGGTGAATCCGGACGCTGGTGTCGACCGTGAAGCTGGCGCTGGCCGGCTGCAGGGTCAGGGTGTTTTCGCTCAGCTGGTAATCACTGGCGCTCAGTTCCTGGTCGGCCAGGGTTACCGACAGCAGTTCCAACTGCTGGCCGTCGAGCACCAGCGGCGGCAGGCCCGGGCCACGCTCCGGGTTGCGGCGCATCACCAGTTGCGCGTGGACCAGGCTGTGGTCCTCGAACAGCTCGAAGGTGAGGTGCGTCTCGTCGATCAGGTACTCGGGCGCCTGATAGTCCTTCAGGTAAATCATCTTCGGTTGTTCGGTGCGCATGCTGGAATCCTTATTGATGCACGGCGAGCTGATAGGCCGTGTATTTACGAATGTTGATCACGCCGGTGTCAAAAATCAGGTACTGACCCTTGATACCCAGCAGCGTGCCTTCGGCAATCGGGTTCTTGTCCAGGTTGAAGCTGACGATTTTGGCCGGGTATTGCTCGACCGGATAGCGGATTTCGAGAGGTTCTACATCGGCAATCGTCTGAATTGCTTGTAGGCCGAATCGCTGTTGCAGGCCTTGCAAGCCCTCGGCGCAGCTTTCAAATAACTGGTCGCGCACTTGGGCCAGGTCCACCGCCGCCGCATCGCCCTTGAGCAAGGCGCGCCAGTTGGTCTTGTCGGCCACCTGGCTGCGGAACAGGTCTTCGACGAAGCCCGACTGCTGGCGCGTCGATACGCGCATGATCGGCAGCGCCTGACTTGCGCCCTGATCGAGCCAGCGAGTCGGCAACTGCGTGGCGCGAGTAATACCGACCTTGATCCCCGACGAGTTGGCCAGATACACCACATGATCAGTCATGCAGAACTTCTGCCCCCACTCCGGCTCCCGGCAGGTACCGGCCTCGAAGTGACAACGCTCCGGGCTCATGATGCACAGATCGCACTGCGCCAGTTTGGTCATGCACGGGTAGCAGTAACCCTGACTGAAACTGGTTTTGGTCTTGCGCCCGCAATGGGTGCAATGAATCGCCCCCAGGTACTCCAGACGCACAGTGGTGCCGATCATGGGGTTGACCGGGACCTCGACGTCATCCAGACGAAACGCGTATTGCACATTCGGCCCGTCCAGGCGCGCCGACATTTTGCTGATTGCACCGCGGCCAATCTCGATCAATGGATGGCATCCGACTTGAACAGGATGTTCGGTACTTCGATCGACTTCGACGCACATTCCTGCGGGCCCATGTAACCGGTGCGCTGATCTTCAGGCAGGTTCTGGATTTCCCAGGCGATCATCGCCTGCAGCGACAGCTCGCGCTGTTCGGCGGTGAGTTTGCCACCGTCGGACCACTTGCCGATTTCCACGGCCAGTTTCAGGCTCTCGTAGATGTCCGGGGTGATGTTTTTGATCATGTCGTTAAAAGAGGACATCAGGGTCTCCGTGCTCTTTATTCACTTAAAATTTCAGGCGGCCAGTTTACGGCGGTTATACAAACCGCCCAACAAACCGGTGAAGCATCCGATGAGTAACCCGCTGACGTGCGCGGCGTTGGCGATCTGGCCGAAACCGATCATCGAGACCAGTCCGGACATGCAAATCACCAGCCACACCAGCATCATCACCAGCACGCCTCGCGGCAGGCGATACGCCGGGTTCGGCGCCAGCAACTGGAAAATCCAGCAATGGCCGAGCAAACCGTAGAGCACGCCGGACAAGCCGCCAAACAGGCTCGGGCCGCTCCAGGCAAACTGCGCGTAGTTCGACACCAGGCTGAACAGCAGGGTCAGCCCGAGCAGGTTGATGCTGCCCTGACGTGACTCGATGCGCCGCCCCAGCTCCCAGTACCACATGCCGTTCATGGCCAGGTGCAGGATGCCGAAGTGCAGCAGCATCGGCGTGAACAGGCGCCACCACTGCCCCGCCGCCAGGCTGTCGGCCAGCGGCGTGAACTGGATGTACTCGCCGACCACGCGGAAGTCGAGGAAGGTCAGCCAGCGAATGGTGTCGAGGTTGTCACCCAGATAGGTCAGGCCGCCGACCAGCAGGCTCAGCAGCAGGATCAACCCGGTGGCCTTGGCGTGTTTGAGTTGCTCGGCGAAGCTCGGACGCTTGAAAGTCGGCGCCAGCGGGATGTCCAGTTGCTGATCGGGGTCACCGGCCGGGAAGCGCTCGTACAGTGAACGCACGTCCTCGCTGATTTCCGAAGGCGCCCACAGCACCTGCTCGCCCGCCTCTTCGCTGACTCGATGCGGCACCTGCATCCGTTGCAGCAGCTTGACGAAACCGCTCAGATCCACCGCCAACGGCAGACGCAATACCGCTACCGCACTCATTGCAGCACCTCCGGCCGCTCGACATCGACCCAGACAAATTTATGCGGATCCAGACGTGTTTCCTGATCCAGACGATAGGCCACCAGTTTGCCGTAGAGCACCGCGCTGTAATCGAGACACGCGAGGTTCGGGCGGATCGGCGCCGGTTTGCCGCTGCGCCAGTAGTGGCCGACGAACAACAACGGCTCGTCAATGCCGTAGCGCAGCAGATTGTTTTTTTCGCTGGAGGTCAGCGGCTTCTGCGCCACCGGCTCCGGCAATGCATCCGGCTGGAAGACGATGTCGCCGTAGGTTTTCGGGTCGTCTTCCCAGAATTTGGTGCGGAAGAACGAGCGCACCAGACCGTCGCCGCTGGTCATGGTCAAGCCATCCGGCAGGCGCATGTCGGTGCCGCGCAGCAAGCGGTCGAACACGGTGCAGGCGAAACTGCCGGGCACGGCCGACGCCTGGAGAAAGTGCTCGTCGATGCGCGCATCGGGAAACAGCCCGCGCAATGGTTCGATCAGGCTGGCATCCCAACAGGCGTGCACCACACGGAAGCGTCCGGCATCAACCACCAGCGGCAGTTCGTAGAACCAGTTGAGAAAGTCATGCCAGTCGCCCGGATGGTCTTCGAACTGGGTCAGGGTTTCATGCAGCAGGCGCGCGTGCCGCGGCGTGTGCTCACGGACGAACTGCTTGCCGCTGCCCGGCAGCGCCGGCGTGCTCCAGCCCAGTGCGTTGAATTCGTGGTTGCCCATGATGCACAGCGCCTGCCCGGCCTCGACCATGTCGTGGACGATGTGCAGTGCCTCGCGGATTCGCGGGCCACGGTCGATGATGTCGCCGACGAACACGGCCATGCGCGATGGATGCCGCCAGACCCCGCCCTGCTTGTGATAACCGAGACGATCAAGCAAGTGTTCGAGGGTCAGGGCGCATCCGTGCACGTCACCAATCAAGTCATAACTGCGCGCGGGATCGAGCATCAGTCGCCTCCACCACCCAACTTGCTGCCCCAGCCGAGCTTGGTCCGGCAGACTTCGTAGTAGTTGTGGTCGAGCGGGTGAATCAGCCGCAGCTTCTGGGCTTTTTTGCTGACGGTGATGGTGTCGCCCGGCGCGCAGGTGAAGTGGTTCTGCCCGTCGCAGGAGACCTGCGGGTAGATCTGCATGTTTTTCGACACGACGATTTTCAGCTCACTGTTGCCATCGACCACAATTGGCCGGCTCGACAACATATGGGGGTACATCGGCACGATCACAATGGCATCGAGCTTGGGATGCATGATCGGGCCACCGGCGGACAGCGCGTACGCGGTGGAACCGGTCGGCGTGGCGACGATCAGGCCGTCGGCCTTCTGGCTGCAAACGAACTGGCCGTCGATGTACAGCTCGAACTCGATCATCCGCGTCGATTTGCCCGGGTGCAGCACCACGTCATTCAGCGCATCGCCCTGGCCAATGGCCTCGGCATGCCGGCGCACCTCGGCTTGCAGCAGGAAGCGGTTTTCCACCAGATAGTGGCCGTCGAGCACCTTGGCCACTTCGACTTCCAGCTCATCGGGACGAATGTCGGTGAGAAAACCGAGGCTGCCCCGGTTGATCCCGAGTACCGGAATATTGTGCTTGGCCAGCGCCCGCGCGGCGCCGAGCAGGCTGCCGTCACCGCCGACGACGATGACCATGTCGCAGACTTCGCCGAGCATCTTGCGTGACGAGGTCTGCAGGCCGTGGCCCGGCAGGACTTCGGCGATGGTGTCTTCGAGAATCACGTGCAGGTGACGATCGAGCAGAAAGCGTTTCAGTCGGCGGACGGTATCCAGCACCTGGGAACTGCCCAGGCGACCGATGATGCCGATATTACGAAATTGCTCCATGGGACCTCTGCGGACAATCGAAAACGCGAAAAACACGATTATGGGCGAAAGCCCGCCATAGACAAAATCCTTTCAGCCTCAAGGGTGCGCGCGTGTTTCAGGCTATGCTCGCAAGATGATCCTGTTTCCCGACCTGCTTCAGTTGCCACACCAATTACGCCATCCCGAAGTGCGTGATCTGGCGTGGGTGATTCTCGCGCCGCCGATGCTGGCCGCGACGCCGTGGCCGCAGCGCCATCCGCTGGCCGGCAGCGACTGGGTCAGTGATCCGCAGCGCCTGGAGCACTGGCTGCGGCAACTTGATCGTGACAGTTATGGTTTGCTGCACTGGCTGTCGCAGGCGCGTACCCGGCGGCTGGGCCTGTATTACGAACGGTTGTGGCAGTTTGCCGTGGAGCATGCGCCGGGCATCGAACTGATTGCCGCCAACCTGCCGATCCGCCGCGAAGGCCACACCCTCGGTGAACTGGACATGCTGCTGCGCGACCGCGACGGTGTGCATCACCTGGAACTGGCGATCAAGCTCTATCTCGGCCCGCAGAATGGCGACGGCCACGACCCGGCGCAGTGGCTGGGGCCGGGCTGTCACGATCGACTGGACCGCAAACTGGCGCATCTGGCCGAACATCAACTGCCGATCTCGGCGCGCCCGGAAAGTCGCGAGGTGCTGGCGAAGCTGGATATCGAGGTGTTCAGTGCGCAGCTGTGGCTGGGCGGATACCTGTTATACCCGTGGCCCGGCACGTCTGCCTCACCGAGCGGCGCGCATCCGCAACATTTGCGCGGGAGCTGGCTGCATCAGAAGGATTGGCCGGCGTTCGTCGCTCAACGTCCGGCCGGGCGCTGGCAACCCCTGCCCCGCCATGCGTGGCTGGCGCCGGCACACTACCCGGCGGATCAGACCTGGAGTGCTGAACATCTGCAGATGTGGCTGGACGACCTGGAACCGATGGCCCCGGCGCAACTGCTGGTGCGCCTGACCGAGAATGCGCAGGGCGAATGGGAAGAGGCGGAGCGGTTGTTTCTGGTGGCGGATCTTTGGCCGAATGTGCCGGGCCAGGCCTGAAAATTTCAATGCCTGACCCGGCCTCTTCGCGAGCAGGCTCGCTCCCACATTTGGACTGCATTTCAAATGTAGGGAGAGGCGCCACACTCCCTGTGGGAGCGAGCCTGCTCGCGAATGGGCCGACTCGGTCTAAAGGGATAACCGCAGCGCCAAAGCCGCCAAAGTAATCAACAACACCGGCACCGTCAGCACAATCCCGACCTTGAAGTAATAGCCCCAGCCAATCCGGATATCCTTGCGCGCCAGCACATGCAGCCAGAGCAAGGTCGCCAGACTGCCGATCGGGGTGATTTTCGGCCCCAAGTCGCTGCCGATCACGTTGGCGTAGATCATCGCTTCCTTGATCACACCGCTGGCCTGACTGGCATCGATCGACAACAAGCCGATCAGCACTGTCGGCAAGTTGTTCATGATCGACGACAACAGCGCGGTCAGCACCCCTGTGCCCAGCGCCGCGCCCCACACACCGTACCCGGCAAACACATCCAGCCAGCCGGCCAGATACCCGGTCAGCCCGGCATTGCGCAGGCCATAGACCACCAGATACATGCCGAGCGAGAAAATCACGATCTGCCACGGCGCTTCTTTCAGCACCTTGCGCGTGGAAATCTTGTGGCCTCGGGCGGCGATCCCCAGCAGCAGCGCCGCACAGACCGCCGAGATCGCGCTGATCGGGATGCCCATCTGTTCGAGGAAGAAGCAGCCGATCAACAGGATCACCAGCACCACCCAGCCGGCATAGAACGTGGCTTTGTCGTGGATCGCCGTGTGCGGCTGTTCGAGCTGTTCGGGGTCGTAAGCCTTGGGAATGTCGCGGCGGAAAAACCACATCAGCACGCCGAGCGTCGCGGCCACGCTGACGAAGTTGACCGGCACCATCACCGCCGCGTAGCGGTTGAAGCCGATGTGGAAGAAGTCTGCCGAGACGATGTTGACCAGGTTCGACACCACCAGCGGCAGGCTCGCGGTGTCGGCGATGAAACCGGCGCCCATGACGAACGCCAAGGTCGCCGCCGGGGAAAAGCGCAGCGCCAGCAGCATCGAAATCACGATCGGGGTGAGGATCAGCGCCGCACCGTCATTGGCGAACAGCGCCGACACCAGCGCGCCGAGCAGCACCATGAAGGCAAACAGCTTGCGCCCACTGCCCCGCCCCCAGCGCGCCACGTGCAACGCGGCCCAGGCGAAGAACCCGGCTTCGTCGAGCAACAGGCTGATGATGATCAGTGCGACGAAGGTGCCGGTGGCGTTCCAGATGATTTGCCACACCAGCGGAATATCGCTCAGGTGCACGACGCCGAAGATCAGCGCCAGCACCGCGCCGAGCGTCGCGCTCCAGCCGACCCCGAGGCCTTTGGGTTGCCAGATGACAAGGGTGATGGTCAGCAGGAAGATCAGTGACGCAGCGAGCATTCGCGACAGCCTTCAATTATTCAATGAGTGGAGATCCAAACGTGGGAGCGGGCTTGCTCGCGAAAGCGGTGTGTCAGATGACAACTTTGTGTCTGACACACCGCCTTCGCGAGCAAGCCCGCTCCCACAGGATCTCTGTTTTATCGCAGCTCTGACCAGATTATTTCTTGTGTTGTTCCACAAATTTCCCATACGCATTAATGAAATTCTGCAGGAACGGTTTGACCGACTCGCTCAACTTGCCCGCCTCGTCAAACGCCGAACCCGCGCCCCCCAGATACGCTTCCGGCTGCTGCATGCACGGCACATCGAGAAACACGAAGGATTGGCGCAAATGCTGGTTGGCACCAAAACCGCCAATCGCCCCCGGCGACACACTGATCACCGCACCCGGTTTGCCGCTCCAGACGGCCTTGCCATACGGCCGCGAACCCACGTCAATCGCATTCTTCAAAGGCGCCGGCACCGAGCGGTTATATTCCGGGGTGACGAACAGCACCGCGTCGGAAGAACCGACTTCCTGGCGGAAAGTGCTGTAGGCTGCCGGCGGTGAATCGCCGTCGATGTCTTCGTTATAGAGTGGCAGGTCGCCAATCTCGACAATCTTCAGTTTGAGGTTCGCCGGTGCCAGCTCGGCCAGCGCCAGCGCGACTTTGCGGTTGATCGATGCTTTGCGCAGGCTGCCGACGACTACAGCGACGTTGTAGACATTGCTCATGGAAGACTCTCGACTGTCGGTGGGAAGAGCCAGTAGTTATAGATGATTCGATGACAGTTTCACCAGCGAGCAAGGGAAATTCCTGCGCGCTGATTATTTTTTTCCTGTAGGAAAACTTACAGGGCTTGATGACGGTCTACCAAGCCGCAAATCAAGCGTTTTATCTCCAGAGGTTCTAAGCAGATGGCAGCAGTACTCGTCGGTCAGTTCCATGCAAGAGATGCGGAAGGCCGCGTTTATTCCGTGCATGAGTTCCAGGAATCCACCCCGTCGGCAGACGGTTCCACTGGCTCGGAGCCGATTTACAAACTGGCCATTGGCGATCGCGTCAACAAAGTCAGTGACACCGAGTTTCTCCTGGTTCAGTCAGGTATTACCCTGACCCGTGAGCCTGAGACAACCGTCGCGTCATAACCGGCCGTTATGAGCAGAAGTCATATGCGAAGACTTGGGGTAGGATTCAGCCACTGACCCCACCTGCTGAACATGGACTTCACGCATGCGTTTACGTCATATCGAAGTGATTCAGGCGCTCTTGCAGACCGGTCACCTGGGCACCGCCGCCGAATGGCTGCAGCTCCCGGTGACCGAGGTCGAAGAGCGTTTGCGCGAAGCCGAGAGCGAGCTGGGGTTCATGCTGTTCGCCAGCGTACGCGGTCGATTGCAATCGACGCCCGAAGCGCGGGCGCTGCAAGTCGAGATCGCTCATGTCTATGAGGCACTGGAACCGGTGCAGCGCTTGGCCAGCAGCCTCAAGCAATACCTCGCCCCGCCCCTGCGCATCATCGGCACCCCGCCGCTGGCGCAACAGCTGTTGCCGCAAAGTATCGCGCTGCTGCGCCGACGCTTGCCCGACGCTCCTTGCCGCTTGCTCAGCTCTCCGACCTGCGACATCGTCCGCAGCCTGCTGCTGCGCGAAAGCGATCTGGGCCTGAGCCTGCACGATCCAGAACACCCCGACATCCACTGCCAGCCATTGGCCCACGGCAAGCTGCAACTGCTCGCGCCCCACGGCTGGCTGCAACCGAAGCAAAAATACATTTCCCTGCAGGATCTGGCTGGCCAGGCAATGGTCGGCCTCGAAGGCCACGACCCGTTGAGCCCGGCGCTGGAGAACAAACTCCAGGCCCTGCGCCCGGCACCGAGCATCCAGACCCGAGTGCAAACTCATCAGATGATGCGCAGCATGGTCGAGGCCGGCGAAGGCCTGGCCATCGTCGACCCGTTCACCGCCCTCGGCGCGCGGACGAGCGGGCTGGATGTCTGCCCGTTGTCACCGGCGGTGCCGATCAGCCTGTATGCGCTGACCTACCGACACAGCGCCATGCCGGCCGCGATTCAGACCCTGCTGACGATCGTCACGGAACAAGCCGAGGCGATGCTGGCGAGCTGAGCGAATGTTCCAGCGGGTTATCGAACAGTCGATACCAGAACAACGCAATTTCCGCGGTGTTCGGATCAATCCCGCGATAACGTAGATGGTCGATACCGCCAATCTCGTAGCCACAACGCTCATACAAACGACAGGCGCCGAGGTTGTTGTTCTGGGTTTCGAGCATGATCCCCGGCAGTTTTTTCTTGCGACTCCAGAACTGCGCGACATCCAGCAGCGCCTTGGCCACACCATGCCGGCGCGCCGGTGCGTGTACCGCCAGCTCATCGATATGGGCAAAGCCGTTCCAGTTGGTGCTGATCACCAGATGACCGACCGGCTCATCATCGAGATACGCCATGAAGATCGCGCTGTCGGCGGCATCGCGATAGCTGCTGAACTCTTCAGGATCAATGCCGTAGCACTTGCGGTACGGCACGATCGGCGTCACCGCCCAGCGCTCGACCGGTTGACCAATGACGGCGGCACCGTACGCGCCCACCTCGAAACTGAAGTCGCTGCCCCAGATGTACGCCGCGAAACCATCGTCGGCGACGCGCACCGACAGCCCTGGGTATTTCGGATTCATGACCGGTTGCATACTCGGAAAAGTCCTCATTCCTTGACGCAATCGACGGTGTACTGCCGTCCATTGCCCTCGTCTTCATGTTGCAGTCCATGCACATCAGCGACAAAACCGGGGAAGCTGCTATCGAACGTGCGGGCGAACTTCAGGTAGTCAATGATCGAGCGGGTTGCCTCGGTAAAGCGCTCGCCGGGCATGATCAATGGAATTCCCGGTGGATACGGCACCAGCATCACCGCCGCGATCCTTCCTTCCAGCTCATCGATCGGCACCGCCTCGACTTCGCCGCGCACCAGATGATCATAGGCATGGGCCGGCTTCATTGCGATTTCCGGCAGCACCGTGTACATGCGTTTCAGATGTTTGGCGGTGGCGTTGCTGCGGTAACAGGCGTGCAGTTGATCGCACAGGTCACGCAGGCCCATGCCGCGATAGCGCGCGGTGTCTTGCTGCGCCACGCACGGCAGGCAGGTCGCGAGACTGATGTTGGCGTCGTAACTGCGCTTGAACTCCAGCAACTCGGTGAGCAGCGTGCTCCACTTGCCTTTGGTGATGCCCATCGAGAACAGCACCAGGAACGAATACAGCCCGGTCTTCTCCACCACCAGCCCGCGCTCCCAGAGGAACTTGCTGACCACCGCCGCCGGGATGCCCTTCTCGCTCAGCGCGCCACCGGCATTCAACCCGGGCATGACCAGGGTCACTTTGATCGGGTCGAGCAGCACATAGTCGTCACTGACTTCGCCGAAGCCGTGCCAGTCGGCGTCCGGTTGCAGCAGCCAGTCTTCAGTCTGCACCCGGTCGATGCCTTCGACGCCGGGCGGCTGCCAGATCGAGAACCACCAGTCGTCCGCCGCAATGTGCTCGCGCAGATTGGCCAGCGCCCGGCGAAAACTCAGCGCTTCATCGAAGGTTTCCTGCAACAGCGAACGCCCGGCCGGGCCTTCCATCATGGCCGAGGCCACATCCAGCGAAGCGATGATGCTGTACTGCGGCGAAGTCGAGATGTGCATCATGAACGCTTCGTTGAAACGGTCACGGTCCAGTTGCCGCGCTCCGCCGTCCTGCACATGAATCATCGAGGCCTGGCTGAATGCGGCGAGCAGCTTGTGCGTGGAATGGGTAGTGAACACCAGCGGGCTGTCTTCGGTGCGCGAGGTGGCCATGCCATAACGCCCGGCGAAGAACTCGTGAAACGCCGCGTAGGCGTACCACGCCTCATCGAAATGCAGCACTTCAACGCTATTGCCCAGACTCTGTTTGATCAGCTCGGCGTTGTAGCAAAGCCCGTCGTAGGTCGAATTGGTCACCACCGCCAGTTTGACTTTTGGCGCCCGGCCCTTGGTCAGCGGGCTGGCGTCGATCTTCGCCTGAATCGATTCGCGACTGAATTCGCTCAGCGGAATCGGGCCGATGATCCCCAGCTCATTGCGCTCCGGACACAGGTACAGCGGGATCGCGCCGGTCATGATGATCGCGTGCAGCACCGATTTGTGGCAGTTGCGATCGACCAGCACCAGATCATCCCGACCGACCATCGAGTGCCAGACGATCTTGTTGGCGGTCGAGGTGCCATTGATCACGAAAAACGTGTGATCGGCGCCGAAGTTGCGCGCGGCGCGCTCTTCGGCTTCGGCCAGCGGCCCAGTGTGATCGAGCAGTGAACCGAGTTCCGGCACCGATACCGACAAGTCCGAACGCAGGGTGTTTTCACCAAAGAACTGATGAAACGCCTGCCCCACCGGACTCTTGTGATAGGCCACGCCACCGCCATGCCCGGGGGTGTGCCAGGAATAGTTGGAGTCGGCGGTGTGCTGCACCAGCGCCTTGAAAAACGGCGGCAGCAGACCGTCCAGATACTTGCGCGCCGCCCGCGCCACTTGCCGCGCCAGAAACGGCACAGTGTCTTCGAACAGATAGAGAATGCCGCGCAGTTGATTGAGCTCGGCCATGGCATCGGCGGGGGCGTTTTCCAGAGTGACCTGTTCGCCGAGGGCAAAGATCGGCAGATCCGGCGCGCGCACCCGGGCCAGACCGATCAGTTCGGCCATGTTCTGCAGCAGATGCGAGTTGGTGCTGGCGTCTTCGGCAGCGATCAGCATGCACGCCAGACCATGATGGGTGGAGGCCACCAACCGCCCTTCGGTGTAGTCGATGGCCGAAACGATATTGAAACCTTCCTGCTCCAACTCCCGGGCGATGCCACGGATACGGTCACCGGCGACCGTGTCGGCCTTGATGTCGCGGTGGACGATCAACACCGGAAACTTCAAATCTTTGTACATGAGGCTCAGTGTCCCGAGGCGGCGGATCAAAGTCTGCCAATGCACTCAGGGTAGAGGGTTGCAGCGAAAGTGGCGAGGGTGGCCAGTTGGCTTCATTCAGCCAAAAGCAAAAGATCGTCCGAACGCGGCCCGAACCTTCGGCAGCTCCTACAGGGATCGCATTCCAATGTAGGAGCTGCCGAAGGCTGCGATCTTTTGATCTTTTGATCTTTTGATCTTTCAGGCTTGAGCATCAGCCTCGGCAATCTGCGTCCACAGCGCCGGACCGCCCGCCGACTTGGCGATGATTTCCAGCCGCGCCATATGCGCCGCCAGTTCCTCTTCCGTCGCCCGAATGATCCGCGCAGGCTGACGACTCGCCGGCAGACGACGGATTTCGGTGGCGGAGTTGTCCGCGCCCTCGCCCGTGCCATTGCCGTCGGAAGCGTTGCCGGCCAGCGACAGACTGGTCTGGCCACCGGTCATGGTCAGGTAGACGTCGGCGAGAATCTCCGAGTCGAGCAAGGCGCCGTGCAGTTCACGGCCAGAGTTGTCGACGCCATAACGTTTGCACAAGGCGTCGAGGCTGTTGCGCTGCCCCGGGTGACGTTCCCGAGCCATCATCAGGGTGTCGAGGATGGTGCAATGCTGGGTGATGTCAGCGCGATCGTGCTGACCCATCAAGGCAAATTCGTTGTTGATGAAGCCAACGTCGAACGCCGCGTTATGGATGATCAGTTGCGCGCCGTTGATGAACTCGAAGAACTCGTCGGCCACTTCGGCGAAGCGCGGTTTGCCGACGAGGAATTCGTTGGTGATGCCGTGAACGCCGATCGCGCCCTCGTCACTCTCGCGATCCGGTTGCAGGTAGACGTGAAAGTGCCGGCCCGTCAGGCGCCGACCGATCAGTTCGACACAGCCGATCTCAATGATCCGGTGACCATCGGTCACCGGCATGCCGGTGGTTTCGGTATCGAGTACAACGGATCTGGTGGCCATCAGTGTTCAATTCTCAACGGGGTCAATCGTGCAAAAGCGGCGATGTTAACACGCTCGGTGGGGGTGTTTCAGTCAGACCGTGTCGCCCCATTCGCGAGCAGGCTCGCTCCCACAGGGAAGCGCATTCCAATGTGGGAGCGAGCCTGCTCGCGAATGGGCCGTACCACAGTGCAGCGCCGTTAATCAGCTCTGCTTGTACCCGCGAACTTCATCCACCCCACGGTTGGCCAACTGGTCAGCCCGTTCGTTACCGTGATGACCAATGTGCCCGCGCACCCACTTCCAGGTGACCTTATGCCGGTTGACCTGCTCATCCAGCTCTTTCCACAGATCAGCGTTTTTCACCGGTTCTTTCGCCGCCGTCTTCCAGCCGCGTTTTTTCCAGTTGGCCATCCACTCGTTGATGCCCTTCATCACATATTGCGAGTCGGTCACCAGCAGCACTTCGCACGGCCGCTTCAAGGCTTCGAGGCCACGGATGGCGCCGAGCAGTTCCATGCGGTTGTTGGTGGTATTGGCTTCGCCGCCCCACAGTTCCTTTTCGACGCCCTTGCACACCAGCAAGGCGCCCCAGCCGCCCGGGCCTGGATTGCCCTTGCAGGCACCGTCGGTGAACAGTTCTACGCTATCGACGCTTTCGCTCATGCCACTCTATCCAGAAAAATGCCTGGCCCCGTCAATCGCGGATCGACGATGGCCGCGGCCGGAACAAGTCCGGCCACTATAAAAAGAAGGTTTACGGTTCGATACGACGGCGGTTGACCTTGGCCATCGGCAGCGGAATCAGCTTGCCCATCGGCTCGCGACGCTCCTGACGCACCGGGCGCAGGCCGACCACGATCTTGCGCGCGACCAATAAATAGAAGCCACCGCCCGACAGTTGCCAGTCGCCGGCCTTGCGTTCCCAGCCGGCCAGTCGGGCCTGCCACTTGGGCGACGCGAGCGGCGGACGATAGCACCCGAAGCGGCGTTTCTCCAGCGCAAACCCCAGCAGATTGAGCCAGTCGGCGACCCGCGATGGCGAGATGCAGCGTGCCTGGCGCAAGGCGTCGTGGGCAAATACGTGGCGCAAACCCCAGGTGCTCCAGGGGTTGATGCCGATGATCAGCAGATGCCCGCCGGGGCGTACACTGCTTGCCGCTTCGCGCAGCAAACCGTGGGGCGACAGACAGAAATCCAGACCGTGCTGCAACACCACCACGTCGGCGGCGTGCTCACTCAATGGCCAGGCCTGTTCCTCGCAGACGATCTCGACACCCGGCAACGGCGCGCCGAGCCGCACGTTGCGCTGTACCTGCGGCGCCGACGGCGGAGTCTGGGCCGACGGCCCGTAATGCACCAGATAGCCGCCGAAGAACCGCCCCAACTCGTCTTCGAGCATGCGCCGTTCTTCATCCAGCAGAAATTGCCCGAGCGGGCCGGCCAGCCATTCTCGGGCCGCGCCGATCAACGCCAGCCAGTCGGGATCGGCCTGAGCGAACGCTTTATCGGTCATGTCATTCTCCAACGCCGCTAGAAGCTCTAAGATGCGCCAATGTTTTCCGCTTGGCGAATTCCGACGATGATACAGATCAGTGCCCTGCCCGCGTTCACCGACAACTACATCTGGTTGTTACAGGATCACCGCACCCAGCGCTGCGCCGTGGTCGACCCGGGCGATGCCGCGCCGGTGCAGGCCTGGCTGGCCGCGCACCCGGGCTGGGTGTTGAGCGACATTCTGATCACCCATCACCATCACGATCACGTCGGCGGCGTCGAACGCCTGAAAGCGGCGAGTGGCGCCAAAGTCTACGGCCCGGCCAGCGAAAACATCCCGGGGCGCGACGTGGCGCTCAAGGACAACGACACGGTCAGCGTGCTCGGCTGGGATTTCGATGTCTATGCGGTGCCCGGTCACACCCTCGGCCACATCGCCTATTACCACCACGGCCTGCTGTTTTGCGGCGACACCCTGTTCGCCGCCGGTTGCGGACGCCTGTTCGAAGGCACGCCGGAGCAGATGCACCACTCGCTCGGCCGTCTCGCTGCCCTGCCCGAGGATACGCTGGTGTATTGCACCCATGAATACACCCTGAGCAATCTGAAATTTGCTGCGGCAGTCGAACCGAGCAACCCGGACATTGCCGCCCGTCTGGAAAAAGTCACCCGGCAACGGGAAAAAGGCGTGATGACCCTGCCCTCTACCCTGGCCCTGGAAAAGCTCACAAATCCGTTTTTGCGTACCGCTGAAACATTAGTTACACAAAAAGTGGACGAACGGGCAGGCGCTCAAAACCGGGCGCCGAGTGAGGTTTTTGCGGCTCTGCGGGCATGGAAAGATAAGTTCTAAGTGACTCACCAGTTGGTACAAAAATTCTGAATGGTTGACCGCAGGGGGTGCGCTTTCTAGAATCGCCCGACATTTTTGCCCGGAACTTACTTCCAGCCAATGTCGTCATCCATACGTAAGTCCGTCAATTCAGACACGCTGACCCGCCTGGCGCAAGCCATCGCGGTGGCTGTGTCCGCCACGTTGGCGGGCTGTTCCAGCCATGCTCCGCAACCTGAAGCGAGCCATACGCCGAACATTGCTGCGCGAGCCAAGCAGAAACCGATCTGGCTCAGCGAAAAGCCCAGCCCGCAGGTGCCTCAGGACATCTGGGAGCGCATGCGCGGTGGTTTCCAGCTGCAGGACGGCCTGGGCGTCAACCCGCGCATCGAGCAGCAGCGGCTGTGGTTTGCCAGCAACCCGTCCTTTCTGGAGAACGCCGGCGAACGCGGCAGTCTCTACATTCATTACATCGTCGAGCGTCTCGAAGAGCGCAACATGCCGCTGGAACTGGCCCTGCTGCCAGTGATCGAGAGCGCCTACAACCCGATGGCCTATTCCCGGGCCGACGCATCGGGCCTGTGGCAATTCATCCCGTCCACCGGTCGTTACTACAACCTGCGCCAGACCCGCTTCTATGATGGCCGTCGCGATATCACCGCCTCGACCACCGCCGCGATGGACTACCTGACTCGTCTGCACGACATGTTCAACGGTGACTGGCTGCTGGCCCTGGCGGCCTATAACGCCGGTGAAGGCACGGTCAGCCGTGCCATCGAGCGTAACGAGAAGCTCGGCCTGCCGACCGATTATTGGAACCTGTCGTCGTTGCCGGCGGAAACCCAGGCCTACGTGCCGAAGCTGCTGGCCCTGTCGCAAGTGGTGCTGGCCCCGGAAGCCTACGGGGTGAACCTCAACCCGATCGCCAACGAACCCTATTTCCAGGTCGTCGAAATCAACCAGCGCATGGACCTGTCCAAGGTCGCAGCGGTGGCCAACATCGACGAAGACGAGCTGTTCCAGCTCAACCCGGCTTTCAAGCAGCGCACCACCATCGACGGTCCTCAGCATCTGCTGGTGCCGACGTCCAAGGCGCAATTGCTGACCGCCAGCCTGCAGACCATGCGGCCTGAAGAGCTGATCAGCCCACGCTCGCTGAAGCCGGTGTTCGACGGTGCCGACCCGACTGAAGTGGCGAAGCTCAAGCGCGCTTACCGGGTCAAACGCGGCGACAATCTCGGTTCCATCGCCAAGGCCAACAAGGTCGAAGTCAAGGATCTGCAGCGCTGGAACAAGCTGACCGGCAAGAACCTCAAGGTCGGCCAGACCTTGGTGATGCAGGACAACACCAAGCGCACCCCGGCGCGCAGCGGTGGCCGGGTCAACACGGTGATCGCCGCCAACAGCAAGAGCAAAGGCAAAGCCGACAGCCAGCAGCAGACCCAGTACAAGGTCAAGCGTGGCGACACATTGTATGTGGTGGCCAAGCGTTTCAACGTCGAGATGCAGCATCTCAAGCGCTGGAACCCGGGTGCCGGCAAGGCCCTCAAGCCTGGGCAGATGCTCACGGTTTATCAGCCGCACTGACAGAAGAGCCCCTGAAATTCAGGGGCTTTTTTATTACCAGAATATTGTCCCTGACGGATTCCTTGTGGTGAGGGGATTTATCCCCGATGGGGCGCGAAGCGACCCCCTGCCTTCCAAAAACCACGGGGACTGCTGCGCAGTCCATCGGGGATAAATCCCCTCGCTACAATGCAAACCGGGCAAGCATTGCACGCCGATTAACAGCGCATTAACCCGCTATCTTTTTCCTGTCCAGACAAGCTGTTACTGTACGGCCCACTAAGCCCAAGCCGCCTGGATCGGATCTGACTTGAAGCGTCCCCTCCTCCTGCTCCTGATCAGCCTGGCCTTGAGCTCACCCGCAAGCGCGACGATTACCGAAAGTCACGGTTATGCGCAGTTCGGCACGCTCAAGTACCCGGCCAGATTTACCCACTTCGACTGGGTCAACCCGCAAGCGCCCAAGGGCGGTACGTTGCGGGTGATGGCGTTCGGCACCTTCGATACGGTCAACCCGTACACCTTCAAGGGCACCAGCCCGGTCACCACGCCGAATTTCCTGCAGTACGGCATCAATGAGCTGAACGAGCCGCTGATGGTCGGCACCGGCCAGTATTCGCCGTCCGGTGACGAACCGGCGTCCAGTTATGGCTTAATCGCGCAATCGGTGGAGTACAGCGAAGATCGCAGCTGGGTGGTGTTCAATCTGCGCCCGGAAGCACGCTTTCACGACGGCACCCAGATCACCGCTTACGACGTGGCGTTCTCCTACCGAATACTGCTCAAGGACGGCCACCCGCTGTACCGCACCGCCCTGCAGGAAGTGTCGCGGGTCGACATCCTCAACCCGCAGCGCATTCGTTTCGTGATGAAACGCTCGGGCAATCCGTTACTGATCCTGCGCCTCGGCGAGTTGCCGGTGCTGCCGCAGCATTACTGGAAGGATCGCGACTTCAAGGCCACCACCTTCGAACCACCGCTGGGCAGCGGCCCGTACCGCATCACCTCAGTGACGCCGGGGCGGCAGCTGATTTTCGAGCGGGTCAAGGATTACTGGGGCAAGGATCTGCCGGTCAATCGCGGCAAGTACAACTTCGATCGCATGGAAGTCGAGTTCTACCGCGACAGCGACGTGGCCTTCGAAGCGTTCAAGGCCGGCGAATTCGACATCTACATCGAGCATCAGGCGAAGAACTGGGCCAACGGCTACAACTTTCCGGCGGTGCGCCGTGGCGAAGTGATCAAGGCGCAGATTCCGCACCAGATCCCGACGCAGAGCCAAGGCCTGTTCATGAACACCCGACGCGCGACCTTCAGCGACGTCAAGGTGCGCGAAGCGCTGGGCCTGATGTTCGACTTCGAATGGACCAACCGCGCGCTGTTCAGCGATGCCTACCAGCGCACCACCAGCTACTACCCTAACAGCGAGTTTTCCGCGACGGGGCTGCCGGTCGGCCATGAATGGCTGATGCTCAAGCCGTACAAGGAGCAACTACCGGCCAAGCTGTTCACCGAGCCGTTCAGCCTGCCGCAAACCGATGGCCGTGGCATCCCGCGAGAGACCATGCGCAAGGCCCTGGCCCTGCTCGCCGAGGCCGGCTGGAAGCTCAACGGCCAGCGCCTGCAAAACACCGCAGGGCAGCCGCTGAGCTTCGAACTGTTGCTGGTCAATCCGAACCTTGAGCGGATCCTCCAGCCCTATATCGAGAACCTCAACAGCATCGGCATCGACGCGCGCCTGCGCACGGTGGATCGCGCCCAGTACAAACAGCGTCTGGACCAGTTCGATTTCGACATGATCCTGATGACCCTCAACCAGACCCTCAGCCCGGGTCTGGAGCAATGGCAGTACTTCCATTCCAGTCAGGTCGGGGTCAAGGGCAGCAAGAATTACGCCGGCATTGCCAACCCGGTGGTCGATCACCTGCTCGAACAATTACTCGCCGCGCAAACCCGCGACGAACAGGTCGCCGCCGGCAAGGCGCTGGACCGCGTGCTGCTCTGGCAGCACTACAGCATTCCCAACTGGTACCTCAATTATCACCGACTGGCCTACCGCAACCGGTTGGCCTTCGTCACCACGCCGCCCTACACCCTGGGCCTGAGCGCGTGGTGGCTGAAATCTTCGGAGAACAATAAATGACGCCCATCCGCGCCCTGCTCGTGCAGGCCAGCGGTCTGCTGTTCGCCGGGCTGGCGATTGCCGCCCCGCAACACGCTGTGACCCTGTACAACGAGCCGCCGAAATACCCGGCGGACTTCAAGCAGTTCGATTACGTGAACCCCGACGCGCCCAAGGGCGGGATCTTCCGTCAGGCCGGGTTCGGCGGCTTCGACAGCCTCAACCCGTTCATCAGCAAAGGCGTGCCGGCCGATGATATCGGGCAGATCTACGACACCCTGACCAAGCACAGCCTCGACGAGCCGTTCACCGAGTACGGCCTGATCGCCGCGAAGATCGAGAAAGCCCCGGACAACAGCTGGGTACGTTTCTACCTGCGCCCGGAAGCGCGTTTTCACGATGGCCATCCGGTGCGCGCCGAAGACGTGGTGTTCAGCTTCCAGACCCTGACCAAGGACGGCTCGCCGCTGTTTCGCGGCTACTACAGCGATGTCGAAGAGGCCATCGCCGAAGACCCGCTCAAGGTGCTGTTCAAGTTCAAGCACACCAACAATCGCGAGTTGCCGCTGATCCTCGGTCAGCTCCCGGTGCTGCCGAAACACTGGTGGGCCAGTCGTGATTTTTCCAAGGGCAATCTGGAGATCCCGCTGGGCAGCGGCCCGTACAAGGTCGCCGAAGTGAAAGCCGGGCGCTCGGTGCGCTATGAACGGGTCAAGGACTACTGGGGCAAGGATCTGCCGGTCAATCGCGGGTTCTACAACTTCGACGTAATGACCACCGATTACTACCGCGACAACACCGTCGCCGTCGAAGCGCTGAAGGCCGGCCAGTTCGATTACTGGCTGGAAATGACCGCGAAGAACTGGGCCAACGCCTACAACATCCCGGCCGTGACCGAAGGTCGGCTGATCAAGGAACAGATCGCCAACAGCAACCCGACCGGCATGCAGGGCTTCGTTTTCAACTTGCGCCGTCCGGTGTTTCAGGATGTGCGGGTGCGTCAGGCGCTCGGCCTGCTGTTCGATTTCGAGTGGACCAACAAGCAGCTGTTCAACGGTGCCTACTTCCGCACCCGCAGCTATTTCGAGAACTCGGAAATGGCCGCCACCGGCCTGCCCGACGTCGAACAACGGGCGATCCTCGAACCGTTTCGCAGCAAGCTGCCGGCGCAGGTGTTCAGCGAAGCCTTCGAGAACCCGAAGACCGACGCCAGCGGCATGATCCGCACCCAGCAGCGCGAGGCCTATCAATTGCTGCAGGAGGCTGGCTGGAAGATCGTCGACGACAAAATGGTCGACGCCAGCGGCAAACCGGTGGTCATCGAGTTTCTTCTGGCGCAGACCGAATTCGAACGCGTGCTGCTGCCGTTCAAACGCAATCTGGCCGACCTCGGCATCGATCTGGTGATCCGCCGTGTCGACGTTTCGCAATACATCAACCGCGTGCGCTCGCGGGACTTCGACATGATGGTCGGCAGCTTTCCGCAATCCAATTCGCCGGGCAACGAGCAGCGCGAATTCTGGATGAGCGCCGCCGCCGACAAACCGAGCAGCCGCAACACCATGGGCCTGAAGGATCCGATCGTCGATCAACTGGTGGAGAACCTGATCAACGCCGACTCGCGCAGCAGCCTGGTGGCGCACGCCCGGGCGCTGGATCGAGTGCTGCAATGGGGTTACTACGTGGTCCCCAACTGGCACATCAAGACCTGGCGCGTGGCGTACTGGAACCACATCGGTCACCCGAAAGTCTCGCCCAAATACGACATCGGGATTAATACCTGGTGGGTCAAGCCTGACGCGAAGCCCGCCATAGAAGTCGAAACCAAACTGCAAGCCGACCCTGTGGGCACGGAGTAATCAGATGCTGGCGTATATCTTTCGGCGACTGCTGCTGATCATCCCGACCCTGTTCGGCATCCTGCTGATCAACTTCGTGATCATCCAGGCCGCGCCCGGCGGCCCGGTGGAGCAGATGATCGCCAAGCTCGAAGGCTTCGAAGGCGCCACCAGCCGCATCGCCGGTGGCGGTGCCGAGGTCTCGGTGGCCGGCTCCGCGTATCGTGGCGCGCAAGGCCTCGACCCAGCGCTGATCAAGGAAATCGAGCACATGTACGGGTTCGACAAATCGGCCCCGGAACGTCTGTGGATCATGGTCAAGAACTACGCGAAGCTGGATTTCGGCGACAGCTTTTTCCGTGACGCCAAGGTCATCGACCTGATCAAGGAAAAGATGCCGGTGTCGATCTCCCTCGGGCTGTGGAGCACGCTGATCATGTACCTGGTGTCGATCCCGCTGGGGATCGCCAAGGCCACGCGGCACGGCAGCCACTTCGACGTGTGGACCAGTTCGGCGATCATCATCGGCTATGCGATTCCGGCTTTTCTTTTTGCCATCCTGCTGATCGTGGTGTTTGCCGGCGGCAGCTATCTGGACTGGTTCCCGCTACGCGGGCTGACCTCGAACAACTTCGATGAGCTGAGCCTGGGCGGCAAGATCCTCGACTATTTCTGGCACCTGGCGCTGCCGGTGACCGCGCTGGTGATCGGCAACTTCGCGACCATGACCCTGCTGACCAAAAACAGCTTCCTCGACGAGATCAACAAGCAGTACGTGGTCACCGCCAAGGCCAAGGGCCTGACGCGCAATCGCGTGCTCTACGGCCATGTGTTCCGCAACGCCATGCTGCTGGTGATTGCCGGGTTCCCGTCAGCGTTCATCGGCATCTTCTTCACCGGCTCGTTGCTGGTGGAAGTGATTTTCTCCCTCGACGGTCTGGGTCTGATGAGTTTCGAAGCGGCGATCAACCGCGATTACCCGGTGGTGTTCGGCACTCTGTTCATCTTCACCCTGCTCGGCCTGGTGGTGAAACTGATCGGCGATCTCACCTACACCCTGGTCGATCCGCGCATCGACTTCGCCAGCCGGGAGCATTGAGATGAACCTGTCCCCTCTCAACCGCCGCCGGTTCGAACTGTTCAAGGCCAACAAGCGTGGCTGGTGGTCGCTGTGGCTGTTTCTGATCCTGTTCGGCCTGAGCCTCGGTGCCGAACTGATCGCCAACGACAAGCCGCTGGTGGTGCATTACGACAACCACTGGTACTTCCCGGCGATCAAGCGCTACCCGGAAACCACCTTCGGCGGCGAATTCCCGCTGGAAGCCAACTACAAGAGCCCGTACATCCGCGAACTGCTCAAGGCCAAGGATGCGTGGGTGTTGTGGGCGCCGATCCCCTACAGCTACCAGAGCATCAACTACGACCTGAAAGTCCCGGCCCCAGCCCCGCCGTCGGCGGACAACCTGCTCGGCACCGACGATCAGGGCCGCGATGTGCTCGCGCGGGTGATCTACGGCTTCCGCATTTCCGTACTGTTTGCCCTGACGCTGACCGTGCTCAGCTCGATCATCGGCGTGATCGCCGGCGCGCTGCAGGGTTTCTATGGCGGCTGGGTCGATCTGGCCGGGCAACGCTTTCTGGAGATCTGGTCGGGATTGCCGGTGCTGTACCTGCTGATCATCCTTGCCAGTTTCGTCCAGCCGAATTTCTGGTGGCTGCTGGGGATCATGCTGTTGTTCTCGTGGATGAGCCTGGTCGACGTGGTGCGCGCCGAGTTCCTGCGTGGCCGCAACCTCGAATACGTGCGTGCGGCACGGGCGCTGGGCATGCAGAACGGCGCGATCATGTTCCGCCACATTCTGCCCAACGCGATGGTCTCGACCATGACCTTCATGCCGTTCATCCTCACCGGTGCCATCGGCACCCTGACCGCGCTGGACTTCCTCGGCTTCGGCTTGCCGGCCGGCAGCCCGTCGCTGGGTGAACTGGTGGCCCAGGGCAAATCCAACCTGCAGGCACCGTGGCTGGGCATGAGCGCGTTCGCGGTGCTGGCGCTGATGTTGAGTTTGCTGGTGTTTATCGGCGAGTCCGCTCGCGATGCCTTCGACCCGAGGAAGTGAAATGAATCAGGACAATCTGATCGAAGTGCGCGACCTCGCCGTCGAGTTCGGCTTCAACGAGCGGCTGCACCGGGTGGTCGAGGGCGTGAGCTTCGACATCAAACGCGGCGAAACCCTGGCCCTGGTCGGCGAGTCCGGCTCGGGCAAATCGGTGACGGCGCACTCGATCCTGCGCCTGCTGCCCTACCCGCTGGCCCGCCATCCGGCCGGCAGCATCAACTATGCCGGGCAGAATCTGCTGGGGCTGAGCGAAAAGACCATCCGGCATATTCGCGGCAACCGCATCGCGATGATCTTTCAGGAGCCGATGACCTCGCTCAACCCGCTGCACTCGATCGAGAAGCAGATCAACGAGATCCTCGGCATCCACAAGGGTCTGAGCGGCAAAGTCGCGACCAAGCGCACTTTGGAGCTGCTGGAGATGGTCGGCATCCCCGAGCCGCACAAACGCCTCAAGGCCCTGCCCCACGAATTGTCCGGCGGCCAGCGCCAGCGGGTGATGATCGCCATGGCGCTGGCCAACGAGCCGGAGCTGCTCATCGCCGACGAACCCACCACCGCACTGGACGTGACCGTTCAGCTGAAAATCCTCGATTTGCTCAAGGAATTGCAGGCCAGATTGGGCATGTCGCTGCTACTGATCAGTCACGATTTGAACCTGGTGCGAAGAATTGCGCATCGCGTATGTGTCATGCAGCGCGGTTGCATCGTCGAACAGGCATCGTGCGCAGAGCTGTTCCGTTCGCCGCAGCATCCGTACACTCGGGAATTGCTCGGCGCGGAGCCCAGCGGAGGCCCGGCGAGCAATAAAATCGGGGCGCCGCTGCTCGAAGTCGAGAACCTCAAAGTCTGGTTCCCGATCAAGAAAGGCCTGCTCAAGCGCACGGTGGATTACGTCAAGGCAGTGGACGGCATCAATTTCAGCCTGCCTCAGGGTCAGACCCTGGGGATCGTGGGGGAAAGCGGTTCCGGCAAATCCACCCTCGGTCTGGCGATTTTGCGGCTGATCGGCAGCAAAGGCGCGATCCGCTTTGAGGGTAAGCAGCTAGACTGCCTGACGCAGAACGAGGTTCGCCCGTTGCGTCGGGAGATGCAGGTGGTGTTTCAGGATCCGTTCGGCAGCCTGAGTCCGCGGATGTGCGTCAGCGACATCGTTGGCGAAGGCTTGCGGATTCACAAGATGGGCACCGCCGCCGAGCAGGAAGCGGCGATTATTGCGGCATTGAAGGAGGTAGGTCTGGATCCGGAAACCCGGCACCGCTACCCTCACGAATTTTCCGGTGGGCAACGGCAACGTATCGCCATTGCCCGGGCTTTGGTGCTGAAACCGGCGCTGATCCTGCTGGACGAGCCAACTTCTGCGCTCGACCGCACGGTGCAGCGGCAAGTGGTGGAGCTGTTACGTTCACTGCAAGCCAAGTACAACCTGACGTATTTGTTCATCAGCCATGACCTGGCTGTCGTCAAAGCGCTGAGCCACCAGTTGATGGTGGTCAAGCATGGCCAAGTGGTCGAACAGGGAGACGCGCAAGATATTTTTGCCGCCCCCAAACATCCGTATACACAGCAGTTGCTGGAAGCCGCTTTTTTGGCACCAGCCACTGCGCAATAACCTGAAAGAGGAGCAACACATGGGTTTTCTCGCCGGTAAGCGCGTACTGATCGTCGGTGTCGCCAGCAAGCTGTCCATCGCATCCGGCATCGCTGCCGCCATGCATCGCGAGGGCGCTGAGCTTGCCTTCACTTATCAGAACGACAAACTGAAAGGTCGTGTTGAGGAATTCGCTCAAGGCTGGGGTTCGAGCCCTGAGCTGTGCTTCCCGTGCGACGTGGCCAGCGATGAAGAAATCGCCAAGGTCTTCGAAGAACTGAGCAAGAAGTGGGACGGCCTGGACTGCATCGTGCACTCCGTCGGCTTCGCCCCGGGCGACCAACTGGACGGCGACTTCACCGAAGCCACCACCCGTGAAGGTTTCCGCATCGCTCACGACATCAGCGCCTACAGCTTCGTGGCCCTGGCCAAGGCTGGCCGCGAAATGATGAAAGGCCGCAACGGCAGCCTGCTGACTCTGTCGTACCTGGGCGCCGAGCGCACCATGCCGAACTACAACGTGATGGGCATGGCCAAGGCTTCGCTGGAAGCTGGCGTACGCTACCTGGCCGGCTCCCTGGGCCCGGACGGCACCCGCGTCAACTGCGTATCGGCCGGCCCGATCCGTACCCTGGCAGCCTCGGGCATCAAGAACTTCCGCAAGATGCTGGCCGCCAACGAAGCGCAAACCCCACTGCGCCGCAACGTCACCATCGAAGAAGTCGGCAACGCCGGCGCCTTCCTGTGCTCCGACCTGGCGTCGGGCATCAGCGGTGAAATCATGTACGTGGACGGCGGCTTCAACACCACCGCCATGGGCAACATCGAAGAGTAATCTTCGGTCTGCCGATAAAAAACCCGCCAATCGGCGGGTTTTTTTGTGCCTGCAATGTCTTCAACAACCCAAATCCCCCTGTAGGAGTGAGCTTGAATTTCGTGAACAGCGGATAAACCTGTGGGAGTGGGCTTGCTCACGAAGAGGCCGGCACATTCAACATGGATATCGCCTGACCGGACGCTTTCGCGAGCAAGCTCGCTCCCACACTGTTTTTACGATGTGCCTGAATTTTATGGGCAGCCGACAAACCTGTGGGAGTGAGCTTGCTCACGAAGAGGCTGGCACATTCGACATGGATATAGCCTGAGCGGACGCTTTCGCGAGCAAGCCCGCTCCCACACTGTTTTGCGATGCGCCTGAACTTTGTGGGCAGCCGCTAAACCTGTGGGAGTGGGCTTGCTCACGAAGAGGCCGGCACATTCAACATGGATATCGCCTGACCGGACGCTTTCGCGAGCAAGCCCGCTCCCACAGGGTTCTGCGGTGTGCCGGGATTTCGTGGGCAGCCGCTAAATCTGTGGGAGCTGGCTTGCCAGCGATGAGGCCTGAATCAGCGCCGTTTCAACGCCTGCTTGTGCGCATACATCGCCTCGTCGGCATCGGCCAGCAGTCGATCCACCGTTTCATGGCGTTGCGGATCGTATTCGATCTGGCCGACGCTGAAGCGAATCTCGTAGCCGCGCTGCAACATCGCATTGCGCTCGTCGAGGATTTCCTTGAGCCGCGCCATGATCGCTGTGGTTTCAACGTGACTGGAGCCGGTCAGCAGCGCCACGAACTCGTCACCGCCCAAGCGCCCGACCACGTCGCTCTCGCGAAAAGCGATGCGCAGCACATCGGCAAAGGTCTTCAGCGCACTGTCGCCTTCGGCATGGCCGTAACGATCGTTGATCTGTTTGAAGTCATTGAGATCGAAAAACAGCAGCGTCGCCGGTTTATCCCGGTGTTTGCAGGCGTCCAGCGCATGCTGGGCCAGGGTCTTGAAGCCGCGGCGGTTGGACAGCAGCGTCAGCTCGTCCATGCTTGCCATCTGCACCGCCATCAACTCTTGCTCGGCCATGCCGGCGAGATCGCGCAACAGGGCACGCTCCTCGTCGTCGAGTTCGCGCGGCTGGGTGTCGATCAGGCACAACGTGCCCATTTTGTTGCCGTTGGGCACGGTCAGCGGGTAGCCCGCGTAGAAACGAATCTTTGGCTCGCCGGTAACCAGCGGATTGTCATGAAAGCGTCTGTCCTGCTTGGCATCGGGCACCAGCAGCAATTCGTCCTGAAGAATCGCGTGCCCACAGAACGACACATCTCGCGGGGTTTCGTTGACGTCGAGGCCGACGCACGACTTGAACCATTGCCGATCCTTGTCCACCAGTGTGACCAGCGCAATCGGCACGTTGAACAGGCGTTTGGCTAGACGGGTCAAACGGTCGAAGCGTTCTTCGGGCGCAGAATCCAGGACGTTCAGTGCGTGCAACGCCTGGATTCGCACAGCTTCATTGGCAGGTTTACTCGGGGCCAGCATCACGCACTCCATCGAGGTCAGTGGCCGTAGAGTAGCCTGATTTTGCGCAGGGTCACATCGTCAACTCCCGGCTACCGGGCACGGCCCACCGGCATCGGCCCAAAGCTTGAACTGGGCCACAAAAATGTCATGCGGCACCGGCACCGGTGCGCGCCCTGCCCCGGGATTCCAGCCCCACAACACCAGTTTGTCGTCGCTGACATGTTTGATCAGTGCAGCGAAATCACGGTCGCCGTTGCTCGAACGGTCCTTGATCATCGCGCACAACTTGTCCGGTGGCAGGCCGATCCAGGCCATCTTGTGCGCCGCCGGCGGCAGGCTCCAGTGCGGCGCCCCCGGAGGTGCATGCGGGCCATAACTGGCCGGCGGATTGCTCTCGGCGTGGCAGGTGGCGCAAGGCAAACCGGCAGCGCCCTTGCCGTCCATGCCGCGCACCACATTCATCGCGTGTGGAATGCCGGCATCGAACTGCAGCGGCGAGTCGCCGGGGATGTGGCAGTTCTGGCAGCGCGGGCTCTGGAACACCTTCTGCACCGTGCCGAACGCCTTGAGCGCTTCCTGATCGTCGGCGAACAGGTCCGAGGCGTAGCCGCCCAGCCCCAGCAACATCATCGTGCCCAACAGCAGATGTCGTTTCATCTCACACCCCCGACAGTTGCAGCGGCAGTTCACGCAAGCGCTGCCCGGTCAGCGCATACACGGCATTGGCCACCGCCGGCGCGGTGGGCGGAACCCCGGCCTCGCCGATGCCGCCGGGCTTGTCGCTGCTGGGCACGATATGCACCTCGACCAGCGGCATCTCGTTGAGCCGCAGCACCTGGTAATCGTGATAATTGGACTGCACCACCGCGCCATCCTTGAGCGTCAGTTTGCTGTGCAGCGCCATGCCCAGGCCAAAGGTGATACACGATTCCATCTGCGCCGCGATGCTCTGCGGATTGACCGCGATTCCGCAATCCACCGCACACACCACGCGGTGCACGCGGATCGCCAGATTGTCCTGCGAGACCTCGGCCACCTGCGCCACATAACTGCCGAACGACTCGTGTACCGCCACGCCCAATGCATGCCCGTCAGGCAACGGCGCTGTCCAGTTGGCCTTCTCCACCGCCAGATTCAGCACGCCGAGATGGCGCGCGTGGTCCTTGAGCAAGGTGCGTCGGTATTCCACCGGATCCTTGCCCGCCGCTGAGGCCATCTCATCGATCAGCGACTCCATGACGAACGCGGTGTGGCTGTGCCCCACCGAACGCAGCCACAGCACATTGATTCCGGTCTGCGGCGAATGCAGCTCGACCTGTTGATGGGCCAGGCCCTTGATATACGGGCTGTCGGCCACACCTTCGACCGAAGTCGCGTCGATGCCGTTCTTGACCATGGTCTGTTCGAGCATGGTGCCGGCCATGATCGACTGGCCGACCAGCACATGCTGCCAGCTCAGCGGCATGCCCTGCCCGTCCAGGCCTATGCGTGCCTGATGCAGGAACATCGAGCGGTAATAGCCGCCGCGAATGTCGTCCTCGCGCGACCACACGGTTTTCACCGGCAGCCCGGCGGCTTTCGCCACTTGCACCGCTTCGGCGACGAAGTCCGAGGTCGGATTGGCCCGCCGCCCGAATCCGCCGCCAAGAAATTCGGTGTGAATTTCCACCTGTTCCGGTTTGAGTCCGGTGATCTTGCCGGCGACCATCTGATCGAGGGTCTGGAATTGCGTGCCGGTCCAGATCTCGCACTTTTCGGCGCTGATCTTCACTGTGCAGTTCAGCGGTTCCATCGGTGCGTGCGCCAGATACGGCACGCTGTATTCGACGTCGATTTTCTTCGCCGCCTTGTCGAAGTTGCCTTTCGGATCCCCAGCCTGGCTGGCGGAAGTGCCCGGTGTCGCTGCCAGTTTGCGGAAACTGTCGAGCAGGCCCTGGCTGCTCAGGTCAGCGTGCGGCCCGAGATCCCAATCGACCTTCAGCGCATCGCGACCAAGTTTCGCCGCCCAGTAATGATCGGCAATCACCGCCACACCGGTCGGCACCTGTACCACTTTGTGCACACCGGGCACCGCCAGTGCCTCGGCGCCCTCGAAGGATTTGACCGTGGCACCGAACACCGGCGCACGGGCGACCATCGCGGTCATCAAGCCCTCGAATTGCACGTCCATGCCGAACTTGGCGCGGCCGGTGATTTTCTCCGGGGTATCGAGGCGTTTGGTCGGTTTGCCGATGACTTTCCAGTCCTTGGCCTCTTTGAAGGTGATCGACTTTGGATCTGGCACTGGCAGTTGCCCGGCGGCGTCCGCCAGTTCGCCGTACGTCGCGCGTTTATCGCCGGCGATCACTACGCCGGACTCGGTGCGAATCGTCGACGCAGCGACGTTGAAGCGCTTGGCCGCCGCTTCCACCAGCATCTGCCGCGCCGTGGCCCCGGCGAGCCGGTAGCGGTCGAATTCCATCCAGGTCGAGGTCGAGCCGCCAGTAATCTGCATCCCGCCAAACGCGGGCATGCCGTAATTGGCCGCCGAGGCCGGCGAGTGCTCGACGCGGATCGTCGACCAGTCGGCGTCCAGTTCTTCGGCGATCAGCATGGTCAGGCCGGTCCAGATGCCCTGGCCCATTTCAGAATGCCCGAGCAACACCGTCACGCTGTTGTCGGCGGCAATGCGCAAAAACGCATTCGGCGCGAAGACCTTGCCTTCATTCTCCGCCGCCAGAGCAAAACGATGGGCACCGGGCACGACAAACGCCACCACCAGACCGCCACCCAGCACGGCACTGCCCTTGAGAAATCCGCGACGCGATACAGGACTGTTCATCGTCTATCTCCCAATCAGCCGATCTCGGCCGCACGTTTCACAGCCGCGCGGATTCGCGGATAGGTACCGCAGCGGCAAATATTGCCGGAGAGCGCCTGATCGATATCGCTGTCGGTGGGCTTGGGGATTTTCGCCAGCAGCGCGGCGGCAGACATGATCTGCCCCGACTGGCAGTAGCCGCACTGCACCACATCAAGTTCGGCCCAGGCCTGCTGCACCGGGTGCGAGCCATCGGTCGAAAGGCCTTCGATGGTGAGAATTTTCTGCCCGTTGGCCACGGCGGTGGCGGGCGTGATACAGGCGCGCAACGGCGCGCCATCGACGTGTACGGTGCAGGCGCCGCACTGGGCCATGCCACAGCCGAATTTGGTACCGGTCAGGTGCGCAACGTCACGCAGGACCCAGAGCAACGGCATGTCGGCCGGCACATCGAGCTCCTGATCCTTGCCATTGATATTCAAGGTCAGCATCGGGGATTTTCCTCAGACTCACGGTGTTCTGAAGGGGCGTCGCTACGGCCATCGAAGCCTGTGCGCGCCTCGGCTTATCCCTTTCAGCAAAGCCTAATTTGCGCGTGAAGCCAGACGTGGCGACCACCGGTCATGCCCTATCGCAAAAATGTCGACTTTAATCTTCTGGCTGATAACGGCGCTTATCCGAACCGTCACGACCGGTCTGCGACGAGCGCGGTAACCCATCACCTTGGTCAGGAGTCGCGAACATGGGATTTGTCACCACCAAAGACGGCGTCGAAATTTTCTACAAGGACTGGGGCCCGAAGGACGCCCCGGTGATCCACTTCCACCACGGCTGGCCGCTCAGCTCGGATGACTGGGATGCGCAGATGCTGTTCTTTCTGGCCCAGGGCTTTCGGGTGATTGCTCACGACCGTCGAGGCCACGGACGGTCGAGCCAGGTCTGGGACGGCCATGACATGGACCATTACGCCGACGATGCGCTGGCGGTGGTTCAGCACCTGGGGGTGAAGAACGTGGTGCATGTCGGCCACTCCACCGGCGGCGGCGAGGTCATCCACTACATCGCCCGGCATGGTCAGGACAACGTCGCCAAAGGCGTGTTGATCAGCGCGGTGCCACCGTTGATGGTCAAGACCGAAAGCAATCCGGGTGGTTTGCCGAAATCGGTGTTCGACGATTTTCAGGCGCAACTGGCGGCCAATCGTGCGCAGTTCTACCGCGACATTCCCACTGGCCCGTTCTACGGTTACAACCGCCCGGGGGCCACGCCTTCGGAAGGGATCATCAGCAACTGGTGGCGTCAGGGCATGATCGGCGGGGCCAAGGCGCATTACGACGGAATCGTCGCGTTCTCGCAGACCGATTTCACTGAAGACCTGAAGAAGGTCACCGTGCCGGTGCTGGTGATGCACGGCGAGGATGATCAGATCGTGCCGTACGCAAACTCTGGGCCTTTGTCGGCGAAACTGCTGCCAAATGGCACGTTGAAGTCGTATCCGGGGTTTCCGCACGGGATGCCGACGACTGAGGCGGCGACGATCAATGCGGATCTGCTGGCGTTTATTCGCGGTTGAGATAACCGAAGTCAGCTGACTCCCCTGTAGGAACGGGCTTGCTCGCGAAGGCAATCGGTCTGTCGATATCGAGTTGGCTGAACCACCGCTTTCGCGAGCAAGCCCGCTCCCACCAAGGTCGGTGGGGTACACACTTCTATCTATCCAACACAAATCCTGTGGGAGCGGGCTTGCTCGCGAAGGCAATCGGTCTGTCGACATCGGGTTGGCTGAACCACCGCTTTCGCGAGCAAGCCCGCTCCCACCAAGGTCGGTGGGGTACACACCTCTATCTATCCAACACAAATCCTGTGGGAGCGGGCTTGCTCGCGAAGGCAATCGGTCTGTCGATATCGAGTTGGCTGAACCACCGCTTTCGCGAGCAAGCCCGCTCCCACCAAGGTCGGTGGGGTACACACTTCTATCTATCCAACACAAATCCTGTGGGAGCGGGCTTGCTCGCGAAGGCAATCGGCCTGTCGATATGGAGTTGGCTGAACCACCGCTTTCGCGAGCAAGCCCGCTCCCACCATAGTCGGTGGCGTGCACACTTCTATCCATCCAACACAAATCCTGTGGGAGCGGGCTTGCTCGCGAAGGCAATCGGTCTGTCGATATCGAGTTGGCTGAACCACCGCTTTCGCGAGCAAGCCCGCTCCCACCAGGGGACTCGGTATTGCCCGGACTTTTTGCTATTCCTCGGTGCGCCCCGTCCCTTCGCGATCACGTTCGTAGTGGTGCGCCAGTGGCAGCGCCGGCAACCATGACTCGCGCCGCACAGTCCACAGTTCATAAGTCGGCTTGAGCTGGTTCGGCGCGTCCAGCGAGCCGACATTCACTTCAATTTCATCCCCCGAACGCGCCAGTACCGGCGAACCACAGCGCGGACAGAACACCCGCCCTTGATATTCGCCGGTCTTGCCACTGACGGTCACGGCATTCTCGGGAAATATCGCCGAGGCATGAAACAACGTGCCATGGTGTTTGCGGCAGTCGAGGCAGTGGCAGATCCCGACGCGGTAAGGTTGGCCCGATGCTTCGAAACGCACATCGCCGCACAGGCAACCGCCAGTTAATGGGTTCATGGTGTCTATCCTCTGCCAGACTCTGTTCAGCCTTTGAACATAGCAGCCGTACAAGCGAACGCCCACAATCGGCTTATACCGGAGACAGCGCCATGCCCTCCCCTGAATCCATCTTGTTACAGAGCTGGCACACCAACGCTGATGCCTGGATCGACGCGATCCGCAGCGGTGCCATCGAAAGCCGTCAGCAGGTCACCGATCAGGCGATCCTGCTGGCGATCATGGGGCGCCAACCGGAGCGCGTACTGGATCTGGGTTGCGGCGAAGGCTGGTTGTTGCGGGCGCTGGCGGATCGCGGTATCGATGCGGCGGGCGTCGATGGCGATGCGACGTTGATCGAGGCTGCACGCGAGGCCGGTTCGGCCAAGGTGCATGTGGCCAGTTATGCGGCATTGGTCGACGCCGAAATTGATATTGGCCGTGATTACGATTTGATCTGCGCCAACTTCTCACTACTGCATCAGGACATCATTCCATTGCTCGCCGCGATGCAGGCGTTGCTGGTTCCCGGCGGCGCCATGATCATTCAGACCCTGCATCCGTGGGCCGTGGCGGCCGGCGATTATCAGGACGGCTGGCGAGAAGAATCCTTTGCCGGGTTCAAAGGCCAGTGGCAGCCGATGCCGTGGTATTTCCGCACGCTGTCGAGCTGGTGCAACGCGCTGGACATGGCCGGGTTTCACCTGGTCAGCCTGCAAGAGCCGCAGCATCCGCAAAGCCCGGTGCCGCAGTCGCTGTTGATGATTGCCGAGCGGCGCTCCTTGTAGGAGTGAGCCTGCTCGCGATGGCGTCGTCGCAGCTTGCATAGGCGTTGCCTGACCCTACGCCATCGCGAGCAGGCTCACTCCTACAGGGTTTGGCGGCAAGCGACGCACTTGTCGATCTACGGCACCGCCATTCGACCAAGGACTGACTACGCTGTAAATCCTGCGTGTCTAACCTGCCGAGGATGACTGCCATGCAACGCTTTCAAAAACTCACACCGTGCCTGTGGTTCGATGATCAGGCCGAAGCCGCCGCGAAGTTCTATTGCTCGATCTTCGACCATTCGAAAATCACCGGCCTGACCCACTACAGCAAAGTCGGCCAGGAATTTCACGGCAAGCCGGAAGGCGCGGTAATGACCGTCAGTTTCGAACTCGACGGCCAGACCTTCACCGGCCTCAACGGCGGGCCGATGTTCAAGTTCAGTGAAGCCATTTCGTTTCAGGTCAATTGCCAGAATCAGGAAGAAGTCGACCACTTCTGGGGCAACCTGTCGGCCGGTGGCCCGGTCGAGGCCCAGCAATGCGGCTGGCTCAAGGACCAGTTCGGGGTGTCGTGGCAGATCGTGCCGGTGGCGTTCATGCACATGATGCAGGACCCCGACACCAGCAAGTCGCAACGGGCGATGCAGGCCATGTTCAAGATGAAAAAACTCGACATCGCCGAACTGGAGCGGGCCTTTGCCGGCCAGAGCTAATACACTCCGGTTCTGGCCTGCCGGGAACCATAACGATGAAACACGCTGCCGCCAAAAACCCTGAAAAAGCCCCTCGCTTCTGGCGCGACGATGCCCTGCCCTTCATCGAAGCGCGGGCCATCGCCGATGGCCGTGAGGTCTGCTACTCGCGCCATTCCCATGCGCATTTTTCAATTGGCGCGATCACCGCCGGGCGGAGCATTTATGTGCATGAGCAATCGACGTTCGAAGTCGCCGCCGGCACCGTGGTGCTGATGAATCCGGGCGACGTGCATGCCTGCAATCCGATCGATGATCAGCCGTGGTCGTACTTGATGTTGTATGTCGAGACGCCGTGGCTGACGGATTTGCAGCATCAACTGGGGTTCAGTGCGGAGCTGGAGTTTCGGCGGTTCTCCACTACTCATCTGGATGACCCGCGACTGTTTCGTGACCTGCAAGGGCTTTACGCCACCCTTGTCGACGAGCAGCAGGACGTACTGCGCAAACACAGCGCAGCGGTGGAGTTTTTCAGCGATCTGCAACTACGCTTGAACCCGGCTGAACCACCGTTGCGCGAACCGAATTTCAAGCTCGAACGCGCCGCCGACTTCATTCGCGAACACTGCACCGACCTGCTCAGCCTGGAGGACATCTGCACGGCGGCGCAGTTGTCACCGTCGTATCTGATCCGTACGTTCAAGCAGCATTACGGCATGACCCCGCATGCATTTGTGGTCAACCAGCGCATCCAGTTCGCCCGCGAACGTCTGCGCAGCGGCCAGTTGATTGCCGATGTCGCGCTGGAAGCAGGGTTTGCCGATCAGGCGCATTTTCAGCGCGCATTCAAACAGCATCTGGCGGCAACACCGGGCCAATATCGCGGCTGATCCTGGCGCCGGGCTCACGGCAACAGCAGATAACCCGCGCTCGCCGCCAGCAACAAGGCCATCAACCGATTGAACAGGCGCATCCCCTTCGGATTGCCCAGATACCCACGCAGAAACGTCCCGGCATAGACCCAGCAACCGACCGACAGATAACAGATCACCAGATACACCGCGGCGAACTGCCAGACCAGCCGTGCCTCGCCATCGGCGACAAACGCGCCCATCCCTGCCACACACGCCAACCAGGCTTTCGGGTTGAGCCATTGCATCACCGCGCCGTACAACATCGACGGCGCCCGACCCGTCTCGCCGGCATGCAACTGGCCGTCATCGGCAGCCAGTTTCCAGGCCATGAACAACAGAAACGCCACCCCGGCCAACTGCACCACCCGGGTCAGGAACGGCCAGAGTTTCAGGACTTCATGCAATCCCAGGCCCATCAGTACCAGCAACAATACAAACCCCAGCGTCGCTCCCGCCACGTGGCGCTGACTGGCCCGAAAGCCGAACTGCGCACCGGAACTCAGCGCGACGATGTTCACCGGGCCCGGGGTTATGGACGCCACTAGCGCGAACGCCGCCATCGACACAATCAGACTCATAACGCACCTGCCGCAGATTGGGGAGAAAGAGACTCAGGCTAACTAAGGCATAGCCTCCTGTATTGAACAAAATTGCCCTCGTATCGACCGACAGGAAACATACATTGAAACCAATACTGCAGAACAAACCCTGACTGCGCCGATATAGTCGCCATGCGAAAACAAAACTTCGCTATACCCGTTTATTGACCCACCTATATAGCCATGGATGGACTGACACCCAATGACGACTTCAACCAATCTTTTTCCCCCAGCACCTCTATCAAGTGAGCAACTTGAGCGACGTGATATTGCGCAGACAATGAGAGCCATGCTCGGAAAGTGGGAAAAGGCCAATGCCAGCGACAACTATGCCTACCCCACCAACCGTGTTAATAACAAACAACTGTGCATATCGACTCTTGAGGGAAGTCTATTCAATCAAGCGCATTTTTCGGCACACATCGTCCTGCGCCAACTGGTACGTCAGCCACAATTCGTTGCAATCGTCGATACGTTAGAAATCAATGATGACAACTGGACACTGGTCAATAAAAAGGGCGAAATCTTTCAAGTCCATGAAATCCAAACAACTGTCGGGACGTTTATCGAGCGCATTGATATCACCCAGCAGATCCACGCGATTGATTCGTTGAAAGCCGACCTGGAATTGCTGGCCAGAAGTGCAGTCATGACAGGCGGCATCGTTTCTTCAAGCGACCGTCTGCCGTTGCTCAACTGGCTGCAGTTCCAGCAACTGAACCTGCCCAAGAGCGTGGAACAGATTCAAAACCTGATCGCCTGGCTCGAACTGACGTTGCCGCTGCCACCGACGCATGGCAACTACTGGGGGATATCGAACGAAACCGGCGCAACAGAGCTGTGCATCGACGAAGATCAGCAATCGGCTATCTACCAGGTCATCCATAAGTTGATGGACAGGGGCGAGCCGCGCGCGGAACCGCTGATCAATTATCTGGCGGGCGCACTGCTCAAGAAAGAGACGCCGACAGCCCTGCGTGAATACCCGCGTCGCGCCTGGGCACTGCTGATCGAGACCGAAGAAGCCAAAGCTTTCGCCCAGTCCTGCTTCGAAGCGCTGAACGAGCCGTCCATGGTCAATGCGACTGTGCTGAGCACAGAGCAGCGCAGTCGACTGCTGGTCGCAGCGGTCATGCTGGATTTGTCGTTGGGTCGCGAAGACAAGAACCAGAACTTCATCGAGCAGAATATCTATAACCCAGGTTACGTGCAGGCTACCTCCCATGAGGTCAACCTGACACTGGAACAGGCACTCGGACGCCGACGTATCAAGGAATATGCAGTTCCCATGACGCTGGAACTGATCCTCGCCGGACTTGCACCTGAGTTCCTGGTCAGGACACCCGCGACTCTGCAGATCGGCACGCCAGGCTGGGTAATTCTGCGCAAATCGGTAAGTCTGGCCGAGAGCATCGCGCCTGGCCTGTCCAGTCAGATGTCCTATGACAAGCTGCTTGAATTGGGCGCGATCTTGCCCACTAGTGCCCAACAGCAGACCCTGCATGACTGGGCGAACCTGCAAGGCATCATGGACTGGTCGATGCTGAATGGCCTGGAACCGGAGAATGCCAATGACCTGCCAACCCAGGAACTGTTCAAGCAGGCAGCCAGCCAATACAACGCCCACCTCGAGACGATCAACACCGCACTGACAACGATCGCCACCCCACCGGTCAGCCGGCGCAAGCTGGCAAAAGCCGAGCTGTACGACGTAGGTTGCGATCCGATGATGCAAATAGCGTTGCCGGTCGAATACGGATACGAACGCCATTATCATCCCGTGCTTGATGTTTACATGACCCGCAACTTGCTGTTCAAAAAGGGCTATGACAGGCAATCCGGCACAAGTATCTACAAGGCGTATCCGGATCTGCTGACACTCGAACCAATCAACGACATTTACAAGGCAAAAGTAAAAGAACACTTCAAGCAATACAAAACAGCCATCAATACCACTGTGCGTCTGACACTTTCACGATTGTCACTGGAAGAACGGATGGCACTTGAATTCGGCAAGGTGGCCATATTCACCGTTCGCGATTTCTCCATACAAACCCCGATAAACAGCAGCTTTGTGCCGTTTGATCCACGTAAAACAGCGCGCTTCGGCAACATGCTGTTTTGCAAGTATGGATTGCAGTTCTACTGTTTTGAAATATTCCCCCTGCAAGGCATTTGCCGCAATAATCCGGCTCTTGCTGGAGCCTACATCCGCGGCCAGACACTCGATGAGATCGGATGGTTTACCGAGGGACCGAACGGCGACAAAGACTTCAAGTCGCTGACGTATCTTCATGCGCGAATCGAGAAAACCGCCTACTTCGAAGGCCAGCCCCCCTTGAGCGAGGAGCTGCGAGACAGGCCGGGCATCATTCTCGAACGCTTTGCCGAATTCGATGAACCTGACGACGCGCTACCCCTTACGCGTAGCCCTATGCACAGTTTCAACTCGGAACGTTTCGACAAGATCGGCGAAATCATTGCCGAACATAATCCCCCGACCCATTACGATCAGTTTTATGCAATCAGTTACGACAGACCCGCCCTGGAGAAGAAACATGATGACTGGGACAACGTCACCGAAACCATTCTCGACATCGTCATCCCGTTCCGCCAGTGCATCAGGGGCCTGTCCTCCAGTGACCCGGATCTTCGCAGCGGCGCCATATTCAGCTGTGTGATGGACCTGACCGCGATCCTCTTCGTCTTTGCCGGAGCGCTGGGGCCGTTCAGCAAGGCGCTGGGCAGCAGTACAAGACTGTTAAGCCTGAGCAAGGTCGGCGCAAGCGTAGCGCTGTCGGTGTTCAATCCGCTCGATGGCGTTCCGAAGCTGGTTTACGGTGGCGCCAGACTGGTCGGCAAAGGCGTGATGAAACTCAGCCATTTCGGCCATACCGTCATCCGGGCCGGAGCCGGACAACTCCGAGCGCTGAGCAGTACCAGCAGCGGCTCGTACGACCTGGTCAAGGCCCTGAGCAAGACCGGGGCTGCAGCGGAGATTCGCATGACGTTGCCGACGCTGGCGCATGCACGGGCATTGTTCAAGGATGATGCACTCGAAACAGTCGAACAGCTCGTCACACGCCTGAGCCAGGACGTTGTTTCCATACCCAAGGGCGGCAATGCGACAGAACTGCAGCATCTGTTCAACGCTGCAACGAGGGAAGCGACTCAGTCCTCAAAGGGATTCCAGCAACTGGAATCGTTAATCGGTCATGCCGCGGCGAACGACGTACTGATCAGCTTCACCAAAAGCAGAGGCCCCCGGTTCAACGGCACAAAGTTCACTACAAAAGCTGGTGACTATTCGGAAATACTTGGATCAATGGCCGAGCTTGAATCCAGGAAAGTCATCTATCTGAAGAATCATCAGCAAAGCATCTTGAAGACGGATCTGGGCAAGCCACCCTACAGCGACGTGATGCCCGAAACGGCGTTCAACCCGCAGGGTTTCACCGACAATGCGCAGAGAGCCGGAGCCTGGATGGTCAAGGGTTCGTCCTCCGACAACGAACTGGAGCACATTGTCGCGATCCTGCGCGAGTATACGAGCAACAATAAATCGCTCACCGATGCGAACGTGGTCAAAGAGATCCACGCTCGACTGGTGCCTCAACTGGCGGAGTCTGTGCGCGAGGTAGGACAGCCAACAAAATATGGTGGCAGCATCAGCGGTTATGCTTCGCTGGAACAACATCTGAAGACGCTCGATGCCGCCCATGAGCATGTCGACAAACACTTGCTGGCGGCCATCGCCGGTTTTCAAGGCTTCGGCGACGGCAATGGTCGTACCGCCAGCGCGGTGTATGCGATCAGCCAATTGCGCAACAATCGATTTGTACCGATGCCGAAACACGTGTTCATGTCGTTGAGCGATCTGGGCTAACCACCCAAAATCCGTGCCCCGTTTAAGGTGGCACGGATTTCTTCATTCCCCGGAGAGCATCGCCGGCACGGTAAACCGAAACTCCGTGCCCTCACCCGGCTCACTGCTGGCCTCGATGCGCCCGCCGTGGGCTTCAACAATCCCCTGCGTGATGTACAAGCCCAGTCCGGTTCCGGTCGGGTTGCCCTCCTTCACCGTCCAGTAGCGGTCAAACACCCGCGCCAGGTTTTCCTTGGGAATGCCTTCGCCGGTATCGCGCACGGTAAACACGATCTCTTTGCCGTCAGACTTGGCCAACACGCCCACCGAACCTTTGCGCGGGGTGAACTTGATCGCGTTGCCGATCAGGTTCGACAGCACCTGAAACAGGCGCTCCGGGTCGGCGTGGATTTTCAGGTCGGGATCGGCCTCGAACGAGATATTGATGTCCTTGTCCAGCGCCAGTGGCCCGAGCAGCGACTGGGTTTCCTCGAACATCTGCCCGACATCCAGGGTCTGCGGGGCGATGGTGTAGCGCCCGGCGTCGATCTTCGAGGTGTCGAGCAGATCTTCCAGTAGCGTGTTCATCCGCCCGGCCGCCTGCTGCATGGTGTCGATAGCCGTGGAGATGCGCCGCGAGGTGTGCGGGCCGTCGGAACTGAAGGTCTTCTGCATCATGCCGCAGAGCATGGAAATCACGGTCATCGGGTTGCGCAGGTCATGGGAAACCACCGCCACCAGTTCATCACGGGCGCGCACCGCCTCCTGCTCGCGGCGTACCTGTCGCGCCAGGTCGTTTTCCAGTGCCGAACGGCGCAAATCGTTGGCCGCGAACAGATCGCCATGACTCCATTTGGTGGAGATCCCGGCCATCTCGACTTTCCAGATTTCGAACGAAGTACGCGGACGCAGACGCAGGCCGGCGTCGGAATTTTCCAGATCCAGCGGCTTGCGCGGGTCGCCGCTCCAGTTGATGTTTTCCTTGACCTCGGGACGGAACCACATCACCCCGTTGTCCACCGGTTTGGGCAGGCTCATGGCAAGCACGCCGCTGGCCACTTGCTGAAACTGCGCAGCCGGCGGATAGACGCTCGCCAGATGATGGCTGGCGAACACCGGCTCACCGGTTTCCTGCAACCACTTGTGCAGGGCGCGAATGTCTTCTGGCTCCGGGCAGTTGCCATAACGGTGCAACTGCTTGTCTTCGATGATCGCAATACCCCCGGCCCCGGCCAGCGCCATCAGCACTTGCGGCTGCTGCGCCAGACCGTCGAAGACATTTTCCGGCGAGTCGATCATGGCTTGATTGAGCAGCGCCAGCGCCTCGACTTTCTCTTCGCGCTGGCGGCTGATCTCCAGCGCCTCCATCGCGCTGATCTGCAGCGACAGCACCTGACCGATGGTCTGGCACGCGCTGCGCAGTTCGTGCGGCACATGCAGCGGCTGGCGGTTGCCGCAGCTGATCAGGCCCCAGAGTTTGTCGCCCTTGAGCAGCGAGATGCTCATCGACGACAGCACGCCCATGTTCTTCATGTACTGGCAATGAATCGGCGAGACGCTGCGCAGAGTGGCAAAACTCAGGTCCAGCGGGGTCTGGGTGTCCGGGCGCAACTTGGGCACCAGCGGCACCGGCTGGTAATCGGCATTCGGGATGATCCGCAGCCAGTTGGTGCGGTACAGCTCGCGCGCCTGCTCGGGGATGTCCGAGGCCGGGAAAAACAGGCCGTTAAACACTTCCATTGACGGGTCGGACGCCTCGGCGATCACCTGACCGTGGCCCTCCTCCTCGAAGCGGTAGATCAGCACCCGATCGTAACCGGTCATTGCCTGGATTTCCTTGACGCTGATGTCGTACAGCGCCTGCAGCGAAGTGGCCGCTTGCAAGCGCTGGAGCATGCGCCCCAGATGGGTCTGGTTGCCGGCGACGTTGCGCGGCTGGAAGTTCTCGACGTGGATTTCCAGTTCCAGAATCAACACGCCTTGATGACGGTGCAGCAGACCTTCGAACGCGGTGCCGTTGAGGCGAAAGTGCAGCGGTCCGGCATCGGCAAATACCGGTTGTTGCAACGCCTCGCGCACGGCCGCCGCGTGCGTCTCACCCAGCAATTCGTGCAGTGGCTGGCCGAACAGTTCTTGCGCCGGGCGTGCCAGCAGGGTCTCGACGTTGGCGCTGATCTGAATGATGTCCAGCGCCGGCTCGCTCAGGGTCAGCAACAGGCCGTGGGGCTGGATTGCCCCGGGAAAGCGGATCGGTTCGTCGGCACAGTTGGCCAGCAGTTCTTCAAAAGCTTCTTGGTCTTGCGGGTTCATGCCAGTACCTCCCGGCTTTCGAGCCAGCGCTCGAAACAACTGAATGTGGTTCGGGCCGCCGCAACCACGGCTTCACGTTCGCTCGCATCCAGCGATCGACTGCCCAGGTATTCAATGAAAGCGCGCCAGCGGCGGCCGGTGGCGGCGCCATAAATGTCGAGGAATGCCGCGCCATTGTCGGCGTTCAGGCTCAACCTCGAGGCGATTTCGCGGCGCAGGATCTGCCCGCCGAGGGTTGCCCCTTCCAGCACGTACAACACCCCCAGGCAGGCATCGTTGGAGTCGATCACCGGCAACGACTGACACAGTGGCAAGCGAGCGATGGCCTCGGCCGTCAGGCCCAGCGCCTGCAGATCATTGAGCAGGATCTGCGTCTTGAGACGTGGCGCAAGATCGAAATCGACCGGGATCACGCCACTGTCGAGCAGTGCACTTTCCAGCGGTCGATAAAAGCCGTAGTAGGCCTGCATCAACCGTACAAAAGCGTTCGAATCGAGGGTATCGGAGAAAAAAGGAAGACGTTTTTCCAGTGCGATGTGCAGTTCGGCAGTGCCGGCTCGCAGATCTTGCAGCACCGGTGGCACATAAACTTCACGGGCCTTTGCTTGCATGTAGATCGCTCTTGGTGGGGCCGCTTCGGGGCCGGCAGGGTGTTTGCAGCTTTGGAAGGATATTACACGGCAAACGCCTTTTTCTGACTTGGCGCACAGATTTTTCTGACGAAACCATCGCCTTCAGACCTTTGAGAGTTTCGGCCAACCGGAAAAGTTCGACTCGATGGACGGGCTGCTGATGCTGTACCGCGACAGCACCACGTGACTGTACGGGTCAAGGCGCCCGCAGCCTGTGATAAAAAAGCACCATCGTTTCCGGAGCCCAAGCCCATGGATCTCGCCACGCTCTCGCTGTTTCTCCCGGCCTGTTTCGCCCTGAACATGGCCCCCGGCCCGAACAACCTGCTGTCGGTGAGCAATGCCACCCGCTACGGCTATCGTCGGGCCTGCGCCGCCGGTATCGGACGGATTATCGCGTTCGCCGCAATGATCACCCTCGCTGGCGCGGGGTTGTCGGTGGTGCTGCAGACCTCGGAATGGCTGTTCCATGCGATCAAGATCATTGGCGCGGCGTACTTGCTGTACCTGGCCTGGCAACTGTGGCGCGCCAACCCCGAGGCCGAGCAGCAGGTCGCAGGAGCGTCGGTGGGGTTCTGGCGCTTGGCGCGTCAGGAGTTTCTGGTGGCGGCAGGCAATCCGAAAGCAATCCTGTTGTTCACCGCGTTTCTGCCGCAATTCGTTGATCCGAGCCGCCCGGTGCCGGCGCAATTCGCGGTGCTCGGCGCGCTGTTTCTGCTGCTGGAATGGATTGCCATCGGCGCCTATGCGTGGATGGGCCTGCACATGCGCCGCTGGTTCGCCGAGCCGCGCGGCAAACGGATCTTCAACCGTTGCTGCGCAGGGCTGTTGTCGGCAGCGGCTTCGGTGTTGTTGCTGGCGAAACGCGCGTGATACCTAGGCCTCGGACGGCCCTTTGAGTTCGACCTGATTGCCGTCCGGGTCGAAGCAATACAACGACAGGCCGTAGCCCTCGGCGCCGAAGCGTCGGGTGGCTTTTTCCACGGTCAGACCGTGCGCCTGCAAGTGTGCGATCAGCGCCGGTTCATCGAACGGCTCAATGCGCAGGCAGAAGTGATCGACGTTGCGCCGCTCTTTACCGGCCGCCCCGCCACCCTTTTTGCCAAGTTCGCCTTGCAAGTCGACGAGGTCGATCATCGAGGTGCCGGCGCGCAGGTGCACCAGACCCAATGGTTCGTTGTGCCTGACCACCTCGACGCCGAAGACCTGGCGGTAGAACTCGATACTGCGTTGCAGATCGGCGACACGCAGGACGATGTGATCGATGTGTTGAATGATGAACGGTGGCATGGTTGGCTCCAGCGAATCGGCGATCCGCTGATTGTGGTGCAGAATCGAAAAAATTCACTGTCGATTTTTCGGTGGAGCCATCGAAATCCTGGATTTAAGCTCTGCCCATGAACATACAAACCGCACTGCTGCCGCCCCACGCCGAGATGGTTCGCGCCATGCTCGAACGCGACACCGCCTACGAAGGGGTGTTCTTCACGGCCGTGAAAACCACCGGGATCTTCTGCCGCCCCAGCTGCACGGCGCGCAAGCCGAAACCGCAGAACGTCGAATTCTTCGCCCACGCCGATGAGTGCTTGAGCGCCGGTTATCGCGCCTGCCTGCGCTGCAAACCGCTGGACGCCGCAGCCATCGCCCCCGACTGGGTGCAGCGCCTGCTCACCGCCGTCGATGCCGACCCGGAAATGCGCTGGAGCGATGCGCAACTGCTGGCCGCAGGCATCGAACCGCTGAAGCTGCGGCGCTGGTTCAAGCAGCATTTCGGCATGACCTTTCATGCGTGGCTGCGCACGCGCCGGCTCGGTATGGCGCTGGGCGGGATTCGCCAAGGCACCTCGATTGACCATGCGGCGTTCGACTCAGGCTATGAATCGCTCAGCGGTTTTCGCGATGCGTTCCAGAAGTCGTTCCACATCACCCCGGGCCGCGCGGCCAACAGTGAACCGCTGCTGTTCACCCGCCTGACCACGCCGCTGGGGCCGATGATCGCCATGGCCGAACGTCGCGGACTGGTGTTGCTGGAGTTTCTCGATCGCCCGGCGCTGACCCGCGAAGTCGAGGAACTGCAAACCCGTCATGGCTACGTGGTCGCCCCGGGACACAATGCGCATTTGCAGCTGATCGAAGAGCAAATCAACGAATATTTTGCCGGGACGCGCAGTGCATTCAGCGTCCCGCTGCATCTGCCCGGCAGCGCGTTCGACCAGCAAGTCTGGGAGCAACTGCTGCAAATTCCTTATGGCCAGACCAGCACCTACGGCGCCATCGCCTCACGCCTGGGCAAACCCGGCGCCAGTCGCGCGGTAGGTTTGGCCAATGGGCACAATCGGCTGTCGATCGTGGTTCCGTGCCATCGGGTGATCGGTGCGGACGGTTCGCTGACCGGCTATGGTGGTGGACAGCCGCGCAAGGCGTTTCTGCTGAGGCTGGAAAACGCTGCGGTGCAGCTCACGCAACCACTGGCTTTCTGACACTTCGCTCCACTCACAAGAAGGGATTTCGATGAACGCGCTCGACACTCGGTTCCACCAGTTACACCAGGAAGGTCTGCTGATCCTGACTAACGTCGCCGACGCCACTGGCGCGCGACTGGTCGAGCACGCGGGTGGGCAAGCGGTCGCCACCAGCAGCGCGGCAGTCGCTTGGGCGCATGGCTATCCAGACGGCAACACCCTGCCCCTCGAACGGCTGATTTCAACCGTGGAATCCATCGCGCGGGTGATCCAGGTGCCGCTGAGCGTGGACATCGAGGCGGGTTATTCCGATGACCTTGGCCGTGTGGCCGAAGTGGTCGACGCGGTGCTCGCCGCCGGTGCGGTCGGGATCAATATCGAGGACGGCAGCGGCGCCCCGGAGCTGTTGGCGCGCAAGATCGAAGTAGCACGGCAGATCGCTCAGAAGCGTGGTGTGAAGCTGTTCATCAATGCGCGCACGGACGTCTACCTCAAAGGTCTGGTACCGGCCGAGGATCGCGTCGCCGAAACCCTGCACCGTTCAGCGTTGTATCAGGCGGCCGGGGCTGATGGCTTGTTTGCCGCTGGCGTGACCGCCGCTTATGAAATCCAGGCAATCTGCAAGGGCACGTCACTGCCGGTGAACGTGCTCGGCTTCGCCTGCCTGCCCTCGCCGACCGAGCTGCAAGCTCTGGGCGTGCGGCGCTTGAGCGCCGGGTCCGGGATCGCCGAGTTCCTCTACGGCGCAATGGGTTCGCTGGTGAAAAGTTTCCTCGCCAGCGGTAAGCTCGACACCCATGATCTGAAGGCGCTGACCTACGGCGAAGTCAACGGACTGCTGAAATAGCATGCCGGATCGTTATCAGGCGGCCAGCGAATTTCTCGCCGCGCTCGACGAGGACTGGCAGCGCCACATTGCAGCCGTCGGCCCGTGCCTGCATCAACCGCACCCGGCGCGTGATCCTTACGAATCGCTGGTGCGGGCAATTGCTTATCAGCAACTGCACGCCAAGGCTGGGGATGCAATTGTCGGGCGTCTGGTGGCGCTGTTTCCGGGGCAGACGTTTCCCCGGCCTGAACAGATTCTCGCGACCGACTTCGATCAACTGCGCGGCTGCGGTTTTTCGGCGGGCAAGATTGCGACCATTCAGGGCATCGCCCAGGCAACGCTGGACGGTGTAGTGCCGGATTATCCCACCGCGCTGGCAATGGAGGATGAAGCGCTGATCGAACGCCTGGTCAGCCTGCGCGGGGTTGGCCGCTGGACCGTGGAGATGCTGCTGATTTACAGCCTGGAGCGCATGGATATTCTGCCGGCGGATGATTTTGGCGTGCGCGAGGGCTATCGGCGCTTGAAGGCGCCGGAGGTACAGCCGACGCGCAGGCAGATGATCGAGATCGGCTTGGCGTGGAGTCCGTATCGGACGGTGGCAGCTTGGTATTTGTGGCGCGTTGCCAAGGTCTAGACCGCGTTATCGTTCTTCGCGAGCAAGCCCGCTCCCACAGAGGAACGCATTTCAAAATTTGGGAGCGGGCTTGCTCGCGAAGGCGCCCGTCGACTCAACCTCAAATCAAAGACCTGACTTCAACTTGCTGAACGCCCGAATCAAAGCCCGGTTGAACGCCTTGCCATTGTCATTCTTGCTGTACAGCGAAGCCCGCACCGCCTCCGACGGATACGTCCCCGGATCATTACGGATCGACGCATCCACCAGACCATCCGCCGCCGTGATCGCATTGGCATAGTGAATGGTGTCGGTGATCGGCGCGATCACCTCAGGCGTCATCAGATAATCCATTAATGCCAGCCCGGCCTGTGGATGCGGCGCATCCTTGGGAATGACCATGGCGTCAAACCAGATCAACGTGCCTTCTTTGGGGATGCGGTAACTGAGCTGGAACGGCTTGTTCGCCGCTTGCGCCTGCCCCGCCGCAATCGCCACGTTGCCATTCCACGACATCGCCACGCAGGTGTTGCCGTTGGCCAGGTCGCTAATGTTCAGATCGTTGTCGAAGTAGCGAATGTACGGGCGGATCTTCGCCAGTTGCTGCTCGGCGAGTTTCAAGTCATCAAGGTTCTGCCGGTTGATGTCCAGGCCCAGGTACTTCATGACCGCCGCGAACACTTCGTTCGGATCGTTGAGCAGACTCACGCCACAGTCGGCAAATTTCGCCACCACCGCCGGGTCGAACAGCATCGCCCAACTGTCGGTCGGCGCGTTTGGCAGACGCCGCTTGATCGCCTGTTCCTGATAACCCACGCCGGTGGTACCCCAGGCATAAATCCCGGCGTAACGGTTGCCCGGATCGAACACCGCCATGTGCTGGCGGAACTCCTCGCCAACCCCGGCAAAGTGCGGCACCCGCGCCTTGTCCAGCGGCTGGATCGCACCGCTCTCGATGGCTCGCGACAGGTGTTGCCCGGCGGTCAGTACCAGGTCATAACCGCTGCGCCCGGTGAGCAGTTTGGTCTCTACGGTTTCCAGCGAATCGAAGTGATCGGCGACCACCTGAATCCCGGTTTTCGCCTCGAAATTCTTCAGGGTATCCGGGGCCAGGTACTCGCCCCAGATGTACAGATTGACCACCGGTTTCGCCGTTTCGGCAGCCTGCACACACAGGGGTGCAAGCACCAGCAATAACGCTTTACTCAGTTTGTGCAGGCCCATGGTCAGGCTCCTTTTTTCTGGCCGGCGTATTGCGGCATGGTGATGCACGCGACGTTGCCGCCACCGAGGAGGATTTCCCGGGAGTTTTCGATGCCGACAATCTTGTGCTGCGGGAACAGTTCGGCGAGGGTCGCCAGCGCCACCTGATCGTTGCGATCACCGAACAGCGGCACCACGATCGAGCTGTTGCCGGCGTAGTAGTTGATATACGACGCACAGATTCTGGTGCCGGCCTGACGGGTATGGGTACTGTCCTGCTGATCGAGGCCTTCGGCTTCTTCGGCGGTCCACTCCAGCACGTCCGGTTGCGGCAGCTTGTGCACGATCAACTCGCGGCCACGGCTGTCGCGGGTGCTGCGCAGGATGTCGTAGGCCTCTTGATAGATTTCCCACTGCGGATCGTCGCGGTTGTCGGTCCATTGCAGCACCACTTCGCCGGGGCGCACGAAACAGGCGAGGTCATCGACATGGCCATCGGTTTCGTCGAACTTGCAGCCACGTGGCAACCAGATCACTTGTTCGGCGCCGAGGTAATCGGTCAGGCGCCGAGTGACCTCGTCCTTGCCCAGATGCTGGTTGCGATTGCGGTTGAGCAGGCACTGTTCGGTGGTGAGGATGCTGCCCTGCCCATCGCTCTGGATGCCGCCGAGTTCGGCAATCAGCGGTGCGCGGTAACGGTCGAAGCGTTCGATTTCGAGGATCTTGCTGGCGATCTGGTCGTCCTTGTCCCACGGGTAGTACAAACCGCCGTCGAGCCCACCGTAGGCGTTGAACTCGAAGTCGACGCCGCGCACTTCGCCGCTCTGGTCGTTGACCACGAAGCACGGACCGCTGTCGCGGAACCAGGTGTCGTTGCAGGTCATCTCGACCACGCGCACTTGCGGCGGCAACTGGCGGCGGGCGGTGGCGAATTGTGCGGCGGAGGCGCAGACGGTGACCGGTTCGCTGTGGGAGATGGCGGTGACGATCTGCACCCAGACTTTCTGCGCCGGTTTCGCGCCGTTGCGCCACACGTCGGTGCGCTCCGGCCAGCCGAGCCAGCAGCCGGACTTGGCTTCGAATTCGCCGGGCAGACGGAAGCCGTCGCGCTTGGGGGTGGAGTCGAGCAAACGTGCCATGGTCAAACCTCGTCTTGGGGTTGGGAATGACCACAGGCTACGATCGCGGACGGCTGGCCCGCCAACGATGAATATTGCGGAACAGTTGAATTCAACTCATCAATCGGCCAGTTGATCGTTGAACCATTCAAGCATCTGCGCCACCGCCGGCCGCTCCAGGCGCAGCCGTTCGCAGACCAGCGCGTACTGGCCGAGCGCGGTCATGCTCGAGGTGAACGGCCGCACCAGCCGCCCGCTGAGCAAGTCCTCCTGCGCGGTGAGGTTGTCGCCCATCGCCACACCCTGCCCCTGTGCCGCCGCTTCCAGCGCCAGACCGGCATGGGCGAAATACAACTGGCGCTGCGGGCGCAGATCGCCGGCGTGACTGGTCAGCCAGGCGGTCCAGGTCTTGCCGTCCTGATCGTCATGCAGCAGGCAGTGGCGCGCCAGGTCTTTCGGGGTTTTCAGAGTGCCCTGATTGAACAGCCCCGGGCTGCATACCGGGAAGAACTGCAGCGCCGGCAACGGCCGTACGAAGTAGGCGCTGCTGTCCACCGGGCCGGTGCCGTAGGTGATCGCCAGGTCGATGTCTTCGCCCGGCGCGCTGCCGTCGATCGGCTGTTCGTAGAGATGCAGGGTGATGTGCGGATAGCGTGCGTAGAAATCGGTGAGACGGTTCATCAGCCACTTTTGCGCCAGCTCGGCGGTAACCGCCAGGCGCAACACCGCCAGCGAGGAAGGATCGCGCAGTTCATCACAGGCCTCGCCGATCAGTTCGAAGGCCTGCTGCAGGCTCTGCATCAGGCGTCCGGCGGCGATGGTCGGGCGGATCTGCCGGCCTGCGCGAATGAACAGCGAGACGCCGAGCTGCTCTTCGAGCTGCCGGATCTGGTGGCTGACCGCGCTGTCGGTGACGCACAACTCGGCGGCAGCCCGGCCGAAATGCGCGTGGCGGGCGGCGCATTCGAAGGTTCGCAGGGCCGCCAGTGAGGGGAGTCTTCGCATGGGTTGGGGTGCCTTTTTTTGGGACATGCTGACCGGGCTGGCGGTGGGCGTCCAGTGCGACCGAGTTATCGTTCTTCGCGAGCAGGCTCGCTCCCACATTCTCGAACGCGCGCCCCTGTGGGAGCGAGCCTGCTCGCGAAAGCGTCTGCATGATCGCCACAAATCTTCTAGGCTCAACCGCACCCCTTCAGCCAACCGGAGGCCCCTCATGCACCTCGAAGGCTCCTGCCATTGCGGCGCCGTCACTTTCAGCCTGACCAGCGCCCATCCCTACCCCTATCAACGCTGCTACTGCTCGATCTGCCGCAAGACTCAGGGCGGTGGCGGCTACGCGATCAACCTCGGTGGCGATGCGGCCAGCCTCAAGGTTCAGGGGCGCAAGCACATCAGCATCTACCACGCGAAGATGAAGGAAGCAGGTGAAAAACGTGCCCATCGCAGCACCGCCGAGCGGCATTTCTGCTCACAGTGCGGCAGCGGCTTGTGGCTGTTCAGCCCGGAATGGCCGGAGTTGATTCATCCATTCGCCTCGGCCATCGATACGCCACTGCCGTTGCCGCCGCAGCACACGCATTTGATGCTGGGGTCGAAGGCGGCTTGGGTCGAGGTGGATGCGAAGCCCAAGGACAAACAGTTTGCGGTGTATCCCGAGGAGTCGATTGCGCAGTGGCATGAGCGGTTGGGGTTGGTCAAATGACAGGGGGGGTGTTGTGATTGATGGCCCTATCGCGAGCAGGCTCACTCCTACAAGGGAATGCATTCCAAATGTAGGAGTGAGCCTGCTCGCGATGGGGCCCAACCTGTCTACACAAATCAGTCCAGATGCGCCCAGGTCATCCGGAACGACGCCCCACCCCACACCGATTCCCCGACCTCGACCTGCCCGCCATGGGACTGCGACACCCGCCGCACCAGCGCCAGACCCAGGCCGAAACCGCCGGTACGCCGATCGCGACTGGCATCCAGCCGCGAGAACGGCTCGAAGATTTTCTCCCGACCTTCCACCGGCACACCCGGACCGTCGTCGTTGACCCGCACTTCGTAGTAATCGCCGCTGCGCACCAGCGTCACTTCGACACGGCGCTCGGCATAACGAATAGCGTTGCGCAGCAGATTGATCACTGCGCGCGCCATAAAGCGCGGCTCGATGCGTACGGTGTCGAGCAGGCAGTCACCAATCAGCAACTGCACCCCCGCCGCTTCCGCCTCCAGCGCCACGCTGCCGACCACGCTGTCGAGCCAGTTGGCAGCTTGAATGTTTTCGCACTTGATCACCGTCGCGCCACGTTCGAGGCTGGCGTAGGTCAGCAGCTCGGAGACCATTTCTTCCAGCTCGCCAAGGTCGGCGTACATGTCGGCGATCAGTTCGCGGTTCTGGCTGGCGTCCGGTTGCTGCTTGAGCTGGTCGAGTTCGAACGACAATCGCGCAATCGGCGTGCGCAGCTCGTGGGACACCGCGTTGGTCAGCTCACGCTGATTGGCGATCAAACTCTCGATGCGCGCCGCCATCAGGTTGAAGTGTTCAGCCAGATCGCGAATGTTCGAGCGCTTGGACAGTTGAATGCGCACCGACAGATCGTTGTCGCCAAAGCGCTCGGCGGCCAGACGCAGTTTTTCCAGATCGCGCCAGTGCGGGCGCACCCAGAAAAACAGCACGCAGCCGATCAGCACGGCGATCATCAAGTAGGCACCGGCAATGTAGAACGGCATCAGGCTGGGTTCGGCGGGCAAGCGGATGCTGAGCAGTTGCGAGCCGCCGTCGATGGCTGAAATGTATTGGGTGTATTTGTCGCGGATCACCAGCAAGCCTTGAGCAAGCTCGGCTTTTTCCTCGTCGCTGAGCGCCAGTTGATCGGCGTCGACCAAGGTCAACCCCAGGCCATAGTGCGGGCGCAGGGCCTGCAATTGTTTTTCACGGGCCGGGCCGTCGAGGTTGCGCAGCAACTCCCCCAGCGTCCAGGCCTGACCACGCACCGCCTCGCGGTTGTAATCCTGCATCTGATAGTCGAGCAAGGCATCGAACGTACGCTCGACAGTTTGCAGGGCCAGGACCAGGCCCACCGTCATCACCAGAAACAGCCCGAGGAATAACCGCAGCATCTACAGCTCCCACGCGAACGGATTGAACAGATACCCCTTGCCCCACACGGTCTTGATGCACACCGGTTCGCGTGGGTTGTCCTTGAGTTTGTTGCGCAACTTGCTGATGTACACGTCGACGCTACGATTGAGCCCGTCGAAGGCGATGCCGCGCATGCGGTTGAGAATGTCATCGCGGGACAAGGTCTTGCCCGCGGCGCTGGCCAGCAACCACAGCAGCTCGAATTCCATGGTGGTCATTTCGATGATCTCGCCGGCCAGACGCACTTCGCGACAGCTGCGATCGATGCTCAAGCGCCCGAACTCCAGCGCACTGACCACGCCAGCTTCCGGCATCTGCCGCCGCTGCAAGGCGCGCAGCCGAGCGAGCAGTACCGGCGGTTTGATCGGTTTGATCACGTAGTCGTCGGCGCCGGATTCCAGGCCGAGAATATGGTCGAGGTCGTCTTCCTTGGCGGTGAGGATGACAATCGGCGTGTCCGACACGCTGCGGATTTCCCGGCACACGTGCAGGCCGCTCTGCCCCGGCAGCATCAGGTCGAGCACCACCACTTTGGGCTGGAACTCGAGAAACGCGGCCACTGCCAGATCACCGCGATGCACCGCGCGCACCTCGTAGCCATGTTGTTCGAGAAAGTGCGCAATCAACGTGGCCAGACGCTCATCGTCTTCGACCAGCAGGACTTTGCCAAAACCCAGGTTATCCATAACGACCGTCTGCCAACCCATGTGTGAAGTGGGCGACAGTATGGCGGGATTCGTCGGCGAGGCGTTGTTTCGGGCAGCAAAAACCGGCCGCAGGGGCCGGTTTTCGGTGATATTTCATACTCTTAAGAGTTTTTAACAGTTTGTGTTTCAGGCCGCGGCCGGCACACCACTGTGAAAGCGGAATTCTTCATCCGGCGACTCGATCAGCTCCTGCTCGGCAGCACGCACCTTGTCGATCACCTGAGCGATGTCCTTCGCGTCGCCGTACTGGTAAGCCAGTTTCAGATAACCCTGGAAGTGCCGCGCCTCGCTTTTCAGCAGGCCGAAATAGAACTTGCCGAGTTCTTCGTCCAGATGCGGCACCAGCGCTTCGAAACGCTCGCAACTGCGCGCTTCGATAAATGCACCGACCACCAGGGTATCCACCAGTTTCACCGGCTCATGGCTGCGCACCACTTTGCGCAGGCCCGAGGCGTAACGCCCGGCGTGCAACTGGCGCAGCTCGATCTTGCGGCGTTTCATGAGGCGCATGACTTGTTCGTGGTGCACCAGTTCTTCCCGGGCCAGACGCGACATCATATTGATCAGGTCGACGTGGGAATGGTACTTGGCAATCAGGCTCAACGCGGTACTGGCGGCCTTGAACTCGCAGTTCTTGTGGTCGATCAGCAGGGTTTCCTGATCGGCCAGTGCCGCCTGGACCCAGGCGTCGGGCGTGCGGCAGCCAAGGAATTCGTGGATTTCGGGAAGGATCATGGGGCTCACGGTAAAAAGTGTACGAGCAAAGGCCGCCGATTATACCGGCCTGCCCGCAGACCACCAGTCGCAGGCGTTGATATGTATCAAGTCGCAGGCGCATGAGCAGCAACTATAGTTGTGCAACGCCGTGCCTTTTCTTTGCTGGAGACTCCGCTCATGCAAGCCATTCGCAGCATTCTGGTGGTCATCGAACCCGAACATTCGGAAAGCCTGGCGCTCAAGCGCGCCAAGCTGATCGCCGGCGTGACCCAGGCCCATCTGCACCTGCTGGTGTGCGACCGCAAGCACGACCACGCCGGCATGCTCGGCGTGCTCAAAGCCGCGCTGCTGGCGGATGGCTACAGCGCGACCACCGAACAGGCGTGGAACGAGAGCCTGCACGAAACCATCATCGATGTGCAGCAGGCCGAAGGCTGCGGGCTGGTGATCAAGCAGCACTATCCCGACAGTGCGCTGAAAAAGGCTCTGCTGACGCCGGCGGACTGGAAACTGCTGCGCCACTGCCCGACCCCGGTGCTATTGGTAAAAACATCCACTTCCTGGAAAGACCGGGTGATTCTTGCGGCCGTGGACGTGGGCAATGCCGATGGCGAACACCGGCATTTGCACACCACGATCATTGATCACGGCTACGACATTGCCAGCCTCGCCAAGGCGCATCTGCATGTGATCACGGCGCATCCGTCACCCATGCTCTCGGCAGCGGATCCGACCTTTCAACTCAAGGAAACCATCGAGGCGAAATACCGCGAACAGTGCAAGGCGTTTCAGGCCGAGTTCGATGTGGACGACGAACACCTGCACATCGAGGAAGGCCCGGCGGATGTGCTGATTCCGTTCATGGCGCACAAACTGCAAGCGGCAGTGACCGTGATCGGCACCGTGGCGCGGACCGGGTTGTCGGGCGCACTGATCGGCAATACCGCCGAAGTGGTGCTGGATGCACTGGAAAGCGACGTGCTGGTGCTCAAGCCGCAGGAGGTTGAGGATCATCTGGTGGAGTTGGCGGTGAAGCACTGAGGATTACGGTGCCTGAACCGGCGCCTTCGCGAGCAGGCTCGCTCCCACAATTGGAATGCAATCTCCTGTGGGAGCGGGCTTGCTCGCGAAGCTTTTGATCTTCAGGCGCCGAAGGCGTCTTTCAGGAAGCCAGGGGCGATGTAGCGCTGATAATGCGCTTCCGACAGCAGGAAAAATTCCCGATCAATGGCATCGCGCAACTCCGGCAGGTTCCAGTCGCGGAACTCCGGCAGCAACACCATCCCGTAGGCTTCCAGATTAATGATCACCCGCGCCCCGCGCGCAATCAGCTGATAGGCCCAGCAATATTCCGACTGATGCGGCACGAAGCGGATCTTGCGCTGCTCCAGCTGTTGGCGAAGGCGCGCCGGATCGAAGATCTCGACCTTGCTCGCCATCACTTGTGACAGCAATTGCTCCAGACGCAACCACACCGCACGCTTTTCCTCCTCGCCGTAACCATTCCAGTGGATCACTTCGTGGTGGAAACGCTTGCAGCCACGGCACACCAGATCTCCGTAAACAGTGGAGCAGAGGCCGACGCAGGGGGTCTTGATGGTCTGATTGGGCATAAATTGGCAAAACACTGAAACGCGGAACAGGCCGGCATGTTAGCCCTTTGTCGGGCATTGATCACCCCTCAAACGTCAGGGGCAAGCGCTGGCTCGCGGTTTGCCTCGCCCGCGCACAACGCCACCAAAGTCCAATAGAGCGCGACTTACCTTTAAATTTTTTTTGCCGTAGAATCAGCCAGCCTTTTAAGGCGCCAATGTCCGTTAGAAGCTGTTTTCAAAGCGTCACGAGCACAGTCGTTCCTTCAGAGCGGTGTTGGCGAAGGGTTTTTCCAGCGGGGAAAAGCCCAACGCCAACCCTCATCAGCTCCCCGTTCTGCAGGCGTAAAACTTTGAAAGCAGCTTCTGTAAGGAATTGCCGGTAATTCTGGCCAAACGACCCACAACGTCGTGCGGTGCATGAGTACGGCAATTTCGGGATGAGCGTCCCGGACACCCATTTGGGACCACTGATGAGGGTAATAACTGTGCTTGAAGCCTACCGCAAACATATCGAAGAGCGTGCAGCCCTGGGTATCGTTCCCCAGCCGCTTAACGCCGAACAAACTGCAGGCCTGGTCGAGCTGCTGAAGAATCCTCCGGCTGGCGAAGAAGCTTTCCTCGTTGACCTGATCACCAATCGCGTACCACCAGGAGTGGACGAAGCCGCTTACGTCAAAGCCGGTTTCCTGTCGGCCCTGGCCAAAGGCGAAGTCACCTCCCCTCTGCTGGACAAGAAGCGCGCTGTAGAACTGCTCGGCACCATGCAGGGCGGCTACAACATCGTGACTCTGGTTGAACTGCTGGACAACGCCGAGCTGGCGCCAGTGGCTGCCGAAGAACTCAAGCACACCCTGCTGATGTTCGATGCCTTCCACGACGTGGCTGAAAAAGCCAAGAACGGCAACGTTCACGCCAAGGCCGTGCTGCAATCCTGGGCTGACGGCGAGTGGTTCAAGAAGCGTCCTGTCCTGGCCGACAAGATCAGCCTGCGCGTATTCAAGGTCACCGGCGAAACCAACACCGACGACCTGTCCCCTGCGCCAGACGCCTGGTCGCGTCCTGACATCCCGCTGCACGCCCTGGCCATGCTGAAAATGGCCCGTGACGGCATCGTTCCGGACGAGCAAGGCAAGACCGGCCCGATGAAGCAGATCGAAGAAATGCGCGGTCAAGGCTTCCCGATCGCCTACGTCGGTGACGTGGTCGGTACCGGTTCCTCGCGTAAATCGGCAACCAACTCGGTGCTGTGGTTCTTCGGCGACGACATCCCTTACGTGCCGAACAAGCGCGCTGGCGGTTTCTGCTTCGGCAGCAAAATCGCTCCGATCTTCTACAACACCATGGAAGATGCCGGCGCACTGCCAATCGAGTTCGACGTGTCGAACATGAACATGGGCGACGTGATCGACCTGTACCCGCACGCTGGCAAAGTCTGCAAGCACGGTACCGACGAAGTCATCACCACCTTCGAAATGAAGACCCCTGTGCTGCTGGATGAAGTCCGTGCCGGCGGTCGTATTCCGCTGATCATCGGCCGTGGCCTGACCGAGAAGGCTCGCGCCGAACTGGGTCTGCCGGCATTCGATCTGTTCAAGAAGCCGGAAGCACCGGCTGAAAGCACCAAGGGCTTCACCCTGGCGCAGAAAATGGTCGGCAAGGCGTGCGGTCTGGCAGAAGGCAAAGGCGTTCGTCCTGGCACCTACTGCGAACCGAAAATGACCACCGTAGGTTCTCAGGACACCACCGGTCCGATGACCCGTGACGAACTGAAAGACCTGGCGTGCCTGGGCTTCTCCGCTGACCTGGTGATGCAGTCCTTCTGCCACACCGCGGCGTATCCGAAGCCGATCGACGTGACCACCCACCACACCCTGCCTGACTTCATCATGACCCGCGGCGGCGTTTCCCTGCGTCCGGGCGACGGCATCATCCACTCGTGGCTGAACCGCATGCTGCTGCCGGACACCGTGGGTACCGGTGGTGACTCGCACACCCGTTTCCCGATGGGCATCTCGTTCCCGGCCGGTTCCGGTCTGGTCGCGTTCGCCGCTGCCACCGGCGTCATGCCGCTGGACATGCCGGAATCGATCCTGGTGCGCTTCAAAGGCAAAATGAAACCTGGCATCACCCTGCGTGACCTGGTTCATGCCATCCCTTACTTCGCCATCCAGAACGGTCTGCTGACCGTCGAGAAGAAAGGCAAGAAAAACGCCTTCTCCGGCCGCATCCTGGAGATCGAAGGCCTGGAAGGTCTGACCCTGGAACAGGCGTTCGAACTGTCCGACGCCTCGGCCGAACGTTCGGCTGCCGGTTGCACCATCAAGCTGTCGAAAGAGTCGATCACCGAGTACCTGCAGTCCAACATCACCCTGCTGCGCTGGATGATCGGCGAAGGCTACGGCGATGCACGTACCCTGGAACGTCGCGCGCAAGCGATGGAAGCCTGGATTGCCAACCCTGAGCTGATGGAAGCCGATGCCGACGCCGAATACGCCGAAGTCATCGAAATCGATCTGGCCGACATCAACGAGCCGGTACTGTGCGCGCCGAACGATCCGGACGACGCCCGTCTGCTGTCCAGCGTGGCTGGCGAGAAGATCGACGAAGTGTTCATCGGTTCGTGCATGACCAACATCGGTCACTTCCGCGCTGCCGGTAAACTGCTGGATCAGGTCAAGGGTCAGCTGCCTACCCGTCTGTGGCTGTCGCCGCCGACCAAGATGGACGCTCACCAACTGACCGAAGAAGGCTACTACGGCATCTACGGCAAGGCCGGCGCACGCATGGAAATGCCAGGCTGCTCGCTGTGCATGGGTAACCAGGCACGCGTTGAGCCGAACAGCACCGTGGTCTCGACTTCGACCCGTAACTTCCCGAACCGTCTGGGCGACGGCGCGAACGTCTACCTGGCTTCGGCCGAGCTGGCGTCCGTGGCTTCGATCCTGGGTCGCCTGCCGACCGTCGAGGAGTACATGGAATACGCTGGCAAGATCGACAGCATGGCGGCCGATGTCTACCGCTACCTGTCCTTCGACCAGATCGCCGAGTTCCGTGAAGCTGCTGCGAACGCCAAGATTCCAGTCGTTCAAGCCTAACGTTACAAAGCAATAGAAAACGCCGCCCATCGTGAGATGCGCGGCGTTTTTTTATGCCTTGGAATACCGTCCCCTGTAGGAGTGAGCCTGCTCGCGATAGCGGTGTGTCAGATACATTTGTATCGACTGACACACCGCTATCGCGAGCAGGCTCACTCCTACAGGGGGGTTAAGTGTTGAGTTTGAGGGCTTGCCGGACCGCGCCATCAACGCTCAGCCCGCTAAGCGTCACGCCATTTGCTTGCACTTCAGGCAACGCCTCCAACACGGCCAGCGCCTCATGCTTGAGTCGCGCCAGAATCAGGCGCTTGCCCTCCTGATGCACCCGCAGGAAGAACTCCTGGATCGCCTCGATGCTGGTGCCGTCCAGATCCGGGGTTTCCTCCAGACTGAGAATCACCGTGTGCAGCGCCACGTCCGAATGACGAATCAAGTGCAAAGCTGCACCAAGAACTCGCTCGACGTTAGCAAAGAACAACGCTTCACTGGGCCGCACAATCAGCACTCCCGGCTCAGTCACCGCCGTTGGGTGACGCTGCAGATCGACAAAATCATGCCCGCCGTCGATCCGACCGAGCACCTGAATGTCCGCCGCCGACATCTGTTTGAGCATCAGCAACACGCTGATGGCCACCGACACCAGCAAGCCGTCGAGAATGCCCAGTACCAGCACCGCCCCCACCGCGCACAGCACCAGCAGCCGATCCCGGCGCCAGACGAAATAGCGCCCCAGCGGCTGCAGACTCAAGCCCCGCGCCAGCGCATGAACCACGATGGCCGCCAGAATCGGCTCCGGTGTCAGGGCGATCCACGGCAGCACCGTCAGCACGATCACCAGTACCACCAGCGCCGCCACCCCACCAGCCCAGCGGGAAGTCGCGCCGGCGGCCTCGTTCGCCGACGTCGCCGAATACCCGGCCCCCGCCGGCATGCCATGGAACAATCCGGACAACAAGTTCGCTGCGCCGAGCGCCAGCAGATCGCGGTTGGAGGTCACACGATCACCGTGCTTGAGGGCGAACGAACTGATCGAGCCGTACGACTCGGCGTACAGAATCATCACCAGCGCAAACCCCACCTCCCCCAGCCGCAGCCAGTCGGCAAACGGCAGCAACGGCAGGCTTGGCATCTCCAGGCTCAGGTCGATCAAACCGATCATGTTCACGCCATACGCCGGAAGGTTCAACCATTGTCCGGCGACGATGCCGATCACCACCACCAGCAAACCGCCTGGCACCCGTGGAAAGCGCGAGAACAGTCCCAACAGCAGCAACGCCACCGCTGCGACGGCCGCCGCCGGCCAGTTCCACTGCGGCAGTTGTTCGAGCAGTTGCGGGGCGAAGCGCACCAGATTGGCATCGGTCAGATGCACACCGACCACACTGGCGACCTGCTTGAGGATGATGGTCAGCGCGAGGCCGAAGGCGAAGCCGCGCAGCACCGGTTTGGCGATAAACGCAGTGACGCTGCCGAAACGAAAGATCCCCGCCAGCAAGAACAGCCCACCGGTGACCAGCACCAACCCGACCGCCAGCGTCGCGCGTAGCTGCGGGTCGCCATTGGCCATGGTCGCGGTGGCCGCCGCCAGCACCGCCGCTGACGAAGACGTGGCTGAGACAATGGCAAAGCGGCTGGTGCCAAACAACCCATAGCACAGCAACCCGGCAAACAGCGCAATCACCCCGGCCTGGGGCGCCAGTGCGGCGATGGTCGAATAGGCGACCGCTTCGGGCAACAGCAGACCGGCAATCGACAGACCGGCGAGGATGTCCTGCCAGCGATTGGGTGGCTCTACTGATTGGGGCGCGCTCGACAATCCACTGTCTCCAGACGAAAAAAAGCCGCTGTGCGTATCACGCACAGCGGCCACTGTAGCTGAGTCTCTGGCGCTTTGGCTTACGCCGTCAGCGAATAAATCACCGCCGAAATGGCCACCAGACCGACCAGGGTAACGAATACGTTCGACGCCTGACCGCGATAGCGCGCCATCGCCGGTACTTTACGAATCGCGTACATCGGCATCAGGAACAGGATCGCCGCAATCACCGGACCGCCGACGGCCTCGATCATCCCGAGAATGCTCGGGTTCAGGGTTGCAACGATCCAGCACACCACCAGCATGAACGCCGCGACGATGCGATCCAGCGCTTTGGCGCCCGGACGCTTGCCGCTCTTGACGATCAGGCCCTTGAGGCCTTCGCTGGCACCGATATAGTGGCCGAGGAACGACTTGGAGATCGCCACAAAGGCAATCAACGGCGCCGCAAAAGCGATAGCCGGATTGCTGAAGTGGTTGGCCAGGTACGACAGGATCGACAGGTTCTGCGCTTTGGCTTCGGCCAGTTGTTCCGGCGACAGGGTCAGCACGCAACTGAAGACGAAGAACAGCACCATCACCACCATCAGCAGGTGGGCGCGGCAGAGGATCTGCGAGCTGCGCTGCTCCGCATTGGCACCGTAACGACGCTTCTGGTCCACCGCGAAGGCCGAGATGATCGGCGAGTGGTTGAACGAGAACACCATCACCGGAATCGCCAGCCACAGTGTGTGCAGCAGTGCCGACGGTGCCGGCACTTGCGAAGCGGTCGTAAGAATGCCGCCATTCCAGTGCGGAATCAGGTACACCGCGAGGAACAGCAACGCGACGATGAACGGATACACCATCAGGCTCATCGCCTTGACGATCGCCTGCTCGCCGCAACGCACCACGGCCAGCAGGCCGAGGATCAGCACGAACGACAGCAGCGCGCGCGGTGGCGGCGTGATGTGCAGTTGGTGTTCGAGGAAGCTGGCGACCGTGTTGGTCAGGCCGACGCTGTAGATCAGCAGGATCGGGAAGATGGCGAAGAAGTACAGCAGGGTGATCAGCGCGCCGGCCTTGATGCCGAAATGCTGCTCGACCACCTCGGTGATGTCGGCGCCTTCGCGACCGGAGAGCACGAAGCGGGTCAGGCCGCGGTGAGCGAAGAATGTCATCGGGAAGGCCAGCAGCGCGAGGATCACCAGCGGCCAGAAGCCACCCAGACCCGCGTTGATCGGCAAAAACAGGGTACCGGCGCCAATGGCCGTCCCGAACAGTCCCAACATCCACGTGGTGTCATGGCGATTCCAGCTCGACAGTTCAGCTGGTGCTGCCGCTTCATAGCGTGCGTCGACGCTATTGGCCTGATCATTCATCCGGTCGGATCTCCGCATTCCGGTCACTTGCCACTCGGTCAGGACGCGTCGGAAAAAACCGACAGACATGCTCCGGCCGAAACAGGGGCGCGATTCTCCGCGATAAATGAGCAGAAGCAAAGACTTAGCTGAGGAATGGTTGTACGGAGCAGATCAGCGGGTTGTCGTTTTCGGGAAAATGGCTGTCGGCTCCAGATACGTTAGATGTCGTTTTCCGGCAAGTTTCAATGGAATACGAGCGGGAAGATTTGATCAGATCGATCGAGCCAGCATGAATCCGAGTGACATGCAAAACAGGCCGAACGCTAGCATTCCCCAGATTGGGTACATATCGCCCTTGTTTTTGATGCGCATTCTTTCAACGTCCTCATCGTATTCTCGATCTGCCCGTTCAATCATGGCCTGACGGTCAAATGTACTCATGGTGATGTCCTTTTTTAGAGAGGGGTCTGAATGGTACAAACGCGAACACTTAAAACTTGAGTGAAAGTCCTACTACGGCTGCTGTTGCGGTCAACACCCCAGTGACTACCGCAAACGGATAAAAATACGTATCCCACCTCAACTTCTTTTCTTCCGCTATAAGCTTTTTTCTCTCGGCCGCCAGTTTCCGTATTTCACTCATTATCCTTTCGAGTTCCAGGTGTTCTCGATTGTTTTGAAGCATTTGCCTTCCTTGGCTGTTGGTAGTCACTGCCCAAGCTACTTTGTGCCCCCATGATTTCGCGTTCATCACCATTCCGGTAGCAGACGCATCCGCCAAATTCGTAGGCAAAATCCGCGAAAAACGTAGGTAGCCTCGTACAAAAACAGCGGCGAGCTCATCACCCCACACTTTCAATCTGGCCGACATGTTCTAGCGTGAGACAAGTCCCCTACCCAACGGAGTCTCTGCCCATGCCCCTCGTCCGCGTCGAAATCAAAAAACACTCTGACCCCACCTTCGCCAAACGCATCGGCAAGCAGATCTACGCCGCCATGCGCAGCACCATCAACGTGCCGGAGCACGACAACTTCCAGATTCTCAACGAGCACGACGGCGAACATTTCATCTTCGATCCGCAGTACCTGGGCATCCAGCGCAGCGATCAGTTGGTGATCATCCAGATCACCCTCAATGAAGGGCGGACGCTGGAGCAGAAAAAAGCCCTGTACCAGACCATCGCGCACAGCCTGAACACCCAACTGGGCATTCGCATGGAAGACGTGTTCATCAATCTGGTGGAAGTAAAAAAGGAGAATTGGTCGTTCGGCAACGGCATCGCTCAATACGCCAGTTGACAGCCCTTCGCCGCCGCCAGCATGATCGGCGGCATGAACGTTCGCCCGCTGCACCTCACCCGTACCACCACGACCGCCACCGGCGGGTCGTGGTGTTGCTGCCTGAGATGAATCCAGCGCAGTGAACCCAAGGCCCCGCCAGCAATGGACGGGGCTTTGTTGTTTCTCCCGTCCGTGCGGCTTTTGCAGCCCTCAAGGAGAAACATCATGTCCGCAGCATTGTTGATCATCGATATGCAGGTCGGTCTGTTCCATGGCCCGGAAAAACCCCACGACGGCGAACGTGTGCTCGCCAACATCCAGCAGTTGATCCGCCAGGCACGCCAGCAACACGTGCCGATCTACGCCGTGCGCCACACCGGCCCGACAGGTTCGCCGATTGCCGCCGGTAGCCCCTTCTGGCAATTGCTGCTGGAACTTGACCTGAATGCCGAGTCCGACCACGTGTTCGACAAGTCCCGACCCAACGCCTTCCATGGCACCGATCTGGCGCAGCAACTTAAAAGCCGAAACGTCGAAGATCTGTACCTGGTCGGCATGAAGACCCAGTTCTGCATCGACGCCACCTGCCGCGCCGCTGCGGATCTTGGCTTCAAGCCGTTGCTGGTGGCCGACGCCCACACTTGCATGGACACCCCGGCATTACCCGCCCACGTCATCATTGAGCACCATAACGCCACCCTCGGCGGAGCATTTGCACGGCTGATCAACAGCGCTGACGTGAGCTTCTGACGAAGCGCCCGCGCGCTCCCCGTTTCAGCTCCTACACTGGCTGAAGCGGGGCTGCGGCCACCATTGCCAAACCGCTCTGGAATCAGCACTCTGACACGACTTTCGCGACCACACCGTCATAGATCACAGGAGCCGCGCAATGCCCGCCACCGTTCTGGTACTGGTTGAAACCATCAATGACTATCTGCCGATTCTCGAGCATCAGGGCTTTCATCTGATCCTCGCACCAACCCCTGCCGAACGTGCGCAAGCCATCGCCAGCCACGGCGCACGGATCGACGCGGTGCTGACCCGTGGCCCGCTGGGACTGACCGCTGAGGAAATCGCCGCCCTGCCGGCGCTGAAAATCATCACCGTGATCGGCGCCGGCTATGAACACGTTGACCTGCAGGCTGCCAGCGATCGCGGGATCACCGTGACCAATGGTGCCGGGGTCAACGCTTCGTCGGTGGCTGATCATGCGATGGCGATGCTGTTGGCGCTGGTGCGCGACATTCCGCGCTGCGACGCGGCGGTGCGCCGGGGTGAATGGCCGAAGATCATGCGCCCGTCGCTGGCCAATAAACGCCTGGGCATTCTCGGCCTGGGCGCGGTGGGCATGGCGATTGCAAGGCGTGCTCACCTCGGTTTCGACATGCAGATCAGCTATCACAACCGTCAGTTGCGCAGTGATGTGCCCTATGCGTTCTGCTCGACGCCGACCGAACTGGCACGCGCCTCGGACTTTCTGATCGTCGCCACGCCGGGCGGGATTGGCACCCAGCATCTGGTGACTCGCCCGGTGCTCGACGCCCTTGGCCCGAACGGTTTCATCGTCAACATCGCGCGGGCCAGTGTGATCGCCACCGCTGAGTTGATCAGCGCCCTTGAGCAACGGCGGATTGCCGGCGCCGCACTGGACGTGTTCGATCACGAACCGCAGGTGCCGGATGCACTGAAAACCCTGAGTAATGTGATTCTCACGCCACACGTCGCCGGCCTGTCACCCGAGGCCACCCAAGGCACGGTGGAACTGGTGGGAAAAAACCTCGTGGCGTTCTTCTCAGGGCAACCGGTGCTGACGCCGATCGCCCTGCCCCCCAGGCTCAACAACCAGCGCGTGCATTGAAAAGAGCCGGCAGCGCCCTGCTGCCGTACCTATTCGAAACGCTGATTATCCTGCAACACGCTAACCTATAAGACCGCTGCGCGCTTGTGGCCGCCCGAGTGCGCCATTAGATTAGCCAATGATGTCTGGCCTCCAAAATAAGCAGAAGGGATAAGCATGGCGCTTACTGACCAGTCCACCCGGATCCGCTCTGGCGAAGAACTCGATGCCAGCCTGATCGATCCATACTTGAAGGCGCACATTCCGGACCTGACCGGCACGCCGCAGATCAGCCAGTTTCCAGGCGGTGCGTCGAACCTGACTTACCTTCTGGAATACCCGCAGCAGGAGTTCGTGCTGCGCCGGCCGCCGTTCGGCCACAAGGCCAAATCCGCCCACGACATGGGCCGCGAATTCCGCATCCTCAATCAACTGCGCGACGGTTTCCCCTACTGCCCGAAAGCCTACGTGCACTGCACCGACGAGTCGGTGATCGGTGCCGAGTTCTATGTGATGGAGCGGGTCAAGGGCATCATCCTGCGCTCCGACCTGCCGCCGGAACTGGGCCTCGATGCAGCCAAGACCGAAGCACTGTGCAAGAGCTTCATCGACCGTTTCGTCGAGCTGCATCAAGTTGACTACAACGCCTGCGGCCTCGGCGACCTGGGAAAGCCGGAAGGCTACGTCGCCCGTCAGATCAAAGGCTGGAGCGACCGCTACGATAAAGCCCTGACCCCGGATGCGCCGCACTGGGAGAAAGTCAAAGCCTGGCTCAACGACAAGATGCCGGCCGACCATCCGACCTCGAGCATCGTCCACAACGACTATCGCTTCGACAACGTGATCCTTGACCCGAACAACCCGATGCAGATCATCGGCGTGCTCGACTGGGAACTGACCACCCTCGGCGATCCGCTGATGGACCTGGGCAACACCCTCGCCTACTGGATTCAGGCCGATGATCCGGCACCGGTGCAACTGATGCGCCGCCAGCCGAGCCACGCCCCGGGCATGCTGACTCGACGCGAATTCGTCGATTACTACGCCGAACGCTCGGGCATCCAGATCGACAATTTCGACTTCTACTACACCTACGGCCTGTTCCGTCTGGCCGGCATCGTGCAGCAGATCTACTACCGCTTCTACCACGGCCAGACTCAGGACAAACGCTTCGCGCAGTTCATTCACATGAACAAACTGCTGGAGCACATGAGCCTGCAGGTCATTGCGAAATCGAGCCTCTGACGGCCCACACCAAGGAACCTTTATGTCCAAGACTCAGTTGTTCGACCTCGACGGCAAAATCGCATTCGTCTCCGGCGCCAGCCGTGGCATCGGCGAAGCCATCGCCAAACTGCTGGCCCAGCAAGGCGCCCACGTGATCGTCTCGAGCCGCAAGCTCGAAGGCTGCCAGCACGTCGCCGACGCGATCATCGCCGCCGGCGGCAAGGCCACCGCCGTGGCCTGCCACATTGGTGAAATGGAACAGATCAGCCAGGTCTTCGCCGGAATCAAGGAACAGTTCGGTCGCCTCGATATTCTGGTGAACAACGCGGCGACCAACCCGCAGTTCTGCAACGTGCTGGACACCGATCTGGGTGCGTTCCAGAAGACTGTCGACGTGAACATCCGTGGCTACTTCTTCATGTCGGTGGAAGCCGGCAAGCTGATGCGCGAAAACGGTGGCGGCAGCATCATCAACGTCGCCTCGATCAACGGTATTTCACCGGGCGTGTTCCAGGGCATCTACTCGGTGACCAAAGCAGCGGTGATCAACATGACCAAGGTCTTCGCCAAGGAATGCGCGCAATTCGGCATCCGCTGCAACGCCTTGCTGCCGGGCCTGACCGACACCAAATTCGCTTCGGCCTTGGTGAAGAATGACGCGATCCTCAAGCAGGCACTGACGCAGATCCCGCTCAAGCGCGTGGCCGATCCGAGTGAAATGGCCGGGGCGGTGCTGTATCTGGCAAGTGATGCATCGAGCTACACCACCGGGGTTTCGCTGAATGTGGATGGTGGGTTCCTGTCCTGATCTCTCTGACAACCCTGTGGGAGCGGGCTTGCTCGCGAAGTCGGAGTGTCAGGCAGCATTGCCTTGAATGACACACCGCATTCGCGAGCAAGCCCGCTTCCACAGGGGTTATCCGTAAGACAGTGACTTTGGGTAATGGCCTGACAAAGTGCACCGGCAAGCCCCCCCACAGCACTACTGCGTGACACACCGGGTGGTGGTGATATGCCGAGTGACCTGCTCGTCAACATACATATCGCCCGACACCTGAGTGTTTTCCAGGATCTGACAGGTACGCACCGGCGGTGGTGGCGGTGCAGCAGGAGGCGGTGGCGGAGGACTGGCGCAGCCGCTCAATAGCGCGACAGAGAAAGCCAGCGACAACGGCAGATACACGCGTTTCCCAGGATTATTCATAGGACGACCCGCGATGAATGGAAGAGCCACTTCCGCAATCGCGCACGAATACTGCGGATGACGGAAGACCTGACCACTCATTCTTTATAGCCGACCACCCTGTAAGCGCCAGTGAAATGGAGAGGGATAAGGGAATTGGCTGTCGATTTTGCGGGGAGTAACTCTGTGTGGGAGGGGTACATCAACAAGAATTTTTTTGACTGGAAGGCCGCCATCGCTGGCAAGCCAGCTCCCACAGGGGTTGAGTATTCCTGACTGAAATGGGTCAGCTGTCAGGCCGCCTTCGCGAGCAAGCCCGCTCCCACAGTTGGAATGGGTGTGTTCAGTTGTAAATTGGTCAGCTGTCAGGTCGCCATCGCCAGCAGGCTGGCTCCTGCAATTCAGAGAGCGAGCCCCCCATGCGGCGAAGCCGCCCCACTCAACACAATGAGCGTTAGCTCGAGTACCGCTTTTGATCTGAGGGCCTGTCGGCAGGCTGAGTGGAGGGATTTATCCGGGGGTGGGAGCGCAGCGACCGTTTGGCGCAGCCAAACACAGCGAGAGGAGGTGCAGCGAAGCAAACCGTAGGCGCTGCCCCCCGGATGAATCCCGCAGCGAAGGAACCCGAGCCCAGGCGAGGGCCGAACGTCAGGGTAAAGCCTTTTTGGTTACTTTTTCGGCGTCTGGAAAAAGTGACCCGCCGTCAGGGCGGAACCCTAAGTGGCCGTTACCGCAGCAACGGATATACACCCAAAACAAACCAACACCAAAACCCTAGGCCATATCCGGATCCCGAGCAGCCCGCAAAGAATTGCTCTCCAACTCATACCGCAACTCATCAACCAACGCCGCCACAGCCTCCGGCGTACGCAACGCATTGAGCTTCAACCCGCTGATCACCAGATCCACCTGCCCCGAATCCGGGTGATACAACTTCACCGTCAGCGAATGATCCCCATCCACTGAACACTCGCACGCCAATGGCGAAAAACTCTGTTCGAGGCTGGCGCGCAACTGCGCAAGATTCATCATGGAGCCTGTTCCTTTAGCTGTTTCGAAGGGAGACGATCCCAAGCCAACAGGCTCGTATCGCACCCCAACAGACTAAGAACTGCCCTATCTCACCAGAACCTGCATTTGCACCGCATCAGCTAGTGCATTTGCACCTACCGCTGACCCTTCGCGCCGCGCTCGCCAGAAAACAGACCACGCTCCCGCGCCCAGACAATCGCCTCGCTGCGACTGTGTACATCAAGCTTGGAATACACGGTCGCCACATGATTGCGCACGGTGTTCGGCGCGAGTTTCAGGCGGGCGGCGATCTCCTTGTCGGCCAGGCCTTCGCAGATCAGCCCCAGCACGTCGCGCTCACGCGCCGTCAGGTCAGTGAACGACACGCTCGGCAGTTGCGGCGAGTTGACCTTCTTCACATTGGCCAGTTTTTCGATCAGCGTCCGGCTGAACCACGAAGCGTCTTTCATCACCTCTTCAATCGCCGCCACCAGCTCCAGCTCGGTGCGCTTGCGTTCGGTGATGTCCATCAGCACCAGCAGATAGCACGGCGTGTCCTGAATATTCACGGTGTCCGCAGACACCGCGCACTCCAGCAGATCCGCGTCCTTCTTGCGCACCCGCACATCGACCCGATCCACTCGTCCGCTTTTCGCCAAGGCGGTCAGCAGTCGGGCCCGCGCACCATCGTCGTCAATGAAATTCAGCTGCGTCACGGTTTTGCCGACGACGTCGTCACTCTCGTACGCCAGGGCGTCGAGGAACGCCTGATTGACATCGATCACCTGCTGTTCGTCGGCGGTACAGATCAGAATCGGCACCGGAGTCAGGCGGAACGCCTTGGCAAAGCGCTCTTCACTCTGACGCAGCGCGACTTCGGCCTTGTGGCGCAGCTCCATGTCGACGAAGGAAAACAGCATGCAATCCTCATCATTGAGCACCAACGGCTGCCCGGCAACGATCACTTGCTTGCTGCCGCCATCGGGCAGGCGCAGTTGAGCCTGCATCTGCGGAATGGTCGCCACATCGCGCAGGCGCTGGATCGCCAGATCCTTTTTTTCGGCCTGTTCGAAGATGTCGATTTCATAGGCCGAGGTGCCGATCACCTGCTCGCGGGTGTAACCGGTCATCTCCAGAAACCCCGGATTGACCTTGATGTAGCGCAAATCGCTGAGGCGGCAGATCACCGCCGGCGCCGGGTTGGCATTGAAGGTCTTTTCGAAGCGCTGCTCGGCGTTGGCCCAATCGGTGACGTCGCTCATGATCAGCACCAGTGACTCCGGCTGCCCTTCGCGATCAGTCAGGATCATGCTGCGCACGCTGTGCACCCAGACGTGCTCGGGATCATTCACGGCAGACACTTCGATCAGCACGTCGTTGAAGGCTTCGCAGCGTGCCGCGCGGCTGATCGGATAGTGTTCCGGGGGCACCGTATGATTGTTGCGATAGCGCAGGCTGAAGCGCTTGGCATACTCATCGGCATTAGTGCCCAGCTCACCGATCCGGCTGACACCGTGCATCGCCAGCGCCGCCTCATTGGCCCAGAGGATGCTCTGATCGAGCTCCAGCAGAATCACCCCGTCGGACAGCCCGGCGATGATCTGCTGCAGCTGGCGACGGTTGGTTTCGGTGGTCAGGACTTCCTGGCTCATTGGATCTCCACAGGGAATTCGCGTGTGAAGATTACGACCGCAGGCGTTCGTGATCGTGCCGAACTCTTCAACAACACCACAAATCCCTGTAGGAGTGAGCCTGCTCGCGATAGCGGTCTGTCAGCCACATCAACTCTGACTGACACACTGCTATCGCGAGCAGGCTCACTCCTACAGGGGATCAATGGTGATCTGAAGTTTCCACCAGCTCGCGCAACGTATCGAGAAACAGCTTGAGCACCGGCGAGGCATCATCCGCCCGGTAAGTCGCATACAACGGCACCTCCGGCAGCGCCGGTGTCAGCTTGCGAAACACCAGCCCCGCCGGCGCCAACTGCTCGATCGAGGCCGGCAGCAGCGCCACCCCGAAACCGGCGCGCACCAGACTGAGCAAGGTCTGCACCTCGATCACCTGCTGGCGGATCTGCGGGGTGAATCCGGCCTGAATGCAGCACTGATAAAGGAAGTTGGCGAACCGCGACTGCTTCAGTTCCAGCGCGACAAACGGCTCCTGCGCCAGATCTGCCGGGGCCAGAAGCTCGCGGCTGGCCAGCGGATGATCGGCCGGCATCACCACATGAATCGGCTCGTAGATCAACAACTCGTTGCGCAGCAACGGATCGTCATAACCCACGCGAAACACGCAGGCGTCGATACGCTTTTCCTTCAACGCCTTGACCTGTGCTGCCGGGGTCATTTCATGCAGCCGCCAGTTCACCTGCGGATAGCGCTCGCGAAACAGATGCAGGGCCTTGGGCAGCACGCCGACCATCACCGAACTGATCATGCCGATTTCCAGTTCGCCGAGTTGCCCGCGCCCGGTCTGGCGCGTCAGATCCAGCGCCCGTTCCAGTTGTTCGAACACCAGCGGCGCCTGCTCCTTGAGCATCTGCCCCGCCGCTGTCAGCTCGACCCGATGGTGACTGCGCTCGAACAGCGGCGTGCCCAGCTCCTCCTCCAGCAGGCGAATCTGCTGGCTCAGCGGCGGCTGGCAGATGTGCAGGCGCTCGGCGGCCCGGCCGAAATGCAGCTCATCGGCCAGGGCCATGAAATACCGCAGCAGACGCAGGTCCATAGCGCTTACCCCAGACTCAGCGGCGTTGAACGCTGGCGCACGCCGGTCAGCGCAAACAAGGCGTTGGCAATCGCCGGCGCCACCGACGGACTGCCCAACTCACCAACGCCACCGGGTTTTCCGGGCTCGCCATCCATCACCACGATATCGGTGGCCGGCATGTCCGACATCCGGGTCACGCGGTAGTCGTGGAAATTGCTCTGCACCACCCTGCCCTGTTGGATATCGAGGCGGTCAAACAGTGCATGGCCCAGGCCCCACATCAGTCCGCCGTAGATCTGCTCCTCGACCCCGCCCGGCGACACCGCCAGACCGCAATCGACCACACAGGTCAACTTCTCCACTTTCGGCTTGCCATCGACCATCGCGACCCGCGCCACCACCGCAATAAAACTGCTGTAACCCTGATGGGTCGCAATCCCCAGCGCAGTGCCCGGCGGCAATGACTGGCCCCATCCGCCGCGTTCGGCAGCCTGTTTGAGCACCGCCACATGCCGTGGCCGCTCCTGCATGTTGGCCAGACGGAACGCCAGCGGATCCGCGCCTGCCGCATGGGCCAGTTCGTCCATGAAACTCTCGACGGCAAACACATTGGGAATAAAGCTCACCGAGCGATACCAGCCGCTGGGCACATGGCTTTCGTGCTTGACCCAGTTCAACTCCAGGTGCGGCGGACGGTAGGCGAAGTCCCACGCGGTGATCGCTTCGGTGGTGCTGTAATCCATGTGATCCGGGCGTTCGAAATAGCCCGGCTCCCACTGCTCCGGCGAGGCCGGTGACACCGCGTGCAGTTGCAGTGCGTTGAGTTTGCCTTGGGCATCCAGCGCGCCTCTGACCCGGTGCAGCGTCGCCGGGTGATTGAACAGTGCGTGCATTTCGTCTTCGCGGCTGTTGAGCAACTTCACCGGCACGCCGGTCTGTTGCGCCAGATACGCCACCTCGAACAACCAGTATTTGGCCTCCCGCGCGCCGAAGCTGCCGCCGGACACCAGCTCATTGATGGTGACCTTCTCCTTGGCGATGCCGCATACGGTTTGCGCCGCTTCCAGCGCCGACGACGGCACCTGCACGCCGCCCCAATAAGTGATCGCCTTGTCCTGCACGTGCGCGGTGATGCAGATTGGCTCGAGCGGGTTCTGCACCTTGTACGGCATGCGGTAATCGGCTTCGATCAGTTGCGCCGCGTGCGGCCATTGCGCGCCGACATCGCCATGCGTCATGGCTTTGATGGTTTGGCTGTTCGGGTCGGAAATAGCGGCAGCCTGGGCCTTGGCCAGTTCCGCGCTGTCGAACCCGGCCAGCGGCGAATCGCTCCATTTGATCTCCAGCACTTTGCGCCCCTGCTGCGCCGCCCAGAACGTCTCGGCCAGCACCGCGACGCCTTCCAGATTGCCGCCGAGCACGTCCGGGCGCCCGGGGACTGCAAGCACCTGGCGCACGCCCGGCACCTGCAATGCCGCCGCCGAATTCACGCTGACGACTTTCGCCCCGACTACCGGCGCACGCTGAATCACCGCCACCAGCATCCCCGGCAACTGCACGTCGATGCTGTACTTGAAGCGCCCGCAGACCTTGGCCGTGGCATCGCGCTTGTGCCGCAGTTTGCCGATGTATTTGAACTGCGTCGGATCCTTCAGCGTGACACTGGCCGGCGCCGGCAGACGCGCCGCCACCCCGACCAGTTCGCCGTAGCCGAGGCTGCGTTTGCTGGGCAGATGAACCACCCGACCTTCTTCGGTGCTGCAGCTGTCGGGGCTGACTTTCCATTGCTGCGCTGCCGCCGCGATCAGCAGCGCCCGCGCCGCGGCGCCGGCCATGCGCAAGCGTTCGTATTCCAGCGAAACACTGGTGCTGCCGCCGGTGGAGAAGACTTTCCAGACCGGATGAATGTAGGTGTCGAAGAACGGATCTTCCGGGGTGATGACCTGCACGGTCATCGGGTTCACATCCAGCTCTTCGGCCACACACGCGGCCAACGCCGTTTGCGTGCCGGTGCCGGAATCGTGTTTGTGCACCACCAGTTTCACTGTGCCGTCGGGGAAGATCCGCACCCAGGCGTTGGGCTCGAATTCGGTGGCCGGCGCCGGAGCTTTCGGGTCGCTGGCGGCGCTGCCGGAGGGCAGATACAAGGCAATCGCCAGGCCCGAAGCCACCGTCGCCGCTTGCTTGAGAAATACCCGGCGTGACGGTTCGAGCAAGGTGTCGTCGCGCAGGCTCATCACGCCTCCTTCGGCGCGTTCGCCGCGCGCTTGATCGCTTTGTTGATCCGCGCGTAAGTGCCGCAACGGCAGATATTGCCGGTCATCGCATTGCGGATCGAATCGTCGGTTACCGCCGCGCCGGTGTTGAGCAGCGCCGCGGCGGACATGATCTGCCCGGATTGACAGTAGCCGCATTGCGGCACATCTTCGGCGACCCAGGCCAGTTGCAGCGGATGGCTTTCGTTTGGCGACAGGCCTTCGATGGTGGTGATGCTGTGGCCCGCGACGGCGGCCAGCGGCAACTGGCAGGAACGCACCGCGACACCGTCCAGATGCACGGTGCAGGCCCCGCACAGGCCCATGCCGCAGCCGAATTTGGTGCCGGTGAGTTTCAGTTGATCACGCAGTACCCATAACAAGGGCATGGAGGGGGACGCCTCATCCAGCTCGCGTCGTTCGCCGTTAACCGTGAATGCGATCATTGTCAGGCTCCAAAAGAGCGGCCCGTCTTTGTGCGGGCCTGGTGACCGATTATTGGAAGCCCACGCAACACGCGGCCAGCGACGATTTCTGCCAACCGGTGTAAGCAGGACTAACAACATGTACAAGCGATACCCGTCGGTGCAGTCCATGAGCGCGTTCATCCAAGCGGCGCGCAGCGGCAGTTTTTCCAGTGCCGCGCGCAAACTCGACCTGACGCACAGTGCGATCAGCCAGCAGATTCGCGCACTGGAAGATTTCATCGGTCAGCCGTTGTTCGTACGTGAGGGCGGCGGCAGCAACCTCACCGATGCCGGGCAGTTGTTTGCCAGCGTGCTGGCGGACGGACTGGCGCAGATCGACCGGGCCCTGTCCTCGGTGAAAAACCGCAGCGTGGCGCAGCGCCTGACCCTGGACGTCGACAGTGAACTGGCACAGAGCTGGCTCAATCCGCGCCTGCCGGAGTTGCTCGACGGACTTCCGGATTACGAGGTGACGCTGCTGTCGATGCCGCGCAGTGATCGCAGCACGTTTGAGCGGGTCGATCTGGCGTTGCGTTACGGCTATGGCGATTGGGATGACTGCGAGATGACGCAGATCTGCGGCGACCGGGTGCTGGCGGTGGCTTCACCGGCGCTGCTTGAGCGCTATGGTTTGCAGTTGCCGCTGAGCCCGGCGCAGATTCTTGAATTGCCGCTGTTGGGCTATACGCGGCGCTCGTGGATACCGTGGCTGGATGCGGCCGGAATGCCCCCGGTAGAGCCAGCGGCGCGGGTGATTTTCGATAATGCAGCGAACCTGATTGCGGCTGCCGAAGCCGGGGTTGGTGCCGGGCTGGTACGCGGTTTACTCGCCGCCGATGCGTTGCGCAGTGGGCGGCTGGTGGCGTTGAACGAGGCGCAGATTGCTGCGCATTACAACCTGTATGCGGTTTGGCCGCATGGGCAGGCCGAGCGGGTGGCGCCGGTGGTTGAGGTGATCCGGCAGTTGGCTTTGCGTACGCAACACTGACGCCTTCGCGAGCAGGCTCGCTCCCACAGTTTGACCGCATTTCTCCAGCTGGAATGCATTCCCCCCTGTGGGAGCGAGCCTGCTCGCGAAGAGGCACCATCAGTCACATCACTGTTGAATGAAACTCCGCCATCGCGAGCAGGCTCACTCCTACAATTGGAATGCGTACCCTGTAGGAGTGAGCCTGCTCGCGATAGCGCCGGTAGAGTTTCCACAGAAGTAAAAACCAAAACCATATCGCCCAAGTATCACCACCGCGCCCAATTAATATTGTACGAACCCCTCCGCCCTTTCCAATACTCGCCCTCAGCAACCACCCACCCGGGCCGGATGCGAACAGGCGAGGGAATGCGCGAGTGCTGCGCATAGAAATGGCCGATAGCCCGGGGCGTGGATGCCGAGAGCCGCAAGGCTCCCTTCCCCGCTATCAGGAGATCGACTTCAATGATCATCGATATCAGCTGCTATCCCACGGATCTCGTGGACCTCGCCTGGAGGCATGACGGTGACCCGTTCACCGGCGAGCGTTTGCTGGAGATGATGGATGGCCCGTACATGGTCAACGGCAAACCTCGCCGGATCGACAAAGCCTTCATCCAGCCGCCGCAGGGCAACACGATTTACACCTGGACCGACGGCGAACTCTCGGGCCGTGAATCCATCGACGCCTACATGGCCTACACCCTGAAAATGGTGCAGACCTACCCCGATCGTTTCATCGGCTGCTTCGTCTACAACCCGCGCTGCGGCGTGGAAAACGGCGTCGAGGCGATCGAGCGCTACGTCAAGGAGCACGGTTTCAAGATGGTGCAGATGCAGGCCAACATGCACGCCTACCGGCCTGATCGTGCATTGGACTGGGTGCGCCCGTGCTTCGAGAAGTGCGCCGAGCTGGGTATTCCGGTCAAGCTGCACACCGGTGACGGGCCGTACAGCATCCCGTCGGAATGGGTGCCGATGATCAAGGAATTCCCCAACGTGAATTTCATCATGGCCCACTTCGGCGTGCAGACCGGCGGGGTCTACGTATTCGAACCGATGCAATGGGCGATGGAACTGCCCAACGTCTATTGCGAATCCGGCTGGTGCCTGCAATCGCGGATCGTCGAGTTCGCCAAGGTCTTGCCGACGCACAAGATCCTGTTCGGCACCGACACCCCGCCGAACGAACCGGGCATGTGGCTGCGCCTGCTCGAAGTGTTGTGCCACGAGCCGCCGCAAGGCCTGAACCTCGACGAAGACACCCTCGAGGAATACCTGGGCAACAACACCGCGCGGATGATCGGCCTCGAACCGACCCCGCCGCCGCGTTCCGTTTCCGAAGCAGAGGCGCAACTCAAGCGCCCCGTCACCACGCAACTGGCCAGGAGCTGAACCGATGATCATCGACACCCATCTGCACCCCACCAATCTGGTCGACGAAGCCTGGCGCCACACCGGCGAACCGTTCACCGGCGAGCGCATGCTCAAACTGATGGACGGCCCGTACATGATCAACGGCAAACCGCGCCGCATCGACATGGGTTTCATCCAGCCGCCACCGGGCAACACCGGTTATCGCGACGGTAACCGCCGTGGCCGCGAGGGCGTGCGTGACTACATGTCGTACGTCGCCGAACTCTGTGTGAAGTACCCGGATCGCTTCATCGGCAACTTCAACTTCAACCCGCGCTGGGGACCGGAAAACGGTGCGGCGGAGCTGGAATTCCACATCAAGGAATACGGCTTCAAGATGCTCAAGCTGCACGCCAACATGCACGGCTATCGCCCGGACCGGGCGCTGGACTGGTTGCGCCCGGCAATGAAAGTCTGCGCCAAGTACAACATCGTGGTGCTGATCCATACCGGCGACGGCCCGTACACCATTCCGACAATGTTCTACCCGATCATCCGCGAGTTCCCGATGGTCAATTTCATCATCGGCCACTTCGGCATCCAGACCGGCGGCAACTACTCGTTCGAGGCGTTCTGGATGGCGATGGACACGCCGAACGTTTACTGCGAATCGGGTTGGTGCTTCCAGTCGCGGATCGTCGAATTCGCCAAGGAACTGCCGCGCAACAAGATCGTGTTCGGCACCGACTCGCCGCCGAACGAACCAGGCATGTGGCTGCGCGAGCTGGAGGTGTTGTGCTCACCGGCACCGCAAGGTCTGGGCATCGATGAGGATCATCTGGAGGACTACCTGGGCAACAACATCGCCCGGTTGTGCGGGATCGAGCCGACGCCACCGCCGAAGGATCTGGTTGAGGCGGATATTCGCCTGACCACCACTTACCTCTGACCTGAAGAAATGGCGCACTTTGTGGTGAGGGGATTCATCCCCGATGGGTGACGAAGTCGCCCTCTCTTGATGCTGAGAGTCCAGGCCTGCTGCGCAGTCCATCGGGGATAAATCCCCTCACCACAGTTAATCCCATTCCACAGGGGTTTCTCAGTGTTTCATGTGGGCAACACAGCGACTTTACGGGCACGAAGATGACCCGGCGTTCCCTCGACCGGCAGGCCAACGGCTGCTCGATCGAACGCCCTCTCACCCCTGCGTGCCTGCTTTTTACGAGGTGAAACCATGACCCGTTCGACGCTCGGCGATTCTCAGGATTTTCACGTGTTCATCGACGCCTATCGCCGTGAGTACCCGGACGATGTGCTGACCATCACCCAATCTGTTTCTGCCGATCAGGACATCACCGCCCTGGTCGATGCCCTCGCCGCACAGGGTCGCGATCCGCTGCTGATCTGCGAAAACGTCGGCGGCCTCAAGGTGCCGGTGGCGACCAATCTGTTCGCCTCCCGCACCCGCATTGCCCGGTTGTTCGATGTCACCCCGGCACAACTGCACGAAACCTTCCAGCGCCGCGCCAACCAGCCCATCGCCCCGCGCTACGTGGAAAGCGGCCCGGTGCTCGATGAAGTGTTCGAAGGCGAAGCCGTGGATCTGGCGCTGCTGCCGATGCTCAAGCATTTCGACAGCGATCGCGGGCCGTACATCACCAACGCGATCATCATCGCCGAGGACCCGCTGACCGGCATCGCCAACATGAGCTACCACCGCTCGATGCGCCACGCTCGCCAGTCCCTGGCGACCAGCCTGCACTCGCGTGGACACCTGTGGCGGATGCTGCAGACCGCCCGTGAGCGCGGCGAAGAATTGCGCGTGGCAATGGTGGTCGGCGCACATCCGCTGTTCATGCTCGCGGCGGCAGCGCGTTTGCCGTATGGCGCCGATGAGCGCGCTGTCGCTGGCGGGTTGTTCGGCGCGCCGTTGGAACTGGTCAAGACCCCGCGCTACGGCATTGGCGTCCCGGCATACGCCGAGTTCGTCCTCGAAGGCGCCATCGACCCGACGGCCTACGCCGAGGAAGGCCCGTTCGGCGAGTTCAGCGGTTACTCCTCGGATCGCTCGACCAACAATGTGCTGCGCGTCGACACCCTGTTGCGGCGCAAGGACGCCTGGCTGGTGGACGTGATGGGCGGCCGCTACGCCGAACACCTGACCCTCGCCCGGCTGCCGCGCGAAGCGGAAATGAGCGAGAAGCTCAAGGCGCGTTTCCCTGCCGTCACCGCCGTGCATTACCCGAATTCCGGCACGCACTTTCATTGCTATGTAGCGCTGGATCAGAGCCGCGACGGCGAGGCGCGGCAGATCATGCTGGCCCTGCTCGGCTGGGATCCGTATCTGAAAAACGTGATCGCGGTGGACAGCGATATCGATATCACCGACGACAGCCAGGTGTTGTGGGCGCTGGCCACGCATTTCCAGCCGCATCTGGATATTTTCGTGATCGATGGCTTGCCCGGCAGCCCGCTGGATCCGTCGTCATCGGTCAACGGCACCACTTCGCGCATGGGCCTGGACGCCACCCGTGGCTCGGGCTTCGACGGGATCAAGGCGCAGCTCGATCAGGACGTGCTCGAACGTGCCCGGCAACTGCTCAAAGGCCTGGCCTCGTGAACCGTCAGCGGATGGTGGTCGGCATCAGCGGCGCGTCCGGCTTCATCTACGGCGTGCGTCTTTTGCAATTGCTCGCCGAGCTGAACATCGAAAGCCACCTGATCATCAGTCGTGCGGCGCTGCTGACCATGGCCCACGAGACCGATTACAAACTGGCCGATGTCACTGCGCTTGCCAGCCACTACCACCGCGCCGATGACGTCGCGGCCGGGATCGCCAGCGGTTCGTTTCGCTGCCTGGGCATGGTGGTCGCGCCGTGTTCGATGCGCACGCTGGCGGAGATCGCCACCGGCACGTCTTCCGGGCTGATCGGCCGCGCCGCCGACGTCACCCTCAAGGAGCGCCGCACCCTGGTGCTGATGGCCCGCGAAACCCCGCTGACCCTCGCCCACCTGCGCAACATGACTTCCGTCACCGAGATGGGCGGAATCATCGCCCCGCCGGTGCCGGCGTTCTACGCCCGGCCCGAGAGTCTTGGGCAAATGGTCGATCACAGCCTCGGCCGGGTGCTCGACCTGTTCGGCCTCGATGCCGGGGTTGCCACCCGCTGGAAAGAACACCGAGAACCCTGTGGGAGCGGGCTTGCTCGCGAATGCGGTGGGTCATTCAACAATGAAGGTGGCTGAACCACCGCATTCGCGAGCAAGCCCGCTCCCACCCAAAGCAAATCCGCGTCCATCAAGGAGCTGCATATGAACACCCCCTTCAACGCCCCAACCCCCAACACCAAAATCCCCGTGACCATCCTCACCGGCTTCCTCGGTGCCGGCAAAACCACCCTGCTCAACTACATCCTCAAGGAAAACCACGGGCGCAAGATTGCCGTGATCGAAAACGAGTTCGGCGAGGTCGGCATCGATGGCGATCTGGTGCTCAGCTCCGAAACCGAAGAAATCTACGAGATGGTCAACGGCTGCGTGTGCTGCACCGCCGAGGTTCGTGAGGACCTGGTGCGCATCGTCCGCGAGCTGGTGGCGCGCCCGGTGCGCCTCGATCACATCCTGATCGAGACCAGCGGCCTCGCCGATCCGTACCCGGTGGCGCAGAGCTTTTTCATCAATGACCCGATTGCCGAAGAAGTCGAACTCGATGCGATCGTGACCATGGTCGACGCCAAGCACATCGCCCAGCACCTGGAAGATTTGCAACTGGATGGCGTCGACAATCAGGCGGTGGATCAGATCGTCTGCGCCGACCGCATCGTGATCAACAAGGTCGATCTGGTCAGCCCTGAAGAGGTGGACATTCTGCGCGGCAAGATCCGGGGTTTGAACGCCACCGCAGATCTGGTGACCTCCACCCACGCGCAGATCGACCTGACGAAAATCCTCGGCATCGGTGCGTTCGAGTGCACGCAGAAGCTTATGGAAATCGGCGCGGAACCTGAGCATCACGGCCATGACCACCACCATGAATCAGAAGACCACGAACACGATCCGAGCGTGTCATCGGTGGGCATCGCCGTCGACGGCGCGGTCAATCTGATGGCGTTCCACCGCTGGATTAGCGAACTGCGCTCGTCCCAGGCCGACAACCTCTATCGCATGAAAGGCGTGCTCGCCGTGGCCAACGAAGACCAGCGCTACGTGCTGCAAGGCGTGCACAGCCTGGTGGAGTTTCGCGCCTCGACCGCATGGGGCACGGAGCCTCGTTCGAGCAAGATCGTGTTCATCGGCCGCGACCTGGACCGCGCGGCGTTGAACCAGGGCTTTGCCGCCTGCCTGGCAGGCTGAACAAGGCATCGGAGCCGGTGGATGGCGGTTCCGGGCACGAATGACTGATGTTGATCAGCGAAACGCTGCAAAACCTGTGGGAGCGAGCCTGCTCGCGAAGGCGGTGGGCCATTGAACAGTGATGTCGGCTGACACAACGCTTTCGCGAGCAGGCTCGCTCCCACAAGGGATTTTCAGTGTTCCTGAAACCTGAGGCATCAGACGAATACCCCTCTGTACCGAATAACAACAGCTAGAGGTGATTCCCCATGTCGTCAGCCACTCCTTCCTCCACCGTGCACCCCGTCGACCGCGTCCTGCCGGTGCGACAGATGCTCACCCTCGGCCTGCAACACATGGCCGTCTCGTACATCGGCGCCATCGCCGTGCCGTTGATCGTCGCCAGTGCCCTGAAGATGTCCCACGCCGACACCGTGGTACTGATCAGCACCACGCTGTTCTGCTCCGGCATCGCCACCCTTTTGCAAACCGTCGGTTTCTGGAAATTCGGCGTACGCCTGCCGATCCTGCAAGGCGTGGCGTTCAGCAGCGTCGGTCCAGTGATTGCCATCGGCAGCAACCCCGAAGTGGGCTTCGCCGGTGTCTGCGGCGCGGTGATCGGCGCCGGAATTTTCACCCTGCTGATGGCGCCGTTCGTGGGCCGATTACGGCGGTTTTTCCCGCCGGTGGTCACCGGTTGCATCGTCACAGTGATCGGTTTGCAGCTGTTCCCGATCGCCTATGAATGGGTCGGTGGCGGGCGCAACGCGAGCAACTTCGGCGCCCCGGCATTTCTCGCGGTGGCGGTGGTGGTGCTGCTGACCATCCTGCTGGTCAATCGCTATGGCAGTCCGCTGCTGCGCAACATGGCGGTGCTGGTGGGCATGCTGGTCGGCGCCGGTCTGGCCTACGGTCTGGGCATGGGCAATTTCCACAGCGTCGAAGAGGCGCCGTGGCTGACCGTGCCCTACCCGTTCTACTTCGGCCTGCCGACTTTCAGCCTGATCCCCATCGCGACCATGGTGGTGGTGATGATCGTGCAGATGGTCGAGTCGATGGGGCTATTCGTGGCCATCGGCGACATCGTCGACAAACCGGTGGAAGACAAGCAGGTGATCAACGGCCTGCGCGCCAACGGCCTGGCCAGCACCATCGCCGGGATGTTCGCCGCGTTCCCGTTTATCGCCTTCATGGAAAACGTCGGTCTGGTGATCCTGACCGGCGTGCGCAGCCGCTGGGTGGTCGCCGTCAGTGGCCTGCTGATGTGCTCGATTGCGCTAGTGCCCAAGGCCGGGGCGATCATCGCGTCGATGCCGACCGCGGCGCTGGGCGGTGCCGGCATTGCGATGTTCGGCGTGGTCGCGGCGGCGGGGATTCAGACCCTGGCCAAGGTCGATTACGAGCGCAATCGCTACAACGTATTGATCGTCGGTTTCACCATCGCCGCCGCGCTGGTACCGGTGCTCGCGCCCACCCTGTTCAAACAAATGCCCGAGTGGTCACAGCCGTTCCTGCACAGCAGCGTGGTCATCGCCTGCCTGGTGTCGGTGCTGCTCAACGCGGCGCTCAACGGCGTCAGCGTGCCAGACACCACACCCGGCAAATCCGCCTCGCACATTCTCTGACTGGAGCCTGCCCATGACTCGACTTCAAAACATCCTGATCAAAAACCCGCTGGCGGTGATGACCGGCCTGCGCGGCCCGCGTGCCCGGGCCGGTGCGGTGGACATTCGCGTGGTCAACGGCCGCATCGCCGAAATGGCCGCCGACCTTCAAGCGCAACCCGGCGAGCGCGTGATCGATGCACGCAACTGCGTGGTCTATCCGGGCTGGATCAACACCCACCATCACCTGTTCCAGAATCTGCTCAAAGCCGTGCCCGAAGGTTTGAATCAGGATCTGCAAGGCTGGCTGGCGAGCGTGCCCTACCCAAGGTTGAACCGCTTTACCCCGCAACTGGCGCGGATCGCCGCTCGGCTGGGCATGGTCGAATTGCTGTTGTCCGGGGTGACGACCTGCGCCGATCACCACTATCTCTACCATGCCCACGGCACCACCGAGACCGGGGACCTGCTGTTCGATCTGGCCGATGAGTTCGGCCTGCGCTTTGTGCTGTGTCGCGGTGGCGCGCTGGAATCCGCCAGCGCGCACCCGGGTTTCTCGAAAACCGCGCTGCAACCGGAAAGCCTCGAACAAATGGTCGGCGATATCGAGCGACTGAAATCGCTGTATCACCAGGACACCCCGGATGCCCTGCGCCGGGTGGTCGTCGCGCCAACCACACCGACCTTTTCGCTGCCGCCGACCCTGCTGCGCGAACTGGCGCACACCGCGCGCGGCCTCGGTTTGCGCCTGCACACGCACCTGTCGGAAACACAGAACTACGTGAATTTCTGCCGCGAGAAATACAACTGCCTGCCGGTGGAATTCGTCGCCGAACACGAATGGCTCGGCCCCGACGTGTGGTTCGCCCACGCCGTGCACCTGCAACCCGGCGAAATCCGCATGCTCGCCCAGACCGGTACCGGCATCTCGCATTGCCCGGTGAGCAACGCGCGCCTGGGCAGCGGCGTCGCGCCCGTGCCGCAAATGTACGAGGCCGGCGTACCGATCTCCCTCGGCGTCGACGGCGTCGCGTCCAACGAATCCGGAAGTATGGTCGGCGAAGCCAACACCGCATGGCTGATCCACCGCGCCGAACAAGGCGCCTCGGCGACCACTGCCGAAGACGTGATCCACTGGGGCACGGCGGGCGGCGCGCAGGTATTGGGACTGGGCGCGGTCGGTACGCTGGAGATCGGGCAAGCGGCGGATCTGGTGATCTACAGCCTTGATCATCCACGCTTCTTCGGCTTCCACGACAGTGCGGTTGCAACGGTGGTCGCGGGAGAACCGATCACGGTGAAGTACAGCCTGGTGGGCGGCCGGATCGTGGTCGATAACGGCGTGATTCCGGGGCTGGATATCGAACGGATGCGCGCCGAGGCATGGGAAGGTGTGCAGGCGATGATGAATATCGAGGATTGACTTGCAGGCGATACGAAAACCTGTGGGAGCGAGCCTGCTCGCGAAAGCGATGTGTCAGCTGACATTTGCGCTACTGACGCACCGCTATCGCGAGCAGGCTCACTCCTACAGGGAACAACGGCGCATTCGCGGACTCGAGGATTCTCGACTAAGGTTACCCCCTCATCGGATTGAGCCCCTGCCAGCTACACCGGGCTCTTGATCAAGGAGAGACTGATGACGTCGCGTCGCAACATCGAACAGACCTATCGCACCTGGTCCAGCCCGATTCTGCTGGAGCTGAAAAAGCGCGAACACCAAATGGCGCCGGTCGAGCGTCAGGCGCTGGAGAATGTGCTGGTAGAACGACGGTTGCTGGATATCGGCAATCCAAATGGAAGTGATCGCCGCCAAGGGGGCGCGAACAAAAACGAGCGTCCCGGCTGATCACTAAAAAAAACCTGTGGGAACTGCTCCCACAGGTCATGCCGCGTTTTCAGGCCGCGCGCTGCCCCTCCGCCACCATCGCCGAAGCCGCCAGCATCGCCCGCAACAACACCGCGCACCCGGCCGCCAGATCATCCGGCGCGGCATTCTCGATTTCGTTGTGGCTGATCCCGCCTTCGCACGGTACGAAGATCATCCCCGCAGGACCGAGTTCGGCGAGGAAGATCGCGTCATGCCCGGCGCCGCTGACGATGTCCATGTGCGACAGGCCCAAACCTTTTGCCGCACCGCGCACGGCTTCGACGCAACCCTTCTCGAAGTACAGCGGCGGAAAGTCGGCCGTCGGGGTCAGTTCATAGGTCAGGCCGTGTTCTTCGCAGGTCGCCTCAATGACTTGTTTCACCTCGCTGATCATCGAATCCAGCCGCTCCGGTTGCAGATGGCGGAAGTCGAGGGTCATGCGCACCTCGCCGGGGATGACGTTGCGCGAGCCGGGGTAGGCTTGCAGGCAACCGACGGTGCCGCAGGCGTGGGGTTGATGGCCGAGGGCGGCGCGGTTGACCGCACCAACGATGACCGAGGCGCCGACCAGCGCGTCCTTGCGCAGGTGCATCGGGGTTGGCCCGGCGTGGGCTTCGACGCCGCGCAGTTTCAGGTCGAACCACTTCTGCCCGAGGGCGCCGAGCACCACGCCGATGGTTTTCTGCTCGTCTTCGAGGATCGGGCCTTGCTCGATGTGTGCCTCGAAATAGGCACCGACCTTATGACCGCTGACCTTGCGTGACCCGGCGTAACCGATCGCATTCAGGGCTTCGCCGACGGTGACGCCGTCAGCATCGACCTTGGCCAGAGTTTCTTCGAGGGTGAATTTCTCGGCGAACACCCCGGAGCCCATCATGCACGGGGCGAAGCGCGAGCCTTCTTCGTTGGTCCAGACCACCACTTCCAGCGGCGCTTCGGTTTCCACGCCGAGGTCATTGAGGGTGCGCAGCACTTCGACGCCGGCGAGGACACCGAAGCAGCCGTCGAACTTGCCGCCGGTGGGCTGGGTATCGATGTGGCTGCCGGTCATCACCGGCGGCAGGTTCGGATTGCGCCCGTGACGGCGGGCGAAGATGTTGCCGACTTCATCCACCGTGACGCTGCATCCGGCGTCCTTGCACCACTGCACGAACAGGTCGCGGGCCTGACGGTCGAGGTCGGTCAGCGCCAGGCGACAGACCCCGCCCTTGACCGTGGCACCGAGCTTGGCCAGTTCCATGAGCGAGGCCCAGAGGCGGTCGCGGTTGATGTGCTGATGGGTGGATTGCAGAACGTCTACGGCTGCGTTCATGTTGATCTCCTCAGGCAGTTTCTTAGGGTATTTCTTTGGTGTTTTCCAGGCCGCCATCGCTGGCAAGCCAGCTCCCACAGGTTTTGAGTGAACTCATGGTTTGTGTACGACTTGATCCTTGTGGGAGCTGGCTTGCCAGCGATGAGGCCCTCCCTCACACCGGTGATTTCACGACCGAAGGCTGCGCCCGCATCACGCACAACCCGTAATAAATCACCCCACCCAGCGCCGAACCGGTAAACCAGCCGTAGCTGTAAAACCAGCTGAACGCATCGCTACCCAGCGACAGCAAGGTCAGCACCACCGGCACGCCAAACGCGGTAAACCCGGCCCAGTTCCACGCCGGATAGACGTCATCGCGATACAACCCGGCCAGGTCCAGCTGCTGTTTCTTGATCAGGAAATAGTCCACCACCATGATCCCGGCAATCGGTCCGAGCAGGCTCGAATAGCCCAGCAGCCAGTTGGAATACACGGTTTCCAGGCTGACATCGGAAACGATCAGCCCCAGCTTTTTCAGCAGCTCATGGGCCATCAGCGCGAGCCCGACGAAGCCCGTGAGCAACACCGCTTTGGTGCGGTTGATCACCTTGGGCGCGATGTTCTGGAAGTCGTTGGTCGGCGAGACAATGTTCGCTGCGGTATTGGTCGACAGCGTGGCAATGATGATCAGCGCCATGGCCACCGCCACCCACAGCGGGCTCTGGATATGGCCGATCAGGCTGACCGGATCCGACACGGTGACACCGACCAGTTTCACCGACGCGGCAGTCATCACCACACCCAGCGAAGCGAACAGGAACATGGTCAGCGGCAGACCGAAAATCTGCCCGAGGATCTGGTCCTTCTGGCTCTTGGCGTAACGGCTGAAGTCAGGAATGTTCAGCGACAGCGTGGCCCAGAAGCCGACCATCGCCGTCAGCCCGGCGGCAAAGTAACTGACCACGCTCGCGCCCTCAGGACGCTTGGGTGGAATCGCCAGCAGCTCGGTCATCGACACATTGGGCATCGCCCACATCAGCAGGCCGATGCCGACCGCCACCAGCAACGGCGCGGACAGGGTTTCAAGCCACTTGATCGACTCGGCGCCGCGGATCACCACCCACAGATTCAGCGACCAGAAGATCATGAAGCCGATCACCTCCCCTGTTCCACCGAGTGACTTCCAGCCGTCGAAGATCGAGCCAAGAAACAGGTGAATCGCCAACCCGCCGAACATGGTCTGAATGCCGAACCAGCCACACGCCACCAGTGCACGAATCAGGCACGGCACGTTGGAACCGAGCACGCCGAACGACGAGCGCAGCAGCACCGGGAATGGAATGCCGTACTTGGTGCCGGGGAAAGCATTGAGGGTCAACGGGATCAGCACGATGACGTTGGCCAGCAGAATCGCCATCAGCGCTTCGCCGACGGTCAGGCCGAAATACGCGGTAAGTACGCCGCCGAGGGTGTAAGTCGGCACGCACACCGACATGCCGACCCACAGCGCGGTGATGTGCCATTTATTCCAGGTTCGTTCGCGCACCTTGGTCGGTGCCATGTCGTGGTTGTAACGGGGACTGTCGAGGACGTCACTGCCGGCTTCGAGTTCGAACAAGCCGTCGCGCTCGGTCACTTGCGATCTGTTCTGTTGCATGGCCGCTCCACTGTTCTTCTGATTATTTTTTTGCTCATCAGGCGGCTGCACACGGGGTGCGAGCCGGACGATGGCCGGAGGAACTGACAACTTTCGTGTACCGGCCATGGTGTCAGCGGCGGCATCAATAAACGTGCCGGGTGCCCCGCTTAACGGTAGGGCCGTGGTTCAAACACATTGCAACTTTCTGATATTGCTCGGTTTTAATTATTCACCGAAAGAGTCCGCGAAAACTTGTCTGCATGCTCAGGCCAAACGTTTGCCAAGTTGTCCGAACTGTCAGGACTCAATCTGGTGCACTGCACTTTTTTTCATCACGGACAATCAGCCGCAGCTCAACTTCAAGCGGCTGATTTCACATAGGAAATCTTGCTCATATTTCCATCCTGTCAAGTGCGTCAAAATGGTGAACAGCCTCACCATTTTGGTGATTTAGGTTTTTTATCGTTATTTTTCATAGAGTTAAAACAGTCATAAGCTTATAAAAAATAATCTTGATCAATTTCAAAACTGCGACTAGCTTCTATTCCTGACAGCACTGACAGGAATACGCCGATCAGCGTTGTAGATCAATAAAACATTTAGAACCGGCACAAGTCGGTCATGCCTGCGAGGAACTCGGAATGTCTCTGTTGATCCGTGGCGCCACCGTTGTTACCCATGATGAAAGTTATCGCGCCGACGTCTATTGCGCCGACGGCGTGATCAAAGCCATTGGTCAGAACCTGGATGTTCCCGCCGGCGCCGAAGTGCTCGACGGCAGCGGCCAATACCTGATGCCCGGCGGCATCGACCCACACACTCACATGCAACTGCCGTTCATGGGCACCGTGGCCAGCGAAGACTTCTACAGCGGCACCGCTGCAGGTCTGGCCGGCGGCACCACGTCGATCATCGACTTCGTGATTCCCAATCCGCAGCAGTCGTTGATGGAAGCGTTTCATCAGTGGCGCGGCTGGGCCGAGAAGTCGGCATCGGACTACGGCTTCCACGTCGCGATCACCTGGTGGAGCGAGCAAGTGCGTGAGGAAATGGCCGAGTTGGTCAGCCATCACGGGGTCAACAGCTTCAAGCATTTCATGGCCTACAAGAACGCGATCATGGCCGCCGACGACACGCTGGTGGCAAGTTTTGAACGCTGCCTGGAACTCGGCGCGGTGCCGACCGTGCATGCGGAAAACGGCGAACTGGTCTATCACCTGCAACGCAAGTTGATGGCCCAGGGCATCACCGGGCCGGAAGCGCATCCACTGTCGCGGCCATCGCAGGTGGAAGGTGAAGCGGCGAGCCGGGCGATTCGCATCGCTGAAACCATCGGCACGCCGTTGTATCTGGTGCACGTTTCGACCAAGGAAGCGCTGGACGAAATCACCTACGCCCGCAGCAAGGGTCAACCAGTGTACGGCGAAGTGCTGGCCGGGCATCTGCTGCTCGACGACAGCGTCTATCAGCACCCGGACTGGCAGACCGCCGCCGGTTACGTGATGAGCCCGCCGTTCCGCCCGCGCGGCCATCAGGAAGCGCTGTGGCACGGTCTGCAAAGCGGCAATCTGCACACCACCGCCACTGACCACTGCTGCTTCTGCGCCGAGCAAAAAGTCGTCGGGCGCGACGACTTCAGCAAGATCCCCAACGGCACCGCCGGCATTGAAGACCGCATGGCGGTGCTGTGGGATGAAGGGGTCAACAGCGGACGTTTGTCGATGCAGGACTTCGTCGCCCTCACCTCCACCAACACCGCGAAAATCTTCAACCTCTACCCGCGCAAAGGCGCGATCCGCGTCGGCGCCGATGCCGACCTGGTGCTGTGGGACCCGCAAGGCACCCGCACCATCTCCGCCAAGACCCACCATCAGCAGGTGGACTTCAACATCTTCGAAGGCAAGACCGTGCGCGGCGTACCGAGCCATACCGTCAGCCAGGGCAAAGTGGTCTGGGCCGACGGCGACCTGCGCGCCGAGCGTGGGGCCGGGCGGTACATCGAACGGCCGGCGTATCCGGCGGTGTTTGATTTGCTGAGCAAGCGGGCTGAGAGGCACAAGCCGGCGGCTGTGAAACGCTGAAATCCAGGCCTTCGGCCTTCGCGAGCAGGCTCGCTCCCACATTTGAAATGCATTCCCCTGTGGGAGCGAGCCTGCTCGCGAAGAGGCCCTCCCAAACGACACAAAAACCACTGCCCATCAGAGGCAGAGAACCTCAATAACCGTGAGGCACAAAACCGTGATCGAGACCCTGAACCATCTCCCGCACCCGCACGAAAGCGCGGCCGCCCTCGCCGGCCATTTCACCGATCTGGCGCCACCGCTCAACGCCCGGCAGGCGCATCTGGAAGCCTCGCGCTGCCTGTATTGCTACGACGCGCCATGCGTCAACGCGTGCCCAAGCGAAATCGACATTCCGTCGTTCATCCGCAACATCCATCAGGACAACGTGCCCGGCGCAGCGCAGAAAATTCTTTCGGCGAACATCCTCGGCGGCAGTTGTGCGCGGGTCTGTCCGACGGAAATCCTTTGTCAGCAAGCCTGTGTGCGCAACAACGCCCAGGAATGCGCGCCGGTACTCATCGGCCTGCTGCAACGCTACGCCGTGGACAATGCGAATTTCACCGAGCACCCGTTCCAGCGTGCGGCGAGCGCCGGCAAGCGCATCGCCGTGGTCGGCGCCGGGCCAGCGGGTTTGTCCTGCGCCCACCGCAGTGCGATGCACGGGCATGACGTGGTGATTTTCGAAGCACGGGAGAAGGCTGGTGGCCTCAATGAATACGGGATCGCCAAGTACAAACTGGTCGACGACTACGCGCAGAAGGAGCTGGATTTCCTCCTGCAGATCGGCGGCATCGAAATCCGTCACGGACAGAAACTCGGCGAGAATCTGACCCTCAGCGAGCTGCATCAGCAGTTCGACGCGGTGTTCCTCGGCCTCGGCCTCAACGCCAGCAAACAGCTCGGTCTGGCCCACGAAGACGCGCCCGGCCTGCTCGCCGCCACCGACTACATCCGTGAACTGCGCCAGGCCGATGACCTGACGCAACTGCCACTGGCCGAACGCTGCATCGTCCTCGGCGCCGGCAACACCGCGATCGACATGGCCGTGCAAATGGCCCGCCTCGGAGCGCGTGACGTGAATCTGGTGTATCGCCGGGGTGCGGCGGACATGGGCGCCACCGGCCACGAACAAGACATCGCCAAAGCCAATCAGGTGCGCCTGCTGACTTGGGCGCAACCGGAGGAAGTGCTGCTCGACGCGCAAGGCAAGGTGCGCGGCATGCGTTTCGCCCGCACGCAACTGGTCGACGGTCGCCTGCAAACCACTGGCGAAACTTTCGAGCTGGCCGCCGACGCGATCTTCAAAGCCATCGGCCAGGCCTTCGACAGCAGCGCCCTCGCCGACCCGCTGGCCCGTGAACTCAAGCGTCAGGGCGAACGGATTCAGGTCGATGACAACCTGCGCACGAGCATTCCCGGCGTGTATGCCGGCGGCGACTGCACCAGCCTCGATCAGGACCTCACCGTGCAAGCCGTACAGCACGGCAAACTCGCCGCCGAGGCGATCAACGCGCAACTGATGCTCAACGTGGAGGCTGCGTAAATGGCCGATCTCTCGATAGTCTTCGCCGGTATCAAAGCCCCCAACCCGTTCTGGCTGGCCTCTGCGCCGCCGACCGACAAGGCCTACAACGTCGTGCGCGCCTTCGAGGCCGGTTGGGGTGGCGTGGTCTGGAAAACCCTCGGCGAGGACCCGGCAGCGGTCAACGTCTCGTCGCGCTACTCGGCGCACTACGGCAACAACCGCGAGGTGCTGGGCATCAACAACATCGAACTGATCACCGACCGCTCGCTGGAAATCAACCTGCGCGAGATCACACAGGTCAAGAAGGACTGGCCGGATCGTGCGCTGATCGTCTCGCTAATGGTGCCGTGCGTCGAGGAATCGTGGAAACACATCCTGCCGCTGGTGGAAGCCACCGGTGCCGACGGCATCGAGCTGAATTTCGGTTGCCCGCACGGTATGCCCGAGCGTGGCATGGGCGCAGCGGTCGGTCAGGTGCCGGAGTATGTCGAGCAGGTGACGCGCTGGTGCAAGACCTATTGCTCGCTGCCGGTGATCGTCAAGCTGACACCGAATATCACCGACATCCGTGTCGCCGCCCGCGCTGCGCATCGCGGGGGCGCCGATGCGGTGTCGCTGATCAACACCATCAACTCGATCACCAGCGTCGACCTGGAACACATGGTCGCCCTGCCCACCGTCGGCAGTAAGAGCACCCACGGCGGTTACTGCGGCTCGGCCGTCAAACCGATCGCGCTGAACATGGTCGCCGAAATCGCCCGTGATCCACAGACCCAGGGCCTGCCGATCTGCGGCATTGGCGGCATCGGCAGTTGGCGTGACGCGGCGGAGTTCATGGCGCTGGGCAGCGGCGCGGTGCAGGTTTGCACCGCGGCGATGCTCCACGGTTTCCGGATTGTCGAGGAGATGAAGGACGGGCTGTCGCGCTGGATGGACAGCCAAGGCTACGCCAACATCGCCGAATTTTCCGGGCGCGCAGTGGGCAATACCACCGACTGGAAGTACCTCGACATCAACTATCAGGTGATCGCCAAGATCGACCAGGACGCGTGCATCGGTTGCGGGCGTTGCCACATTGCTTGCGAAGACACTTCACACCAGGCGATCAGCAGCCTGAAACAGGCCGACGGCACGCATAAATATGAAGTGATCGATGAGGAGTGTGTGGGGTGTAACTTGTGCCAGATCACTTGTCCGGTGGCGGACTGTATCGAGATGGTGCCGATGGAAACCGGCAAGCCGTTTCTGGACTGGAATCATGATCCGAGGAATCCGTACCATGTCTCAGCTTAGGGCAGGTAGCGTCTGAACTGACGCCTTCGCGAGCAAGCCCGCTCCCACATTTGGAATGCATTTCAAAACAGTGGGAGCGGGCTTGCTCGCGAAGAGGCCAGCCGCTTCAACTCATATATCAGGGCTCCAACCCGATCCCGCGCAAAATCACACTGGTCACCGTCTGCACCGCCCGCTCGAACTGCATGTCCGACAGCGGTTGATGCTCGTTGAGAATATTCACCTGATGGTCGAAGTCGGCGTAATGCTGGGTCGAAGCCCAGATCATGTACAGCAGGCTCGACGGCTCCACCGGCAGAATCCGCTTGTCCTCGACCCACTGGCGGATCTTCGCTTCCTTCATTTTCGCCCAGTCGTACAGGCTCAGATCCAGCGCTTCACCCAAGGTCGGGGCGCCGTGGATGATCTCGTTGGCCCAGACTTTCGAACCATAAGGCCGGCTGCGCGAGTGGTTCATCTTGGCGCGGATGTAGCTGCTGAGCACCACCCGTGGGTCATCGAACATCTCGAAGCACAGCGCATCCTGCTTCCACACCTCCAGCAGGTCGAACAGCACCGCGCTGTACAGTTCGCTTTTGGTGGAAAAGTAGTAATGCAGGTTGGAGCGCGGCAATTGCACCTCGGCGGCGATGTCGGCCATGGCGGTGCCGCCGAAACCTTTTTCGGCGAAGACTTTTTCCGCCGCGAGCAGGATTTTCTCGACGTTACTGCGACGGATCTCGATCTTGTGATTGCCCATGAGGGCTCCCTGACAACGACGTTGTTGAAGACTAGCATCCGCTCTGGCCTCGGGGCGACCGCTGCAAACAAAACTTCGTATGAAGGCCGGCGCATGGCTAAACTGGCGCTTCTTTGTCCTGCCTCAGAGGTATCCGCGATGCTGTTCAAGAACGTCCTGACCACCACTGCCCTGCTCGCTTCGCTGTTCGCCGCATCTTCGGTTTTCGCCCACGCCCACCTGAAAAGTGCCACCCCGGCCGCCGACAGCACCGTCGCCACGCCGGCCGATCTGCGCCTGACCTTTTCTGAAGGCGTCGAAGCCAGTTTCACCAAAGTCAGCCTGACCCACGACGGCGCCCCGGTCGCGATCAAACCGCTGACCACCGAAGCCGACAAGAAAACCCTGATCGTCACCCCCGCCGCACCACTCGCCGCCGGTGAATACAAAGTCGAATGGCACGCGGTGTCGGTCGACACACACAAGAGCGAAGGCGCCTACCAGTTCAAGGTTGGCCAGTAATTCATGAGTGAAGCGCTGGTGCTGTGCCGTTTTGTGCATTTCAGCGCGGTGTTGATGCTGTTCGGCGCCTGGTTGTTCCGGCCGTTGCTGCTCAAGGCACCAGTGCCGACGTTGGATCGGCATCTGGCGCAACTGGCGCGTTGGCTGACCACGATTGCGTTGGTCAGCGGTGTCACCTGGGCACTGTTGATCACCGCGAGCATGGCCGGTTCGGCGGCGGCAGCGTTCGATCCGGACACTGTTGGCATGGTGCTCGGCAACACCTTTTTCGGCCAGGTCTGGCGCTGGCATCTGCTGATCAACGCGCTGTTGCTGGCATTGCTGTTCACGCCGTGGCGTTCGAATGTGCTGCTGCGCCTGGGCTTGAGCGCGCTGCTCTTGGCGACCCTGGCGCCGGTCGGTCACGGCGCGATGCTCGACGGCCTCAGCGGGCAACTGCTGATCCTCAACCAGATCGTTCATCTGACTTGCGTCGCTGCATGGCTGGGCGGCTTGTTGCTGTTGGTGTTGATCCTGCGTCAGCCGAGCACAGCGATGGGGCGGATCCTGCAACGCTTCAGCGGTGTCGGTTATACGATCGTTGGCGGCCTTCTGATCACCGGGTTGATCAACGTGCGCGTGCTGACCGGGCAATGGTGGCCGACGCCGCTGTTTGCAGGGTTTGCCTTGATTCTGCTGATTAAGGCCTTGCTGGTGCTGGGCATGCTCGCGCTGGCGCTGTTCAATCGCTTGCGGATTGATGATTGCGAACAGCGGATGGGCGCGCTCAAGCGCAGTGTGGTGCTGGAGTGGTTGTTGGGGATGGGGGCGGTGGCGGCCGTCTCCCTGCTCGGTACCTTGCCGCCGATGATTGCTGGATAAACCCAATCAGACTGTGGGAGCGGGCTTGCTCGCGAAGGCGGTGTATCAGATACGAAAATATCGCCTGACACACCGCTTTCGCGAGCAAGCCCGCTCCCACATTTTTGATCTGCGCAGGTCAATGCGGTTGTGTGTCGCCCGCCGCGGTGTCGATGCTGACCACCACCGACATCCCCGGGCGCAAGCGTTCCTCTTCCTGCTGCCCCTCATCAATGGTGATTCGCACCGGCACGCGCTGGGCGATTTTCACAAAGTTGCCGGTGGCGTTGTCGGCCTGCAACAGGGCGAATTCCGAGCCGGTACCGGGCGAAATGTGCTGCACATGGCCGGTGAACTTGCGGTGGTTCAGCGCATCAACGGTGAAGCGCACCGGCTGCCCGACGCGCACATTGTTCATCTGGGTTTCCTTCATGTTGGCGATCACCCATTTCTGGTTCGGCACCAACGCCATCAACTGCGCCCCGGAGTTGACGTAAGCGCCGAGGCGCACGCCGATCTGCCCGAGCTGGCCGTCACGCGGGGCGACGATGCGGGTGTTCGACAAGTCGATCCGCGCCAGTTGCACCGCCGCTTCAGCGCTGGCCACCGAGGCTTCCAGCGAACCGCGATTGACGATCACCGTCTGCAGATCCTGCCGGGCGATTTCCAGATTGGCCTTGGCCTGCGCCACCGCCGCAATGCTCTGCGCATTGGCCGCGAGCGTCACGTCCATCTCGCGTTTCGACACCGAGCCGTCACTCACCAGCTCCTTGTTACGGCGCAGATCCGCCTCGCTTTTGCGCAACTGCGCCTCGCTGTCGGCCACCACCGCCTGACGCAGTTTGATCGTCGCTTCGGCGCTGTTGCGTTGCTGCACCACGTTGGCCAGCGCGGCTTTCTGCACCGCCAGTTGCGCCAGCGACTGGTCGAGGCGCTGCTGATAAATCCGGTCATCCAGGCGCACCAGCAGGTCGCCGGCCTTCACGTACTGGAAATCCTGCACCGGCACCTCGAACACGTAACCGCTGAGCTGCGGGCCGATGATCGTCACCTGGCCACGCACCAGGGCGTTTTCAGTGGTTTCGACCGCACTGCTGAACGGCGGCAACTGCCAGGCGTAGAGCACGATCAGCACACCGACGATGGCAATCGCGGCAAAGCCCAGGGACGAGATGATCCGCACCCGCAACGAGCGCGGCTCGGTGTTCGGCGAGGACGGCGGTGCCACGCCTTCCGGGGTGGCGGCGATGGCATTGGTGGTTGTGGTGGTGGGTTCGGTCATGAATTGGAAGCACCGTCAGGAGGTACGGAAGGCGCGGGGTCGACGGCTTTGGTGGTGCTCATCAGCCACAGCGCACGAATGGACAGCCAGATCATGGTCAGCACCGCAATCACGGCGATCAGCATGAATACATCGTTATAGGCCAGCACGTTGGCTTCGCGAGTGGCCGCGTTGGACAGGCTGCGAATCCCGGCCAGATTGCGCAGGCTCGGGTCGGCCAGCAACGAGCCATAGGCCGACCCGCCGCTCTGTACGCGGGCGGCCACCAGCGGATCGGACAGCGTCAGGTGCTCGACCAGGTGACTGGAATGGAATTTCTCGCGCACGATCTGGAACGTGCCCAACAACGCCGCGCCGAGCAGGCCGCCGAGGTTGTTGCAGATCCCGAACAACACCGAAAAACTCACCAGATTGCGCGGATTGGTCAGCACGTTGCGGGTGCCGAACACCATGGTCGGTCCCAGAAAAAACGTGCTGCCGAAGGCCAGCAGAAACTGGCTGAAATACAGGTTTTGCGGGCGGGTCAGGTTATTGGAAAAACTGTCCATCACCGAACCGGTGGCCATCAGCGCCAGCGAGATGATCAGCGGCATCAGCAGGTGCTTGGGGTCGATGGTCAGGGCGCTGGTCGCCAGCCCCGCGACGCTGCCGATCAGCATCACCACATACAGGCTGTGCAACTGCTCATAACCCATGTTGAGGTTCTGCATGAAACCGACGGCGCCGGTGGATTGCTCCGAAGTGACCATGCGAATCAGGGTCACCGCCAGCGCCAGGCGGATCATCGTGCCGCTGCCGAGCCAGCGGGTCATCAGCATCGGGTTGCTGCGATTGTGCTCGATCGCCAAGCCCGCGAGGATCAGGGCAATCGAGGCCGCCAGCGCATAGCCGATCCAGTTGGCCTCCAGCCACCAGTCGATGCGCCCCAGCGAGAGCACCGCGCAAAGCAGTGCCACGCCGCTGGCGAGAATAGCGAAGGTCAGAAAGTCCAGCGGCTCGAAGGTTTTGAAGCGGTCACCGGGCGGCAACTTGAGCAGCAGCACGCAGCCCAGCGACAGCAAGGCCATGCCCAATTCGAACAGGTACAGGCCGCGCCATTCGGCAATCTGCAGCAAGTCTTCGGAGAACAGGCGCGCCAGCGGCAGCGCCAGTTGCGAGGCACCGAGACCCAGCACCAGCGCCTTCAACCGCCATTTGGCCGGAAACGCCTGAACCATGTAATACAGACCCAGCGAACTCAGCGCCGCACCGACCATGCCGTGCGCCGCCCGCACCGCGATGGCCGAGCTCAAGTCGTTGACGAACAGATGACCGAACGTCACCAGCGCATACAGCACCAGAAACACTTCGGTGAACGCGCGCAGGCCAAACTGCTGGCGAAACTTCACCAACAGCAGGTTCATCGACACGTTGGTCATCACGTACGCAGCTGGCAGCCAGGCCATCTCCGCCGTGGTCGCGCCCAGCGCGCCTTGCAGGTAAGGCAGGTTGGCGACCACCAGCGAGTTACCCAAACCACCGGTCACTGCCACCAGCAGCCCGACCAGCGCATAGGCCAGGCGCTTGGGGTTGGAGTGCAGCGGCGTCGAGGGGGAACCGGGCAGACTGGGCTTCTCGTGAGGCTGCCAGTCGCGCGGGGCGTATCGATCCATTGAAAGGCCTTGTGCTTGTGTTGCCGGGAGTTTGCCGCAAATCCTGCGGCAAACCCACAATCCTGTGGGAGCTGGCTTGCCGGCGATGACGGCAGTCGGCTCGGCAACAGGCTGACTGGCAGACCGTTATCGCGGGCACGCCCGCCCCCACAGGGTTCGTGGTGGATTCGTAAATTCTGTTTAAAGGTCCTCTCGCCCGCAACGGATTTTTCCCGCGCCGGGCAACTGCCACCCTTGCAGCCCTTCTCAACCTGCAAGGTGCCCGTTATGACCACGCCCCACTGGCAACGCTCCCCACGCCTGCTGAAAAACCTTTTGGCCGCCGCCCTGTTGCTGCCCGCCCTCGCCTTCGCCCAGGAACGCCCGTGGCCGGACGGTTCGCAACTGGTGATTTCAGTGTCGATGCAGTTCGAAACCGGCGGCCAGCCCGAGGGTGCGGAAAGTCCGTTCTCCGGCAGTCCATTGCCCAAGGGTTACCCTGATCTGCCGGCGCAGACCTGGTTTGATTATGGCTACAAGGAAGGCTTGTGGCGGATGCTCGACCTGTGGGATCGCACCGGGATCAAGGTCACCTCGCATGTGGTCGGCGAAGCGGCGCTCAAGCACCCGGAACTGGCGAAAGCGATTGCCGAGCGCGGCCACGAACTGGCAGCCCACGGCATGCGCTGGGCCGATTCCTACAACATGAGTTACGACCAGGAAAAACAGTTCATCGGCGACGGTGTCAACGCGGTCGAGAGACTTACCGGCCAGCGCTCGGTGGGCTACAACGCCAACTGGTTGCGGCGCAGCCCCAACACGCTGAAAGTCCTGCAAGACCTGAACTTCACCTACCACATCGATGACGTCAGCCGCGACGAACCGTTCGTGACCATGGTCCGTGGGCGCAAATTCGCCGTGGTGCCGTATACCTTGCGCAACAACGACATCGTGTTGATCGAGGGTCGGCATTTCTCCGCCGAGCAGTTCTATCAGCAACTGGTGCTGGAATTTGATCGCCTGTACGCGGAAGGCGCGAGCAAGCGGCGGATGATGTCGGTGAGTTTGCACGATCGCATCGGCGGCACCCCGGCGATGGTCGAGGCGATGGAACGTTTTATCCGCTATGCGCAGTCCCATCCGAAAGTGACATTCATGCGCAAGGACCAGATCGCCCGGATCGTCCTGACCGAGAAAAACCCGCTGATCGACAACACAGAGGCGCTCTATAACCGGTAAACCCGCCGGAAACAGCCCTCTTCGCAGCATTTGGAGGGCTGCCACCTCGCGCAAAATAATCGTAAAAAGCCCTGTTGACTTTTACGGAAAACCTCGCAACTATCCGCAACCATGTTGTACGACGACGTATGACAAATAATAAAAACAACAACAGGGAGCGTCACAGTGAGCACACTCGTCTGCAATTCCGTTCGCACGTCCCGTATTTCCTTCCCCCGCCCGTGTTCCACCCTGAGTTTGATCGGCTGCAGCAGCCTCGCCCTGGTTTTGCCGATGAGCGCCGACGCCGAAGGTTTCCTCGAAGACAGCAAAGCCACGCTGAACCTGCGCAACGCCTACTTCAATCGCAACTTCGTCTACCCGAACTACCCGCAGGGCAAGGCTGAAGAGTGGACGCAAAACTTCATCCTTGATGCCAAATCCGGCTTCACCCAAGGCACAGTCGGCTTCGGTCTCGATGTGCTGGGGATGTATTCGCAAAAACTCGATGGCGGCAAGGGCACCGGCGGTACGCAACTGTTGCCGATTCACGATGACGGGCGTCCGGCGGACAACTTCGGTCGCCTCGGCGTGGCGCTGAAGGCCAAGGTGTCGAAGACCGAATTGAAGGTTGGCGAATGGATGCCGGTGCTGCCGATCCTGCGCTCAGACGATGGCCGCTCGTTGCCGCAGACCTTTCGCGGTGGCCAGATCACCTCCACCGAAATCAACGGCCTGACCCTCTACGGTGGGCAGTTCCGTGGCAACAGCCCGCGCAACGATGCCAGCATGGAAGACATGTCGATGAACGGCCGCGGCGCCTTCACCTCCGACCGTTTCAACTTCGGCGGCGGCGAGTACACCTTCAACGACAAGCGCACCCTGGTCGGCGTGTGGTACGCCGAACTCAGCGACATCTACCAGCAGCAGTATTTCAACCTCAGCCACAGCCAACCGCTGGGCGACTGGACGCTGGGCGCCAACCTCGGTTTCTTCACCGGCAAGGAAGACGGCAGCGCCCAGGCCGGCGACCTCGATAACAAGACTGCATTTGCCCTGCTTTCGGCCCGCTACGGCGGCAACACCTTCTATGTCGGCCTGCAAAAACTCAGCGGCGACGATGCGTGGATGCGGGTCAACGGCACCAGCGGCGGCACCCTGGCCAACGACAGCTACAACGCCAGTTATGACAACGCCAAAGAGCGCTCCTGGCAGTTGCGGCATGACTACAACTTCGTCGCCCTCGGCATTCCCGGCCTGACCCTGATGAACCGTTACATCAGCGGCGACAACGTGCACACCGGGACGATCACCGACGGCAAGGAATGGGGTCGCGAGTCGGAACTGGGATACACCGTGCAGAGCGGGCCGCTGAAAAACCTCAACGTGAGATGGCGCAACGCGACGATCCGCCGGGACTTCAGCACCAATGAGTTCGACGAGAACCGGGTCTTTATCAGCTATCCGATTTCGTTGTTGTAAAGCCAGTACTCACACCGGGTTTCCCTGTGGGAGCGGGCTTGCTCACGAAGGCGTCGGGTCAGTCAATTCATCTTTCAATGACACACCGCTTTCGCGAGCAAGCCCGCTTCCACAAGGGGATTGCATTGCAACGAAGGCGTCGCGGTGATTGAAAAGTGAATGAGCCCCTTCCGTCATTTACCCCAAAAGTCGCGTTGACAAGTTCCGGAAAGCCTACCGATACTTCAGTGCAGTCATACGACAACCTACAACAAACCTAATAACAACGTGTAAGGGATTGCCATGACGTCTACCTCTACTCCCCGCGCCCCGTTCAACCGTCTGCTGCTGACCGGCGCTGCCGGTGGCCTGGGCAAAGTCCTGCGCGAACGTATGCGCCCTTATGCCCATGTCCTGCGCCTGTCGGACATCGCCGCCCTCGCCCCGGCCGTTGATGATCGCGAAGAAATCGTCCCCTGCGATCTGGCTGATAAACACGCAGTGCACCAACTGGTCGAAGGCGTCGATGCGATCCTGCATTTCGGCGGTGTCTCCGTCGAGCGGCCCTTTGAAGAAATCCTCGGCGCCAACATCTGCGGCGTGTTTCACATCTACGAAGCTGCACGCCGCCATGGTGTGAAGCGAGTGATCTTCGCCAGTTCCAACCACGTCATCGGCTTCTACAAACAAGACGAGCCGCTCGACGCCAGTTGCGCCCGCCGCCCCGATGGCTACTACGGATTGTCCAAGTCCTACGGCGAAGACATGGCCAGTTTCTACTTCGATCGCTACGGCATCGAAACCGTCAGCATCCGCATCGGCTCTTCATTTCCCGAGCCGCAGAACCGCCGAATGATGCATACCTGGCTGAGTTTCGACGACCTCACGCAATTGCTCGAACGCGCGCTGTACACGCCAAACGTTGGCCATACCGTGGTCTACGGCATGTCCGCCAACAAGGACGTCTGGTGGGACAACCGCTTCGCCAGTCACCTCGGTTTTGAAGCCAAGGACAGCTCCGAAGTGTTCCGCGAAAAAGTCGAAGCACAGCCTATGCCCGCCGCCGATGACCCGGCGCGGATCTATCAGGGCGGCGCATTCGTCGCGGCCGGCCCCTTCGGCGACTGAACACTCTGCCAACGACGCAAAGGAATGAGTATGCAAGCCGAATTGATCGTCGATGCGCGCAACGCCGTGGGCGAAAGCCCGGTCTGGGTGCCGCAGGAAAACGCGCTGTATTGGGTCGATATTCCCAACGGCGGACTGCAACGCTGGAGCGCTGACTTCGGCCATGTGCATGCCTGGAAAACCCCGCAAATGCTCGCCTGCATCGCCCGTCACAGCGGTGGCGGCTGGGTTGCCGGCATGGAGAGCGGCTTTTTTCATCTGCACCCGCACAGCGACGGCAGCCTCGACAGCGAATGGCTCGCCACCGTCGAGCACAGCCGAGCAGACATGCGCCTCAACGATGGTCGCTGCGACCGTCAGGGCCGTTTCTGGGCTGGCAGCATGGTGCTGAACATGGGCCTGAACGCATCCGAAGGCCGGCTCTACCGCTACGGCGCCGACCCGTCAGGTGTGATCGAAGCGCAACTCGACGGGTTCATCGTGCCCAACGGCCTCGGCTTCAGCCCTGACGGCAAGACGATGTACCTGTCCGATTCACATCCGCACGTGCAATTGATCTGGGCCTTCGATTACGACACCGAGACCGGCACACCATCGAATCGGCGGATCTTCGTTGACATGAAGCACTTCCCCGGCCGGCCGGATGGCGCTGCCGTGGATGCCGAAGGCTGCTACTGGATCTGCGCCAACGACGCCGGCCTGATTCACCGTTTTGCCCCGGACGGACGCCTCGATTTCTCGCTGGAAGTGCCGGTGAAGAAACCGACGATGTGTGCCTTCGGCGGCAGCCGCATGGACACCCTCTTCGTGACCTCGATTCGTCCCGGCGACGACCGCGATCCGCAATCCCTGGCCGGCGGCGTGTTCGCCCTCAACCCCGGGGTCAAAGGCCTGGAAGAACCGCTGTTCGACGATTCCCTGTAACACCCGCCTCTGCTGCACCGCTGCGCCTTGAACACAACAATAACAAGACTGGAGACTCGCCCCCATGAACTTCAAACGCACCTTGCTGGCCGCTGCACTCCCGCTGATGTTCACCTTCACTGGTGCCGCCCAGGCCCTGCAACTCAAATTCGCTGACATCCATCCCGCCGGTTATCCCACCGTGGTGGCCGAAGAAAACATGGGCAAGACCCTGACCAAGGAGACCAACGGCGAGCTGACCTTCCAATACTTTCCCGGCGGCGTGCTGGGCTCAGAAAAGGAAGTCATCGAGCAGATGCAAGTCGGCGCGGTACAGCTGTCTCGCGTCAGCCTGGGTATCGTCGGCCCGGTAGTGCCGGACGTGAACGTGTTCAACATGCCGTTCATCTTCCGCGACCATCAACACATGCGTAACGTCATCGACGGCGCAGTGGGCGACGAGATTCTCGATAAAATCACCAACTCCGAATTCGGCCTCGTGGCCCTGGCCTGGATGGACGGCGGCACGCGCAACGTCTACACCAAAAAACCGGTACGCAAGCTCGAAGACCTCAAGGGCATGAAGATTCGTGTCCAGGGCAACCCGATGTTCATCGACATGATGAACGCCATGGGCGGTAACGGTATCGCCATGGACACCGGGGAAATCTTCAGCGCCTTGCAGACCGGCGTAATCGACGGCGCGGAAAACAACCCGCCGACCCTCCTCGAACACAACCACTTCCAGAACGCCAAGTTCTACAGCCTGACCGGTCACTTGATCCTGCCAGAGCCGATTGTGATGTCGAAAATCACCTGGGAAAAACTCACCCCGGAACAACAGGCGCTGGTCAAGACCGCCGCCAAGGCTGCCCAGGCTGAAGAGCGCGTGCTGTGGGACAAGAAGTCCGCTGCCAGCGAAGAAAAACTCAAGGCCGCTGGCGTCGAGTTCATCGAGGTCGACAAGAAACCCTTCTACGACGCCACCGCACCGGTGCGGGAAAAGTACGGTGCGAAGTACGCCGACCTGATCAAGAAAATCGAAGCCGTGCAGTAACGCCTCCCGCTCCGTCCTCATTAACCAGGCCCGGCGCACCTGATCACTCAGGCGCGCCCGGTTACGGTGGAACCCGATGAAGAATCTACTGCTGCGTATCAACGACAAGATCTACATGACGTGCATCTGGGTCGCCGGCCTTTCCGTCCTGGCGATTTCCCTGATGATTCCCTGGGGCGTGTTCGCCCGCTACGTGCTGGGCACCGGTTCGAGCTGGCCAGAGCCGACGGCGATCCTGCTGATGATGGTGTTCACCTTCATCGGTGCCGCCGCCAGTTACCGCGCCGGTGCGCACATGGCTGTGGCCATGCTCACCGACCGCATGCCACCCCGGCTGAGATCTGCGGCGGCGATACTCTCGCAACTGCTCATGGCGTCGATCTGCATTTTCATGACGATCTGGGGCGCCAAGTTGTGCATGTCCACCTGGAACCAGTTCATGGCGGCCCTGCCCGATCTGCGGGTTGGCGTGACCTATCTGCCGATTCCCGTGGGCGGCTTGCTGACGCTGGTTTTCGTCCTGGAAAAACTCTTGCTCGGTGACCAGAGCAAACGGCGGGTCGTGCAGTTCGATCTGGTTGAAGAAAGTGAAGGTGGCGCTTAATGGACGCTCTGATTCTGCTGGGCAGTTTTATCCTGTTGATCCTCATCGGCATGCCAGTCGCCTATGCGCTGGGCGCCGCCGCGCTGATCGGTGCATGGTGGATCGACATCCCGTTCCAGGCGGTGATGATCCAGGTCGCGTCGGGGGTGAACAAGTTCTCGCTGCTGGCCATTCCGTTCTTCGTCCTGGCCGGCGCGATCATGGCCGAGGGCGGCATGTCGCGGCGTTTGGTGGCGTGTGCCGGGGTGCTGGTGGGTTTCGTGCGCGGTGGCCTGTCGCTGGTCAACATTGTCGCCTCGACCTTCTTCGGCGCGATCTCCGGTTCCTCGGTGGCCGACACCGCGTCGGTGGGTTCGGTGCTGATTCCGGAAATGGAACGCAAGGGCTATCCACGGGATTTCTCCACCGCGGTGACCGTCAGCGGCTCGGTGCAAGCCCTGCTCACGCCGCCAAGCCATAACTCGGTGCTCTACTCCCTGGCCGCCGGTGGTACGGTTTCGATTGCCTCGCTGTTCATGGCAGGCATCGTGCCGGGGTTACTGATGAGCGCCTGCCTGATGGTGCTGTGCCTGATCTTCGCGAAAAAACGCGACTACCCCAAGGGTGAAGTCATCCCGATGCGCCAGGCGTTGAAAATCGTCGGCGAAGCCCTCTGGGGCCTGATGGCGATGGTGATCATCCTCGGCGGCATCCTCTCGGGGATTTTCACCGCTACGGAATCGGCGGCCATCGCCGTGTTGTGGTCGTTCTTCGTGACCATGTTCATCTACCGCGACTACAAGTGGCGTGAACTGCCGAAGCTGATGCATCGCACGGTACGCACGATTTCCATCGTGATGATCCTGATCGGCTTCGCCGCGAGCTTCGGCTACATCATGACCCTGATGCAGATTCCGGCGAAAATCACCACGCTGTTCCTGACCCTGTCGGACAACCGCTACGTGATCCTGATGTGCATCAACGTCATGCTGCTGTTGCTCGGCACAGTGATGGACATGGCGCCGCTGATCCTGATTCTGACGCCGATCCTGATGCCGGTGATTCTCGGCATCGGTGTCGATCCAGTGCAGTTCGGCATGATCATGCTGGTCAACCTCGGGATCGGGCTGATCACACCGCCGGTGGGCGCGGTGCTGTTTGTCGGTTCGGCGGTGGGCAAGGTCAGTATCGAGAGCACCGTGAAGGCGCTGCTGCCGTTTTATGCGGTGCTGTTTCTGGTGTTGATGCTGGTGACTTACATCCCCGCCATTTCCCTGTGGCTACCGCATTTGGTGTTGTAACAACCTGAAAGATCGCAGCCTCGTTTCACTCGACAGCTCCTGCATGGGAATGCGATTCCTGTAGGAGCTGCCGAAGGCTGCGATCTTTTGATCTGCCAACATTCAGGCACGCAACAACATATACCCCGCCACCACCAGACACACGCTGGCAAACCCCACCTGCAACGTCCGCGCCGGCACCCGGGCGCAGAGTTTGCGGCCGATGATCATGCCGACGATGCTGGCCACGATAAACGCCGCGCCCTGAGCGTCGATGCGCACTCCGGCATGGAAGGAGCCGATCACGCCAATCGCCGAAATCAGGCTGATCACCATCAGCGACGTCGCGACAATTCCGCGCATTTGCACATCGGTCAGTTGCTTGAACGCCGGCACGATCAGGAAACCACCGCCAACGCCGAGCAAGCCCGAAACCACACCGGTCACCGCACCCAGCGCCGCGAGGGTCGCGGTGCATTTGGCGGTCCAGTCGAAACGACCGGTCTGCTCATTGAGCATGCAGTTTTTCTGCCCCCAGCTCGCGTGGCCGTGGTCGCTCGGCCCCTCTTGCGCACGCTCACGGCGCAGCATGCGCCAGGCCACCATGACCATCAGCAGACTGAAGAGGATCATCAGGATCTTCTCCGGCAACTGGTGCGCGAAATAAATGCCCAGCGGCGAAAACACCGCGCCAAGCGCGGCGATCAGCAGCGCCGCGCGATAACGCACCAGCCCATGGCGCAAACCGTCGATCGCCCCGACTGCCGCCGCACTACCGACGGCGAACAACGCCACGGGCGCGGCCTGGGTCATGCTCCAGCCGAGGCCAAGCACCAGCGCCGGCACCGCGAGAATCCCGCCGCCTGCCCCGGTCAGTCCGAGAATCAGCCCCATCAACACGCCAAACAGACTTGCCAGCAACATAGGGAGTTCTCAGTCGACTTTGGACAAACCGGTCAGCCACTCGCGGCCCTTGAGCATGCCGTTCCAGTAGAACCACGGCAGTAGCGTCGCCTTGAGGAACCACGCCGAGCGGCGCGGCACGGTCGCATCGAGGGCGAAAGTCGGCAGCAACTTCCCGCCGTAACCAAACTCGGCGAGGATCACCTTGCCCTTCTCCACCGTGAGCGGGCACGAACCGTAGCCGTCGTACTTCAGTGGCAGCGGTTGTTGCTTGCGCAGGGCCAGCAGGTTTTCCGCGACCACCACGACCTGCTTGCGCACCGCCGCAGCGGTTTTCGCATTGCTGGTGCCGCAGATATCACCGAGGCCGAACACCTCGGGGTAACGCGGATGTTGCAGGCTATGCGGATTGACTTCGCACCAGCCGGCAGCGTCGGCCAGCGGGCTCTGGGCGATGAAATCCGGCGAGACTTGCGGCGGCACCACGTGCAGCAGATCGAAGGTTTTCGCCTGTGTGGTGAGGTTGCCGTCGGCGTCCTTGATCTCGAACCACGCGGTTTTCGCCGGGCCGTCGACCTTGACCAGGTTGGAGTTGAAGGCCAGTTGCGCGTTGTACTTTTCGATGTACTTCATCAGTGGCGGGACGAAGGTCGCGACACCGAACAACGCGGCGCCGGCCAGGTTGAATTCGACATTGATGTTGTTCAGCACAGCGGTTTTGCGCCAGTGATCGCACGACAGGTACAACGCCTTCTGCGGCGCGCCGGCGCATTTGATCGGCATCGCCGGCTGGCTGAACAACGCCTTGCCGCCGCGCAGTTTCTGCACCTGATCCCAGGTGTACTGCGAGTGCTGATAGCTGTAGTTGGAGGTTACGCCGTGCTGACCGAGGCTTTCCTGCAGGCCTTCGATCTTCTCCCAGGCCAGACGCAGGCCGGGGCAGACGATCAGGTTCTGGTAAGTGACGGTGCGCTGATCGTTGAGGGTCAACTGGCGCTGATCGGGATCGATGCCAGTCACCGCCGCCTGAATCCAGGTGGCCTGACGCGGCATCACTTTGCTCATCGGCCGCACGGTGTCCTTGACGTCGTAGGCGCCACCGCCGACCAGCGTCCACGCCGGTTGGTAGTAGTGCTGGGCGCTTGGCTCGATCACGGTGACTTTTAGAGTGGGATCACGCTTGAGCAGACTGGCGACGAAGCCGATGCCGGCGGTGCCGCCGCCGATGACCACGATATCGGCACTGATGGATGGGCCCCAGTGTTGATCGTTCATTGCTTGTTCCTTATTGCTGCATGCAAGGATTTCTTTGAATCAAACCACTAAACCTGTGGGAGCTGGCTTGCCAGCGATAGGGACTTGTCAGCCGCGGTTGATGGCGACTGACACTCCGCCATCGCTGGCAAGCCAGCTCCCACAGGTTTTGAATGTGTTGGCTGGCATTCAGGGGTGACCCCAGCTCTTGAGCACCGCTCCGCAATACAACCCGGACAGGGTCTTCATCACCTGAATCACTTCAGGACTGGCCAGACCGTAAAAGATGTATTTGCCTTCGCGACGGGTCGCCACCAGGCCTTCATCGCGCAGGATGCCCAGTTGCTGGGACAGCGTCGGCTGGCGCACGCCGGTCATTTTTTCCAGCTCGCCGACGTTGCGCTCGCCCTGGGTCAGCTGGCACAGGATCAACAGGCGATCCTCATTGGCCAGCGCCTTGAGCAGCGCGCAGGCCTTGGAGGCGGACGCCCGCAACTGGGCGACTTCACATTCGGTCAGACTGGATTGCATTTGCACGATGCCTTCAACGTCACTTAAGCTGCGAACATTATGTTTTTAGATAAAGTGTTGCAACCCATTTCCCTGGTTCAGGTTGGTGTCCATGCCCGCGCAGATTGAAGCTTTCCTCGACCCCGCCTCCTCGACCTACAGCTACGTGGTCTATGAAGCCGATGGCGGGCAGTGTGCAATCGTCGATCCGGTACTCGATTACGACGGCGCTGCCGGTCGCACCTGCACCGCGCAGGCCGACAAAATCATCACCTTCGTCCGAGAACACCACTTGCAGGTGCAATGGCTGCTGGAAACCCACGCCCACGCCGACCACCTGTCCGCCGCGCCGTACCTGCGCCGCGAGCTGGGCGGCAAAATTGCGATCGGCCAGTCCATCAGCAAGGTGCAGAACGTGTTCAAGGCGCTTTTCAACCTGGAACCGGAATTCTGCGTTGACGGCTCGCAGTTCGATCACCTGTTCGCGCCGAACGAATCGTTCAAGATCGGTAACCTCAAGGCCACCGCCCTGCACGTCCCCGGCCACACTCCGGCAGACATGGCTTACCTGATCGACGGCGAACAGATCCTGGTCGGCGACACGCTGTTCATGCCCGATGTCGGCACCGCCCGCTGCGACTTCCCCGGCGGCAACGCCCATCAACTGTTCAACTCGATCCACAAACTGCTGGCCTTCCCGGCCAGCGTCAAACTCTACGTCTGCCACGACTACCCGCCCGAAGGCCGCGCGGCGCAATGCCAGACCACCGTCGGTGAGCAGCGTCTGAGCAATATTCATGTGCATGACGGGATCGATGAGGCGACGTTTGTCGAGATGCGCACCAAACGTGACGCCGGGTTGGGCATGCCGACGCTGTTGCTGCCGGCGATTCAGGTGAATGTGCGGGCGGGGAACATGCCGCCGGCCGAGGACAATGGTGTGGTTTATTTGAAAGTGCCGATCAACAAGCTCTAGAAGCAAAAGATCGCAGCCTTCGGCAGCTCCTACAGGAACACGGTTTATGCGTGCTCTGTGTAGGAGCTGACGAAGGCTGCGATCTTTTGATTTTCAGGACCCGAGGGTCAACCCATTGGCCGGCAACGGCAACGCCGTCTTGTAGCGCACCTGCTTCAAGGCAAAACTCGAGCGGATATTCGCCACCCCCGGCACCTTGGTCAGAAAGTCCATCATGAACCGCTCCAGCGCCTGAATCGTCGGCACCAGCACCCGGATCAGATAGTCCGGGTCGCCGGCCATCAGGTAGCACTCCATCACCTCGGGGCGGTCGGAGATCGCCTCTTCGAAATGCTGCAACGCTTCCTCGACCTGTTTCTCCAGGCTGACGTGAATGAACACGTTCACATGCAGCCCCAGCAGATCGGCATCCAGCAGCGTCACCTGCTCGCGAATCAGCCCTAATTCTTCCATCGCCTTGACCCGGTTGAAACACGGCGTCGGCGACAGATTCACCGAGCGCGCGAGGTCGGCGTTGGTGATGCGTGCATTCTCCTGAAGGCTGTTGAGAATGCCGATGTCTGTACGGTCCAGTTTGCGCATGAGACAAAACCACCTGTTTTTTATGTTTATGCAGAATTTCTATCTGCAAATCGTCTCCAGCGCAACGAAACAGAGAGAAATATTCTTCTTGGCCGGGCCTATGATTGTTGTAGGACAAGATTTCTTTCACCCAAGAATGATTGCCAGCTCACTACAAGAAATTCACAAGATCGAGCGTAGAAGCCATGACCCAAGCGTATGAACCGCTGCGTCTGCACGTCCCTGAACCCTCGGGCCGCCCAGGCTGCAAAACCGACTTCTCCTACCTGCATCTGACCGATGCCGGCACGGTGCGCAAACCCTCCATTGACGTAGAACCCGCCGACACCGCCGACCTGGCGCGCGGGCTGATTCGTGTGCTCGACGACCAGGGCAACGCCCTCGGCCCCTGGGCTGAAAACGTGCCGATCGAGATCCTGCGCAAGGGCATGCGCGCCATGCTCAAGACGCGGATCTACGACAACCGCATGGTGGTCGCCCAGCGCCAGAAAAAAATGTCGTTCTACATGCAGAGCCTTGGCGAAGAAGCCATCGGCAGTGCTCAGGCCCTGGCCTTGAATATCGACGACATGTGCTTCCCGACCTACCGCCAGCAAAGCATCCTGATGGCCCGCGAAGTGCCGCTGGTCGACCTGATCTGCCAACTGCTGTCCAACGAGCGCGATCCACTCAAGGGCCGGCAGTTGCCGATCATGTACTCGGTCAAGGACGCCGGTTTCTTCACCATCTCCGGCAACCTCGCCACCCAATTCATTCAGGCCGTCGGCTGGGGCATGGCCTCAGCGATCAAGGGCGACACGAAAATCGCCTCGGCCTGGATCGGTGACGGCGCCACCGCCGAATCGGACTTCCACACCGCCCTCACCTTCGCTCACGTTTACCGCGCGCCGGTGATCCTCAACGTGGTCAACAACCAATGGGCGATCTCGACCTTCCAGGCCATCGCCGGGGGTGAAGCCACCACTTTCGCCGGACGCGGCGTCGGCTGCGGTATCGCCTCGCTGCGGGTCGATGGCAACGATTTCTACGCGGTCTACGCCGCTTCCGCCTGGGCTGCCGAACGCGCCCGGCGCAACCTCGGCCCGACCATGATCGAATGGGTCACCTACCGCGCCGGCCCGCACTCGACCTCCGACGATCCGTCGAAATACCGTCCTGCCGATGACTGGAGCCACTTCCCGCTGGGCGACCCGATTGCCCGCCTGAAGCAGCACCTGATCAAGGTCGGCCACTGGTCGGAAGAAGAGCACGCCGCCGTCAGCGCCGAGCTCGAAGCCGAAGTGATTGCCGCGCAGAAACAGGCCGAACAGTACGGCACCCTTGCCGGCGGACAGATTCCAAGCGCCGCGACCATGTTCGAAGACGTCTACAAAGAGATGCCGGAGCACTTGAAGCGCCAGCGTCAGCAGTTGGGGATCTGACATGAACGATCACAACAACAATATTCAGTTGGAAACCGCCATGACCACGACCACCATGACCATGATCCAGGCCCTGCGCTCGGCCATGGATGTGATGCTTGAGCGTGACGACAATGTGGTGGTGTTCGGTCAGGACGTCGGCTACTTCGGCGGCGTGTTCCGTTGCACCGAAGGCCTGCAGACCAAGTACGGCACCTCGCGGGTATTCGACGCGCCGATCTCCGAAAGCGGCATTGTCGGTGTTGCGGTGGGCATGGGTGCTTACGGCCTGCGCCCGGTGGCCGAGATTCAGTTCGCCGACTACGTCTACCCGGCTTCCGACCAGATCATTTCCGAAGCGGCGCGCCTGCGTTATCGCTCGGCCGGCGAGTTCACCGCGCCGATGACCCTGCGCATGCCGTGCGGCGGCGGGATCTACGGCGGCCAGACCCACAGCCAGAGCATCGAGGCGATGTTCACTCAGGTCTGTGGTCTGCGCACCGTGATGCCGTCCAATCCTTATGACGCCAAAGGCCTGCTGATCGCCTCCATCGAAAACGATGATCCGGTGATCTTCCTTGAGCCGAAACGCCTGTACAACGGCCCGTTCGACGGCCACCACGACCGCCCCGTAACCCCGTGGTCGAAACACCCGCAGGCCCAAGTACCGGACGGTTACTACACCGTGCCGCTGGACGTCGCCGCGATCACTCGTCCGGGCAAGGACGTGACCGTATTGACCTACGGCACCACCGTGTACGTGTCGCAAGTTGCCGCTGAAGAAAGTGGCGTTGACGCCGAAGTCATCGACCTGCGTAGCCTGTGGCCGCTGGATCTGGAGACCATCGTCAAGTCGGTGAAGAAAACCGGCCGCTGCGTGGTGGTGCACGAAGCCACCCGTACCTGCGGTTTCGGCGCCGAGCTGGTGTCGCTGGTGCAAGAGCACTGCTTCCATCACCTGGAAGCGCCGATCGAACGCGTTACCGGTTGGGACACCCCCTACCCGCACGCGCAAGAGTGGGCGTATTTCCCAGGGCCGTCCCGAGTGGGCGCGGCGTTGAAACGGGTCATGGAGGTCTGAATGGGCACGCACGTTATCAAGATGCCGGACATCGGCGAAGGCATCGCAGAAGTCGAACTGTCGCAGTGGCACGTCAAGGTCGGCGACCTGGTGGTTGAAGACCAGGTGCTGGCGGACGTGATGACCGACAAGGCAATGGTCGATATTCCATCGCCGGTCCACGGCAAGGTGATTGCGCTCGGCGGTCAGCCGGGTGACGTGATGGCGGTCGGCAGTGTGCTGATCAGCATTGAAGTTGAAGGCGCCGGGAATCTGAAAGAGTCCGCCGCGCCAGCACCGGTTGCTGCGCAAGAGCCGCCTGCTGCTCCGAAAGTTGAAACAGTTGCCGAGAGCAAACCTGCCGCTGCTGCTGGGCCGCGCCCGGCACCGGTTTGCCAGGGCCCGATGGTTGCCCGCGAGGCCGATGAACGTCCGCTGGCCTCGCCGGCCGTGCGCAAACATGCGCTGGATCTGGGCATTCAATTGCGTCTGGTGCGCGGTTCCGGCCCGGCCGGTCGTGTGCTGCACGAAGACCTCGAAGCCTATCTGGCGCAAGGTCAGTCGAACGCTTCGGCGCCGGCAGCTGCCGCGTACGCCCAGCGTCACGATGAAGAACATATTCAGGTTATCGGCATGCGCCGCAAGATTGCCCAGCGCATGCAGGACGCCACCCAGCGTGCCGCACACTTCAGCTACGTCGAGGAAATCGACGTTACCGCGATTGAAGAACTGCGCGCGCATCTGAATGAAAAACACGGCGCCAGCCGGGGCAAGTTGACCTTGCTGCCGTTCCTGGTCCGCGCACTGGTCGTCGCCCTGCGTGACTTCCCGCAGATGAACGCCCGTTACGACGACGAAGCCCAGGTCATCACCCGCCTCGGCGCAGTGCATGTCGGTGTCGCCACGCAAAGCGATGTCGGCCTGATGGTGCCGGTGGTGCGTCACGCCGAAGCGCGCAGCCTGTGGGACAGCGCCGCGGAAATCTCGCGTCTGGCTAACGCCGCACGCACTGGCAAGGCCAGCCGCGACGAATTGTCTGGTTCGACCATCACCCTGACCAGCCTCGGTGCGCTGGGCGGCATCGTCAGCACCCCGGTGCTGAACCTGCCGGAAGTGGCTATCGTCGGCGTGAACAAAATCGTCGAACGGCCGATGGTCATCAAGGGCCAGGTGGTGATCCGCAAGATGATGAACCTCTCCAGCTCCTTCGATCACCGCGTGGTCGACGGCATGGACGCGGCGCTCTTCATCCAGGCCATTCGTGGCTTGATCGAACAACCCGCAACCCTGTTTGTGGAGTGACGCCATGCAAACCTTGAACACCACGCTGCTGATTATCGGCGGCGGCCCCGGCGGCTACGTCACGGCGATTCGCGCCGGGCAACTGGGCATTTCGACGATTCTGGTCGAAGGCCAATCGCTGGGTGGCACTTGCCTGAACATCGGCTGCATTCCGTCCAAAGCGTTGATTCACGTGGCCGAGCAGTTCCACCAGACACAACATCACAGTCAGCATTCGGCGCTGGGTATCAGTGTCTCGGCGCCGACCCTCGACATCGGCAAAAGCGTCGAGTGGAAGGACGGCATCGTCGATCGCCTGACCACCGGCGTCGCCGCACTGCTGAAAAAGAACAAGGTCCAGGTCATCAATGGCTGGGCCAAAGTCATCGACGGCAAAACCGTGGAAGTCGGCGATACGCGGATTCAGTGCGAGCATCTGGTGCTGGCCACCGGTTCGACCAGCGTCAACCTGCCGATCCTGCCAATCGGCGGGCCGATCATCTCCTCCACCGAAGCGCTGTCGCCGAAGTCCGTGCCCAAACGTCTGGTGGTGGTGGGCGGCGGTTACATCGGTCTGGAGCTGGGCATTGCTTACCGCAAGCTCGGCGCCGAGGTCAGCGTGGTCGAGGCGCAGGATCGTATCCTGCCGGCCTACGATGCCGAGCTGACCCAACCGGTCCACGAAGCACTGAAGCAACTGGGCGTGAAGCTCTATCTCAAGCACAGCGTGCTGGGTTTCGACGGCACCTTGCAGGTGCGTGACCCGAACGGCGACACCCTCAATCTGGAAACCGATCAGGTGCTGGTGGCGGTCGGTCGCAAGCCGAACACACAGGGCTGGAACCTCGAAGCGCTGAACCTGGACATGAACGGCTCGGCGATCAAGATCGACAGTCGTTGCCAGACCAGCATGCGCAACGTCTACGCCATCGGCGACCTCAGCGGCGAGCCGATGCTCGCCCATCGCGCCATGGCTCAGGGCGAAATGGTTGCCGAGCTGATCAGCGGCAAATCCCGCGAATTCAACCCGACCGCCATCGCCGCCGTGTGCTTTACCGACCCGGAACTGGTGGTGGTCGGCCAGACCCCGGACGAAGCCAAGGCTGCCGGGCTGGACTGCATCGTTTCCAGCTTCCCGTTCGCTGCCAATGGCCGGGCGATGACCCTGGAATCAAAAAGCGGCTTCGTGCGGGTGGTCGCACGTCGTGACAATCATCTGATAGTCGGTTGGCAAGCGGTCGGGGCAGGCGTTTCCGAGTTGTCGACCGCGTTCGCGCAAAGCCTGGAAATGGGTGCGCGCCTCGAAGACATCGGCGGCACCATTCATGCGCATCCGACCCTGGGTGAAGCGGTGCAGGAAGCGGCGTTGCGTGCTTTGGGGCATGCGTTGCACCTGTGATGGTGGGTGGCTGTAATGGCCCCTTCGCGAGCAGGCTCGCTCCCACAATGGGAATGCATTTCAAATGTGGGAGCGAGCCTGCTCGCGAATTCTCAGGCGCAACCGGAATTATCTGTCTGTCATCCGATAGTCCGGGCTGCGAAACCGCTCAAGAATGAAGTATTGTTGTGCCCATCCAAAAAAACGTCAGAAGCCTTGAACCGTTTCGACGGTTGTTCAGTGATAGAGGGTGTCATGGGTAACGAAAGCATCAATTGGGACAAGCTGGGTTTTGACTACATCAAGACCGACAAACGCTATCTGTCGTACTTTCGCAATGGCGAATGGGACAAAGGCACCCTGACCGAAGACAACGTGCTGCACATCAGCGAAGGCTCGACTGCCCTTCACTATGGCCAGCAGTGCTTCGAAGGCCTGAAGGCTTATCGTTGCAAGGACGGCTCGATCAACCTGTTCCGTCCTGACCAGAACGCCGCGCGCATGCAACGCAGCTGCGCTCGCCTGCTGATGCCGCACGTGTCGACCGAGCAGTTCATCGAAGCGTGCAAGGAAGTGGTTCGCGCCAACGAGCGCTTCATCCCGCCATACGGCACCGGCGGAGCGCTGTACCTGCGTCCGTTCGTGATCGGCGTGGGTGACAACATCGGCGTGCGTACCGCGCCGGAGTTCATCTTCTCGGTATTCGCGATCCCGGTCGGCGCCTACTTCAAGGGCGGCCTGACTCCGCACAACTTCCAGATCTCCAGCTTCGACCGCGCCGCCCCACAAGGCACCGGTGCGGCCAAGGTCGGTGGCAACTATGCCGCCAGCCTGATGCCGGGCTCCCAGGCCAAGAAAGCGCACTTCGCTGACGCCATCTACCTGGATCCGCTGACCCACAAGAAGATCGAGGAAGTCGGTTCGGCCAACTTCTTCGGGATCACCCACGACAACAAGTTCATCACCCCGAACTCGCCATCCGTGCTGCCAGGCATCACCCGTCTGTCGCTGATCGAACTGGCGAAAACCCGTCTGGGTCTGGAAGTGATTGAAGGCGACGTGCTGATCGACAAACTGTCGGACTTCAAGGAAGCCGGCGCCTGCGGTACCGCGGCGGTGATCACCCCGATCGGCGGGATCAGTTACAACGACCACCTGCACGTGTTCCACAGCGAAACCGAAGTCGGCCCGGTCACCCAGAAGCTCTACAAAGAGCTGACTGGCGTACAGACCGGCGACATCGAAGCGCCAGCGGGCTGGATCGTCAAGGTTTGATCTGACGGCTGCTTAGGCACAAAAGCCCCCATCGAGTGATCGATGGGGGCTTTTTCATGGGCGCTGTTGCTGTAGCCACTCAATCAACACTTTGGTGTGCGCCGACGCTTGCGGGGCAACGCCGTAGTAATAGCGTGGCAGCGGCATGCGCAGATCCGGCAACGGACAGATCAGGCGACCACTCGACAAATGCGTGCCGAGCAAAGTAGTCGGACACAGCGCGATGCCCTCGCCCGCCACGGCCGCTTCCAGCACCCGGTGCATGTAATCAAACTGACGGATCACCTGAGTGCTGCTCTGACTCTGGCCAAAATGCCTCGCCCAGTGGTGCCAGTCTTCACGCCGCGCCCTGACGGTCAGCAAGGTATGCGCACTGAGGCCGGCGAGATTTGTCAGCGGCAGTCGCTCAATCAATGCCGGCGCCGCGACCATGACCAATTCATCCTCGAACAACGCGTGCGCCTCCAGCGTCGGCGCCCAATCGTCACGGCCCCGGCGGATGACAATGTCGAAATCGTCGCGGGCCGGATTCGGCGACTGGGTCTGCGTGACGACCTGGGTGTCGATGTGCGGATGCTGCACCGAAAAGTCCGCCAAACGAGGCGTCAGCCATAACAGGGCGAAGGACGGCCGGACATTGATCGTGATCGTCGGCCGCGCTGCCTGTCGCCTCAACTCGGCAGCGGCGTCGGCAATCTGCGCCAGACCGGCGCTGACTTGCTGATAAAAAAGCTCACCCGCCGGCGTCAGCAGCGACTGCCTGATGCGCCGTTCAAACAACAAAACGCCCAGATGTTCTTCAAGCAATTTGACGTGGCGGCTGACCGCACTATGGCTGACATGCAGCTCGTCGGCCGCCAGGCTGAAACTCTGATGACGAGCAGCCACAGCGAAGGCGCGAACCGCATTGAGCGGGGGAAGTGAATTTTTCATGGGTCTAATTTAGTCACATATGCACTGCATTTAAAGCGTTTGTCAGCGCGTTGCCGCCACGCCAATCTGCCCGCACGCAGATACGCGATTCGACGGAGCAACATCATGCACAGCTACGGACTCTTTGTATTGTTCGCCGCCCTGACCATTTTGAGCCCCGGCCCGGGCGTGGTGCTGACCCTGTCCAACGCCGTGCGCCTGGGCTGGACCGGCGCAGTACCCGGCATTCTGGGCATCGCCTCGGGCGCTTTCGTGGTGGCTGCCCTCAGTGCCACCAGCGTCGGATTGATCCTCAGCGCCTCGGCCGAGGCGTTTACCGCGCTGAAATACGCCGGAGCTGCATACCTGTTGTACTTGGGCTTCAAGAGCTGGCGTTCAGATCGTTTCCGTAGCCTGCAGCAGGTTCGCCCTTCTCGTCCGGGCTACCGTTTTCTCGAAGCCGCGTCCCTGCAGTTTCTCAATCCGAAAGCGATCTTCTTCTTTCTGGCCGTATTCCCGCAGTTCATCGACACTGAACAGGCTTTTTACCCGCAGTTCTTCAAACTGGTGGCCTCTTACGCGGTGCTGGTAATTCTGGTGCACGGCAGCTACGCCCTGCTCGCCAATGCGGCCAAAGGCTGGCTGTCGAGCCCGAAAGGATCCTGGCTGGCGGCGAAAGTCTCGGGGGTGACCTTTGCCGGTTTTGGTCTGCTGATGGCGTCGGCAACCCGCTGATCGACCTGCTCAGGCTCATCCTGTTTCAAGGCAATTCGCTTGCCGGCTCGCGCGGCAATCCCGCTGGCCTGTCCGTTCTGCTGCTTGCCCGTGCGCGCCTGGGTAATCAGCCCGGGAATCAACTCCCCTTCCGGCAGATTCTTCCAGAACCGTACCGGCAAATGCCCTTGCATGACCTTCTCGTTCAATCGCGCCGGGTTGAAGATGTGGCTGTAGTACGTCAGCCATAGCTCGCCATGCGGGTCATCGACGTTCTGCGCCAGCTGCTGCCATTCCACCGGGCACTGGCGCTGATGAATCAACTGTTCGCCATCGTAATAAACCCCGTCACGCGGCGTGGCGATCAACCAGCGATGCCGGCCCATGCGTCCGATGAAATGTTCGCTGGCACTGTGCAGGATGTCGTGGGCCGGTTCGTGCCACGCGACGTATTGCGGGCCTGGCTGATCCTGCGGGCGTTCGATGAAACGCACGAACGCATGCAAATGGTGGGCTTCGCGCTGCACCTGCTTGATCCGCCGCTGCAACTCGCTGCCGAGCTTGTCGCCGGCCATCATCGCCGTGCGATCGCCATGGCTAACTCGCCACAGCACTTCATACAACAGACTCCAGCGCTGGTCGCCCCGGTAGCGCGCGGCTTGCTCCAGGGTGTCGAGCAGTGCACGGGGGATGCGTGCCTGAAACGGCCCCTGCCCTTCGGGTACCGAGACGTCACTGGCAAACAGATCGCTCACCCCTTCCGACGCCCAGCTCACCAGACTCGGGTCGACTTCATGGCTGAGCAGCCAGCGTGCCTGCTGGCGCCAGGTGTCGAACAGGTCGTCGCAATCGAGATTGATCATCCCCACAACCCCATCTGCTGCGGCTGCGGCCGGTCGCGCAGTTGCTGATAGAGCATGTGGCTGGTGACTTCGGCCTGTTGCGGGTGGTAGTCGCTGGTGATGATGAACGGCTTGGCCTTGGCCAGCACACAACGCATGCGCGCCACATCTTCGTAGCGGATGCGCCGTTGCTGGCGCAATTGCACCAGACGTTCGGTGGTACGCAGACCGATGCCGGGGATTCGTGCGATCAGCGACGGCTCGGCGCGATTCAGGTCCAGCGGAAACACCTCGCGATTCTGCAGCGCCCAAGCCAGTTTCGGGTCGATGTCCAGCGCTAGATTACCCGGGCCCTTGAGCAGCTCATCGGCGCTGTAGCCGTAACTGCGCAAGAGGAAATCGGCCTGATACAACCGGTGTTCGCGCATCAGCGGTGGCGCGGCCAGTGGCACGCTTTTCGGGCTGTCGGGAATCGGGCTGAAGGCCGAATAGTAGACGCGCCGCAAGCGGTAGTTGCCATACAGCGACTGAGCGCTGTGCAGGATCGTGCTGTCGTCGGTGTCATCGGCGCCGACAATCATTTGCGTGCTCTGCCCGGCGGGAGCGAATTTTGCCGAACGCGGTTCGTTGAGCACCGTTTGTACGCCGGTGTAAATGGTGTTCATTGCCTGCTTGATCGAACCAATCTGCTTCTCCGGCGCCAGGGTTTGCAGGCTGGCGTCGGTGGGCAGTTCGATATTGACGCTGAGGCGATCGGCGTAGCGCCCGGCCTCCTCGATCAATGCCGGATCGGCCTCGGGAATGGTCTTGAGGTGAATGTAGCCGCGAAACTCGTGCTCTTCGCGCAACAGCTTTGCCACGCGTACCAGTTGCTCCATGGTGTAATCCGCCGAGCGGATGATCCCCGAGCTGAGAAACAGCCCGCTGACGCAGTTGCGCCGGTAGAAATCCAGGGTCAGCGTCACCACTTCCTCGGGGGTGAAGCGTGCACGCGGCACATCGCTGGAGCGGCGGTTGACGCAATACTGGCAGTCGTAGAGACAGAAGTTGGTCAGGAGGATTTTCAGCAGCGACACGCAACGACCGTCCGGCGTGTAGCTGTGGCAGATGCCCATGCCATCGGTCGAGCCCAACCCACTCTTGCCTTCGGAGCTGCGCTTGGGCGCACCGCTGCTGGCGCAGGAGGCGTCGTACTTGGCGGCGTCGGCGAGAATGCTGAGCTTGTCGATGATTTGCATGGCGCGGGCTCTTTACTGTGTGGATATACAGTATAGGTCCGAGCACGGGGTTACAAGGTGCCAGAAGCGCACCTCGTCGGGCAGAAGCTCAAGATCAAAGGATTGCAGCCTTCGCCGGCTCCTACAGAGATTGGGCAGGGTCGAGAATTAGCGGGTGTACGCGATTACTGTAGGAGCTGCCGCAGGCTGCGATCTTTTGACCTTCGCGTCTAACGGCAACTCAAGACCAAACCGCATACCCATTTCCTTTCGCCCCGCCACGGTGAGCGCCAACGCCCGACTATCAAGATCCTGCGTCACCCACTTGCGTTTCAATGCCATCTGCAACAACGCCGCGCCCAACGAACCGCCCAGATGCGGCCGGCGCATGCTCCAGTCCAGGCACGGGCAAGCAAACTTGCGGCGCAAGGTACTCAAGTCCTGCACCTCAATTCCCAAGCTCGCAAACAACGCGTCGCCGGTGCCGCTCAAGCGATAAACCCGCTCGTCGGTTTCCACCAGCCACCCCGCCTCGAGCAAACGGTCGTGGAGCAACACCGCCAGCGTGCCGGCCATGTGGTCGTAGCAGGTGCGGGCGAATTGCAGGCGATCCGGGGTGTGCGGCTTGAAGCTAGGTGCGGCGTTCTGTCCGATCACCATCAACGCTTCCAGCGCCTGAGCCACGCGCTGATCGGCGAGGCTGTAATAACGATGGCGGCCCTGCACGTGCAGGCGCACCAGTGCCAGATCCTTGAGCTTGGCCAGATGTGCACTGGCGGTGGAGGCGCTGACTTCCGCCACGGCCGCTAATTCAGTGCTGGTGCGGGCGTGGCCGTCCATCAGCGAGCAGAGAATTTTCGTGCGTGCCGGTTCGGCGATGGCGGCCGCCACCTGCGAAACGCCGATGTCTTGATGTTCTGCGTGCATATTTCGCTCCCCGACGAATCGTCGTCGCTGCGGACTGAAGATACTCGCATCACTTTCCCGACGACAAGGCTGTGAACCATGGACCCGATCATCGCTGCGACGCATGCCGATCCCTACCCCTACTACGCCAAACTGCGCGCCGAGGGCGGACTGACCTTTGATCATGGATTGAAGCTGTGGGTCGCCAGCAGCGCCCGAGCGGTGCGTGCGGTGCTGACGCATACCGATTGTCGGGTGCGACCGTTGCAGGAACCGGTGCCCAAGGCGATTGCCTCGGGGCTGGCCGGCAAGGTGTTCGGGCAGTTGATGCGGATGAACGATGGCGAGCGTCAGCGCTGCCCACGCTCTGCGATGGAACCGGCGCTGCAGTTGATCAATGACGATCAGGTACGCGCATTGGTGGCAGCACGGCTGATGACAGCGGACGCCGACGGCTTGTACAAGGCGATGTTTCGCGGCCCGGTGTGCGTGGTCGCGGCGCTGCTCGGCTTCACCCCGGCGCAAGGCCGGGCAATCAGTGAGCTGACCGCGGATTTCGTCGCCTGCCTGTCGCCGCTGAGCAATGACCTGCAATTGGCGACGGCGCAGGCGGCGGCGGAGCAATTGCGCGGTTACTTCGTCGAGTTGCTGGCCGAAGCCGATAGCGAGTTGCTCAAGGCGATCGAGCAGCGATTTGCAGGAGACGAAGAAACCCTGATTGCCAACCTGATCGGTCTCTGTTCACAGACGTTCGAAGCAACTGCCGGACTGATCGGCAATGCACTGATAGCACTGCAACGTCAGCCCGAGTTGCGTGACGCCTCTGTGGACGCACTGTTGGCCGAGGTTCAGCGCTTTGATCCGCCGGTGCAGAACACTCGGCGCTTTGTCGCACAGACTTGCGAGATCGATGGCGTGCGGCTCGAGGCTGGCGAGGTGATTCTGGTGCTGCTGGCCTCGGCCAACCGCGATCCTTTGTTAAATGCAGAGCCCGAGCGGTTTCTGCTGGAGCGTCCTGACCGGCGCAGTTTCAGCTTTGGCAGCGGGCGGCATCAGTGTCCGGGACAGACGCTGGCGCTGAGCATTGCCGCTGCGACTGTCAGAAAAATCCTTGATCAGGGTATGAATTTGCAACAACTGACGTGGCATTACCGCCCATCGCTCAATGGGCGGATTCCACTGTTCAGCGCGGCACAGCCTTAGTCGCTGTGGCTCAGCGCTTGGGGTTGAGGCTCATGATGCGCGTGCCCTGCTCTAATCCCCTGTAGGAGCAAACTGGCGATGTCGATACCGAATATCAGATAAAGAAAATCAAGCTTGATTTATATCGGTTTCGATATAGCCTGCTGATAGGTGACCTCTGCCACTCTTTGCAACACACCGCCGCAACGCATTTTCGTCGGAGCCATTACGCTTATCCTTTCAACAAAGGAGAAGTCGATGCCAAGACACAAGGATGTGGTGTTTGTCGCAAGTGCACTCAAGGATCTGAGAGCTTTTCCTTTGGATGCTCGCAGAGCTGCGGGATTTCAATTGGATCTGTTGCAACAGGGCGACGAGCCTTTTGATTGGCGCCCCATGAAAACCGTAGGACGGGGTGTCAATGAAATCAGAATCACCGAAGACTCAGGAGCGTTTCGAGTGTTTTATGTGGTCAATCGGCCTGACGCGATTTATGTGCTGCACGCCATGCAAAAGACCACTCGCAAAACTGAAACGCGAGATATAGAACTGGCACGCGCCAGATACCAGGAAATAGGTTAAGCCATGAAGGATCATCAACACCCTTCCCAGCATTTCTCAAGCATCTGGGACGCGCTGGAAGACACGCCGCAGGACGCGGCCAACATGCGCCTGCGGGCCAAACTCATGCGCACGCTTTGCGAGACGGTTCGTGCCTGGGAGCTTCCTCAGAAGGAAGCCGCCAAGCGCTTGGGGATTACTCAGCCACGCCTCAATGACGTACTCAACGGTAAAATCGACAAATTTTCTCTGGATGCGCTGGTCAATCTGTCGGCCGCAGCGAAACTGGAAGTAGACATCTGTTTCCCCTAGGCCGCACCGCTGCACTGGGCTTGAAGGCAGCTCGGATTCTTAGGCCAAGAGGCGATGTCGTTACTGCATCCGCCTCAATCCTCCCGCGTCAAAACCTCCAACAATTCAATCTCAAACACCAGATTCGAATTCGGCGGAATCTTGCCCATCGTCCGCTCGCCGTACCCCAAATGCGCCGGCACCAGCAGTCTGCGCTTGCCGCCCACTTGCATGCCCATCAGCCCCTGATCCCAACCCTTGATCACCCGGCCCGTGCCAATCACGCACTGGAAAGGTTTGCCACGGCTGTGAGAAGAATCGAACTCGCTGCCGTCTTCCAGCCAGCCGGTGTAATGGGTGGTAATCAGCGCGCCTTTGACGGCAGCCTTGCCCTCGCCCACCTGAAGATCGATTATCTGCAGTTCATCAGTCATGACATTCACTCAATTGCTTTACTGGCGGCCGTTTTCCCAGAAATGGCAGTGATTGGCAAGCCGATTGCGCAGAGCAACGCTATTACTCCGCGGATTGTGGACCTTGCGATGCAGGAGGTCAGACACAGCAGGATTTCGAGGTGGGAAGCCCTGCACGAGTGCATGCGCAGGGCCTTTGAGTCCGGGGATTAACGTTCGACAGGCTGCATCTCGACAATGGTGCCGTTGGTAATCATGACCATCACGTACTTGTCATTGATCTGCACCCACTGCGCCTGATCGACCGGCGCTTTCAAGCCTTTCTGTTTCCAGTTTTTCAACGCTTTGTCGCTGCGCTGATAAATGTCTGGAGCCCGGTCGTTGACCTTCAATTCGCGGTCGCTGGTCGGCGACTGGACCGTGGGTTCGCTTGAGGTTTGCGCCGCTTGAACAAGTGGGCTGATCCCGGCAATGCCGGCGACCAGGGCCAGGCTGGCGATTAGGGTTTTGCTGTTCATCGGTGAACCTCCTTCAGATGTGTGATACCTGAACTCCGACTGCGGAGGACTGGAATCATTCCTTGTTTTTTTGCCTGAGCTGGCTGGGGAATTGTCGTTGGCAGGCAGATCGTCATCGCTGGCAATTCAGCTCCCACAGGGTCTGCTGATGAAACAGGATGTGTGATCGCCCCGCAAAACTGTGGGAGCGAGGTTTCTCGCGAAGAGGCCGGCACATTCAACACTTTTCCGCCTGAACCACCGCTTTCGCGAGCAGGCTCGCTCCCACAGGTTAGACGGTGTTTTCAGGATTGATCCGCTTTGCGCATCAATCCATGCCAACAATGCAATTAACATCCTGTTACGGCTGCGCGACCATCCGCCGCAATAACAACCGTGCGCCGCTTCCACGTCGCGCACGTCATAAAAGCGGTGGAGATTTTTCTATGACAGCCTCAATCCCACACGGCGGCTCGCGGGCCGGCGCCATTTTCCGGGTCACCTCGGGCAACTTCCTCGAACAGTTCGACTTCTTTCTGTTCGGCTTCTACGCCACGCAGATCGCGGCGGTGTTCTTCCCGGCGAGCAGTGAGTTCGCTTCCCTGATGATGACCTTTGCCGTATTCGGCGCAGGCTTTCTGATGCGTCCACTGGGCGCCATCGTGCTGGGTGCGTACATCGATGACGTCGGTCGGCGCAAAGGGTTGATCGTCACCCTGTCGATCATGGCCAGCGGCACGATCCTGATTGTGCTGGTGCCCGGATACGAGACCATCGGTCTGTTTGCGCCAGCGCTGGTGTTGATCGGACGGCTGTTGCAGGGCTTCTCCGCCGGTGCGGAACTGGGCGGTGTTTCGGTGTACTTGTCGGAAATCGCCACCCCTGGCCGCAAGGGCTTTTTCACCGCTTGGCAGTCCGCCAGTCAGCAAGTGGCGATCATCGTCGCGGCAGCCTTGGGCTATGCGCTGAACGCGTGGATGGCGCCGGATGTGGTTGCCGATTGGGGCTGGCGCATTCCGTTTTTCGTCGGTTGCATGATCGTGCCCTTCATCTTTTTCCTGCGGCGTAACCTGGCGGAAACTGAAGAGTTCGCCGCACGCAAACACCGCCCGAGCATGAAGGAAGTGTTCCGCACGCTTGGCCAGAACTGGGGCGTGGTGCTCGGTGGCATGTTGATGGTCGCGCTGACCACCACCGCGTTCTACCTGATCACCGTGTACGCGCCGACCTTCGGCAAGACCGTGCTGCACCTGAGCACTTCCGATGCGTTGCTGGTGACCTTGCTGGTTGGCGTGTCGAACTTCTTCTGGCTGCCGATTGGCGGCATGTTGTCCGACCGTGTCGGCCGGCGCCCGGTGCTGATCGCCATGGCGCTGCTGGCACTGGCCACCACCTATCCGGCCCTGTCGTACCTGGTGCAGGCGCCGAGCTTCAGTCACATGTTGCTGTCGCTGCTGTGGCTGTCGTTCATCTACGGCATGTACAACGGCGCGATGATTCCGGCGCTGACCGAGATCATGCCGGTGGAAGTGCGAGTAGCCGGTTTCTCCCTCGCCTACAGCCTGGCGACCGCGATTTTCGGCGGTTTCACCCCGGCGATGTCGACCTTCCTGATCCAGTACACCGGCGACAAAGCGGCGCCGGGTTACTGGATGAGCGTCGGCGCACTGTGTGCGTTGTGCGCCACGTTGTACCTCTATCGCCGCGCAGGCGGCCGTTTGCAACCGGTTGCCGCATAAGGAGCAATCACCTTGAAAAAACTGATCAATCTCAGCGCCATCGCCCTCTTCGCTTTCAGCGCCCTGGCCCATGCTGAACAGCTGAATGTGATGACGTCGGGCGGCTTCACCGCCGCCTACAAAATCCTCGGCCCGAAATTCGCGGCTGCCACCGGCAACACCCTCGACACCCAACTCGGCCCGTCGATGGGCAAGGCGCCGGAAGCCATCCCTAATCGCCTCGCTCGCGGTGAGCACGCCGACGTGGTGATCATGGTCGGCTACGCCCTCGATGACCTGATCAAACAGGGCAAGGTCGACCCGGCCTCGCGGGTCGAACTGGCGGATTCACGGATCGGTCTGGTGGTGCGTGAAGGCGCGCCGAAGCCGGACATCAGCAGCGTCGAAAGCCTGAAGAAAACCCTCCTCGACGCAAAATCGGTGGCCTACTCCGACAGCGCCAGCGGCGTGTACATCGAGAAGGAGTTGTTCAACAAACTCGGTGTCGAGGATCAACTGAAACCGAAAGCGAAGATGATCCCGAAAGTCCCGGTCGGCTCGGTGGTTGCCACCGGCGATTACCAACTGGGCTTCCAGCAGGTCAGCGAATTGCTGCCGGTGCCGGGGGTGACGTTTGTCGGCAAGATTCCGGAGTCGGTGCAGTCGGTGACGCGCTTCGCCGCCGGCATCCCGGTCGGCGCACAGCATCCAAAAGAGGCCAAGGCCCTGCTCGACTATCTTGCCGCGCCTGCCGCCCAGGCTGACGTGCAAGCCACCGGGCTGGATTCGGTCAAGCGCTAAGCGTTGGTGGCTGGACTTTCATTTCCACTACCAGCCGCTCCAGTTCCAATGCCGCCGGGGTCAACGTGCGACCCCGGCGCTTGAGGATGCCGACACTGCGCATCACTTGCGGATCTGTCAGCGGCACCCGCGTCAGGATCGGATGATCCGGCCCGGGCATCGCCATCAGCGGCACCGCCGCCACCCCCAGCCCCGCCTCCACCAGACCAATCATGGTCGTCACATGCCGCGTCTCGCAGATGCTCGGGCGCTGCGGCACCACGCTGCTCAAGGCCTGATCGAGCAGAAAACGGTTGCCCGACGTCTTGTCCAGCGAGATGTAATCCTGCTGATAGAACTCGTCCCAGGTCACGCTGCCGCGTCCGGCCAACGGGTGATCGCGCCGGCAAGCGACGACATAGCACTCCTGCACAAGCGGTTCGAAATCGACCTTGGCATCCTGCGTGCCCAGAAAACTCAACCCGAAATCCGCCTCGCCGTTGACCACTGCGCTCAACACGTCGTGGGCGCTGGAGTCGAGGACTTTGACCTTGATTCGCGGAAACTGCTGGTGATAGCGAGCGACCACCCGCGGCATGAAGTAGTACGCCGCCGAGGGTACGCAGGCCACGGTGACATGACCGAGTCGGGTCGATGCGACTTCACTGATGCCCAGCAGCGCCACGTCCAGATCATCCAGCAAACGCTCGACGCTGGGCATGAAGCCACGCCCGGCCTGGGTCAGGCTGACTTTGCGCGTGGTGCGCTCGAACAGCTTTACGCCGAGGGCGTCTTCAAGCTTCTCGATGCGTCGGCTCAGGGCCGGTTGTGACAGGCGCACGGTGTCGGCGGCCTTGCGGAAACTGCCCTGCTCGACCACGGCGCGAAAGGCTTGCAGGTCGTTGAGGTCGAAGTTGATGGCCATGGCGGACTCGAAAAGATTGATTCGTGAAGGCTATCAATGTAACCGAATGATGCAATTTATTACAGATTTGATGATATCGCCCTTGTGGGAGCGGGCTTGCTCGCGAATGCGGTGTCACAGTCGCCATCAACATCGACTGAACCAGCGCTTTCGCGAGCAAGCCCGCTCCCACAGGGTTTTGTGGTGGATTGACGAGCGGCGCAGCCCTTATCCTTGTCACCCCCCGCCGTACCGCTGTCAGGAGTCAACCCATGCCCCATGAAGGCAACCTGTTACAAGCCGCTGTCGTGTTTCTCTTCGCAGCCGTGCTCACCGTGCCATTGGCCAAGCGTCTGCAACTGGGCGCGGTGCTCGGTTATCTGTTGGCGGGGGTTATCATCGGCCCGTCGGTGCTCGGCCTGATCGGCAATCCGCAGAGCGTTGCGCATATCTCGGAACTGGGCGTGGTGTTGCTGTTGTTCATCATCGGCCTTGAGCTGTCACCTCGCCGCTTGTGGGTGATGCGCAAGTCGGTGTTCGGCGTAGGTCTGGCGCAGGTGCTGCTGACGGCGGCAGTGATCGGCGTGCTGGCGTTGTACGTGTTCGGTCAGCCGCTGAACAGTGCGATTGTGCTCGGTCTTGGCCTGGCGCTGTCGTCCACCGCATTCGGCCTGCAAAGCCTGGCCGAGCGCAAGGAGCTGACCAGCCCCCACGGGCGGCTGGCGTTTGCGATTCTGCTGTTTCAGGACATCGCCGCGATCCCGTTGATCGCGCTGGTGCCGATGCTCGCCGGCAGCGCCCACGCCAGCAGCAACGCGGAAAGCCTGAACCACGGTTTGCAAGTGCTCGGCGGGATCGCCGTGGTGGTGGTCGGCGGGCGGTATCTGTTGCGTCCGGTGTTTCGCGTGGTGGCGAAAACCGGTCTGCCGGAGGTCTCCACCGCCACCGCATTGCTGGTGGTGATCGGTACGGCGTGGCTGATGGATCTGGTCGGCGTGTCGATGGCGCTCGGGGCTTTCCTCGCCGGCCTGCTGCTGGCGGACTCGGAGTATCGCCATGAACTGGAAGCGCAGATCGAGCCGTTCAAAGGCCTGCTGCTCGGGCTGTTTTTCATCAGCGTCGGCATGGGCGCCAACCTGAGTCTGCTGCTGAGTGCGCCGATCACCGTGCTGGGCCTGACGCTGCTGCTGATCGGCTTGAAGTTGCCGCTGCTGTTTGTGGTCGGGCGTCTGGCCGGTGGGCTGACCAAAGTCAGTGCGATTCGCTTGGGTATCGTGCTCGCCGCCGGCGGTGAATTTGCCTTTGTGGTGTTCAAGATCGGGCGCGATCAGGGCCTGTTCGAACCGCGCCTGTATGACTTGCTGGTGCTGACCATCACCTTGTCGATGGCCTTGACGCCGTTGCTGCTGTTGATCTGTGCGCGACTGGTCAGCCCGAAAGTGCAGCCGGTGGAGGTGCCGGAGAAATTCCGCGAAATCGACACCGAGGCACCGCGCGTGGTGATTGCCGGCATGGGGCGAATGGGCCAGATCGTGGCGCGGATTCTGCGTGCGCAGAACATCAAGTTCGTGGCGCTGGACACCTCGGTGGAAACCATCGAACTGTCGCGCAGTTTTGGCGGCGTGCCGGTGTTCTACGGCGACCCGATGCGCCCGGAAATCCTCAATGCGGCGAAGGTTGGCGACGCGGAGTATTTCGTGATTGCCACGGATGATCCGGAGACCAACATCAAGACCGCCGAGATCGTGCGCAAGCTGTATCCGCACATGAAGATCATCGCTCGCGCACGTAACCGTCAGCACGTGCACCGCCTGGTCGATGTCGGCGCCGAAGCGATTCGCGAGACCTATTACTCCAGCCTGGAAATGAGCCGCCGTACCCTGGTCGGCCTCGGTCTGACCCAGGCCCAGGCCGATGCGCGGATCAAGCGTTTCAAACACCATGACGAACAGGTGCTGGAAGCCCAGCACGCGGTCTACGACGACGCCGCCAAAGTCCTGCAGACCGCCCAGGAAGCCCGGGCGGAGCTGGCGCGGTTGTTCGAGTCTGATCAACTGGAAGAGGAAGCTCGCAAAGTCTGATCTCCTTGCACAGATCCAAGCTTCAGGCCTGCTGCACTGACGCCTTCGCGGGCAAGCCCGCTCCCACAGGTTTTGTGAACGACCGAAACCCTGTGGGAGCTGGCTTGCCAGCGAAGAGGCCTGCACATTCAACATCAATGTCACTGGGATCAGGCCAGCTCTAACTCCAGCTCTTGCTTGACCGGTACAGTCTCAAACCGATCCGCCAGGAACGGTGTGATATCCAGCGGCAGCGCCTCCTGATTGACCAGTTTGTCCAGCAGCACGCCAGTGATCGCTGAGGTCAGAATACCGGTGCGGAAATGTCCGCAGGCATTCAGGTAACCCTCCACCCCACGCATCGGCCCGAGGATCGGCAGCTCATCCGGCGAGCCCGGACGCAATCCGGCCCAGGTGCGCTTTAGATTGACGTCCTTGAGTTCCGGCAGGCAGCGCACCGCGCCCTGCACCAGTCCGGCGATTTCCGGGTAGGTGGTGGTGACGTCGAAGCCTTTGTCTTCGGTGGTGCTGCCGATCAGGATTTCGCCGTTGTCCTTCTGCGCCACATAACAATCGCTGGTAGTCAGGCAGCCGTTGAGGATTTTCGGCATGCGCTCGGTCAGCAGGATCTGGCCTTTCACCGGTTTCACCGGAATCCGCACACCGGTGGCCCACTCACTCAAGTCCGCCGCCCAGGCACCAGCAGCATTGATCAGCGTCTTGCAGTGGAACACGCCCTCCTCGGCCGTCTGCACGCCAGTCACGCGGCTGCCGTGGTGCAACACACCGGTGACGTTGGTGTTGACGAAGATATCGACGCCATTCTGCCGCGCTCCTTCCATGTAGGCATCGGCGAGACGGAACGGGCTGACCTGGTGATCGCAGAGAAACTCCAGCGCGCCGCGCGCCTCGTGGCTGACGCTCGGCTCAGCCTCGCGCAGCGCGGCCTGATCGAGCCAGCGCACCTGATCGGCCAGATGCGGAATGCAACTGACGATGTGCTCGGCGTAGAGCCGGTCTTCGTCGTCATAGATGACGAACTTCAGTCCGGTCTTTTCGAACTTGAAATCCATCCCGTGCCTGTCCTTCAGCTCGCGATGCAGCGCCGGGTACAGCGCATTGGACTGCAAGGCGAAATCGAAGAACGACTCCGGCAGGATGTGCGGCGTGCTGGCGTCCACCGCGACCGCCGCGCCCTGGGTTTCGCGCTTGCGGTTGGCCGACATCATGCGGAAGAAAATCACCCCGCAGCCCAGCCCCACCGACTCGCCGATGGCCCACAAGCCTCCGGCCGAAGCGCGGGTCGCGTTGCCCGGGCGCTTGGCGTCGATCACCGCCACCTTGAGGCCCTGGCGCTTGGACAATTGATAGGCGCAGGACGCCCCGATCACGCCGCCACCGGCAATGATCACGTCATAGAACTTACTCATGGGATGCGGCCTCCGTGCCGACGGACTGGAACGCGGAAAAAGGGATCGGATCAATCGGGAAGCGCGGGCGCAGCCAGCCGACGTCCTTGCGCCCGGTGGCCTGACGCAGACGGTCGCTGCAGTAGCCGACACACATCCGCCCCTGACAATCGCCCATGCTGACGCGGGTGCGCATTTTCAGGCTGGCGATGTCTTGCACGCCCTGCTCCAGCGCCAGATCGATGTCCGCGCGGGTGGCGTGTTCGCAGCGGCAGATCACGGTGTCGGCGGCCGGCAAAGCGGTCTGGCCGACACCGCGTTCGGTGTAACGGTCGACGGCCGCACGGAAGCGCACGATTGATTTGAGTTTGCCCAGATAACGATCGCGCCGTACCCGTGCCAGTTCTTCTTCGATCACCCCGCGTTGCAGCAGGATCGAGGTGGCGGCGATCTTGCCGGCAAGCATCGCCGCTTCACCACCGCGAATCCCGCCCATGTCACCGGCCAGATGCACGTGCGGCTCGTTGCTTTGCTGCCAGTTGTTCGAATTGGCGCGCAGGTAACCGTCGTCGCTGAAACCGTGATCGAGGCCCATCTGCTGACTGAGCTGGGTGCGCGGAATGAAGCCGTAACCGACCGCCAGGGTCTGCGCTTCGAAGCGCTCGATGCGCGTCAGGTCCGGCTCCCAGCTGGCCGAGTAAGGTGCCACGATGACGCTTTTCAGCTCGCCGTCGCCGTGGGCTTCGACCACGCCCCAGCCGTAGTTCATCGGGATGCCGTGCAGTTTAAGGTAAGCAAGCATGCTCAAACCGTCGAGGAACAGCTGCGGCTTGTTCAGCAACGCCAGGCTTTCGCGGGCGATCTTGCCGAAGGCGCAGGCTTCGTACACGCCCGCGACCTTGACGCCGGACGCGTGCAGCTGCGTTGCCACCAGTGGCAGCAACGGCCCGGTACCGGCGATGACCACCGGCCCCTGCGGCTTGACCACGCCACTTTTGATTTGCAGTTGCAGGCCGCCGAGCATGATCACCCCCGGCAGGGTCCAGCCGGGAAACGGCACGCTGCGTTCGTGGCAGCCGGCGGCCAGCAGCAATTGCGGATATTCGATCTCGTGCAGCTGCTCGTCGCCGTCGAGCACCACCAGCGCGCGGGTGCCTTCGGCGCCGACCACGCGATGATTGAGGCGCACGTCGATCAACCCGGACTGTTCCTGGAAATCACCGTGCAGTTTGCTCAGGGCTTCGGAATAGCGCGGCCCCAGATAATCCAGTTGCACGCCGTCGCGCAGCGGCCCGCGATAGACCACGCCACCAAGACGCGAGGCCTCTTCGAGCAAGGTGCAGCGCACCCCATGACGCGCCAGCTCGATGGCCGCCGCCATTCCCGCCGGACCACCGCCGACGATCACCGGTTGCAGGCTCATACGACCTCCTGCTCGTTGATGCGGTTGACCTGGGTTTCGATCTGCATGCCGTCGCGCACCACGGTCTGGCAGGCACGGCGCTTGTGGCGGCCGTTGATCTTCACCAGGCAGCACTGGCACACACCCATGCCGCAGTAGGCGCCGCTGATCTGGCCATGGTCGTTGCGTGCGACCTGGCGCACGCCAAGGGACTGGATAACGCTCAGGACGGTTTCGCCAATGGCCGCCGTCACCGGTTGACCATTGATGTGGACGGTCATATCCGCCTGGGTCAGGGGCTGGATATCGAAAGTGCGTTCTAGGCAGTGCATTACGAAGTTCATCCGTGAAAAGGTTCAGGGGGAAGGTATTGCGTCAGCTCCTTGCTGCTCTACACCGTGCGGCCCGTTTAATTGTTCGATTACAGGCGGGCTCGCGGGTACTTCGTCAGCGCAGCAAAGTGCGCGTGAAGCACTGTAGTTCAAACCTCAGCGAAGGCCTGGAACATTTACGTTAGGGGAAGTTACAAACGCGAATATTGATCCAGGCCAGTGAAAGCGGTCGGATTGTTCAACGATTCGGTTGAAGAAGACGAATGGTGCACGCCAGAAAGCAAAAAGCCGCTTTCACCGTGAAGTGAAAGCGGCCGAGGCATGGGCCTCAATGGAGCATTGGAATCAGTGTACGAACAGGGCGATCAGGATGATGATCGGGATTGGCACACCGAGGAAAAACAGTAATAGAGAGCGCATGGTGATTCTCCTTGTTAACGAACTGGAGGCAGAGTGGTCGTGGTGGCGTAGGTCTCGACTTCAACGTACTCGACCGCATCCCGGCGACGACCGCCGAAGGTGGCTGCGAGACTGGCGAAGAACGCACCGGCCAGCAACGCGATGAACATCCACAGCGAGGTCCAGGCAGCAACTTTCGCAGCGGTGTCGGCAGCCTGTTGGGCTTTGACTTTGGCGTCGGCGATGGCCTTCTGAGTGCGGGCATACACTTCATCGACACGCTTCTCGGCGTCGGCCTGGCTCAGATTGGTTCGTTGTGCGACCAGTTGCGCGAGGTAGGTACGGTCTTCTGGACTGAGTTGGCCGTTGGCCAGGCTCTGGGCGAAGATCCGCGCTACGGCGCCATGGGCGGCATCATCACTGACCGATGCTGGACGGTCATCGCGGAACAGATTGTCGATGTAGTAACCGTACTGATTGCTGTCGGTGTTGGCCGCTGCGCTACCGGCAGCCTGAGTCGCGGCAGCCGCTGCGCCACCGGCGACACTGGCACCGGCCTGCACACCGCCACTGATCACACTGCTGACCGAGCCGACTACCAATACTGCGGTGACCAGCGTGGCCACACACCAGGCGAGGAAGCCATGGGCAGTATCACGAAAATACACTTCATCCCCGTGCATGTTGGCCCACTTCACCCGCAGCCGACCGGCGATGTAGCCACCCAGACCAGAGGCGATGATTTGCGTCGCCGCCAGCCAGACAATCGTCGAAATCCCCAGACCCTTGGCGCTGATGCCCTCCCCGGCCCAAGGTGAAACGGCAGAGAATCCCAAACCGAAGCCAAGCAGCACTAAAATCATCGACAGTGCTGCGGCCGCCGCTGCGCCCGCGAAAATCGCGCCCCAGGACACGCCTGACACGTTGCTCGACTCTCCTTCGAAGGCAGGATAAAACCCATCAGAGGATCTATTCATTGTTGTAGTGCTCCAGGCATGAAAAATGGTGTTACAACTCGTCACGAGATGAATTGCAGCGACCGTGCCAGTCGAGAGCCCGAAATAAATGCTTAAATTTCAATGACTTAAAAAGACTGAACTTCTACATTCATTGCAATTTGCAACAATGGACGGAAAGCAGCGGGTTTTATGCATTGACGCTAACGCCGCAAAGCGCCCCGATTTGACGTTTGTGACAAGCTATACATGAAAGTTAATTTAAAGCGCGACGCAAAATACTTGGCAAAATGCAGCCATTCCGTTTGAACCGATCAAGGCCTGCCCTATGACGCGTATTTTGACCATCGAAGACGACGCCGTGACTGCTCGTGAAATCGTCGCCGAACTCAGCAGCCACGGCCTGCAAGTGGATTGGGTCGACAATGGCCGCGAGGGCCTCGACCGCGCCGTCAGCGGCAACTACGACCTGATCACCCTCGACCGCATGCTGCCGGAACTCGATGGCCTGGCGATCGTCACCACCCTGCGCACCATGGGCGTGGCCACGCCGATTCTGATGATCAGCGCGCTCTCCGATGTCGATGAGCGCGTGCGCGGCTTGCGCGCCGGCGGCGATGATTACCTGACCAAACCGTTCGCCACCGACGAGATGGCCGCACGCGTGGAAGTGCTGCTGCGCCGGCAGAACAGCGTTGCCACCCAGGCCACCACGTTGCAGGTCGCCGACCTCGAACTCGATTTGATCAGCCACGAAGCACGCCGCGCCGGGCAGGTGCTGACGCTGCTGCCCACCGAATACAAGCTGCTGGAATTTCTCATGCGCAACAGCGGGCAGATCCTGTCGCGGATGATGATTTTCGAAGAAGTCTGGGGCTATCACTTCGACCCGGGCACCAACCTGATCGACGTACACATCGGTCGTCTGCGCAAGAAGATCGACGCGGCGGGCAATGTTCCGCTGATTCGCACGGTACGGGGCTCGGGTTATGTCATTGCCGAACCCGTCTGACGGCTGGCGCTCCTCCAGCAGTCGACTGCTGGCGCTGTACAGTTCGCTGTTCGTGGCCTGGAGCGCGATCCTCATGGGGGTCATGTATTTCGAGGTCTCCAGCTATCTCGATAACCTCGCCAAGCATTCGCTGATGCAACGTCAGCATCTGTTTTCGCACTTTCGCGGTGAACAACTGGAAGAAGCGCTCGCCGCCAGCATGACCTTTGACATCCGCGGCATCGACGCCTATGGCCTGTTCGACGCCCAGGGCGTTTACCTCGGCGGTGCCTTGCAGCAACTGCCCGAAGGCCTGCCGCTGGATGGCAAGATCCACACCCTGGATGACTGCGCCGATTCCGATGACCCGACCCTGCCCGCCGACAGCTGCGACGCGGTGGCGACTCAGACCCGCGACGGTCGCTGGCTGGTGTTGTTGCGCGATAACGGTTCGTTGTTCGCCGTGACGCGGATCATTCTGCACGCGTTGTTCTGGGGGGTATCACTGACGATTCTGCCGGGGATTGCCGGTTGGCATCTGCTGCGCCGCCGACCAATGCGCCGCATCCGCGCGATTCAGGACAGCGCCCAGGCGATTGTCGCTGGCGACCTGACCCACCGTTTGCCGCTGTCCAACCGCCGCGACGAACTGGACATGCTCGCCGCCATCGTCAACGCCATGCTCGATCGCATCGAACGGCTGATGCATGAAGTCAAAGGCGTGTGCGACAACATCGCCCACGATTTGCGCACGCCGCTGACGCGTTTGCGCGCGCAGTTGTATCGCATGCAACAGCAGGCTGGTGAAGGCTCACAGGAGGCGGCACAACTGGACCTGGTGCTGGCCGAGGCGGATACGCTGATGGCGCGGTTTCGCGGATTGCTGCGGATTTCCGAGCTGGAAGATCGTCAGCGCCGCTCAGGTTTTGTCGAGCTCGATCCGGTGCAACTGCTGGAAGAACTGCATGAGTTTTACCTGCCACTGGCCGAGGAAGGCGAACTGCTGTTCGTGCTGAACATGCCGGAAACCCTGCCACCGCTCAATGGTGACCGGGCGTTGTTGTTCGAGGCGCTGGCCAATCTGTTGAGCAACTCGATCAAGTTCACTCCGGCAGGCGGCACGGTGATTTTGCGTGGTGTGAATGACGGTGGGCATACGCGGATTGAAGTCCACGACTCCGGACCGGGGATTCCCGAAGCCGAGCGTGAGGCGGTGTTTCAGCGTTTCTATCGTGCCGAGGGCGGGCAACCGCAGAGTGGCTTTGGCCTGGGTCTATCGATTGTCGCGGCGATTGTCAGCCTGCATGGCTTCAATCTTGAGGTGGGCAGCAGTGAGCTGGGCGGTGCGCAGCTGGTGCTGGATTGTCGGCAGAGTTTGATTTCGCAGTCCTGAATTTGCGCCGATCTTTCAAACTGATACATCCCTGTGGGAGCTGGCTTGCCAGCGATGGAGGCGGTCCAGTCAATATCTATTCGACTGAAACACCGTCATCGCTGGCAAGCCAGCTCCCACAGTTTTTTGTGTTGGATGATCAGGTCGGGTAATTGGCCCGCAGCGCCTCAAGGCCACCCTGATAGATGCCATTGAACAGCGCGACCACTTCCTCTTCGCTCACGCCCTTGGCGTTGAAGCGTCCCGACCACGTCACTCGAGCGCCCTGCCCCTGAGCTTCAACCTTGATCGTCGCCAGATAGTCAGTCGCCGGGAACGGTGCCTGTTCGATCGAGTAGCTGTAGGTCCTGGCAGCGTTGTCGAACGCTTGCAGACGCTCGATCACCACCGCGCCATCGGCGGTTTGCAGGGTGCGCACGCGTCCGCCTTCGCTCAGTTCACTCTTGGGAATCAACGGCAGCCAGTCCGGCAGCGTGTTGAAGCCGCCGATCAATTGCCAGACCTGATCGGCCGAAGCCGGGATGTCGATGGTTGCTGATGCAGTTGCCATAAATACACGCTTCTCCAGAGTCTTCGCGGTTCAGATCGCCATACTGTCGACTACACCGCCATCCACGCGCAAGGCCGCGCCAGTGGTGGCGGAGGAAAACGGCGAAGCGATGTACGTGACCAGATGCGCCACCTCCGCAACGTCGGCCACCCGCTGGATGATCGACGTCGGCCGCGCCCTGCGCACAAACGCATCAGCCTCTTCACGCAGATTGCGGCCGGACTCGGCCGCAGCATCCTTGAGCATGTGTTCCACGCCACCGGTAAAGGTCGGCCCCGGCAGGATCGCATTGACCGTCACACCTGTGCCCGCCAGACGCTTGGCCAAGCCATGGGACACCGCAAGGTTGGCGCTTTTGGTCACTCCGTAATTAAGCATGTCGGCCGGGGTCGCCACGCCGGATTCCGAGGACAGGAAAATCACCCGTCCCCAGCCCTGCTCGACCATCGCCGGCACGTAATGCCGCGACAGGCGCACGCCGGAAATCACGTTGACCTCGTAGAAACGCGTCCACTCGCTGTCCGGGGTGTCGAAGAAATCCACGGCGTCGAAAATGCCGAGGTTGTTCACCAGAATGTCTGCGCGCGGTTCAGCGGCGAACAGTTTTTCCGCACCTTCGGCAGTGCCCAGGTCGGCCGTCAGACCGCGAAGTTGCGCACCCGGCACCTGCTGGCGAATGCTCGCCAGCGCTTGCTCGACCTTGGCCGTTTCACGCCCGATCACCACAACCGTGGCTCCGGCCTCGGCCAGTGACTGACTGATGCCCAGACCAATGCCACCCGTGCTGCCGCTGACGATGGCCAGTTTTCCACTCAAGTCGATTTTCATGGGTTCACCTCTTTGATGGGCAATACACGGACAAATAGAAGGAATGGATCAGCGTAGACGCGATGTTGGCCGGATGAAGGCGTTGCCGACCAAAGACTGGTCACGACCGATCCGACGCCTACGCGAGCAAGCCCGCTCCCACTAGGGATTGTCGGTGGATGGAGGCTCTCGGGCTGGCCCGGATCAAGGATGGGAGTGGGCTTGCTCACGACGGGGCCGGGACATCCGGCTTCAAGGTGACTGATCCGGGACCTACGCGGGTTCAGCGGCGTCCTACACTGAAAGGATCAGCCGCTTTTCAAGAGATGATCATGAAAATGTCTGCGCAAATGACCGTGGTTGCGGTGCTCGCCACCCTCGCCTACCTGGGCCTGGCGGTGTGGGGCATTGGTGGGCCGGCGGTGTTCTTTTCGCATGGGGCGCTGGTGCTGGTGGCGCTGGCCACGGTGCTGATGGTGGTGGCGTCGCTGTTCACCGACGTGAACATGAGTTCGGGCGAGCGCGAGGACCGCGCCAATCGCTGGGTGATTCCGGCGTTCGGCGTGATCGGTCTGGTCAGCGGTTTTCTCCCGGCGTACTGCGATCGCATCGACTTCTGGACCTTCGGCGCTGAAGGCGTGCGCTGGCTCGGCGCCTTGCTGTTTATCGTCGGTGGCACGCTGCGGCTGTGGCCGGTGTTTGTGCTGGGCTGGCGGTTCAGCGGTTTGGTGGCGATTCAGCCGGGGCATCGGCTGGTCACCGACGGCATTTACACACGCCTGCGCAATCCGAGCTATCTGGGGCTGGTGGTCAACGCCGTAGGCTGGGCGCTGGCGTTTCGTTCCAGTGTCGGGTTGATTCTGGCGGCGCTGACGCTGATTCCACTGATCGCACGTATTCACTCGGAAGAGGCGCTGCTGCGCGGGCAGTTTGGTGCAGAGTACGAGGCTTATTGCGCGCGTAGCTGGCGATTGTTGCCGGGGGTTTACTGACGCCATCGCCAGCAGACTGAACTGGCTCCTGCAGTGTTGGATAGCGGGCAACATTTACGGCCCGACATTGATCGAATGTGGGAGCGGGCTTGCTCGCGAATGCGCTGAATCAGTCGACATCGCATGCAACTGAAAGACCGCATTCGCGAGCAAGCCCGCTCCCACAGGGGACTTTGTAGTGTCAGGCCTTTTGCAGGTGCAGTTGACCTTGGCTATCGACGACAACGCTCAGCGGCTCATAACTGTCGATAGTCGCGTGGCGGGTTTCGATGGGATGCTGGTGCGTCGTGGTGATGATCATCAGCGCTGCACCTGCCGCTTCAGCGGCCTGAATACCGACAGTGGCATCTTCGAAAATCAGGCAATCAGCGGGATCAAGCCCCAGACGTTGCGCGGCCAGAAGATAACCCGCCGGATCAGGCTTGCCAGCCGCCACATCCTCCGCCGTGATCATTACTGCAGGCTCGCAAATCCCCGCCGCAGCCATCCGCCGCAACGCCAGAGCCCGTGGCGCCGAGGTCACCATGGCCCAGCGTTCGACAGGCAGGCTGGCGAGAAACGCCGCGGCCCCAGGTATCTGCACAATCCCTTCGACATCATCGATTTCCGCCTGCGCGATAAACGCCGCTTGCGCCTCGGCGTCCACTCCCGGCAGGTTCAGCCGGCGGATGGTGTCGATGGCACGAGCACCGTGGATGGTCGGCAGGAAACTCTCGACATCAACCCCGTGGCGCTCAGCCCACGCTGCCCAGACTCGCTCGGCAGCAGCGATGGAATTGAGGACGGTACCGTCCATGTCGAACAGGAACGCGCCGAACGCGCGGTCGAAGACGTTATCGTGAGCAGACAAAAGGTCGCATCCTTTGACAGAACTGGGCGGATTGGCCGGGCAATGTAGCATTTTTACCCGGCAGTTCGACCCGCCACCTCAGTGCAGACGTGGCGCCTTGGACTTGAAAGCGCTGTCGACACAGTCAAGCAACTGGCCGATCGCCCAGGGCTTTTTGATAAACGCCACCGGATGCTTGACCCCGGAAGTTTCCGGGGTTTCATAACCGGACATGACCATCACCGGCTTTTCCGGCCAGCGGTCGCCAACCAGATTGGCCAGCCCGGCGCCGTTGATTTCACCGGGCATGGTGATGTCGGTCAGCAGCAACGCGACATCCGACGCGTGCTTTTCCAGATACAGCTTGGCGGCATCCGCGCTGGTTTGCGGCTCGACCTTGAAACCTTCCTCCTGAAGAATTTCGCAGAGAAACTCCAGAATCAACGGGTCGTCCTCAACCACCAGAATCAACCCGCCAGGAAGGAGCGCGCTCGGTGTCGGTGTTGGACTCATGAACTGGCACTCCCTGAATTGCATTAACGACTTAGCGGCTCGAATCCGCTGCTTATCTGGTATGAGCAGCGCGCCCTGCATAAATTCATTTTTGATACAGGTCTTTTCTTAACAGTGGTCAATCGCCTTGGCTGACCGGCGTTCGCCAAGCGGTTTTTGTGGTTAAAATGCCGGCCCTTTTGCTTGCCGACCGTGACTGATGAACCCTGAAGCCCTCGCCACCCTCCGCGCCCATCTGCTGCCTGCACTGGCGGCCGCACCGAGCGAAACCCGTCGCCTGTTCCATGGGCGCGGGCGTTGCTGGCCGGGGCTGGAACAGTTGACGGTGGACTGGCTGCAAGGCGTGGTGCTGGTGTCGCTGTTCAAGGAGCCGCAGCCCGAACAGCTCGAAGCGCTCAAGCAATCGGCGCTCGACCTCAGCACCTCGGCCGAGTGGCAACAGTCCGGCGCCCACACCTTGCTGGTGCAACATCGTTACCTGCCGCAGAGCACCGCCGAATGGCTGCTGGGCAATGAAATCGAGGAGATGAGCATCGTCGAGGGCGGCTTGCAGTACCGCGTCGACTTGGGCCGCAAGCAAAACGCCGGGCTGTTTCTCGACATGCGCTACGGGCGCAACTGGGTGCGTGAGCAGGCCGCAGGCAAACGCGTGCTGAACCTGTTCGCCTACACCTGCGGGTTTTCCGTGGCAGCAATCGAAGGCGGCGCCAGCCATGTGGTCAACCTCGACATGTCCCGCGCCGCACTGAGCCGCGGTCGTGACAATCACCGGCTGAACGGGCATGACCTGAGCAAGGTGAGTTTCCTCGGCCACGACCTGTTCAAGTCGTGGGGCAAGGTGATCAACAACGGCCCGTACGACCTGGTGATCATCGACCCGCCATCGTTCCAGAAAGGCAGTTTTCTGCTGACCAAGGATTACCAGCGCGTATTGCGTCGTTTACCGGAATTGCTCACGGCTGACGGCACGGTGCTGGCGTGCATGAATGATCCGTCGTTCGGTTCGGATTTTTTGATCGATGGCGTGACGCAAGAGGCGCCAAGCTTGCGCTTTGAGCAACGGCTGGAGAATCCGCCGGAGTTTCCGGATATTGATCCTGAGAGCGGCTTGAAGGCGCTCGTCTTCAAACGCCTCGGACTGACCCGACATCCCGCGAACCCCGCTCATCCCTGTAGGAGTGAGCCTGCTCGCGAAGACTGACTCACCGGCAACCCATTTCTTCAGAAGGACAAAACCCGCCGCCCCGATCAACCGGGGCGGCGGGTTTTGTCGTTCAGGTCTCGATCAAACCGTCCCCGTCTTCAACGAATGATCATTGAGCACGCTGCTGATGATTGCCGCGCTGTCCTGCCCACCCGCAATCACCCCAGCCCTCTCGACCGTTCATCGCAAATAGGTCCTCACCTGTAATTTCTGACAGTAGCCAGAGCCGTTATCTTCAGCGCTGAATAACTCCACGCCCTTTGTCTCCCGACAGTTCGCTTGGAGTTCCGACCATGCTCGTTCAGCCCAAGAAGAAAAGCTCTGCCCCCCATTCATTGCTGGACCCGATAGTGCTCGGACGCCTCCTGCCTTCCGGCCAGTGGGGGATCAACCGGGCGGCGGTGTTCACTTTTCCCGACCTCGGCCTGCTTGTCGTCATCCCCGTCTGGGCCAGCAAGGATGTCGGCGATACCGTCAAGCTGCTGCTCAATGGCCGTGAGGTCGACGGGCGTCCCATCATTGACGAGGCCGAGCTCAAGCAACCGACCCTCTTGTGGGTGGCTCCCCGTCATCTGCAGACCGGTTCTTACGAACTCACCTACGAAATCAAACAGCCCAATCAAAAAGAAGAGCGTCC
>NZ_KI911360.1:0-27490 GCF_000514195.1 Pseudomonas sp. URIL14HWK12:I6
GGTTCGATCCCCATCGTCCACCCCATATTTCGAAAGGCGCCAGATGTAACAATCTGGCGCCTTTGCTTTAAAAAGCTTCATCTGCGGATGTGGTGGAATTGGTAGACACACTGGATTTAGGTTCCAGCGCCGCGAGGCGTAAGAGTTCGAGTCTCTTCATCCGCACCAATTAAAGCTTCATTCATGCCGCAGGCCTGATGAAGTTCAGCAAAGAAGTTGAATGGCTTTTTTGTGACGCAATATGGTGGGCGTAGCTCAGTTGGTAGAGCACGGGATTGTGACTCCCGTTGTCGTGGGTTCGATCCCCATCGTCCACCCCATATTTCGAAAGGCGCCAGATTTAACAGTCTGGCGCCTTTTTTGTTTTACGGCTGGTGGTTTGTCGCGCAGCGTTTCGGGTCGAAGGGCAGGGCGTTTCGTCGTGTTCAGGGGCTTGCTGTCAGCGTGCCGACCGCCGGCCATGTTCGCGGGATCAGCCGTCAGGGAGATGGCTCGCAGTCTCTTCTATATATAGAAGCGGTTGAAGCAGAGCCTTGGCGTGATGGTCTTTATTCGTCTTCGAGGTGGAGTGCATTGCTGCATTCACACCTATAAATGGCCTGCTGTTTTTTTACCCGTTTTCAGTAGGGTGACTTCTTGAGTTTGACCCACTAGAATGCATGCCCTTGATTCTGGGGTCGGAAACGGCCGGCTAACGTCTGTGCAACGAGGAATATCCATGCAAGTTTCTGTTGAAAATACTACTGCTCTTGAGCGCCGCATGAGCGTCACCGTGCCGGCTGAGCGCATTGAGAGCCAGGTCAACAAGCGTCTGCAGCAGACTGCCCAAAAGGCCAAGATTGCTGGCTTCCGTCCAGGCAAAGTGCCAATGAGCGAAATCAAGCGCCGTTTCGGTGCTGACGCTCGTCAGGAAGCTGTTGGTGATGTCATCCAGTCCTCCTTCTACGAAGCCGTGGTTGAGCAGAAGCTGAACCCTGCCGGTTCGCCTTCGATCGAGCCGAAGTCGCTGGAAGCTGGCAAAGACCTGGAATACGTTGCCGTATTCGAAGTGTTCCCTGAGTTCACCGTTGCCGGTTTCGACGGCATCACTGTCGAGCGTCTGAGCGCTGAAGTGGCTGACGCCGATCTGGACAAGATGCTGGACATCCTGCGCAAGCAGAACACCCGTTTTGAAGTGGCCGATCGTGCTGCTCAGAACGAAGACCAGCTGAACATTGATTTCGTTGGCAAGGTTGACGGCGAAGCCTTCGCTGGCGGCTCGGCCAAAGGCACTCAACTGGTGCTGGGTTCCGGTCGCATGATCCCGGGCTTCGAAGAAGGCCTGGTGGGCGCTAAAGCGGGCGAAGAGCGCGTTCTGAACCTGACCTTCCCTGAGGACTATCAGAACCTGGACCTGGCCGGCAAAACCGCCGAGTTCACCGTGACTGTAAACACCGTGTCCGAGCCGAAGCTGCCAGAGCTGAACGAAGAGTTCTTCGCTCAATTCGGCATCAAGGAAAGCGGCATCGACGGTTTCCGCACCGAAGTTCGCAAGAACATGGAGCGTGAGCTGCGTCAGGCCATCAAGTCCAAGGTGAAAAATCAGGTAATGGACGGTCTGCTGGCCACCAACCCGATCGAAGTGCCGAAGGCTCTGCTGTCCAACGAAGTTGACCGTCTGCGTGTGCAGGCTGTTCAGCAGTTCGGTGGCAACATCAAGCCTGACCAACTGCCGGCCGAGCTGTTCGAAGAGCAAGCCAAGCGCCGTGTAGTGCTGGGTCTGATCGTGGCCGAAGTGGTCAAGCAATTCGACCTGAAGCCTGACGAAGCCCGCGTTCGCGAAATGATTCAGGAAATGGCTTCGGCTTACCAGGAACCTGAGCAGGTCGTGTCCTGGTACTACAAGAACGAGCAGCAACTGAACGAAGTTCGTTCGGTTGTGCTGGAAGAACAAGTTGTGGATACTGTTCTGCAGAAAGCTAGCGTGACCGACAAATCGGTCTCTTACGAAGAAGCGGTCAAGCCGGTAGAAGCTCCAAAAGCCGACTGATTGTTTTTGCGTTAAGAAGTACACACATAAGCCAGCCTTCGAGCTGGCTTATGCGTATTCAAGACATAACTATTTGGGAGTGACTGCAGAGCATGTTCCGTAATTCGTATATTCAGCAGAACTCTGATATCCAGGCCGCCGGCGGCCTGGTCCCGATGGTTGTCGAGCAATCTGCTCGTGGCGAGCGCGCCTATGACATCTACTCGCGCCTTCTGAAGGAGCGCGTAATTTTCCTGGTGGGTCCTGTAGAGGACTACATGGCCAACCTGATCTGTGCGCAATTGCTGTTCCTTGAAGCGGAAAACCCGGACAAGGACATCCATCTCTATATCAACTCCCCGGGCGGTTCGGTGACAGCGGGCATGTCGATCTACGACACCATGCAGTTCATCAAGCCAAACGTCTCGACGACCTGCATTGGTCAGGCGTGCAGCATGGGTGCATTCCTGCTGACGGCTGGTGCTCCAGGCAAGCGTTTCTGCCTGCCGAACTCGCGTGTGATGATTCACCAGCCACTGGGCGGTTTCCAGGGCCAGGCCTCGGATATCGAAATCCATGCCAAGGAAATCCTCTTCATCCGCGAGCGTCTGAACACGCTGATGGCCAAGCACAGCGGTCGTACGCTTGAAGAAATCGAGCGTGACACCAACCGCGACAACTTCATGAGTGCAGAAGCTGCGAAGGAATACGGCCTGATCGACGAAGTCATCAACCAGCGTCCTGCGTAAAATAAGCAGCTCAAAATAAGGTGGGTCGGCAGGTCCGACCACCAGCGGGCTTGAAAAAGCCCGCAATAGCCTTCATCTTGTGTTGCAAGCCTATCGGATTTGGATCGAACGAATGACTGACACCCGCAACGGCGAGGACAACGGCAAGCTGCTCTATTGCTCCTTCTGTGGCAAAAGCCAGCATGAAGTGCGCAAATTGATTGCCGGCCCCTCGGTCTTTATCTGCGACGAGTGCGTCGACCTGTGCAATGACATCATCCGCGAGGAGGTGCAGGAAGCACAGGCCGAAAGCAGCGCGCATAAATTGCCTTCGCCTAAAGAAATCAGCGGCATCCTTGACCAGTATGTAATCGGTCAGGAGCGTGCGAAAAAGGTTCTGGCCGTAGCGGTGTACAACCACTACAAGCGCCTGAATCAGCGTGACAAGAAGGCTGACGACGTCGAACTCGGCAAGAGCAACATCCTGCTGATCGGCCCGACAGGCTCCGGTAAAACCCTGCTGGCCGAAACACTGGCCCGCCTGCTGAACGTTCCGTTCACCATCGCTGACGCAACCACCCTCACCGAGGCCGGTTACGTAGGTGAAGATGTCGAGAACATCATTCAGAAATTGCTGCAAAAGTGCGATTACGACGTGGAAAAGGCCCAGATGGGCATTGTCTATATCGACGAAATCGACAAGATTTCCCGCAAGTCCGACAACCCGTCGATCACCCGCGATGTTTCCGGTGAAGGCGTGCAGCAGGCCTTGCTCAAGTTGATCGAAGGCACGGTCGCTTCCGTTCCACCGCAAGGTGGTCGCAAGCATCCGCAGCAGGAGTTCCTGCAGGTCGACACCCGTAACATCCTGTTCATCTGCGGCGGTGCGTTCTCTGGTCTGGAAAAGGTTATCCAAAACCGTTCCACCAAGGGCGGCATCGGTTTCAACGCAGAAGTGCGCAGCAAGGAAGAAGGCAAGAAAGTCGGTGAATCCCTGCGTGAAGTCGAGCCTGACGATCTGGTCAAGTTCGGTCTGATCCCGGAATTCGTCGGTCGTCTGCCGGTTCTTGCGACGCTGGACGAGCTCGACGAGGCTGCGTTGATGCAGATCCTCACCGAGCCGAAAAATGCTCTGACCAAACAGTATGCCAAGCTGTTCGAGATGGAAGGCGTGGATCTGGAGTTCCGGACCGACGCACTGAAGTCGGTCGCCAAGCGTGCCCTGGAACGTAAAACCGGTGCCCGTGGCCTGCGTTCGATTCTCGAAGGTGTGCTGCTCGACACGATGTACGAAATCCCTTCGCAGTCTGAAGTGAGCAAAGTCGTCATCGATGAAAGCGTGATTGAAGGCAAGTCCAAGCCACTGTATATCTACGAAAACAGTGAGCCGACGGCCAAGGCAGCGCCGGACGCGTAAGCGTCCACACTGCCGGAACAAAGAAGGGGCCTTCGGGCCTCTTTTTTTTTATGTCGTTTTTTACATCCGCTTTGCGCTTGTTTTTTTTCAAGGCAGCCCCCATCTTGGTTTCAAGTTTAATTCCATCTGATTACGGCCATATGGCCGCCGTAGAGGCGAAATCATGAAGACAACCATCGAATTGCCTCTCCTGCCATTGCGTGATGTCGTGGTGTATCCGCACATGGTTATCCCGCTGTTCGTGGGGCGCGAGAAATCCATCGAAGCCCTCGAGGCCGCGATGACGGGCGACAAGCAGATCCTGCTGCTGGCCCAGAGAAACCCGGCTGACGATGATCCCGGTGAAGAAGCTCTCTATCGCGTAGGTACTATCGCCACTGTGTTGCAGCTGCTGAAGCTGCCGGACGGCACCGTCAAGGTTCTGGTCGAAGGTGAGCAGCGCGGTGCTGTAGAGCGCTTCAGCGAAGTCGACGGGCATTGCCGCGCCGAAGTCTCGCTGATCGACGAAGTCGACGCCGCCGAGCGCGAATCCGAAGTGTTCGTGCGCAGCCTGCTGTCGCAGTTCGAACAATACGTGCAGTTGGGCAAGAAGGTCCCGGCTGAAGTCCTGTCGTCGCTCAACAGCATTGATGAGCCGGGTCGTCTGGTCGACACCATGGCCGCGCACATGGCGCTGAAGATCGAGCAGAAGCAGGAAATCCTCGAAATCATCGATCTGTCGGCCCGGGTCGAGCACGTGCTCGCCTTGCTGGATGCCGAAATCGATCTGCTGCAAGTTGAAAAACGCATTCGCGGCCGCGTCAAAAAGCAAATGGAGCGCAGCCAGCGCGAGTACTACCTGAATGAGCAGATGAAGGCCATTCAGAAAGAGCTGGGCGACGGTGACGAAGGTCACAATGAAATCGAAGAGCTGAAAAAGCGCATCGATGCTGCCGGCCTGCCGAAAGATGCCTTGGCCAAAGCCACCGCCGAGCTGAACAAGCTCAAGCAAATGTCGCCGATGTCCGCTGAAGCCACCGTGGTGCGCTCCTACATCGACTGGCTGGTGCAGGTGCCGTGGAAGGCGCAAAGCAAGGTACGCCTCGACCTGGCGCGTGCTGAAGACATTCTCGACGCCGATCACTACGGTCTCGAAGAGGTCAAGGAGCGCATCCTTGAATACCTCGCCGTGCAGAAGCGTGTGAAGAAGATCCGTGGCCCGGTGTTGTGCCTGGTGGGTCCTCCTGGCGTGGGTAAGACCTCGCTGGCAGAGTCGATTGCCCACGCCACCAACCGTAAATTTGTGCGTATGGCCCTCGGTGGCGTGCGTGACGAGGCGGAAATTCGTGGCCATCGCCGGACCTACATCGGTTCGATGCCAGGAAGATTGATTCAAAAGATGACAAAAGTGGGTGTGCGCAACCCGCTGTTCCTGCTCGATGAAATCGACAAAATGGGCAGCGACATGCGTGGCGACCCGGCGTCGGCGTTGCTGGAAGTGCTCGATCCGGAGCAGAACCACAACTTCAACGATCACTATCTGGAAGTCGATTACGACCTGTCCGATGTGATGTTTCTGTGCACCTCGAACTCGATGAACATCCCGCCGGCATTGCTGGACCGGATGGAAGTCATTCGTCTGCCGGGCTACACCGAAGACGAAAAGATCAACATCGCCGTAAAGTACCTGTCGCCCAAGCAGATTGCCGCCAATGGTCTGAAGAAAGGCGAGCTGGAATTCGATGAAGAAGCGATCCGCGACATCATCCGTTACTACACCCGTGAAGCCGGTGTGCGTGGCCTTGAACGTCAGATCGCCAAAGTCTGCCGCAAGGCTGTGAAAGAACATGCGCTGGAAAAACGCTTCTCGGTAAAAGTGACAGCTGACCTGCTCGAGCACTTCCTCGGCGTGCGTAAATTCCGCTACGGTCTGGCAGAGCAACAGGATCAGATCGGTCAGGTGACTGGCCTCGCGTGGACGCAGGTGGGCGGCGAATTGCTGACCATCGAAGCGGCTGTGGTACCGGGTAAAGGTCAGCTGATCAAGACCGGTTCGCTGGGCGATGTAATGGTCGAATCGATCACTGCGGCGCTGACCGTTGTGCGCAGCCGTGCCAAAAGCCTGGGCATTCCGCTGGACTTCCATGAGAAGCGCGACACGCACATTCACATGCCGGAAGGGGCGACCCCGAAGGACGGTCCTAGCGCGGGTGTGGGTATGTGCACGGCACTGGTGTCGGCCTTGACCGGGATTCCGGTGCGCGCCGATGTCGCCATGACCGGCGAAATTACCCTGCGTGGCCAAGTGTTGGCGATTGGTGGTCTGAAGGAAAAACTGCTCGCGGCTCACCGTGGCGGAATCAAGATTGTGATTATTCCGGAAGAGAACGTGCGCGATCTGAAGGAGATTCCTGACAATATCAAGCAGGATCTGCAGATTAAACCGGTTAAATGGATTGACGAGGTCCTGCAAATTGCGCTGCAATACGCGCCGGAGCCCTTGCCGGATGTGGCTCCGGAGATAGTTTCCAAGGACGAAAAACGTGAGTCTGATTCAAAGGAAAGAATTAGCACGCATTAATACGTTTTTGCCTGGGGGGCTTCCTTGACAGCTTTTTAGAGCCCTTGTTATAAAGCGGCTCTTAAGTGTCTGTAGGCCATTCAGCACTCGTTTTTGCTTTCACCAAAAAACTTAGAATCATCTCAAAATAGATATAAGGGGACTTAGAGTGAACAAGTCGGAACTGATTGATGCTATCGCTGCATCCGCTGATATCCCGAAAGCTGCTGCTGGCCGTGCGCTGGACGCTGTAATCGAATCCGTCACTGGCGCTCTCAAGGCTGGCGACTCCGTTGTTCTGGTTGGTTTCGGCACTTTCTCCGTGACTGATCGTCCAGCTCGCGTTGGTCGTAACCCACAGACCGGCAAGACGCTGCAAATCGCTGCTGCTAAAAAGCCAGGTTTCAAAGCCGGTAAAGCACTGAAAGAAGCTGTCAACTAAGTTAGTTTGTTTCAGGTTTTTACCCATCCGGGTCGGGGTCATGCCTGACTTGGCAGCGGAGCGGTAGAGCAGGTCGCTGGAACAGCCGCCTGTAACGCCGGGATCGAGGGTTCGAGCCCTGTCCGCTCCGCCAGTTACGAGAAGGCGCATCCTCGGATGCGCCTTTCTTCTATCCGGATTCTACCCACGCTCCACGGTTGCCTAATTTTTGAAGTTCAACCGTTTCTGGGGGACGCATGCTGCAGAATATCAGGGACAATTCACAAGGCTGGATTGCCAAGACCATTATCGGGGTCATCGTTGCACTGATGGCTCTGACCGGTTTCGATGCCATTTTCAAGGCCACAACGCACACCAACGATGCGGCCAAGGTCAATGGTGAAGAAATCAGCCAGAACGAGCTGAGCCAGGCCGTTGACATGCAACGCCGTCAGCTGATGCAACAACTGGGCAAGGACTTCGATGCTTCCTTGCTTGACGAAAAAATGCTCCGCGAATCGGCCCTCAAGGGTCTGATCGATCGCAAGCTGCTGCTGCAAGGCGCAGAACAATCGAAATTCGCTTTCTCCGAAGGTGCACTGGATCAGGTGATCCTGCAGACCCCTGAATTCCAGGTGGACGGCAAGTTCAGCTCCGAGCGCTTCGACCAGGTGATTCGTCAACTGGGCTACACCCGCATGCAATTCCGCCAGATGCTGGCTCAGGAAATGCTGATCGGTCAGTTGCGCGCCGGTGTTGCCGGTAGCGGCTTCGTCACCGACGCCGAAGTGCTGGCATTTGCCCGTCTGGAAAAACAGACCCGCGATTTCGCTTCGCTGAACGTCAAGGCCGACCCGGCCGCGGTCAAGCTGACCGACGATGAGGTCAAGGCTTACTACGACGAGCACGCCAAGGAGTTCATGACCCCTGAGCAAGTGGTCGTCGATTATGTCGAGCTGAAGAAGTCTTCTTTCTTCGACCAGGTTGCGGTCAAGGATGAAGACCTGCAGGCGGCGTATCAGAAAGAGATCGCCAACCTGTCGGAACAGCGTCGTGCGGCGCACATCCTGATCGAAGTCAACGACAAGACTACCGACGCTCAGGCCAAGGCGAAGATCGAAGAAGTCCAGGCGCGTCTGGCCAAGGGCGAGAAATTCGAAGCGCTGGCCAAGGAGTTCTCGCAGGATCCGGGCTCGGCCAACAATGGCGGTGACCTCGGTTTTGCCGGTCCTGGCGTCTATGATCCAGCTTTCGAAAAAGCCCTGTACTCGCTGAACAAGGACCAGGTGTCCGAGCCGGTGCGTACCGACTTCGGTTACCACCTGATCAAGCTGCTGGGTGTTGAAGCGCCGGAAGTTCCGACCCTGGCCAGCCTGAAAGACAAGTTGACCCGCGAGCTGAAGACTCAACAGGTCGAGCAGCGTTTTGTCGAGGCGACCAAGCAACTGGAAGACTCGGCGTTCGAAGCGTCTGACCTGGCCCAGCCTGCGGCAGATCTGAAACTGACTGTGCACACCTCCAAGCCGTTCGGCCGTGAAGGTGGCGAAGGCATCGCCGCCAACCGCGCGGTGGTGACGGCTGCGTTCAGTCAGGAAGTGCTGGAAGAAAACGCCAACAGCACCGGTATCGAGCTGGACCCGGAAACCGTGGTCGTGCTGCGCGCCAAGGAGCATCTGAAGCCTGAGCAGTTGCCACTCGAAGCGGTGAACACGGCGATCCGTGCCCAACTGACCAAAGAGCACGCCAGCGCTGCGGCCAAGACCAAGGCTGACCAGTTGATTGCTGGTCTGCGCGATGGCAAGACTGCGCAGGACAAGGCGGTTGACGGCCAGAACTGGAAAGTTGTGACGGCGGCGACCCGCGCTCAGGAAGGGGTTGACCCGACTGTGCTGCAGGCGTTGTTCCGCATGCCTAAACCGGCAGCCAAGGGCAAGCCGACGTTCAGCAGCGTGACCTTGCAGGACGGTAGTCTGATGATTGTGCGTCTGGACGGTGTGAATGAAGCGGTAGCGCCGACTGATGAAGAGAAGGCGCAGTACCGTCGTTTCCTGGCTTCGCGTGAAGGTCAGCAGGATTTTGCGGCGTTCCGTAAGCAGTTGGAGAGTCAGGCGGACATCAAGCGGTATTGATGGTTGACTGAGTGGTAACTGGAAAGCCCCGATCTTATGGTCGGGGTTTTTTTTTATGGTTGAGATTTGGGTGTATATTCGTTGCTTCGGGTGCTGCCGCTGGCGGTTTCGCTCTTACAGCGAGTCACTTTTCCAGACGCCGAAAAGTAACCAAAAGGCTTGGCCCCGGCGTTCGGCCCTCGCCGTGGCTCGGGTTCCTTCGTTACGGGATTCATCCGGGGGCATCGCCTCCGGTTTGCTTCGCTGCACCTCCTCTCGATGTGTTTGGCTTCGCCAAACGTCGCTGCGCTCCTTCCCCCGGATAAACCCCTCCACTCAGCCTGCCGATGGGGCCGGCACGGCAAGATCAAGAGCTTTCGGCGAGCTGACACTCGGCCCGTGTAGGAGCTGCCGAAGGCTGCGATCTTTTGATCTTTTGATCTTGATCTTGATCTTGATCTTGATCTTGATCTTGTGGGAGCTGGCTTGCCAGCGATGGCGGCCTGTCAGGCGAGCAATCTCTACCTGCCCACCTCAATCCCTGTGGGAACGAGCGGTCGATCGGTCAACCAATCCGCGACAGGCAAACCCATCACCTCACCCCCGCGAACCCATGACCTCGCGCAATGAGCGCCGCATACAAGGTCAAAACCAGCAACCCCACAACAATCCACGGAAACCCCCCAACCCCCAGACTCCCCAGCAGCAAACCACCCGCCAAACCACCCCCGGCAATTCCGACATTCCACAGGGTCACCAGCATCGACTGCGCCGTATCGGCAGCCTCTCCAGCGGTTTTCGCCGAGGCAGTCTGCAGCAGCGAAGGCATCGCACCGAACGCCAGGCCCCACACGGCGACGGCGAGGTAGACCACGGTCGCCGATTCTCGCCACAGGCCCAAGGCGATGGCGGAGAGCATGAACAGCAGCGTGCTGATCAGCATCAGTTCGCGCAGCCAGTGATCGATCAGGCTGCCGACGATCCACAGGCTCAGCACTGAGGCCAGGCCGAACACCAGCAGCACCCGGTCGATATCGCTGGCCAGCCCTGACGGTTGCAGGAACGGTGCGATGTAGGTGTACAGCAGGTTGTGGGCGATCACGTAGGTCAAGGTCACGAACAACACCGAGCGTACGCCGGGCAGGGTGAAGACCTGATGTAGGGGCTGGCGTTTTCCTGCGTGTTCTCCGGCAAAGTCCGGCACTTGCCAGCGCACCCAGATCACCAGCAACAGCGTCAGCGCAGTCATGATGGCGAAGCTAAGGCGCCAGCCGACCAGCGTGCCGAGTAGTGTGCCGGCCGGGATGCCCAGCGAGAGTGCCAGCGGTGCGCCAAGCATGGCGACGGTGATCGCCCGGCCTTGCAGGTGTGGGGCAACCATGCGGCTGGCGTAGCCTGCCAGCAACGCCCACAGCAGCCCGGCAAATATCCCGGCGAGCAAACGTGCGGTCAAAGTCAGCCAGTACCATTCCGACAGGGCGGTGATGCTGTTGGCGATGGCGAAGCCGCCGATGGCTGACAGCAGCAATGGCCGACGACGCCAGCTGCGGGTGACGATGGTCAGCGGGATGGCGGCGAGCATCGAGCCAATCGCGTACAGGGTGACCAGTTGCCCGATCAGTGCCTGGGAGACATTCAGCCCCGCGCTCATTTGTGGCAGCAGGCCGGCGGGCATGGCTTCGGTCAGCACCGTGATGAAACCGGCGGTAGCCAGCGCCAGCAGGGCGCCGAGGGGCAATCGTTCGCGGGTGTCGACTGGCTGGGTGAGGGCCGAGGTCAGTTGTGCGTCGTTCATGAGTCAGCGTCCATGTGCCGAAGTGGGTGAAGGCCATAGGCTAGGGCGCTGCGCATTGGAGAAAAATGGGTTACGGTTCCGAACATATCGGACATGGATGTCGTGAATCGGAGGGGCGGAATGGACAGTCTGGGCAGTATTTCGGTGTTTGTTCAGGTCGCCGAGACCCGCAGTTTTACCGAGGCTGGGCGGCTGCAGGGCGTGTCGTCTTCAGCGGTGGGCAAAAGTATCGCCCGGCTGGAGGCGCGATTGGGCGTGCGGCTGTTTCATCGCACTACCCGCAGCATCACCCTGACCAGCGAGGGCGCGCTGTTCCTCGCACGCTGTCGCAAAATTCTTGCCGAGGTGGAAGCCGCCGAGTTCGAACTTTGCGATTCCGCCTCGCAGCCCCATGGCAAACTGCGCATCAGCCTGCCGCAGGTGCACGGGCTGGTAATGCCGGTGATGAATGAGTTCATGGCGCTGTACCCGCAGATCGAGCTGGATCTGGACCTGACTGATCGCATGGTCGACGTGGTCGAGGAGGGCTTCGATGCGGTGATTCGTACCGGTCAGCCACGAGATTCACGGCTGATGGCGCGGCCCTTGGGTGAGTTTCATATGGTGCTGGTGGCGAGCCCGTTGTATCTGCGGGAGCACGGCGTGCCGCAAACTCCCGCCGATCTGGCGGAGCACGCCTGCTTGCGGCACACCTTTCATGCCACTGGCAAGCTGGAGCCATGGCCATTGATTGGCGAGGAGGGCGCGCCGGAGCCGAGCTTGCCGGCGCGGCTGGTCACTACCTCCATCGAAGCCGTCAATCATGCGGCCCTGGCAGGGATGGGTATCGCCTGCCTGCCGGATTTCATGACCCATGAGGATGTGGCGCAGGGGCGCTTGCAGCGAGTGCTGGATGCGCATATGAAGCACACCGGTCAGTTCTGGGTGTTGTGGCCCTCCAGTCGCCATGCCACCGCCAAATTGCGCGTCTTCATCGATCACTTGTCGCTGCGACTTTTTCCGGCAAACAAGGGTCAATAGGGTTGTAACGGCTTTAAGACACAATCCATGCGCCGCAGGGCCACGTTCTGTTGCACAATACGCCCCGGACTGTTTTTCCTCAGGATGTTCAATGTTGATTTCAACTCCCATGCGTGTCGTTGGGTTGGCGCTGTTGTTGACCGCTGTTGCTGGCTGTTCGAAGGACAAGCCGATCTATGAGCATGAGAACTTCGATGATTCCGGCACGTTCTCGCGCAATTACCCGGTGGCCGACACCGCGAGTTGCGAGGCGGCCCGTCGTGCGTTGCTCAGCCAGGGCTACATCATCACCAGCAGTGACCCGAAACTGGTCAGTGGCCACAAGAGTTTCCAGCAGACCGGGGAAACCCACCTGGAAATCAGCTTCAATGTGGTGTGTGCCGAAGATGGCAGTGCCAAGCACCATGCCACGGTGTTCGCCAATGCCCTGCAGGATCGCTACGCGCTGAAGAAGACCAACAACTCCGCCAGTCTCGGGGTTGGCGTATTGGGTTCGGTGTCGATGCCGATCGGTTCTTCGGACGATTCAATGGTCAAGGTCGCCAGCGAAACCGTGACCTCGCAGAAGTTCTACGAGCGGTTCTTCACGCTGGTTGAGTTGTTCCTGCCAGCCGATGCGAAGAAAGCCGCGCACATCGAAGAAAAACCCAAAACCGATCTCGGTGTGCCTGAACCCAAGCCTGCCGCTGTAGCGCCGGTTACACCTGCACCGGCGGTAGAGGCAACGCCTGCACCGCCGCCAGCCGGGATTGTCGAGCCTGCCCAAAACATGACGCCGGCAGCCCCGGCAGCGACCCCGGCCCCGGTTGCGCCGACGCCAACGGGTTCTGAGCCAGTGGTGCCGCCGGCCGAGTCAGCGCCGATCACCCCGGCACCGAGTGCAGAGCCTGCACCGGCTACCGAAACGATCACGCCGCCGGCCAACCCGACCAATATCCCGCCGCCATCGGAGCCGATTCCGGCGATGCAATAAGCTGCGCGCAGCCCTCCTGTGGGAGCGGGCTTGCTCGCGAAAGCGGAGTATCAGTCAATGTATATGTTGATTGACACTGCGCTTTCGCGAGCAAGCCCGCTCCCACATTTGTTTTGTGGTGTACTCAAATCTCGTTACATTCCCCCGACAAAAATCCTGCGATAAATTCCTGACCACCTGCTACGTTTTATTCATGAAGGCGGGATGTCACTTTTCCTTCATACGGGCACGATAGGCTCGAGGCACTGGTCAGTTGACCGGGCTATTTTCAAACGGGCAGCAGGGGGATCACACGATGGACGACTATCAAGAAGAACTGCTCGAATTCCAGGCGTATGAACTGGATCAGCCAGAGCCGGCCGAAGACGCCACCGAGCTTTAAGGCGTCAGGCGGTTTTGCGATGACTGCGGCGAAACTCGCCGGGGGTCTGGCCGCTCCAGCGCTTGAAGGCGCGTTGAAACGCCTCGGCTGAAGCAAAGCCCAGCAGGTAGGCGATCTCGCCGAACGCCAGTTCGGTGTCGCGGATGTAGGTCATCGCCAGATCACGGCGGGTGTCGTTGAGGATCGCGCGAAACTGCGTGCCTTCTTCGGCCAGTTTGCGCCGCAACGTCCAGGTCGGCAGCTTCAGGCGAGCCGCCACTTCTTCCAGGTCGGGTTCCCGGCCACCATTGAGCAACGGCCCCAACAGCTGAGTGATGCGTTCACGCAGGCTGCGGGTGCGGGTCAATTGCTCCAGTTCTCGTTCACACAATTGCAGCAGATGCCGCCAGGTACTTGGGCAGTGCTCGGGATTACGCTGTGCGAGGCTGTTCAGGTTCAGGCGCAATTGATTGCGCTCAGCGCCGAACTGGATCGGGCAGTCGCCCAGCGCGTTGTAGGCGTCGCGGTAGTCCGACGCGTCAAATTCGATCTCGATGCGCTCGGCGCGCAGTGGCTCGCGACCGACGCTGGACAGTTGATGCAACCAGCCGGCGATGATCGAATCCACTACAAAACGGTTATAGGCGTTGTACGGGCTGATCGAATAGAAGCGCAGCCACGCGCCATGAGCGTCTTCGTGAAAACTCGACTGCCCGCGATAGTTGGAGCCGTACAGCGGCTCGAAGCGGATCAGACAACGGGCGGCCTCGCGCACGGTCGGCGCCTGCGCGGCAGTGACCCCGGCGAGCCCGGCCTGACTCAAGCGGCTGAGCTGGCCCATGCGCAAGCCCAGTGCCGGATCGCCGGTCAACTGAATCGCGCTGTGCCCCAGACGCATGTAGCGCGGAATCGACAACCGCGCGCCGGCCTCGGCCAGTCGCGCAGCATCCAGGCCGTATTGTTCAAGCAGCGGTTGCGGATCGGCGCCATGGCTGCGCACGGCATCAGCGAGACTGTGCACGAAACCTACCGACAGATCCCCCAGACGCATCGGCAGCGGCTTCATGGCTTACAACCAGATGTTCAGCAGACGCGCGCCACGGGCTTCGCCATCGGCGAATTGCTGACCGTTGCTGCTGAGGAAGCTTTGCCCCGAACCGGGCTTGTCCCAGAACTGGCCGCGCAGGAACACACTCATGCCAGCAATCGCGCGACTGCTCGGCGGCTGCGCGGTCAGCGTCAGGCGATGCCAGGCCTGACCCTCACTGATTTCCCCGGGCTTGAGGCTGACCGACCCCGGTGTGCTCGAACCCTTGTAACCGGCCCACGGCTGATTCCAGGCGTCGTGACCGACGACGAAGGCCGGCACCGCCACCAGTTGCGCGCCTTGCTCGTCGAGTCGGCGATAGTTGTCGGGGTACCAGCTGTCGCTGCCAATCAGCACACCCAGACGCCCGGCCGGGGTCTCGATCACGTTGATCGCGTGCTCGTCTTCGCTTCCGATCACGTCACGTTGTTCGAAGATCGGGTGCATCTGCCGCTGGGGCTGGCCCAGCGGCACGCCATCACGGCCGAATACCACGCTGCTGTTGAACAGCGCGCCGCTACCGGGCTTGAGCCGGCCATCACGAATACTCGGTTCGGGCAGGACAATGGAGCCGGCCACCAGTGTGACGTGGAATTCCTTGGCTAGACCACCGAATAACGTCTGGTAATCCTTGGCCATGGCTTTGGACTTCATCCGCAGATGCGCGTCGTCAAGCCGATTTTCGCCCTTGGCAGTGAGCCAGGCGCGGGCGAACAGCAACGGATTGCTCGCCGCCAGCCAGTTCATCGCTTCGACGAGGGTCGGCGCCTGGTAGAGCTCGTCTTTCTCGCCGCTGATCATCAGCCAGGTGCCGACATGCTCGGGCAGTACCACCACGGTTTTTTCGTTCAGCAGCCCCTGATCCTGTGCCTGCTGCAGATAGGCCGCGAGTTTGCGGTGCAGGCGCTCCGGGCTTTGGTAGTCGGTGGGAAACAGTTCCGGCTGGATGCCCAGCAGATTACCGCGGTCGGCGGGCGTGCCCTGATCGACCGCCAGTTTGATGCGCAGGTCCGACAGGTAATGCCCCGCCGGCCGGTCTGCCGCCCACATGGCGTAGGTGGTCAGGGCGGCAACGATGGCCATGGAGAAAAACAGATACAGAAGTTTGCGCATGAAAACCAATAACAGCCGGGTACAGGGTGTGGCGACTAGGGTAGGGCGCATGCCTACGCTTGCCAAGGGGTGCTGCGCATTTGGATCAATAAGTTGTCAGTTTCGGTCATTGAGTGACAGCAGTGCGACTCTTAGTCTGTCGAACATGACTGATGGGGGACGCAGAGCTCCCGCAATTTCCGTGATCGCTCGTTGTGGAGTTACCGATGACCGCCGCTCATTATCCGCACCTGTTGGCCCCGCTGGACCTGGGATTCACCACGCTGCGCAACCGCACCCTGATGGGCTCGATGCACACCGGCCTTGAAGAGAAACCGGGTGGCTTCGAACGCATGGCGGCTTACTTCGCCGAGCGTGCCCGTGGCGGCGTCGGCCTGATGGTCACCGGCGGTATCGGCCCGAACGACGAGGGCAGCGTGTACTCCGGCGCAGCCAAGCTGACCACCGAGGAAGAAGCGCTCAAGCACCGCATCGTCACCCGCGCAGTGCACGAGGCGGGCGGCAAGATCTGCATGCAGATCCTCCACGCCGGGCGTTATGCCTACAGCCCGAAACAGGTGGCGCCGAGTGCGATTCAGGCGCCGATCAACCCGTTCAAGCCCAAAGAGCTGGACGAGGAGGGCATCGAGAAACAGATCAGCGATTTCGTCACCTGTTCGGTACTGGCGCAGAGCGCCGAGTATGACGGTGTGGAAATTATGGGCTCGGAAGGTTATTTCATTAACCAGTTCCTCGCCGCGCACACCAACCACCGCACCGACCGCTGGGGCGGCAGTTATGAAAACCGCATGCGCCTGCCGGTGGAAATCGTCCGCCGCGTACGTGAAGCGGTCGGGCCGAACTTCATCATCATCTTCCGTCTGTCGATGCTCGATCTGGTCGAGGGCGGCAGCAGTTGGGAAGAGATTGTGACCCTGGCGAAAGCCATCGAGCAGGCCGGCGCGACCATCATCAATACCGGCATCGGCTGGCACGAAGCGCGGATCCCGACCATCGCCACCAAGGTGCCGCGCGCGGCGTTCAGCAAGGTCACCGCCAAACTGCGTGGTTCGGTGAACATTCCGCTGATCACCACCAACCGCATCAACACCCCGGAAATCGCCGAGCAGATCCTCGCTGAAGGCGATGCCGACATGGTCTCGATGGCACGGCCGTTCCTCGCCGATCCGGACTTCGTCAACAAAGCCGCAGAAGGCCGCGCCGACGAAATCAACACCTGCATCGGCTGCAACCAGGCGTGCCTCGATCACACCTTCGGCGGCAAACTCACCAGTTGCCTGGTCAACCCGCGTGCCTGCCATGAAACCGAGCTCAACTATTTGCCGGTGCAACAGATCAAGAAGATTGCCGTGGTCGGTGCCGGGCCTGCCGGTCTGTCCGCCGCGACCGTGGCCGCCGAGCGTGGCCATCAGGTGACGTTGTTCGATTCGGCCAGCGAGATTGGCGGCCAGTTCAACATCGCCAAGCGCGTGCCGGGCAAGGAAGAATTCTTCGAAACCCTGCGCTACTTCAAGCGCAAGCTGCAGACCACGAATGTCGAGGTGTGCCTGAACACCCGTGTCGACGTGGCGAAGCTGGTCGAGGGCGGTTACGACGAAATCATCCTCGCCACCGGCATCGCGCCGCGTGTGCCGGCGATTCCGGGCGTCGAGAATGCCAAGGTGCTGAGCTACCTGGACGTGATCCTCGAGCGCAAACCGGTGGGCAAGCGTGTCGCGGTGATTGGCGCGGGCGGCATCGGTTTCGATGTCTCGGAATTCCTTGTGCACGAAGGCGTGGCCACCAGTCTCGATCGCACCGCGTTCTGGAAAGAGTGGGGCATCGACACCCATCTGGAAGCCCGTGGTGGCGTGGCCGGGATCAAAGCAGCGCCGCACGCGCCGGCTCGCGAAGTGTTCCTGTTGCAGCGCAAGAAAACCAAGGTCGGTGATGGTCTGGGCAAGACCACCGGCTGGATTCACCGCACCGGTCTGAAGAACAAGCAGGTGCAGATGCTCAATAGCGTCGAATACCTGAAGATCGACGACGAAGGCCTGCACATCCGCATTGGCGAAACCGGCGAGCCGCAAGTGCTGGCGGTGGACAACATCGTGATCTGCGCCGGTCAGGATCCACTGCGGGATCTGCAGGACGGTCTGGTCGCAGCGGGGCAGAGTGTGCACCTGATCGGCGGCGCTGATGTGGCGGCCGAGCTGGATGCCAAGCGGGCGATCAACCAGGGTTCGCGTCTGGCTGCTGAACTCTAAGCCCCACAAATCTCCAATGTGGGAGCGGGCTTGCTCGCGAAGGCGTCGTGTCAGTTGAACTATCCAATGACTGACAGACCGCATTCGCGAGCAAGCCCGCTCCCACAGTAGATTTGTGGTGTTCGCAGAATTTATGCATGCCGCGGATCCTGTAGGAGTGAGCCTGCTCGCGATGGCGTCCTGTGAGCGACTAGAATGCCGGCTCTGCCTCGAATGATCAGTCGCCCATGCTTCTTCCTCCCGCCAACTGGCTACCCCAAGCCCCCCTCGAATTGCTTCAACTCGACTGGCTCACCAACGCCGGAATCGAGGTCGCCATCCTGCGCCTCGACCAGACCGACCCGCTGATCAGCGGCAACAAATGGTTCAAACTCACCGAACACCTCAAAGCTGCCGACCGCGCCGGCGCGCAGGGCATCATCAGCCTTGGTGGCGCACATTCCAATCATCTGCATGCGCTGGCGGCGGCTGGCAAGCGTCTGGGTTTCGAAACCGTTGGGCTGTTGCGTGGCCATCCACAGCAGACGCCCACGGTTGAGGACCTGCAGGCGTTCGGCATGCAACTGCACTGGCTCGGTTACGGTGGCTATCGGGCGCGGCATGAGCCCGGATTCTGGGAGCCTTGGCAGGCGCAGTTCCCGAATCTGCACGCAGTGCCAGAGGGTGGCGGCGGATTGGCCGGTGCCTTAGGCTGCAAAGCGCTCAAGGAGCAGGTGATCACGCAACTGAACAATCTGGGCTGGAGCGATTTCCACGGCTGGTGGCTGGCGTGCGGCACCGGGACGACTCTGGCAGGGTTGGTACTCGCCGAGGCGGGAGAGCGTGCGGTGTACGGCGCGCTGGCGGTGCCGGAGGATCATGGCGTGGCGGCGCAGGTGGAGGCGATCGTTCGGGAGACGGATATGGCAATGACGAATTACGCATTGTTCGACGCGAGCCGGGGTGGTTTTGCCAAGGTTGATCCGGTGTTGCTTGAGTTCATCGAGAGCACTGAGCGCAGTAGCGGCGTTCCGTTGGAGCCGCTGTATACCGGCAAGGCTTTGTTGATGCTCAAGGAGCAGATTGAGGCCGGCAGATTTGAGCCAGGCACCCGGTTGATCTTTGTTCATACCGGCGGTTTGCAGGGGCGCCGCGGATTCACTTCCTACAGTTGAACTTCTGTGGCGAGGGAGCTTGCTCCCGCTCGGCGGCGCAGCCGTCGTCGATTCAGCGAATACAGTTTGCCTGACAGTCCAGATTTTCAGGATTCAGGTCTGCTGCGCAGCCCAGCGGGAGCAAGCACCCTCGCCACAGGGGAAATTTACCGAGTTGGTGTTCAACCGCGCTTGGGCATCATCCGCAGCAACGTGTTATCGCCCACCACATAATGGTGATAAAGCCCCGCCAAGGCATGCAGACCGATCAGCCAGTAACCTGCGGTGGCAATCAGCACGTGCCAGCCTTCAACTTGTTTGGCGAACGCTTTGTCCTCGCTCACCAGCAATGGCAGATCGAAACCGTAGAACATCACCTGATGCCCCTCGGCGCTGGTAATCAGCCAGCCAAGAATCGGCATGCTGATCATGAACAGGTACAACAGCCAGTGCATCACCCGCGCCAGCAGGGTTTGCCACTGCGGCGAGGCCGGGAAGATTTTCGGTGCCGGGCCGATGCTGCGCGCTACCAGACGAAACCACACCAGCACGAACACGGTCAGGCCGAGCATGTAATGCACTTCGCGGATCAGCGTGCGACCGCCACTGCCTTTGGGAAAAATCCCGCGCAACTCCATGCTGGCATACACCAGGATCAACAGGACCAGCATCAGCCAGTGCAGCAGCACGGACACGGTGCTGTAGCGGGATTCGGAACTTGTCCACGGCATACGGTGTTTCCTCACAGATCAGGATCGCCACGTGCCGTTCTTGTGCGACGGCATGCTTTAACTGTAATCCCCTTTGGCAGATTTGCCTGAGGCTGATCGGAGTTTTACTGCGCTGAGTCAGGGCTTTAGCCAAAAAAAACGCCAGTGTCGCGAAGACCCTGGCGTTTTCTATTGTTTGATCAAACGCGCAATCAGCTCGATTGCGGCATCTCACCGTTGGCCAGACGCTTGTTGATGTCGGCAATCACTTCCGGCAGGTCGCTGATGGTGTCGATCATGTAGTGCGGACGCGAATCGGCGAACAGCGCGTGGATGCGTTTGCGTTCGCTGGCCAGTTCATCGCTGCCCAGCGCCCGGTAGCCGGCGTAGTCCAGGCCCAGTGCGTTGCCCGAGCAGATCAGCGCCACGGTCCACATTCCGGCGCGACGACCTTCGAGGATGCCCGGTACGGTGTCGTCGATCTTCACGCAGGCGCCGACGTCGTCGATGCCCAGGGCGATCACGTTGGCCAGGGCCTGAGCCGGCCATGGCCGACCGTTCGGCACTTCGTCGGTGGCGACTACGTGGTCGGCGACGTAGCCGTTGGTAGCGGCCAGCGCCACGACCTTGTCCATCACCTGTTTCGGGTAGCCGGAGCAGGAACCGATCTTGATCCCTTGCTGGCGCAGGTTGGCGATGGTTTCCAGTGCGCCGGGAATCAGCGCCGAGTGCTCGGCGATCTTCTCGATCTGCAGCGGCATGAAGCGGTTGTAGATCGCGGTCACGTCATCGTCGGTCGGGGTGCGGCCGAACGCTTTGCGATAACGCTCGGCGACCTGCGGCTGATCGCACAGGGTACGAATGTGATCCCACTTGCCCATGCCCATCGGGCCACGGGCTTCTTCGATGGACACCTGAACGTCGAACTCGGCGAAGGCTTCGACGAAGATCTGCGTCGGTGCGAACGAGCCGAAATCGACCACGGTGCCGGCCCAGTCGAGGATCGCGGCTTGCAGCTTGCTTGGGTTGGTGTAGTTCATGGCAATCAATTCCTGAGTTGGCAATACGGTTCAAAACTGTGGGAGCGGGCTTGCTCGCGAATGCGGCGGCACATTCAACATTGATGGCGGCTGACACTCCGCCTTCGCGAGCAAGCCCGCTCCCACAGGGGATTAGTGGTGTTTCAGATATCGAGGACTTCCATCTCGCGCAGCACTTCTCCCACTGCCGCCACGGCCTGGCGCATTTCGTCCGGGTTGACGTGGCCGATGCAGCCGACGCGGAAGGTTTCGACCTGGGTCAGTTTGCCGGGGTAGAGGATGTAACCCTTGGCCTTGACCCGTTCGTAGAAGTCCTTGAACTGGTAGCGCGGATCTTGCGGGGCATGGAAGGTGGCGATGATCGGGGCCTGGATCGCTGCCGGCAGGAAGCTGCGCAGGCCGAGCTTGCCCATCTCTTCCATCAGCGCCTGACAGTTGGCGGCGTAGCGCGCATGGCGAGCGGGCAGGCCACCTTCTTCGTTGTATTGCAGCAGCGCTTCATGCAGCGCCGCGACCACGTGGGTCGGCGGGGTGAAACGCCACTGACCGGTCTTCTGCATATACGTGTGCTGGTCATACAGGTCCATCGCCAGCGAATGCGAGTTGCCGGCCGCTGCTGCCAGTGATTCCTTGCGCGCGAAGACAAAACCCATTCCCGGCACGCCTTCCAGGCACTTGCCCGAGGCGGCGATCAGCGCATCGAACGGGACTTTTTGCGCATCCACCGGCAACGCGCCAAACGAGCTCATGGCGTCGATGATCAGGCGCTTGCCGTGCTGCGCAACAACGTCGGCAATCTCTGGCAGCGGGTTGAGGATGCCGGTGCTGGTTTCGCAGTGGATCAACGCGACGTGCGTGATGTCGCCATCGGCGCGCAGCAGGCGGTCGACGTCAGCGGCGGTGGTCGGTTCGTCTTCGGCGGTTTCGAAGGTGCTGTACGAGCGGCCGAGCACTTCGCAGATCTTCGCCAGACGTTTGCCGTAGGCACCATTGATCAGCACCAGCACCTTGCCGTCACGCGGCACCAGCGTGCCGATGGCCGCTTCGACAGCGAAGGTGCCGCTGCCTTGCAAAGGCACGCAGTGGTGAGTGGCGGCGCCATTGAGGATCGCCAGCAATTGCTCGCAGAGGCCGGCGGTCAGTTGATTGAAGCGGTCATCCCATGACCCCCAGTCGATCATCATTGCCTGGCGGGTGCGGGCCGACGTGGTCAACGGGCCGGGAGTGAGCAGGATGGGTGCGGCAGTACTCATTCGTGTGTCCTCGCGATAGCGCTGTGGGATGAAGCTACGGGGCATACGTTGCAATTCGGCGGTCTATCAATCAAATTGTTTGTTGTTATGCCAGCCATCAGTGAGGGTTATCCATGAATCTGTTCCAGCTGCGCGCCTTCGACGCTGTGGCCCGGGAAGGCAGCTTCACCCGCGCCGCCGCGCGCCTGTTCATCAGTCAGCCGGCGGTCACCGGACACATCAAGGCGCTGGAGGAGCACTACCAGATCACCTTGTTGCGTCGCACCGCACGCCGGGTGGAACTGACCGAGGAGGGCACCAAACTGGCGGCGATCACCCGCGCGATGTTCGGTCTGGCTGAAGAAGCGCAGACCCTGCTCGAAGCCAACCGCCAATTGCTCACCGGGCGTCTGGAAGTGGCGGCGGACGGCCCGCACATGGTCATGCCGATGCTCGCCAGCCTGCGCGCACGCTATCCCGGAATCACGGTGAACCTGCGTCTGGGCAATGCGCAGGAAACCCTCGCCGCGCTGTTGTCCGAGCATGCGGACGTGGCGGTGCTGACCGAGGTCGAACCGCGCAAGGGCCTCCATCTGCAAGCGTTGAGCGAATCGCGGATCTGTGCGCTGGTGCCGGCGGCGCATGCGTGGGCGCAGCGTGCCGGCGAAGTGAAGCTCAAGGAGCTGGATCAGGTGATCATGGTGTTGCGCGAGCCGAGTTCGATCACCCGGCGCACCTTTGATCAGGCGTGTGCGCAGGCGGCGGTCATTCCGCGAGTGTTGCTGGAACTGGACAGCCGTGAGGCGGTGACCGAAGCAGTGGCGGCGGAGCTGGGGGTGGGTGTGGTGTCTTCGGTGGAGGTCAGCCATGACCCGCGGGTGGTGGCGATTCCGATTGTCGGCGACGGGCTGGTCAATCGGCACATGATTGGCTGCATGGAGCGGCGGCGGGAGTTACGCCTGATTCAGGCGTTCTTCGGTCTGGCGCCAGGCTGATACACCGTGGTGCGTCCTTCGCGAGCAGGCTCGCTCCCACATTGGAATGCATTTCAACTGTGGGAGCGAGCCTGCTCGCGAAGGGACCAGACCGGTTTACCCAAGACTCTCGCGCACCATCTCGAGAAATGTCGCCACCACCCGCCGCGAACTCTGCTCGCGCAAGCACACCAGTGTCTCGGTCAAGCGCCGGGTGCAATCGGTGATCGGCAACGCACACACCCGCGAATCCGCGCCAAACTCCGCCGCCGACACCACCCCCACACCGATCCCCACCACCACCGCCTCGCGCGCGGCTTCCCGGCCCTCGACCTGAATCGCCGGACGAATGCGAAAACCGGCGCGGGCCATTTCTTCTTCCAGAGTCTGGCGGGTTACCGAGCCGTGCTCGCGCAGCACCAGCGGCGTGTCGTCCAGATCGGCCAGACAGATCGACTCGCGCTCGGCCCACGGGTGATGGCGCGAAACGAACGCCACCATCGGGTCGTTACGCAGCGGCACGCACAGCAGACGTTCATCGCTGACGTCACGCCCGAGCAGCGCCAGATCGGCCTGATAGTTGAACAGGCGAAACAGCGATTCATCGGTGTTACCGGTCTCGATCTTCACGCTGATCCCCGGATACCGCTCGCAGAACCGCGCGATTTGCGGCAGCACGTGTATCGGTGCGTCCACTGCGAGAATCAGGCTGCCAGTCTGCAACGCCTGGGATTCCTGCAGCAGTTCCTGGGCTTCAGCCTCGATCACAAACAGCCGCTGAGTGATCGCCAGCAGCCGCTCACCGAGATCGGTCAGGCGCACCGAACGCTTGTTGCGATGGAACAGCAACACACCAAAACGCTCTTCGAGTTTGCGCACCTGGTCGGAAATCGCCGGTTGCGTGAGAAAAAGCCGTTCGGCGGCTTTGGTGAAGCTTCCATGGACGGCCACGGCGTGGAAGGCTTTGAGCTGGGCGTGGGACACCGACATGCAGCCTCCAGTAACAAGCTGAGCTTATGTGTGAAATACGATAAATCGATTTTATTTATTAAACAGTAATTGCTTTGATCCGCTCACGCCAGCGCTGACTGTCCGCTCGGACAGCAGCGTCGGCGATGAGCCTGTGCGTGCAACAACAGGACTCATCTGACCGCTATCGCCATCAGGGATGGGGCGCTGGCGCAGTGCTCAACAATAAAAAACACAGGCGTTTACTTAACGATTCTGCCGGCACACTCACTCCCTGAGGTCAGAACCACAATGAACAAGCACATCGGCACCATTGCGCGTTGGCGCATGCAGATTTTCGCTGTCACCTGGCTCGCGTACGCCGCTTTCTACTTCACCCGCAAAGCGTTTTCGGTGGCCAAACTGGGCATCGCCGAAGACCCGACCTTCATGCTCGACAAGATGGCCATGGCCAACCTCGATGCGATCTATCTGGCGGCCTACGCCATCGGCCAATTCACCTGGGGCATGCTTGCCGACCGTTTCGGCCCGAGGGTCGTGGTGCTTGGCGGGCTGCTGATTTCTGCTGGCGCGGCATTGGTGATGGGCAGTTTCGCGACCTTGCCGATCTTCGCCACGTGCATGCTGATCCAGGGGCTGGCGCAGTCCACCGGCTGGTCGGGATTGTGTAAAAACCTTGGGAGTTTCTTCCCGGCGCAGCAGCGTGGGCGGGTGCTCGGATTGTGGAGCTCCTGCTATGCGTTTGGCGGTCTGGTGGCCTCGCCGTTCGCCGGCTGGTGGGCGTATACGCTGATGGGCACCTGGCACGCGGCGTTCATTTCCAGCGCGGCAGTGGTCGCGGTGGTGGCGCTGTTGTTCTTCATTTTTCAGCGCAACAAACCGGAAGATGTCGGCCTGCCGGCGGTAGAGCCAGAGCCGGAACTCAGTGCCGCGGAAACCGAAGCCAACAGCAAGCTCAGCGTCTGGGAGCCGTTGAAGGAAATCCTGCGCAACCGCACGGTGCTGGTGCTGGGCCTCGCGTATTTCATGTTGAAACCGGCGCGTTACGCGATTCTGTTGTGGGGCCCGGTGATCGTCTTTGAGCAGATGCCAAGTGTCGGCAAGGTCGGCGCGGCGATCATTCCCACCTCATTCGAACTGGCCGGTCTGCTCGGGCCGATCATGATCGGTCTGGCCTCGGACAAACTGTTCGGCGCCCGGCGCATGCCGGCCTGCGTCCTCAGTCTGCTGGCACTGACCGTAACGTTGGCGCTGTTCATGGGCGCGTTGCACACCGGCAGCGTGATGCTGGTGGTGGCGTTGCTGTTTGTCATGGGCCTGACCCTGTACGGGCCGGATTCGATGATCAGCGGCGCGGCCGCCATTGACTTTGGCAAGGCCAAGGCCGGCGCCACGGCGGCCGGCTTCGTCAACGGTTGCGGCTCGGTCGGCGCGGTGCTCGGCGGATTGCTGCCGGGTTACTTCGATTCGGTGACGGTGTTCATCGTCTTCGCAGGCTGCGCTTTGTTCTCGGCGCTGGTGCTGATTCCGCACTGGAACAGCCGCCCGGTCGGGGTGATGGAACCGCGCGCGGCCATTCCCAATTGCCCACTGACCATCAAACCCCTGCGTAACTGAAAACCCTTGCCCTGCGGCCTGCTGCGGCGCTCGCGGCAGGCTGTGTCGTGGCCATCTGACTGGAGAATCCTATGCGACCGTTTTGGCTCGAACAGGCCTTGCAGGCCGATCCATCCGCGACGTGCTCGTCGCTGCAAGGCGAAGTGCGCACCGACGTGTGCATCGTCGGCGGCGGCTACACCGGGTTGTGGACGGCGATCATGCTCAAGCAGCAGAACCCGGAACTCGATGTGCTGCTGATCGAAGCCGACATCTGCGGCGCCGGTGCCAGTGGGCGCAACGGTGGGTGTGCGTTGTCGTGGTCGGCCAAGTATTTCACCCTCGAGCGCCTGTTCGGTGTCGAGGAGGCAGTGCGTCTGGTCAAGGAATCCGAGCGCAGCATCCACGCCATTGGCGAGTTCTGCGAACAGTACGGCGTCGATGCCGATTACCGCCTCGACGGCACGCTGTACACCGCCACCAACAAGGCGCAGGTCGGTTCGACCGACGCCGTGATCGCGGCGCTGGAGCGTAACGGCATCAACTCCTTTACCCAACGCCCGGTGGCCGATGTGCAGCGCATGGCCGGTTCCAGCAAGCATCTGGAAGGCTGGTTCTCGCCAGCGGCGGCCAGTGTGCAGCCGGGCAAACTGGTGCGCGGGCTGCGTCGGGTGGCGTTACAACTGGGCGTGAAGATCCACGAGAACACCGCGATGACAGGCCTGGAGGAGGGCCGTCCGGCGCGAATTCACACCGCTGGCGGTAGCGTGATTGCAGACCGCGTGGTGCTGGCGATGAACGCGTGGATGGCCCGGGCGTTCCCGCAGTTCGAACGCAGCGTGGCGATTGTCTCCAGCGACATGCTGATCACCGAGCCGCGCCCGGATCTGCTGCAGGACATCGGTTTGACCAGCGGTGTCACGGTGCTCGATTCGCGGATTTTCGTGCACTACTACCACAACACGCCGGACGGCCGGATCATGCTTGGTAAGGGGGGGAATACTTTCGCGTTTGGCGGGCGGATGCTGCCGGTGTTCGATCAGCCTTCGCCATATGCTGGGTTGCTCAAACGCAGTCTCGGCAACTTCTTCCCGGCGTTTGCCGATGTAAAGATCGACGCGACGTGGAACGGGCCGTCGGATCGCTCGGTCACCGGGTTGCCGTTTTTCGGGCAGATGAGTGCCAGTGGCAATGTGTTTTATGGCTTTGGTTATTCCGGCAGTGGCGTCGGGCCGTGTCACATGGGCGGGCAGATTCTTGCCTCGTTGGTGCAGGGGCTTGATAACCCTTGGACACGTTCGCCGTTGGTGAACGGGCCGCTGGGGTATTTTCCGCCGGAGCCGATTCGGTATCTGGGGTCGTTGATGGTGCGTAATGCGATTCGGCGCAAGGAGCGGGCAGAGGATCATGGGCGGCGGCCGCGGCATCTGGATGTGCGGTTGGCGAAGTTTGCGGCGGCGGCGGGGAAGGCTGACAAGGGGTGATTGGGGGCTGGCGAGCGCTGCGTTCTTTTGGGTTACCGAGTACATATCCGTTTCTGCGGTAACGGCTTCTTATGGTTTCGCTCTTACAGCGACTCACTTTTCCAGACGCCGAAAAGTAAGCAAAAGGCTTGGCCCCGGCGTACGGCCCTCGCCTAGGCTCGGGTTCCTTCGTTACGGGATTCATCCGGGGGGCATCGCCTCCGGTTTGCTTCGCTGCACCTCCTCTCGATGTGTTCGACTTCGTCGAACGGTCGCTGCGCTCCCACCCCCGGATAAACCCCTTCACTCAGCCTGCCGATGGGGCCGGCACGGCAAGATCAAGAGCTTTCGGCGAGCTGACACTCGGCCATTTGAGTGGTGAAAAGCATGCGCTTGGCTTTAGCTCCCTGTGGGAGCTGGCCTGCCAGCGAAGGCGGCCTACGAGCCGACCAGCCTCCAACTGCCCGCACCCAATCCAACTGTGAGAGCTGGCTTGCCAGCGATAGCAATCACCCAGCCGACCCACCTCCAACAGCCCACACCCAATCCAACTGTGG